>CAIVWH010000018.1 GCA_903909605.1 uncultured Micrococcales bacterium | reverse complement strand
CTTCTTTGCAACAGCCTTCTTAGCTACTGGCTTCTTTGCAGCGGTTGCCTTCTTAGGGGCAGCCTTCTTTGCAACAGCCTTCTTTGCAGCAGGCTTCTTTGCGGCGGTAGCCTTCTTGACTACCTTCTTGGTTGCGGTCTTGACAGCCATGGTGGCCTTTCTCTCAATTTCAGTTGCTTTGGTTGCTACTTTTTTTCCTGCATCTTGCAGAACGTCCTGAGCTTCCTCACGGACATCTTCTGCAATCGCCTCGACGGTCTGTTGAACACCCTTGGCGTTCGCATTCCAAACCTTCTTGGCTCGATCGAAAATGGTCATTTGTCTACTCCCAACGTGTAATTGCAGATAAAAAAAGACTAGCGGTTTAGCGGATAAAACAACCGACACGCCGATTTTGGAAAAAAATTTAATTTGAGTTTCTGCGGCGCTTAAGGATGAGGTCAAGCTGCTGCGAATCGAAGCCCGACTGCTCGGATGCCCCGCGCGCTTCATCCAACGACACGACCTGCGCGAGTTTCGACATATCAATCGCGCCAACTCGGCGGTTCAGTGAGGACTCCGGAATCTGCGAACCGCTCCAGGCACGCTCATCAAACAGTTCATCGGGCGAAGCATCGGTTAAGGCTGATTCCCTTACAAAATAAGCCATCCGGGCTAGGTCCTGGTGTCGTTGGCCCTCAGTTTGGCGTGCAATTCGTGGTGCAGTTTCACGCGTGGTGCGCAACACCGATGCACTGAATGAGAACAGCAGCACACCTGCCGCCGACTCGATCAACCAGACAACGTTGCTAGCTACTTCAAGTAAACCCTGCGCCGTCATAGCAACGGATGCGACCAATAGGAATGCAAACAGTGGGCGCAACCGCCGATTTCGATTGCGAAAATTTTCTCTTTTCGACACGCCGACACGAGGTTTTTTCACCGTTGAATTGCGATTGCCCGAAAAGTTTCGACCAGAAGTCGAACCCCGCTTTGAAGAGTCTTGGTTGCGACCCCAACTCGGCACCATGACCAAGAGCCACAGCGCGACGATGACAACCAGTCCGATGCCGCCGTCGAGTGAGAATGTCATGACTCAAAGATATGAGTCAGCTGCCAAAGTGCTCGTGATTTTCCTCGGTGTGTTTAACGATTTTGGTCTGAAATGGGTAATTCATTTCACCAACCTCCCCGTTAAGCCATCGATCCAGAATCGACTGGTTTAGCTCATCCGAGGTGAGAGCAAAAACAAAGTGATCGCGCCAGGCGCCATTGATGTGAATGTAGCGCTGCTTGGTTCCCTCGAAACGGAAACCGAGCTTCTCGACTACTCGAAGACTTGGCAGATTCTCGGGGCGAATATCGATTTCGATGCGGTGCAGTTTCAACTCGTCAACAAGGTAATCGCCAATCAGTCCAACTGCGGTCGGCGTGATTCCAAGCCCGGCAACTTCTGGAATTACCCAGTAACCAATCACGCACGAAGAGACAGATCCGTAAACCATGTTTGCAACATTTAACTGACCAACGATTTGGTTTCCGTATTCAATCACCATCGGAATGGCGGAGCCGAGTTTGTACTGCTTGCGCAGAATTTTGATTTGCAACTTCATGTCAAAAGAACTTGGCCCGTAAGGATTAGTGGCCTCCCATGGACGCAACCATTCACGGTTGCCCTGCATAAGTTGCTGCAGCGCTTTAGCATCGCGCATGCTCGCCAGCCTGACTCGAACGTCGCCGTCATTCAGCGAGATTGATTGCACCACGTGGCTAGATTAGTCGCATGGATGAACTAGCCAACCAGAAGGCGCATCTGCGATCACAACTGCGTGAAGCTCGCAAGTCTCGAGAGCCAGATGCCAGCTATTCAACTCGCTTGAGCCAGGCCCTTGGCCAGCTCTGCATCGACCAAAAGGTCGAAACGGTCGCGGCCTACTTTCCCATTGAGGGCGAGCCAGACATCCGTGAGTTTTTGGAGTGGGCGCTAAAGAACGGGCTTCGGGTAATGCTGCCGAGTGTGCGGGGCCAAGACCTGCACTGGGTCTTTTTTGACGGCAACACCGAGTTCGGCGAACTTGGATTTGAAGAGGCAGCAGGCAAGCCCGCAAAGTTGGGCGATGCCGGTTTGATCTTCGTTCCTGCCATGGCTGTCGACCTGCGCGGCAATCGCCTAGGCAAGGGCAAGGGCTACTACGACCGCAGCCTGGCCCAGGTCTTTGCGGCCGGCAAGCGTCGAGCCAAAGTCGTTGCGGTGGTCTTCGACGACGAGGTTCTGATTCAGGTGCCCCGTGAAGAGCACGACCATCCGGTTGATGGGGCAGTCACCGCGGGCAAACTGCTCTGGTTCTAGTAGTGTGGCGGCACGTCGCGACGCAGCTGGTCGTCGTTTCCGGCTGAGCGATCACCCCAGGCCAGGTCGGTGTCTTCAAAAGCGCGCTCGCCATCAAATAGTTGCGGGTTGGTCTGGGCTGTTGGCATACCGAGGCAAGCTGCAATTCGCGTGGTCACCGCCTGTGGGTCGCTGAACAGGTCAAAGCTGTGCACTCGCAGATATTTGAAACCGAGACTGGTGAGCAGATTTGGCCGAAGCACAAAGCGCTCAATCAGGTTGCGTCCTTCGAGAGCGCTGTCTGGCATGATCACGGCGGCTTGGTTGGCATAGCCGACAACCAAAGGCAGCCGCTGCGCGAAGCCGGTGTCTACTCGAGCACCGAGGCGGCGCAGACGCGAGGCCAGGTCGGCAAGCAACGAGTCACTCGAGATGTCGCCGGGCTGGTGCCCGCCATCCTCGGCCGATCCGAGCAAGGTCTTCAACAGTGCAGCGCCATCCGTGACGTCATTTGGAATCTGCTGGGATGCGATGCACGAAACCACCGTGATTTGCTTGCGCGCGCTGACCAGTGTGTTGGTTAGGTATCGACGACCCTCTGATGAACTCAGCTGACCGAAGTCGTTTCCGACGCCGCCGCCTGGCAACAACCCGAACCCGACCGAGAAGATGATGCGATCTGCCTGTCGGTGCGCGAGTTCGCGAATGCCTACGACCTCGAATTTCTCTCTGCCGTGGGCATCAAAGAAGGTTGCTAGATCTGGCTTTTGCTTCAGCTCCTTGGTGAGCGCGGCGCGAATGCGGTCGACGTGGGCCTGGGATGCACTTGCCACGAACAGCGACTGCTCAGGATGCCAGAGTGCGTGGTTCAAGACCAGATCGACCACTCGGCGAAGTTCAGCCTCGGGGCTTTCGTTTGACCCGCCGATGGTCTCGCCCGACTTGGCGCCCTCAGTGATGATTTCGATGCTGTGCGAGCGCGTTCCTGCGAACTCTGCGGCGGTGGGTTCAAAGACAATTCGGTTTTGATAGAACTCGCGATTGATCAGCGCCGCCAGCACCTGCCCGTTTGGTCGATAGCTGACCCTCAGGGTCTCGCGACCGAACGCACGCTGGGCCGCCGCAAAAACTGACTCGACTGGCTCAGTTCGAGTGAGCGGTCGAACATGGCACTCGACCTCGAATCCTTCTGGGGCGGCGATCGCCTCATCGCCAAAGAATATGGCCTGGTCGGCGCGCTTCAAGACCGCCAGATTTTCGGCAATCGTCGTGCCTGCCGCATCCAGGATGAGCGCAACATCAAACTTCTGCCCGTAAAGCTCGCGCGTGGCTTCGAATGGCGAAACCAAAACGACCGGCGCAAGCACCTCATAAATAGGTCTGGCTGCCCGGAACACCTGGAGCAGGCTTGCCGAACCACCGCGCAGCGTCTGCTTGAGCGCCTCAACCTGAGTGGAGTACTGGGCGAGCGCAGCGTGCCATCTCTCGGAGAGTTGCCAGGCTAGGAGGCCAGCCCCGCGCTGCACTAGAGCAGCTTGCGCGGTTGCAACTGCAACCTCGAGTGCGTCGAGTTGCTCTGACTTGTACTTCAAGATTGTCGAATCTCGCTGAACCAAAATTTCGAGCGCCGACTGCCACCAGGCCAGGTCGAACTCAGCGGCAAGATGCTCTCGCTTTGCATGCAGGCGAGCAAGATCGCGAGCCAATGGCTCAAGACCCACGGCTTTCAATTCGCCGAGCGCAGCCTCGCGCTCTCCGTAAGTTTCCAAGACGTCAACTCCAGATTCGAGCGAGGCAAGAATCTTTTGCAATTCGTCGAGAGAAATCTTGGTGAGCGGAGAGCTACTCACTTCTGCATCGAGGTGGCGCTGCAACTGCTCAATGTCGGCCAAGAATTTTTGATAGGCAACCTGCGCATCAACCAGCCCAACCGGAACGCTCGGGGCGGTGATAGAAGTTGTCTGCAGGTGCCAGGCATCCCGCTGCTCTTGAATCTGCCGCAGTGAGGCATTGAGGTCACTGACGTGCATCCCTGGTCGCAAATATTCTTTGGCAAGCTTCTTGAGCCTGCGACGAGTGCCGCCAGACATTTCGCTTCGACCGACACCAGCTTCTTTTCGAGCGGATGTCGCCGCAATTAGTTCGGTCAGCGGCCGGTCAAAAACGTCTGAGACAAAACGATCCAGAGTTTCGCGAATGCCTAGGAATAGTCGAATCTGGTCGCCCCACTGCTCCACCGTCGTTGCCTCGCGGAACTTGGCGCGATCTGCGAACTCGGCCATCTGTTTTGCAAGAGCGGGAAAATCCTCGCGCTGAAGTCGAAGTGCCAGTTGCCGAACCTGAAGCATCTGCTCTTTGCCATCAAATTTGGCGGCGAACCAGGCGTTCTCGCTAGGGCCAAAACTGAGTGACCCAGCCTCGGCTGCACGACGTAGCAGCTCTAGCCCCTGTGTGCGGTCGGCGTGGGCAACCAGAAACTGTTTTTCGATACGAGCGGTCGTCGAAGGCGCGTGTGGCATGCCACTCAGGCGAGCCAACTCCTGCAGAGTCTGTCCGATCGATACACCGAGTTGCGGGTCTTGCTTGGCTAAAGCCTCGTGATAGCGACCCAACTCATCGGTGGCCGCATCCAGCACCGATTGCTCTGCCTGCAGCGAGCTCAGCTGGGCCTTCTCGGTACGCGAAATCGCCGACACCAAATCGAGCCAGGCCGACTTTGAGCGAACCACGAAGCCGGGCAGTTCGAGCGCGGCAAAGCGGTCTGCAAGTTCGTTCAACGTTTGCGTGCGAGGCGCGGCAACCACAACTCGCTTGCCCGATTCGACCAGCGCCGAAATCGTGTTGAGCACCGTTTGCGTGTAGCCACAGCCCGGAAGCGTCTCGACAGCGAAACTTTGCCCGGCAAGAGCGCGGTTGACGATTCTGGTCTGAACCGAATCCAAGTCGACTATCTGGGTGAATCGCTGCGACTCGACTTCGGTCGCAGCATCGAAGGTAACACCAGTTGCCAGGCGGCTGATCACCGAGGTTTCGCTTTGACTAAAGTCGCCAACTGCTTCGATGGCTGCTGTGGTGAAAGTGGTGATGGCCAACAACCGCTGCACGGTGATGTCGGTCTTGCCGGCAATCTTGTTCTCGAGGTATTCGACCACAGTGCGCGGCATGATCTCGCTCGAGGCTGCAGCCAGTCGAAGCAATTCAGCGGTATCGAGTTCAACCTGATAGTTCTCGCGAAGTGCTTTGACCAGAAGCGGGTTCACGCGTGCAGCTCCAGCAAGCTCAACTTCAAAGTCGTCTGGGCGGTGATTCAGGCGCACGGGCCAAAAGAAAATCGGCAGCTGATAATCAAGCCCGTCACGTTGAAGATTTAGCAGGCCGCCGAGCAAGCCGAGGGTGTCAAGCCCGAACTGCGACGCGAGCAAATCACTCTTGGCCTTGATGCGTCGAGCCGCCGCGAGCGCGACCGTAAACAACTGAGAGTCGCGCACCAGGTTCGACAGCGTGGTCTGGCCACCTCCGACAAACTGCGAGAAGCCGCCGGGATGCGCGCTGGATAGGTCAATTTGACCGAAACTGTTGCGCTCAAAATTACGCAGCGGATTGGTGAAGCCGAGGTTTTCCAACTCGCTGAGCCAGGCATCCCAGGTGCTCTGGGGCACTGAAACGCGGTTAACGGAGTCGGACACGCTAACAGCCTAGAACCGGGCCAGTTCGAGCCCTTGGAGGCTGGGTTAAACTGACCAAGTTCGCCCTCGTAGCTCAGTGGATAGAGCAGTGGTTTCCTAAACCATGTGCGTAGGTTCGATTCCTATCGGGGGCACATGACCAATAAGACATCAAGGGCCTGGTTTCTAGGCGTATTCATCCTCTTCGCATGCCGTGGAGTGCTGATGTCGACCTGGAGCAATCAGGGGCCGGCCATCAAGGGGTCGCTCGGGTTGACCAACTCGGCAATGGGGCTCTACCAGATGGTAATCAGCGTCGGCTCGATCGTCGGCGTGATTTTCGCCGGTCGCGTGCTGCACCGGCTTGGCTCGCGCTACATCTCACTTGTCTCCTACCTAGTCATGGCGGCTGGTTTGGTTGGGCTTGCAATTGCGGTATCGAACCACGATGTTGTGATGGCCTGCGTGTTCACCGCCCTAATCGGTGCCCCATTCGGCATGGCCGATTTCGACAACAATTTCGAAGCCGGCGAAATTGATCGCAAGTCGGGGCGCAACCAGGTTCCGATGCTGCACTTTGGCTACTCAGGTGCCGTGCTACTCGGCGCCGCTCTGACTGGCACTTTGATTAGCGCTAACGTGTCAGCCTCGATGCAATTCATCTTCATCGCAGCATTCGTTGCAGTCGCAGCGGTTGCCGGCTCCTATCTGATTCCCTCTGCCAACGGCAAGTTGAAGTCTGAATCTCACGAGGATGCAGGTGCCGCCATGAAGGTAATCGACGTTCTGCGCAATCCCCGCTATCGAAAGATCGTGATTATCGCCTTCGCCTTCGTAGTAACCGAAGGCTGTGCCGTGCTCTGGATTCCGATTACCCTGACTGGCGACGGCATGGATCGCTCTGCCGCGGCCCTCGCCTTCACCTTCTTCGCGGGCGGCATGGCACTGATGCGAGTAATCGGCGGCCGCATTGCCGACAAGCTGGGTCGCGAACGAGTGATCTTCTGGCTCTGCATCATCGCGGCAGCGGGCATCCTGGTCTTTATGGGCACGCCGCTAATTCACCTGCCATATATTGGCATCGCACTTTGGGGCATCGGTGATTCGATTGGCATCTCTATGGCGGTTGCTGCGATGTCAGACGACCCACGCGGCCAGCACGCCAAGCAGACTCTGCTCTGGGTAATCGTTTACTTCGCGAACTTCACAGTTGGCCCGGTGCTCGGCTTCATCAGCTCGATGGTCGGCAACTACCTGTCGTTCCTCTTCCCGCTCGCGGCGTTGGTTTGGGCATTCACGGTGCGCAAAAGCGTCAAGCCGCAAAACGCCTAGATATCAACGCCCACGTCGAATGTAATTACTCGCCTAGCCGGCAACTTGTAGTAGCGACTGGCAGTCGAAGCGTTCCTGTGCAGCGTGTCAAAGATGATCTCCTCGAATCGGTTTAGTCCGGTCTTGTGACGAGCTACCAAGGTGCGCTCAGCAACGAAGTAAATGGCATCTCTAACAGACGACCAGACTTCCCGTCACACCATTGAACAAACCAGCACAAAAGCACACCACCAAATCAAGCGGCGAGGTAGTTTTCCCACTGCGGTTCGACCCGCTCGGCACCGCGCACGTTCCACGCTGAACCGTGTGGCATCTTCGGTGCGTAGCTGAGCTCCCAGCCGATTTCGGCCAGGGTCTTGTCGCCTTTTTTGTTATTGCAGCGCAGACAGCAGGCCACCAGGTTCTCCCAGCTGTCAGAACCGCCTCGCGACTTGGGTTGCACGTGATCGATGGTGTTCGCGCTGCGTTTGCAATAGGCACATCGATGTCCATCTCTCCGAAGCACCCCGCGACGCGAAACCGGGATGTTCCTAGAGCCCGGGATTCGCACATAGCGCGAAAGCAAAATCACAGATGGCAATTCAAATTCGTCGGTTGCGCTGTGCACCTTGGTGGCGCCATTGCCCTCGAGCACGGTCGCCTTCTGATTCAGCACTAGAACCAACGCTCGGCGAAACGAGACGACGGCGAGTGGTTCGTAACCGGCATTCAAAACCAGAGTCTTCATACAGTCCTTTCGAAATCACCCACACGGCTTGTGAGTTTTTCGTGACAACTGCCTGAGCAATAAAAAACGCGCCGTCAGTTAAGACGACGCGAAGTTAGGCCCGATCGCAGACAGATCGAGTTGCCGCGACAGGGCAATATCGCTTGCTTGGCGGGCAAGTTCCAAAGAGTCACGGTCACCTCCGGTGTGCGAAACAGTTGCTGTTTCGAAGATTACGCCTGCTGGTCGGCTGGGATGCGCTGACACACGTTTTTCGTTGGTAACGAATTGGTGAACGTGGTGGGGGTCGCTGGGCTGCCGATTAGTTGGTGGCAAGGCGCACAAAGTGGATGTTGCTGGTGAAGATTGGCGCCAGCTTGACAGAGTCGCCGGGGCGAGGTGCGTGATAGAAGTTGCCGTTACCCGCATAGATACCCACGTGGCTCAGGTCATTGAAGACGACCAGGTCACCTGGCTGTGCATCCTCGGGTTTGATCAGTGCGCCGAGGCGGTTTTGCGAGTGCACCGAGTGCGGAAGCGCAATGCCGAACTGAGCAAAGATGAACTCGGTGTAGCCCGAGCAGTCGAAGCCGGCCGGCGTATCGCCACCGAAGACATATGGCACGCCAACATACTTGGCGGCGACCGCGAGAATCTCGGCACCATCGAGCTTCGAGAATGGCGGGTTGTTCAGATAGTCGGCAGCGGTAGGACCGGTGTAGGAACGGTATGCGGTCAGTGTGCGTTGACGCTGCACCTCGCTGGCCGCGATCGAAGCGTAGGTTCCGCGCAGGTACTTCACGGTATTCACCGCAGCAACGGTGAGATTCTGGGTGTCTTTGCCGCGGGCAAGAGCCTCTGCGCTGGTCGTGGTGAATTGGGCGATGGCTGCGACATCCGGGTTGAATGCGTATGCGGGCAGCGAGAAAGTGGCGAAGAGGCCTGCAGCCACCGACATGGTGATCAGGTGCTTGAGCGAGTTTCGAGAAAAGAGAGTGATTTTGCGTTTCGGTTTGGCGCGAACAATGTTCGCCGAAACTCCGAGTGCTTGAGTGGTTTTGTTCGCGTCGACGCCAAAGAACTCGGCATCAAGTCGTGCCGCGCGTTTGGCATCGCGACGCTCTTTGCGCGTCAAGCGAGCCTGTTCGGCTTCACGAATTGTTCGACGACTGCGCAGTTCGAAATCGAGAATCGATGTGTCGACCGGTGCGCGGTGTCTGCCAGTGCCTGGTTTGGCCACGGGGTTTCTCCGATCGGTTTATAGGTCGGGCATCCACTTAGTCATAATTTTACCCGCCGGCCACTGAGCGTTTCCGCAAAATTCGACATCCACAGGATTTTGCCAATCCACAGAATCTCCTTGGAAAAGGCTTAGAACCCTTATTTCTAAAGGGCAGCCCAGAAACGCTAGGAAGGTGAAGAGATTATCAGGGCGCTTAAACGGCTTGGATGCCGCGCGCGCGACCCTGATGCTGCTTGGCCTTGTCGTGCACGCCGGCTCTCTGGCAGCGAGCTTCCAGACCATCACAAACGCGGGCCCAGACGACATTGCCATTGGCCTTTCAATCTTCGCCCACAACTTCAGAATGCCCGCATTCTTTTTGGTGTCGGGCATCCTTGCTGGCCTGCTGATTGCCAAGCGTGGTGTCGCTGGCTTCTGGCTGCAGCGCAGGCGCCGACTGCTCTACCCACTCATTGCGGCCACGGTCACAATCGTGCCGCTGACCTATTGGGTCGAAAACATCCAGGTTTCTGGGCCAGCCGATCTGTTCACTGCCGGCTTTGGCCACCTCTGGTTCATTGAATACCTTTTGCTTTTCAGTCTCACACTGATGTTGATTTTCCAAATTCCGGCAGTGCGCCGAGCCGGCAACAAAGATGCGCCAAAACGCGACCTAGGAATCTGGATCGTGAACCCAGGTTCGATTGGATTGCTGATTGCACTCACGTTTTTCATCCCAGATTGGTTTGGCGCAGAGTCCTCTGCCCTGACTCCAAGCTCGGCACTGTTTCCACCAATCGGGCTCTTTCTTTTCTATTTGGTGTTTTTTCTATTCGGAACCGTGATTTGCCGCTACATCTTTTCTGCATTGAAATGGATGCGCAGATTTGCACTCAGCTACCTGGCAATCGGCGTCATCGCCTTCGCGTATTATGCATCGTTCATTTGGGGCGGCGTCAATCAAGAATTCTCAAAGCTCGCCTACGTCACATCGACTTGGATGCTCTCCATGGCGATTATCGCGATTGCGCTGATTCTCGCAAAACGCGAAAACCGATTAGTCAAATATCTCTCTGACGCAAGCTACTGGGTTTACCTGATTCACTTGCCGATCATGGTCGCGCTGCAGCGCTGGTTTGCGCAGTTGCACCTCGGAGTCGCTCTGTCGTTCTGGATTTCGCTGCCCCTTGTTTTCGGCATTTCAATCGGGCTTTACCACTTGATGGTTCGCGACCGCTTCATCGGCAATCTTCTTGCCGGCAAGCTCTAAGCCGCTGGCGATCACCGAGGCCTAGGCCTTTACAAATAGATGAGCTGCGAAATCTCTGCGCAAATCGATTGCCCCGGATGCACTGACCACCTTGACCATGGTCGGTTCAAACTCGAGGGTCAATTTCGCACCGGGCAGTAGCCCCGCATCCTTCATGTCTTGCAGTAATTCGGGAAAGACCTGCAGCGGTTCGCCGATGCGAGCAAGGGTGTAACTCTTGCCATCGCTCTCGCCAACCAGGGTTGATATCGAGACCACGCCCTCGATGAACGAGCGGTTTTCGTCGGCGCCAAGTGCCGCCAACCCCGGAATCGGGTTGCCGTATGGAGATACCTCGGTCGACTTGAGTAGCGACAGGATCTTGCGCTCGACGCGCTCGCTCATCACGTGCTCCCAGCGGCAGGCCTCTTCGTGAACGAACTGCCACTCAAGCCCGATTATGTCTGCAAGCAGCCGCTCGGCTAGGCGGTGCTTTCTCATGACACCGACGGCCTCGACGCGGCCCTGCTCAGTGAGAACCAGATGACGGTCCGCTGTCACGTTGACCAGGCCAAGGCGCTCCATTCGAGAAACGGTCTGCGAAACAGTTGGCCCGGCATGGTTCAGGCGCTCTGCGATGCGAGCGCGCAGCGGAACCTGCCCCTCTTCCTCGAGTTCGAGAATGGTTCGCAAGTACATCTCGGTGGTGTCAATGAGGTCGTCTTCGTGTTCCATGATTCCCATCCCTGCCCGGTTCTTGTCCAAGACTAGCCTCTCGATACATCCGTAGAATTGAGACGTGCCTGACATCAAAATCCCTGCAGAACTCTTACCTCTCGATGGTCGCTTCGGATGCGGCCCGTCACGAGTTCGCGATGCGCAGCTATCGGCATTCGCCAGCGAGGGGGCCAAGCTGATGGGCACCTCGCACCGACAGGCCCCGGTCAAGAACCTCGTCAAGCGCGTGCAAGAGGGGTTGCTCGATCTGTTCCACAACCCCGATGGCTACGAGATCGTGATCGGCAATGGTGGCTCAACAGCATTCTGGGACGTCGCCGCCTTCTCGCTCGTCGAAAACAAAGCGCAGGCACTGGTGCACGGCGAGTTCGGCCAGAAGTTTGCCAACGCACTAACTAACCCTTGGTTGCACAAGCCGACCGTGATTTCCGGTGAGCCTGGTGCTCGCCTCGAGCTGATCGCCGAAGCCGGCGTCGACTCATACGTCTATCCGCAGAACGAGACTTCCACCGGAGTCGTCGCTCCGGTCAAGCGCGTTCCTGGCGCAGATGCCGGCGCCCTCATGTTCACCGACGCCACCTCGGCGGCAGGTGGCATCGACTTTGATGCGACCGAGACCGACGTCTACTACTTCGCCCCGCAGAAAAACTTCGCTTCGGATGGCGGACTCTGGTTCAGCCTCATGTCACCGGCGGCCATCGAGCGCGCCGAGCGCATTGCAGGCAGCGGAAGGTACATCCCAGAGTTTTTGAGCGTGAAGACCGCGATCGACAATTCGCGGCTTAACCAGACTTTGAACACCCCGGCCATCGCAACGCTGTTCTTGATGGCCGAACAGACCGACTGGATGAACGCAAATGGCGGCCTGGCTTGGGCCGATGCTCGCACCAAGGCGGCCTCTAAGCACATGTATGACTGGGCAGACGCCAGCAGTTTTGCAACCCCGTTTGTTTCAAACCCCGAACACCGATCACAGGTGGTTTGCACCATCGACTTTGATGAGTCGGTAGATGCCGCAGCCGTGGCCAAGGTTCTTCGCGCTAACGGAATCGTTGACACCGACCCCTACCGCAAGCTCGGACGCAATCAACTTAGAATTGCGACCTTTACCGCAACCGAACTTGGCGACGTTCAGAAGTTGACTGCGGCAATCGACTACGTCGTCTCGCGTTTGGGCTAGTTGGCCATGCCGCTTTTTCTGAACTCAGAAGATCGCAAACCGGCGCCTGAAGCGCCAAAGGTAAACATTCGCGCGGCAATTATCGTTGGCCTAATCGGCTGGATGGCTGCGCTGCTATTTCTTCTTTTTGTTGAGCCGGCCCAGACGGCGTCTAAGGAAACGTGGTGGCCGCTTACCTGCATCATCGGAATCGGTCTCGGTCTCGTCGCCCTCTTCTTCGAGCGCGACCGCTAGTTCTTCGCTAGCAGACGACTCTTCGATCTCGGGCTCGTCGTCGCTGTCATCAACTTCGACTGAATCATCGTTGTTGTCAACTTCAACCGAGTCTTCGGTGTCATCAGAGTTTTCTTCGTCGTCTGCCTCAGCGGCTTCAGCCGCCTCTGCCGCGGCCTGAGCCTCGAGCTCAGCCTGAAGCGCTTTCCAGTCGGCAAGGCGATCTGCCCAAGGCACCCATTCTGGTGCCAACAGAGAAGTTTCACCTGGCAACAGGTTTACCTCGCTGACGGTGACGTCGTCTTCGCTGACAAACATGGTGACGTGCCACTGCCAACCAACGTAGCCCTTTTGGCGCGAGGCGAATTTCATTGTGATTACGTCTTCGGCCTCATCGACGAAACCAATGAAGTCGCCGACGCCGGCAATTGGCGCGGTTTCAATCGCAGCCTGACGGGCGCGATCGTGAAGTTGTTCTGCGGTTGGCTTAGGCATCGAGCTCGTCGGCAAGTTTGCGCAACAGAGTGGCAATCTTCTTGGCCGGTGCTGGCTCAGGGTGCTTTCCGCGCTTGAGGCCACTGCCAATGCCGTCGAGCAGGCGAATCAGGTCTTCGACAATGATCGACATTTCGTCGGCTGGCTTGCGTGAGCGCTGCACAAGGCTGATTGGCGCTTCAAGGATGCGGACACCCATTGCCTGGGCGCCACGCTTGCCATCAACGATGCTGAAGTCAACGCGGGTGCCTGGCTTGACCGAGGTGGTGCCGGCTGGAAGTGCAGAAGCGTGCAGGAATACCTCAGCGCCCTCATCCGATGCGATGAAGCCGAAGCCCTTGTCTTCGTCGTAAAACTTGACCTTGCCGGTTGGCATTTGCCACCTCTTTCTAACCTAAAAAGTTTAGCCAAAGCCACCGACCATTCCTAGGGGCGCTTTGCACTTGTAGTCTTGAAAGATGGCCAATCCTGAACCAAAGATTTCTCGAGTAGAAACCACCCTCGCATTCATGGCAGCGGGCGTTGTGGGCTTTTCGCTGGTCGATATGCTGGCATCCCTGCTTCTTCAGCTGATTTCAGTCAAGCCGTGGGCCGTGCTGTTTCAGATTCCGCTAATCGGCCTACCTATCGGCTTCCTTTTGATCATTGGTTTGCTGATTGCCAGCATCAACCGACGTTCCAAAGAAAACCGCCAGCGTCGATAGGCGAATCGTTGTCTGACCAGTTGCGCATGGCGGGGGCTCTGCGAAAGCTGACCGACGAGCAGCTGATTGCGCTAGCCAAGCGGCGCAAAATAAACACCGCCAATCTGCGCGACTTCTTCGACTTCGCCGAACACCTGGCCAACGAAAAGTCGATTCGACTCGCACTTGCAACTCTTCCGATCTCCGCCCTCTCCGCAATTTGGAGCGGCTATGACAAACAAGTGATCAAGAATCATCAGGCACAGCCAGAGTTGACTGCACTGCTCCTGCTCGACCCGGAGACGGGCACCCTCTTTGAAACTGTCGAAAGGGTAGGTCGCGAGTTGCCACTGAATCGCCCTGAAGGCAGCCACATCGAACAGAGCACAAGGCCGATCGAAGACATCGACCGAGATGCCAGGATGCACATCTTTGAGATCATCCAGGCAATCACCGAGGTCGTGCTCGATCTTGAACAGCGCTTCATTCGCGAGGTAAGTAAACGCTCAATTGGTCTGCCGGAGGTAAAGCGGCTCGCCTCACACCTTGGCAAGGATGTGGCCTACGCAAAGCAAGTTTTCGAACTGGCACTTTGGTCGCAGGTTGCCACCATCGAAAATTCGCGTTGGCAGCTCGGACCAAATGCTGGGCCTTGGTTGACTTCAACCGATAGTGCACGCTGGTCGCTGCTTGCCGAGACCTGGGTTGAAACGGCAAACCCAAGCGCGCTGCTGAATCACTTTCAGCCGGGTGGCCCATTCGACAGCGGCCTGCTGCAAATGACTGCCGGCGAGCTGTTTTACCAACGCCTGCGCTTCGTTTACTGGCAGCAGGCATCCGAGACCGAGGCGCACATAGAGAAGGTGGTTAGTCTCGCCGAGGCCATCGGCCTAACCAGCGAGCTGGCGGCCACCTCATGGTTCGAGACTCTGATGGGCGCGGGCGTCGAGCAGGCGTCAGGCCAGATGGCGGCCGGATTGCCCAAAACCGACGGCCGCCTAACCGTTCAGGCAGACCTCTCGCTGATTGCCCCAAACCCGCTGGCCACCGAGATCGAGGTTGAACTGCGAACCTTCGCCGAGACCGAAAAGATTGGGCTGGCCTCGAGCTACCGACTTACCGCGATGTCGATTTCGAACGGCCTCGAATGCGGAATGCCGATGTCGCGCATCCGTGGATTGTTAGAGGAGATGTCTGGCAAAGCCTTGCCGCAACCGGTGGATTATTTGCTGAAAGATGCCGAGCGCAAATTCGGCAAGATTGCGGTTCGGGCCGACAGCGCTAGAGGCATTTCGGTCGTGGCGAGCGAAGACAGCGTCATTTTGACTCAGCTATACAACGACGTAAAGCTAAAGCCGCTTTCGCTTCACTTCAACGAAACCGGTTCTCTGATGAGTCGATTCGAACCGGATGTGCTCTACTACTCACTTCGCGAAGCGGGCTTCGCCGCGGTGCGCATCGACGATGCCGGCAATGTGATCTCGCCAAAGAACATCGCAACGCCTGCTTTTTCTACCGATGATGATTCGCGAATTCGCGAAGACATTGCGCGCATCCGCGAGGCAGACGACAAGATCGGCAGCGAGCCCGATGACGACGATTTCCTGCGTCAGCTGCAGCTGGCAATCAAACTGAAGTCCAAGATTTCGGTGGTGCTCGACCTTGGTTCGAAAAAGCAGGTCACCTATGTTGTCGAACCGGTCGGATTGGCCAACGGACGACTGCGCGCCAAAGACCGAAAAGCCGACGTCGAGCGCACACTCCCAATCAGCTCCATCGTCTCCATCGAACTGCTCTAAACCGAAGCTCGCAAATCACAGCGCGCGAGCAACGATGTCGCCCTCGGCAATAGGCTAGAAGGATGACCGGCGGACCACTGATTGTGCAGAGCGACAAGACCGCCCTGCTTGAAGTCGATCACCCGCAGGCCGCAGACGCCCGTCACGAGCTGGCCATTTTCGCCGAACTTGAGCGCGCGCCCGAGCACATCCACACCTACCGAATCACCCGCCTCGGGCTGTGGAACGCCCGCGCAGCTGGCCACGACGCCGATTTCGTGCTTGGTGTTCTCGACCGTTTTGCCAAGTTCGATGTGCCAAGCACCATCCGCAAAGACATCGCCGAGACCATGGGCCGCTACGGCCGACTCGTCATTCGCCGCGATGCAGCCGGAGAGCTCGAGCTGGTCAGCGACCAATACCCGGTGCTCATCGAGGCCACCAAGCACAAGAAGATTGCCGAGCTGCTCGACGGGCGCATCAGCGAATTGGCCTTCCGCATCCAGCCGTGGGCCCGAGGTGCGCTCAAGCAAGAACTGCTCAAACTGGGATGGCCCGCCGAAGACCTGGCCGGTTACGCCGAGGGCACCCCGCACGCCATCGAACTCGGCGGCAAAGACTGGGCGATCCGCGGCTATCAAGAGCAGGCCGTCGAAAAGTTTTGGCAAGGCGGCTCTGGAGTCGTCGTGCTCCCTTGTGGTGCCGGCAAAACAATCGTTGGCGCGGCTGCAATGGCGACTGCAAAGACCAACACGCTCATCCTGGTGACAAACACCGTGAGCGCACGCCAGTGGAAAAAAGAACTGCTGCGCCGCACCACGCTCACCGAGGATGAAATCGGTGAATACTCGGGGTCAATCAAAGAGATCAAGCCAATCACGATTGCGACTTATCAAATTCTCACCACAAAGAGAAAAACCGAGTATGCGCACCTATCGTTGCTCAACGCAAACGACTGGGGTCTCATCATTTACGACGAAGTTCATTTGCTGCCCGCGCCAATTTTCAAGATGACCGCCGAACTTCAGGCCAAGCGTCGACTCGGCCTCACCGCAACTTTGGTTCGCGAGGATGGCAAAGAGGGCGATGTCTTTTCGCTTATCGGCCCAAAGCGATTCGATGCGCCCTGGAAAGAGATCGAAGCCCAGGGCTACATCGCACCTGCCGAATGTTTTGAAATTCGAATCGACCTCGAAGAGATGGAGCGATTCGAATACGCAATGGCCAACCAGGATGACCGCTACCGCATCGCGGCCACCTCCCCGGTCAAGATCCCAATCATCCGCAAATTGCTTGCCAAGCACCAGGGCGAACCGACTCTGATCATCGGGCAATACCTCGACCAGCTGCACACCATCTCGGATGCCCTACAGGTTCCGCTCATCACCGGCGAAACTCCTGTCGATGAGCGCGAGCGCCTTTTCGAGCAATTCCGCTCGGGCCAGCTCACCCAGCTGGTGGTCAGCAAGGTCGCCAATTTCTCGGTTGACCTGCCCGAGGCGTCGGTGGCCATCCAGATTTCTGGCTCATATGGCTCGCGCCAAGAGGAAGCCCAGCGCCTTGGCCGGCTGCTTCGCCCAAAGGCCGATGGCCGGGCCGCCGCCTTCTATACGTTGATTGCCCGCGACACTGTCGATCAGGACTTCGCCCAAAACCGCCAGCGATTCCTTGCCGAGCAGGGCTACGCCTACACAATCCTCGACGACTTCGCTGTCTAACTTTTCTTACGTTGCACGCAGGGTGCTCTCAGCCTTCGCACAGCCAATATGCTGAAACTGAGCCCATGGAAAACATCAAGGTACTGGTCGTCGACGACGAGCCAAACATCCGCGACGTCGTTGGCAAGACCCTCCGCCACAGCGGCTACAACGTAGCTTCGGTTGGCACTGGCAACGAGGCCATCAAAGTAGCAACCGAAGCCAAGCCAGATCTCATAGTCCTCGACGTGATGCTTCCCGACATGAGCGGCTTCAGCGTCACCCAGGCTCTGCGTGCCAAAGGCATCGACATTCCAATTCTTTTTCTAACCGCCAAAGACTCTCCCTCGGATGAGGTTGCCGGCCTGACCATCGGTGGCGACGACTATGTCACCAAACCATTTAGCCTAGAGGTGCTAGTCGCCCGAGTAAAAAAGTTGGTCGGCCACAAACTCGCTACCGAAACCACCCCAGCGCCAACCGGCGTTATCGAGGTTGGCCCGCTGCGTCTCGATGAGGATGGCCACGACATCTTCGTGAACGACGAGTTGGTCGAGTTCTCGCCCACCGAGTTCGAACTTGTGCGCTTCTTCATGGAAAATCCAAATCAGGTGCTTTCGAAGCAGAAAATCATCGATCATGTTTGGCACTACGACTTCAATGGCGAACTGGGAATCGTGGAATCCTACGTTTCTTACATTCGCAAGAAGCTCGATCCGCTAACCGATGAGCCCCTGATTCAAACCAAGCGTGGCGTCGGCTACAAGTTGGTTGTTCCAGGCCACAAGAAATAGGCCAGCCGGCCTCGGCCTCGCCTAGAGTTCAAACATGACAGTCAATCAAAGCTTTGGGCAGATTTGGGATCGCATCTCGCTGCGCACCAAGTTGACCGCACTGAGCGTTGCGTTGATTGGCATCCTGGTTGCGGTTTCGAGCATTGGCACAATTTCGCTACTTCGCACATACCTGCAGCAAAACACAGACTCGATGCTGAGCCAGACTGCGGTGGCTCTCGCCCACGAAGACCCAGCTCTGCTCGAGGCTCGCCTGGCTGCACACATCGTGACCCTGCCGCGCCTACCTTCCGACTACTATATCGCCTACCTAAACCCTGCTGGCACCCTGCTGATTGGCCTGGTTTCAAGCGCCAGCGGCACCTCGGATGTGCCAAACCTCAGCAAACTAACCGCAGACAAGGTCGCCAGCCTGCGCGGCATTCCGTTTGAAATCAACGTGCTCGGCAAAAACGGCTCTGGCTCGCTGGGCACCTGGCGAATGCTTGCGCTGCCGCTTACGACACTCTCGGGCTCGGTGGTAGTTGCACTACCCGATAGCGCGAACACCGCGCTGATCAATCGCTACACGGCGATTGGAACGAGTTTTGGACTGCTGCTTCTCGTGCTCAGCGCCATCGCGATTTGGCTCACAATCACCTCAGCACTGCGACCGCTGCGCGAGGTGGAGCGCACGGCCGCCAAGGTCGCGGCGGGAGACACATCCCAGCGACTTGTTGAACACAGCCCCGCAACCGAAATCGGTCGCCTGAACTCTTCGCTGAACACAATGCTCGACTCGATCGACAACGCAATGGTCGCTCGCAATGCCACGCTTGGGCGAATGCGTCAGTTTGTCGCAGACGCCAGCCACGAGCTGCGCACCCCGCTGGTTTCGCTGCGCGGCTATGCCGAGCTCTACCGAATCGGAGCCCTAGATAAGACGGGTGAACTTGACGATGCCATGAGCCGAATCGAGAGCGAAGCCAAGCGCATGACCGAATTGGTCGAGAGCCTGCTGGCCCTTGCGCGCCTGGATGAGGCCGCCCCAATCGTGAAGGGAAGCCACGACCTCGTCGAAATTGCTAGCAACACGGCGCGCGACATCAGCGTGGCGGATGGCGGCCGAAAGATCGTCTTGACCGACCTTGCCGGCAACCTGCTCGAAGAAAATGCTCACGTCGACGCAATGTGCGAAGCGGCCGGCATGAAACAGGTGCTGACCAACCTGCTTGCCAATGCATCCAGGTTCTCGAAGCCAGCCGGCCAGGTTGAAGTTGCCCTTGGCAAGACCCCAACCGATTTGGTGGTTGAGGTACGCGATCACGGCGAGGGGATCCCCGAGTCGCTGCGCGAAAAAGTCTTTGAGCGATTCTTCCGCGCCGACAATTCACGTAACCGTGAAACGGGCGGCAACGGAATCGGCCTTTCAATCGTGAAGACCATAGTCGAGCGTCACGGCGGGCAGATTAGGGCAATCGAGACGCCTGGCGGCGGCGCAACCTTCCGGTTCACATTGCCGCTCTAACTTTCACCTGAGCGCTGCACAAGCTGATTTGCAGGCGAACCATCCACAGATTTTGCCTTGGCTGCCCACAAGCGTTCACCAGCGGCAACACTCATGCCATGACCCAATTTCAAGTCGATAGCGAACTGGTGCACGCAGCCAATTCGGCGATCCAAAATTCCATTCAACAGATCAACAGCGAAATCAACGCACTGCAGAGTCAGTTGGTTTCACTCAACGACAGCTGGCGCGGCCTGGCTGCGGGTGAGTTTCAATCACTCGCTCAGCGCTGGGGTGCAACGGCCAGCGCCGTGCAACATCAGCTCGGCGAACTCGGCACGGCACTTACCCTCGCGGCCACGCAATACGAAGAGATCGAAGCCGCAAACGTCCGATTGTTCCTGTAGGCGAATTTGAAAAGCGCTTAAAGCAAATGCGGGTGACCAACAGGCCACCCGCATTGCGCATTTCTGCAACTGAAATGTTTAGAAGTCCATGCCTCCGCCAGCAGCAGGTGCCGGAGCGTGAGCAGGCTCAGGCTTGTCGGCAACTACAGCTTCGGTGGTCAAGAACAGGCCAGCGATCGATGCGGCGTTCTGCAGTGCAGAGCGAGTTACCTTCACTGGGTCGATGATTCCCTCGGCCATCATGTCGACGTATTCGCCGGTTGCGGCGTTCAATCCGTGACCGACTGGCAAGTGAGTCACCTTCTCGGCAACAACGCCAGGCTCGAGACCCGCGTTGATGGCGATCTGCTTCAACGGTGCACCCACTGCAACACGCACGATGTTTGCACCGGTTGCCTCGTCGCCCTTGAGGGTCAGCTTCTCGAAGGCGTTCTTGCTCGCCTGAAGCAGAGCAACTCCACCACCGGCAACGATGCCCTCCTCGACAGCAGCCTTCGCGTTGCGAACGGCGTCCTCGATGCGGTGCTTGCGCTCCTTGAGCTCAACCTCGGTTGCGGCTCCGGCCTTGAGCACTGCTACACCGCCGGCAAGCTTTGCCAGGCGCTCCTGCAGCTTCTCGCGGTCGTAGTCGCTGTCGCTCTTCTCCATCTCACGACGGATCTGCTCGACGCGGCCGGTGATGGCCTCCTGGGTTCCGGCACCTTCGACGATGGTGGTCTCATCCTTGGTGATAACCACCTTGCGAGCACGGCCAAGCAGGTCGA
Source organism: uncultured Micrococcales bacterium (assembly GCA_903909605.1). Classification (GTDB taxonomy): domain Bacteria; phylum Actinomycetota; class Actinomycetes; order Actinomycetales; family Microbacteriaceae; genus Rhodoluna. The sequence continues at coordinate 68,587 of CAIVWH010000018.1, read as the reverse complement.
GGGTGGTGCTCTCAAGCTTGAGGCCAACCTCTTCTGCGATGACCTGACCACCGGTCAAGATCGCGATGTCCTGCAGCATTGCCTTGCGGCGGTCGCCGAAGCCTGGAGCCTTGACGGCTACAGACTTGAAGATTCCGCGGATCTTGTTAACCAAGAGGGTTGCTAGTGCTTCGCCCTCGATATCTTCAGCGATGATCAAAAGCGGCTTGCCCGACTGCATCACCTTGTCGACAACTGGCAGAAGGTCTTTCATGTTCGAGACCTTCGAGTTGGTGATCAAGATGTAGGCGTCTTCGAGAACGGCCTCTTGGCGCTCAGGGTCGGTGACCATGTAGGCCGAAACGTAGCCCTTGTCGAAACGCATACCCTCGGTGAGCTCGAGCGAGATGTCGAAAGTGTTTGACTCTTCGACAGTAACAACGCCCTCTTTGCCAACCTTGTCGATTGCTTCAGCGATGAGGTTTCCAATGTGCGAGTCGGCCGCCGAAATTGATGCGGTCGAAGCGATCTGCTCCTTCGAAGCGATTGGCTTTGCGATTGCGTGCAGCTCTTCGATGACGGCTGCAACAGCCTTGTCGATTCCGCGCTTTAGCGAAATTGGGTCCGCGCCAGCTGCAACGTTGCGCAGACCTTCGCGAACCAGGGCCTGGGCCAAAACGGTTGCGGTTGTGGTTCCGTCTCCGGCTACATCGTCGGTCTTCTTAGCGACTTCCTTAACCAACTCGGCGCCGATGCGCTCGAACGGGTCTTCGAGTTCGATCTCTTTGGCGATCGAAACACCATCGTTGGTGATGGTCGGGGCGCCCCACTTCTTCTCGAGAACAACGTTGCGTCCGCGAGGGCCAAGGGTGACCTTGACGGTGTCAGCAAGGATGTTCAGTCCGCGCTCGAGACCGCGACGGGCTTCCTCGTCAAATGCGATGATTTTTGCCATTTGGGATTTCTCCTTGTAGGTACATTGGCACTCTCTGAATTGGAGTGCTAACCCATTTTGGCACTCGAACCCCGAGAGTGCAAATGCCCCATCCCGGCCTGTAAATCGGCCTTAAATGCCGAAATCCCGCCGAAGCGGGATCCCGGGGATGACTTTAGTGACTAGAGAAGAGTCACGTTGTCGGCCTGCTTGCCCTTGTCGCCGTCTTTGACGTCGAACTGAACGCGCTGGTTTTCCTTGAGCTCCTTGTAGCCATCGGTCTGGATGGCTGAGAAGTGGACGAATACGTCGCTGCCGCCGTCTTCAGTGATGAAGCCGAAGCCCTTCTCAGAGTTGAACCACTTTACGGTTCCAGTTGCCATTGTTACTCCTGTTGCTGTGTTTCGCGATGCCGGCAATTCCGGCATCGAGTCGCACAGCATGAAGCTAGCGCCGTGTGTACTGCAACGACTGTTTTCAACAGTAGCGACATAACGCTCAGTAATAAATGGGCAAAGTACCCAATGTGCCTTTGTTATCTAAGCGTGATAAAGCCAGATTTGGCCTGGTTTCACCGCCAGAGCCCGAAGCCGAGGCCTGGTTTACTTCAGGTCGGTGCCCAAAACGACCGTGATCGCATCCGTGAAGTCGTTTGATTGAGTCACAACTGCAGTGCCGGTCTTAGTGCCGATCAGCTTGGCAATCGCGGCGGCGGTGAAGGCATTCGAAGAGTCGCGGTAGTAAACGGTGGTGGTGGCAACCTGACCGCCGGTGGTCGGCACGTAGTTTGCGGCAGTGGCCACGTTGTAGTTGTTGGCCAGCTTCGTGGCCCACTTGGTCGCAAGGCCCTGGGCCGTGGTGCCGTCAAGCACCACAACAACTGGGCGGTTGAGGTCATCCGTGTTTTGGGCAACCACAACGGTGGTGCTGTCAAAAGAGTTGAGGTTGTCGATCAGCTTCAGGCCGCCGAAACCGACCAGAGCCACAACCGCCGAAATCACAACGATCTTGAGAAACTCGTTGACTCGGTGCTTGGCAGTGCGGCGGATGCGGTGACGGCCACCGTGCTGCGGCGCGGTGTCGAATTCATCCATCGGGAATTTATCTGCCAAAAGAGTGCTTCTTTCGAATTGAGCAACAATTTATATTAAGTGAGCAAACGCACACGAGCGAGGTTTTGATGAATTACTCAGTAAACAAAAATGACGATGAATGGCGCGAGCAGCTGAGCGACTTCGAATACCACGTGCTGCGCGAAGCCGGCACCGAGTTGCCATTCACCGGCGAACTGCTAAACGAGGAGCGCACTGGCGTTTACTCATGCAAGGGATGCGGCGCCGAACTGTTCCGCTCGACCACCAAGTTCGACTCGCACTGCGGCTGGCCAAGCTTCTATGAGCCAAAGGCCGGCGATGCGGTCGAGCTTCTCGACGACGACTCACTCGGCCACCACCGCGTCGAAGTCCGCTGCGCCGCCTGCGGTTGTCACCTTGGCCATGTTTTCGAGGATGCCCCGCAGACCCCAACTGGCGATCGATACTGCATCAACTCGGTGAGCATTTCCTTCACCGAGCAGTAGATTTCATCCATGACTGATTTCAAAAGCGAAAAGTTCAAGAAGAAACTCAAGAAGAAGATTAAGAAGAGCGTTGGCAAGGGTTCGAACATTCGAATCACCAAGCAGGGCAACACCTTCTATTTCTTGGGATTCCTGGGCTCGGTGATTTACTTCGTCTCAACCGCTACCGGCTTCTGGGATGGCGTTTTAGGTGTTTTGAAGTCGTTTGTTTGGCCAGCGTTCCTCGTTTACGAGGCCTTCGCCAAACTGCTTGGATAACTGAGAGCCGACCAGGGGACTCGAACCCCTAACCCTCGCATTACAAGTGCGATGCGCTACCAATTGCGCCAGGTCGGCCTAGGCACATGATTTGCAGAAGAGACTTTGACCACTCTTCTTACGCGATTACCCGCGCAATCTGTGTCTATCGATCACCAGTGGTGAACTCGAATAGTTTAGTTGCGCACCTGCCACGTCACATCACCGGCGGTGTTCTGGATTGTGATATCGACGAAGGCAGTTGAGCCCGTTGAGTCTTGAACTGTGCACTGTCGAACTTCGCCAGGCTTGCCCATGAGTGGGTTTGGGCACGTTGCCGTTACGGTAATGCCAGCCTGTTTCTGAACCCCAGATTCGATTTCATTCTCGACTGAGGAAACCGACAGGGTGACCTGACCGGTAGCAATGCCAGTTACATACTGGAAGATGTTTTGCCCGTTCAAGCCAGCCAAGACAGTCAGAACCATGATCATTACGAACCAACCCCGCCTAGCTGGCGACCAGGAAGTCCAGAATTTATTGGACTTCTGAGGTGGCGTGAAGACCGGCTCACCCGGCGCCTCAGAGGCGGGAGAAACATTCATTCGAGGAGTGCCGCAATTCGGACAAAATGAAATCTGATCTGACAGCGATTCGCCGCACTTAACGCAAAACATTTATCCCCGATGTCTCGTGTCTCTCGAACTACTTTGAGTACTGGCTGGTCACGAACTGCGCAAACTGCGCAGCGTTGTCGAGAGCACCGGTGTACTTCTTGCCGTTGACGGTTACAAACGGAGTTCCGGTTGCAGCCAGTTCAGCATTCGACTTGAACGCCAAGGTGGTGTTTGAAAGAACCCACTTCTTGAAGCGTCCGTCGTTTACGGCTGCAGTGATCTTGTCCATGTTCTGAACACCGAGACCAGAAACCTTGGTCAGCAGAACTGCGTTCTCTGGGCCGTAGGTTCCCGTCTGTGGCTGGTTGTCATAGAGGTACTTGTTCACTGCAAAGAAGTGGTTCGGGTCATAGGTTGCAACCGCGAGCGCGAGGGCAGCCGCACGTGACGAGTATTCGTTTGGAGTGTCACGGCCATCCAAGAAGGAAAGCGGGCGAACCTCGAGGGTCGCAGCACCCGAGTCGAGCCAGCCCTTGATCTGGTCAAGGTTTGCCGACTCGAAAAGCTGGCAGTAAGGGCACTGGTAGTCGATGTAGGTGACGATCGACAGCGGTGCGTTTGATGGGAGCTTCACGCCGCCAGGGTTGGCTGACGGGGTTGGAGTCTGGGTGTCGGTGAATGCCTGCTCGTTTGCGCCGATCTTGATGCCGTAGTCGGCGGTCAGGTTGCCTGGCACCTGTGCCTTGGCACTGCCGGAATTCATGCCGCCGATAACTACGGCTGCAATGATGGCGAATACGCCGATGATAGCCAGGGCGATTCCACCCTTGACCAGCACGCCACGACGTCGTTCGTTCTTTTTGGACTGCTCGCGCAAGGCCTTAGCCTTGGCGCGGGCCTCTTCACGCTGCTCTGAGCGGGTAGGACGAGGATTCTGGTTCATGAACTGCCTTTCGTCTCGATTTGGTATCGGACCGGCTTCATAGTCTAATTGCCCCTCCTGAGCGTGAATAATAGAGATACCGCAGGCGCCTGCCCGCGGCTCTATCAAAACGGATCGTCCGGCACGTACCTGCCGGTGAGGAGAATCATGGCATCAGTAACATTCGACCACGCCACCCGCGTGTACCCAGGTGGCGCCCGCGCGGCAGTCGACAAGCTCAACCTCGAAATCGCCGACGGCGAGTTTTTGGTTCTTGTTGGTCCTTCGGGTTGTGGCAAGTCGACCTCCCTGCGCATGCTTGCAGGACTTGAAGAGGTCAACGAAGGACACATTCGCATCGGCGACCGCGACGTCACAGACGTTCCACCAAAAGACCGCGACATCGCAATGGTGTTCCAGAACTACGCTCTCTACCCACACATGACCGTGGCAGAGAACATGGGCTTCGCTCTGAAGATCGCCGGCGTAAGCAAGGAAGAGCGCGCAGAGCGTGTTCTCGAGGCTGCCAAGCTGCTCGACCTCGAGCCATACCTATCACGCAAGCCAAAGGCACTTTCGGGTGGTCAGCGCCAGCGTGTAGCAATGGGTCGCGCAATCGTGCGTAAGCCACAGGTCTTCCTCATGGATGAGCCACTATCAAACTTGGATGCGAAGCTTCGTGTTCAGACCCGTACTCAGATCGCCTCGCTGCAGCGTCGCCTCGGAGTTACCACTGTCTACGTAACTCACGACCAGGTCGAGGCAATGACCATGGGTGACCGCGTTGCAGTCATGAAGGACGGCGTTCTTCAGCAGGTGGACACTCCACGTGCACTCTACGAGAAGCCAAACAACCTGTTCGTTGCTGGCTTCATCGGTTCGCCAGCCATGAACCTGCTCACCTTGAAGAAGGTTGACGGCGGCGCTCAGTTCGGAAACGTTGTGATTCCAATCACCAACGCCATCCTGAACAAGGCAAAGGGAGACACCATCGTTGTCGGCCTGCGTCCAGAGAACCTTGACGTCGACAAGTCGAAGGGCATCCCGGTTGCTGTCGACGTAATCGAAGAGCTCGGCTCAGACGGTTACCTCTACGGCAACACCGATGTGCAGGGCACCAGCACCGACGTCGTATCGCGCGTTGACGCTCGTAACCACCCAATGCACGGCGACAAGATTTTCTTGAAGCCATCGGGCGAGGCGATCGTTCACCTGTTCGACGCCGAGTCGGGCGACCGCATCAACTAAGGCACTTTGTCACAACTAGACATCACAGCTGCCACGGTAGAGCCAGCACTCCTGGATCTGCCGTGGCAGTTGCCATTAGAGGCCTGGCCCGCCGAGAACATTGCCGCCCTGCCAAAGGGGCTTAGCCGCCACATTGTGCGCTTTGCGCACCTGAACGACTATGTAATCGCAATCAAAGAGACGCTGCCCGAGCTTGCTCGCCGCGAGTTCGAATTGCTGCAGTCACTTGGCCGCCTCGGCATTCCATGTGTTGAACCATTCGCCGTGGTTCGAAAGCGCACGGATGAAAAGGGCGAAGAACTGATGGCCGCGCTGGTCACCCGCCACCTCAAATTTTCACTGCCCTATCGAGCCATGTGGTCGCAGGGGTTGCGACCTGAAACTGCAAAACGATTGGTCGATGCACTCGCGCTTCTGCTGGTTCGACTGCACAATGTCGGGTTTTTCTGGGGAGACGTTTCGCTCTCCAATACGCTTTTTCGCCGAGATGCCGGTGCGTTTGCGGCCTATCTGGTTGATGCCGAAACCGGGCAACTTTACGAGACTGGGCTATCGCAGGGGCAACGCGACAACGACCTCGAAATCGCGCGAGTAAATATCGCAGGCGAGCTGATGGATTTAGTTGCCAGTGGCAACGCACACGCCGGGGTAAACCCGGTCGAGATTTCGCAACGCATTGTCGACAAGTATGAACAGCTCTGGCAGGTCATCACCGGCGAAGAAGTTTTCGAAAGTAATGAACGTTGGAAGATCAGCCGCAGAATTCAGAAACTCAACGAGTTGGGATTCGACGTGGGTGAGCTGGCGATTCGAGCAGACTCAGCCGGCAACAAGGTGAAGATTCAGCCAAAGGTGGTTGACTCGGGCCATCACGCCCGCCGCCTGCTTCAGCTATCCGGCCTCGATGTTGAAGAAAACCAGGCTCGTCGCCTGCTCAACTCAATTGACGAATACCGGCTGAAGCATCAAAGACCCGGCGCGGATGAAGAGATGCTGGCTCACGAGTGGATGAGCAAGGTGTTCGAGCCTGTGATCGGCGCCATTCCGCCAGACCTGCGCGGCAAGCTAGAGCCTGCGGAAATCTTCCACCAGGTGCTGGAACACCGCTGGTACATGGCCGAGAAGGTCGATCACGGAATTCCCCTGCTCGAGGCCGTTCAGGCCTACGTGAATGAGATCCTAGTGAATCGACGCGATGAGGAAACCTTTTTGGAGCCCGCTACCTCGGGAATTATCACGATGCCGGATGCCGTGCCTACCGGCCTAATCGTGGCAGAAGACGACGAAGACAATCTGCCCGACTGGCGCGATCTGGTCTAGCAGTTGGCTTGGCCGCCAGACAAGAGTTGGCTTAGGCGCGACGCTTCGAGATTTCGTAGAGCGCAACGCTGGCGGCGATTCCGGCGTTGAGCGACTCGGTCGAGGCGCTGATTGGAATCGAAACTACAGCGTGACAGTTCTCCTGCACCAAACGCGATAGGCCCTTGCCCTCGCTGCCGACCACGATGACCAACGGCTCGGTGCCGAGTTTGAAGTCGTGCAGATCCATGTCGCCACCACCGTCGAGACCGACAACGAAAAGCCCACGCTTTTTGTATTCCTTGAGCGTTGCCGTGAGGTTTGCAGCCAATGCAACCGGGATGCGCGCGGCCGCGCCTGCCGAAGTTTTCCAGGCGGCCGCGGTCACACCGGTCGAACGACGTTGGGGAACAATCACGCCCTGGCCACCAAATGCCGCAACCGAACGGATGATGGCTCCGAGGTTTCGTGGGTCGGTGATGCCATCGAGCGCAACAATCAGTGGAGTCTGACCGCGACCGAGGATTGTGTCGAGAAGTTCTTGCGGGTGCGCATACGAGTAAGGCGGAGTCGCGAGCGCGATGCCCTGGTGCACCGAGTCGAAGCCGGTCAAGCGATCGATCTCTGGGCGAGTTACTTCGCTGATCGGAAGATTGCGCGCGTTGGCGATTAGGAGGGCCTCTTTGACGCGGTCATCCATTTCGATTCGCTGGGCGATGTAGAGCGCAGTTGCCGGAACCTTCGCACGCAATGCCTCGAGCACCGAGTTGCGGCCAGAAAGAACTTCGCTGGCGTTCTCGGCCTTAGTGACTCGTGCACCCGAGCGCTTGGCGGCCCCGGCATTGCCGGCTGTGCGAGCACTCGGGGCGAGGAACTCACCGCGACGAGCAACAGGCTTTACGCCCTTGCCGACGGTCTTGTTTGCCGAGCGGCTGGTTGGCCGCGGAGTGCGAGCCTCGGCTGCACCTCGAGTCGCCCCTGCCGTCGAACGGGTTGCGCCTGCAGCTGAGCGACTAGCGCCTGCAGCTGAGCGAGTAGCCCCCGCAGCGGCGCGAGCACCGGGCTTTGCCGCAGCGGCAGAGGCCCCACGAACCGGCTTGCCGTGCTTTGCCTCGCTGCGCGCACGAAGCTCCTTGGCCTTGTAGGCCTTGTGGTTCTTGCGATCCTCGGCCTTGGGGGTCGGGCCCTTGCCCTCGAGTCGGCGCTTGTTGTTTCCACCGGTTCCCTTGGTTGCTCCCTTTTTGCCCTTAGCGGCTCCCGGGCGTCCTAGTTTGGCCATTAGTCAGCACTCCAATGCGTTTTGTCGGCGGCGTCTTCAATTGTGACGCCCATCCTGGTCAATTCATCACGGATGGCGTCTGCCGCCGCGAAGTCTTTTCGTGCACGCGCTTCGTTGCGCTGTGCGATTAGTTGCTCAACCTTGGCGGCATCGACTGAAACGCGTTTGCGCCAGTGCGTAGCCATCGGGTTGATGTTCAAAATGTTCAAGATGGAAACTACTCGAACCATCGACTGCTCGATGTTGCCAAGGTCTTCTCGGTCGATTGCCGCATTGCCTTCGCGAATGCTCTCGTGCAGCACGGCTAGTGCGGCTGGTACGTTCAGATCGTCGTTCATCGCGGCAACAAAGTCGTCGCCCAACCAGTGCATGTGCGCAGGCAAGGTTGCTGACTCGTCAATGGTTGCGCTAAAGAATTCGCTGCAACGTCGAAGGAAGGTTTCGATTCGATCGATGTTGGCGCGAGCCTCGGCCAGAATGCCGTCGTGGTACTCGAGGTTGGCGCGGTAATGCGCGGTGAGCAAGTAGTATCGCACCGCAAGACCACGGGGGTCTTGAGCAAACAGGTCGGCTGCCGAGACAAAGTTGCCAAGCGACTTCGACATCTTGGTGCCGTTAGCGTTCACCAGGCCGTTGTGCACCCAGTGGTTGGCATATTCGAATCCAGCTGCACGCGACTGAGCAAGTTCATTCTCGTGATGTGGGAATCTCAGGTCGATTCCGCCACCATGAATGTCGAAGTGTGAGCCAAGCGCCTCAGTCGACATCGCGCTGCACTCGATGTGCCAGCCTGGGCGACCAAGCCCCCACGGAGACTGCCACGCAGCGCTCTCAGGCTCCACTGGCTTGTGCGCTTTCCAGAGCGCAAAGTCGTGGGCCGCCTTTTTGCCGATCATCGCATCTTCGCCATCCATGTCGGCAAGTTTTTGATTGGTGAGCTCGCCATAGGCAGGCCAGCTGGCCGAATCAAAGTAGACATTCGCCGAGCCATCGGTGGCCTGATAGGCGTGTCCGCGCTCGATCAGCAACGAGATGATGCGCTGCATGCCGTCGATGTGCTCGGTGGCAAGCGGCTCGATGCTCGGGGCCGCGATACCGATCTTGGCGTATGCCTCATTGAAGGATGCGTGCATCGACTTAGCGAGCGACTGCCACTGGGTGCCTTGCGCAGCAGCGTTGTCGAGAATCTTGTCGTCGATGTCGGTGACGTTGCGAACCAGCGTCACGTCGTAGCCGAGGGCTCTCATCCAGTTGCTAAAAAAGTCGTAGACCAGAGCGCTGCGAAGGTGGCCAGCGTGTGGTTCGCTCTGCACGGTCGGGCCGCAAACGTAAATGCCAACCTTGCCCGAGGCGATTGGGTTGAACGCAACTTTTTGCTGACGCTTCGAGTCGTAAAGACTCAGGCTCATCTGCGCGGTCACGAGGTCAGCCTAGCTTCGGTCTTAATAATCAACGCGGATGCCATTGCCGCAACTCCCTCGTCGTTGCCGAGGAATCCCAACCCGTCGGTGGTGGTTGCGCCGAATGAAACCGGTGCGCCTACCAACGCGGTGAGTGCGCGTTCGGTGGCTTCGCGCTGAGTCGAAACCTTTGGGCGATTGCCGACGAGTTCGACGGAAACGTTGACGGGGCGGTAACCCACCTTAGAGAGCAGGGCGATGGTGGATTGGATGAACACCGCGCCATTTGCACCGGCAAACTCTGGGCGGTCGACGCCGAAGTTGCTGCCGATGTCGCCGAGGCCCGCCGCAGAAAGTAGCGCATCGACGATGGCGTGTGAGACGGCGTCGCCATCGCTGTGACCGTCGAGGCCAGGCACACCGGGCCATTCGATGGTTCCAAGGTAGAGCGGCTTGGCAGGATCTGCCGAGAAACGATGCACGTCTACCCCAATGCCGGTGCGGGTTTCAGCCCCGCCCGAGCTCAGTCGAGCAACTGCTCGAACCAGGTCGGACGCAACGGTGATCTTTTCGGCAGCGGCCTCGCCCTCGACAAACAAGACTCGGTGCCCGAGCGATTGCATGAGCGCTGCGTCATCGGTGAAGTCTGCGCCGGCCACGCGATACGCGGCAATCAATTCGCTCGCAACGAACCCTTGCGGGGTCTGCGCCGCTCGCAATGTCGAGCGGTCGACGGTTTCAAGCACGTTCTCACCTTCGACGCGCTTGATGGTGTCTGCGATTGCCAACGCCGGGATGCACGCGGTGCGAGTTTCGCGAACGGCACTTGCAACTCGTGCGAAAAGACTCTGGCTGGCAAACGCACGGGCTGCGTCGTGAACCAAAACTAAATCGGCTGCCGAATCGACAACCGCGAGCGCGTTGGCAATCGACTGCTGACGAGTTTCACCGCCGACCACCACGTCGATGCGGATTCCGGCCTGACCCAAAACAGAGTCTGCGATGTCGAGAGAAGCTTCGCGGTGAGTGGCTGGAGCGGCGACGATTACCTGGGCGAGAGCATCCAAGTTTGAAAGCACCGACAAAGAGTGTTCGAGAATGCTGCGGCCGAGAATTTCGACGAAAGCCTTGGGAGTATTTGCGCCCAATCGCTCACCGCGACCGGCGGCGACAACGATCACCGCAAGATCGCGGGCGGTCATGGTTACTTCTTCTTGCCGGCCAGCTGAGTGTCGAGGTAAGCGTTGGCCTTCTCGGCGTCGGTCTTCTTCGAGAGGGCGATCTCGTCGACCAGGAACTGGCGGGCCTTGGCCAGCATGCGCTTCTCGCCTGCCGAAAGCACCTTGTCTAGCTCGCGGCGCCACAGGTCGCGCACGACCTCGGAAATCTTGTAGACATCGCCAGACTGAACCTTCTCGAGGTTTGCCTTGTAGCGACGTGACCAGTTGGTTGGCTCGTCGACGAACTCTTCTTGCAGAATCGTGACGACCTTTTTCAGGCCCTTTGCATCGATTACTTCACGGATGCCCACACTCTCGATTTTCGAGAATGGCAACCAGATGGTCAGATCGCCCTGGGTGACGTGAAGCTGCAGGTGCTGCTCCTTCACGCCAAGGAACTCGCGCTTCTCGATTTTTACGATTTTGGCGGCGCCGTGGTGCGGGTAGACGATGATTTCGCCAACTGCAAGATTCATGGTGAGAATTCCTCCCGGAAACCCCCAGATTACCACGGCACAGGCCTGAATCCAAGGGAATCAGTGGGTAAAATGGCCTCTGGTAACACCCTCGAGAGGAACAAATGCTAGTTCGCAAGCTTGCCGCAGTGGCAGTGGCCGCATCGGTCGCATTCGGAACCGCAGGATGCACATTCATGACCCCGGTCGCCACCCAGAATGCCTACCAGCCTGGCGACGGTGTGAACGTTGATCTCGGCATGATGCCCTCACTCGTATCGGCTCGTAACTTTGTCTACCTGGTCAACGCAAGCGGAACCGGTGCGCTCATCGGCTCTGTGATCAACCAGGGTTCACAAGAGACAAACTTGACCATCTCTACCGGCACCGTCAGCTCGAGCGTGAAGGTTCCAGCAGCGGGCAAACTTGACTTCGGTTACAACGGCGCAGCGGCTCTCGACCTCGGCGTCACCTCAGCTCCGGGCACGCTCATCAAGCTGACCGTTGCCGACGGCGCTGGCGATAGCAAGGATGTAAACGTGCCGGTTCTCGACGGCACCTTCACCGAATACGCGGGCTTGATTCCTTCTAACCCAACCCCTGCGGCCAAACCTAAGAACTAGCCAGTTCAGGCTTCTAGGTTAAGTACGCTTCGAGGCTAATCAGGCTTCGAACTTGTAGCCCAAGCCACGAACCGTAACCAGATGCTTCGGCCTCGACGGGTCTTCTTCAATCTTTGAACGGATGCGCTTGACGTGCACATCCAAGGTTTTGGTGTCGCCGAAGTAGTCGCTGCCCCAAACCCGGTCGATGATCTGACCGCGAGTAAGAACGCGATTCACATTTTCGAGAAGCAGCTCGAGCAACTCGAACTCCTTCAGTGGCATCTGCACCTTCTGGCCGTTGACCTCTACTTCATGCCGCTCGACGTCCATCCGCACTCCGCCAGCCTCGAGCACTGACTCAACCTCGACCAGCGGGTCGACGCCTCGGCGCAGCACCGCCTTGATGCGAGCAAACAACTCCGGGGTCTCATAGGGCTTGGTGATGTAGTCATCCGCGCCAATTTCGAGACCAACCACCTTGTCGATTGGGCTGTCTTTAGCCGTGACCATGATGATTCGAACATTCGAGGTTTGGCGAATGATCTGGCAAACCTCGTTGCCGCTGCGCTTTGGCAACATCAGGTCGAGCAAGATCAGGTCTGGCTTCTTTGCCTTAAATTCATGGATGGCCGCATCACCGTCGGCCGCCTCGAAGACCTCGTAGCCCTCCTTTTTCAGAAGGTAAACCAGCGGTTCGCGCAGGCCCTGCTCGTCTTCGACTACAAGAATCTTGGTCATTCGCTGTGGCTCCTGCCGCACTCGGGAAGCGTGAGGGTGAAGGTCGAGCCGAGTCCGGGTTTCGAAAATACGGCGATGTCGCCGCGGTGATTCTGGGCGATGTGCTTGACGATTGCCAGGCCGAGGCCGGTGCCGCCCGTGTCACGCGAGCGCGATGGGTCGGCTCGATAGAAACGCTCGAAAATTCGGGCCTGGTCTTCGAGTGCGATTCCCACTCCGCTGTCTGTAACCACGATGTCGATGAAGTCGCTGCGGTGAACGACCGCAACGCCAACCTGCGAATTTGCATCGGAGTAGTTGATTGCGTTCTCGATCAGGTTGGTGACCGCGGTGATCAGCTGCTCGCGATTGCCGAGAGCGCATCCCGGTTCGAGATTTGCAAACACACGGGTGCGCTTAACTTCGGCGAGCACGCGAGTGCGCTCGATTGATTCTTGGATGACGTCGCTGATGTCGACTTCGTCATTGTGATCAACGATCGAGGCCGACTGCAATCGGGATAGTTCGATTATGTCTTGAACGATTTGACTGAGCCGAGTGGCCTCTCGCTGCAGGCTGCCGGCGAACTTGGTAACTGCATCCGTATCGTCGGTTGCGCCCTGAAGAGTTTCGGCAAGCAAACTGATTGCACCAATCGGGGTTTTCAGTTCGTGCGAGATGTTGGCAACGAAGTCGCGGCGAGTTTCGTCAAGGCGACGGGCCTCGGTGCGATCTTCGATGCTCAGTGCGATCAGGCCCTGACCGATTGGCGCGGCGGTTGCCAACACCCAGGTCTTGGCGGCTCGACCGCCAAGGTTCACAGCGCCTTCAAAGGTCTCGGTCTTGCCAGCCTTGCGAGCCCAGTCGACCAGGTTCAACAGCTCGAGCTCGATGAGCGGGCGGTCCTGCATCAGGCCAAAGGGCACGGCTTCGTCGGTGGCGCGAACCATGACGTTGATTGAATCCAGGATGACGGCTGGCCGACCCAGCGCGTGCAAGACCTCTGCTGCGACATCTAAGCGAGCCTGCTGGTCCATGCCTCAAGACTAAGGCTGGTTAACTAGGTAAACTCTCCTGTAGGTCAGTAAATAAGCCGAATTACGGCAAAGTTCGATGGCTGTTTGGCAAATGTTTACCTAGTGCTGGGAGGGTCAATGGCAGAGCAACCAGACAGGGGCCACCGCATGCGCGAAGTTTTCCAGACCCAACTCCAAGAGGTTCAGGTTCGACTGGTCGAGATGGCCGAAGACACCGTGCGAATCATGGAGAAGGCCACGAAGGCATTCACTGAATCGAACGTGCAGCTTGCCGATGAGGCAATCGCCATCGCAGATCAAACCGGCAACAAGGCGCTCGCCCTCGACGAACTTGTCATTCGCATTCTCGCCAAGCAGTCGCCGGTTGCACGCGATCTGCGCATCCTGGTTTCGGCACTTCGCATTTCGGCATCGCTCGAGCGCATGGGTGCCCTTTCGGGCCACATCGCCGCCATTGCGCGCTACCGCTTTCCAGGTTCGGCCATCCCTGCGGCGCTTCACTCGACCTTCGTCGAGATGGGTTCGCTCGATGTTGAGCTAGGTCGAAAGTGTGTGCAGTTGCTTCGCAACACCGATGTCGATTTCGCTCGCGAAATTCAGGCCGAGGATGCCCGCGTCGATGAATTGCACCGTCACGTTTTCGACGTGGTGCTTTCAGACGACTGGAACGAAAACGCGATGTTTACCGTTGACGTGACTTTGGCGTCGCGCTACCACGAGCGTTTTGCAGATCACGTTGTCGACATCAGCGCCAAGGTTTCTTACCTCACCACCGGAGAGTGGAACGAGCAAGAGTAGTTTCGCTTTTGTTTTAGCAAAGAGACTTCACAAACAGAAAGACCTCCCGAACTGGGAGGTATTTCTTTTTGAAGCTGAGTTTTACTTCTTGCCCTGGTTGGCCACAGCTGCGGCTCCGGCTGCGGCTGCCTCTGGGTCGAGGTATTCGCCACCTTTGACCAAAGGCTTGAAATTCTCGTCGAGCTTGTAGACCAGCGGAATTCCGGTTGGAATGTTGAGCTCGGCAATATCGTCATCTGAGATTCCATCGAGGTGTTTGACCAGCGCGCGCAGCGAGTTGCCGTGAGCGGTGACCAGCACTGTCTTGCCGGCTTTGAGGTCAGGCTGGATGTCGCTCATCCAGAATGGCAGCATGCGCTCGAGCACATCCTTGAGGCATTCGGTTTTTGGAATCTCGGCGAGGTCGGCATAGCGCTCATCGTGAGCCTGCGAGTACTGGTCGTTGTCGTCGATTGGTGGCGGCGGCACGTCGTATGAGCGGCGCCAAATCTGGAACTGCTCGGCGCCATACTCGGCCAGGGTCTGAGCCTTGTCTTTGCCCTGCAAAGCGCCGTAGTGACGCTCGTTTAGGCGCCAGTCGCGCTTCACGTCGATCCAGCTGCGGTCGGCGGCATTTAGGGCGATGTGAGCCGTGTTGATGGCGCGCTTAAGGCGCGAGGTGTAGAGCAGGTCTGGCTTTAGCCCCGACTCCGCCAGCAACTCTCCGGCACGCTTGGCCTCGGCTCGCCCCTGGTCGCTCAGGTCGACATCAACCCAGCCGGTGAAGAGGTTTTCTTGGTTCCAAACGCTGTTGCCGTGGCGCAACAAAATCAAGGTGTAAGTCATGAGCTAATTTTAGCCCGTGGCTATGCGCAAACCCCTTGGCAACATCACCCGAGGCACGACCAATCCCAATCGACTTCGTCGGGTCGATCGATACATCGCCGCGCTGCCGATTGCATCTAAACCCGGGATGATTGCCGTCGATCTCGGCTTCGGCGCCAGCCCAATCACGGCCCTCGAATTGCTAGCTCGACTTCGCGAGCGCAATCAAAGCGCGCGAGTGGTCGGCATCGAGATTGATCGTGAACGCGTTGAACGCGGCAGGCCATACGAGAGTGATGCTCTGCGATTCATGCACGGCGGTTTCGAAACGCCGTTGCCGAGCGAATTTGCAGAGACCGCAGATTTGATTCGCGCGTTCAATGTGCTTCGCCAATACGACGAGAGCCAAGTCGCCGACGCCTGGGCAAAGATGCAATCGCGATTGAGCATTGATGGAGTTGTAGTCGAGGGCACCTGCGATGAAATTGGGCGAATTAGCAGTTGGGTAACCCTCGACCGAGAGCAACCACTTAGTTTCACGATTTCGCTTCGTCTGCTCGGGCTCGACGAACCGAGCAAGGTGGCCGAGCGGCTGCCAAAGGTTTTGATTCACCGCAATGTGACAGGCGAAAAGATTCACGACTACCTGAACGCCTTAGATGCCGCATGGCGCAACCACTCTGCACTCGGGGTGTTCTCGCCGGTTCAGCGTTGGGTTGAAGTGTGCAAAGACTTGCGAGCGGCTGGTTGGCCCGTGGTGAACGACGCCAAGCGCTGGCGACTCGGTGAGATCACGGTCGACTGGAATGCAGTCGCACCCCGCCGCTAATCGGCCTAGACCTTAGCGCGACGGCAAGCCGCCGCTAATCGGCCTAGACCTTAGGCAGTTCCTCGCGGGCCTCGTCTTCGCTCATCCCGCTGGCACAGAGCAGGTCAACCATTAGCGGGCGAAGAAGCAGAAGCACGCTGGCCTCGCGAAGCTCGTCGGCAATGCCGAAGCGCTTCGGGTCGAGCTGATGGATTACCTCGAGATACTTCTGCTGGGCAGCCTCGAGCTTGGCCGGGCTCTCCAGCCCCTGCGCCAGGCTCATGGTGCCGATGAATATTTGCTCGATTAGCTCGGCCAGGTATGGCCTTGGCTGCTTGTCGCGCAGCAAAAAGTCGATGCGGCGAACCACAACTCGCAGGTTTCTGGTGGCCAGGTCCATGCCGCGCAGTAGGCGAACCTGCTCGCCAAGGTCATCCCTGTATTTGCGCAGAAAAGGGGAGATTCGCGAGATTGCGATTGCGCTATCGAGTGACATACGCCAGTTATCAATCAGTGGCTGGCTGCGCCGAACTCTTGAGAGCGCTTCGTCGGCGACCTTGAAGTCTGAGTTCTGCAGCGCCACCCGAAGCGAACGTAGCGAATCGAGGAAAACGTCGAAGAGCTTGTCGGCATCCTTGATGGCGGCGCCTCGAGGATCGCGGGGAATCAGGGCAGTGACCAGCAGCGCGGTGACACCGCCGATTAAACCGTCGACGCTGCGCACAAACGAACCACCCGGAGGAGCCGCGAGCAACTGCACCAGCATCGACTGAATGCCCACGGTGATTGCAAAAGCCGCGCTCGGCGAAATAAAACGCGCGAGCAAAAATGAGATCAGAAGTGTGACCGCAATTTGCCAAACACCCTGACCGAATACCATCACCAGAACTTCGCTCAGCGCAATGCCGAGCACCATGCCGGCGGCGGTTTCGATCACTCTGCGGGGGCGGGCATCCCTGGTGAAACCGAGCGACGAAATCGTAACCGTGACGGCAAACAACGGGATCTCGTGGCCAAGTGCAAAATGTGCAAACGAGTACGCGCCGAGCACCGCGAGCACGATTTGGATAATCGGCGGCAGCGCCTCGATTACTCGCTGAATCGATTCGCGAAAACTCCAATGCAGTTTCTTAGGCATAACTAACAGCTAACCGAGCAGCCCGCTGCGCTTTTCACGGATGCCCGCTGCGGCTCCCGCCGTGGGGGGCACGATGGTTTGCGCGGTTGCCGCAATCGGATGCGCGTTCTCGATGCCTGCCGAGCGAACCTGCCACTCAACAGTGTCATCGGCGGTTCTGGCAACCACCGCGAGCGCGATTGGCCCGAGCTCGAAGTGCTGACTGGCAGTGGTGACTAGGCCGATCTCGCGTTCGCCCTGCCAAACGCTATCGCCTGCCGCGGCATCAACGTCGGCGGTGCCGTCGAGGTGCAGCATGACAATGCGGCGCGGAGGGTGGCCGAGGTTGTGCACCTTGGCCACGGCCTCTTGCCCGCGATAGCACCCCTTGCTCAGGTGAACCGCGCTGGAGAGCCAATCGAGTTCGTGGGGCAGGGTCTTCTCATCGATCTCGTTCGGCTGCCAGGGCCGCTGGGCAGCAACACGCAGAGCATCAAAGGCCAGCGACCCCGCCGGCTGATACTGGCCGAGAATCTCAGCCAGTTCGTGCTTGGCAATCAAGTTCAGGTACAGCGGCCAGGGTTCACGGCCGGCCGCGTCCGCATAGCGCACCGATCCGCTCGGTTCGCTCATCCAAGGGTCTTGCCAAGTCAGCGAGCTGGCATTGCCCTTGGCGGCATCGGCAATCGGATGCCCGAAACTGGCAACCACGGCGAAGTCGCCGCTGGCGTCGGCCACTTCGACCTTGCTGCGAAAAATCACCATGTCGAACCAGCGCAGCAATTTGCTTGCATTTGCCGAATAGCAAATCAGCCAGGTGCTCTCGCCGTCTTCGATGAGTTGAAAGTCTTGTTCGATGTGCCCCTGCGCATCGAGCTGAAGCGCCTCTGCCGAATCGCCTACTCCTAGCCTGTCGAGGCGCTGCGAGAGCATGGCATTTAGCCACTCGTGGCGATCGCTTCCGGTGATGCGAATTACTGCTCGGTCGTCGAGTTCGATAACGCGTTTTCCGGCAAGCAGTTCACGCTGTTCAACCAGAGGGTTGTCGAAATGACTTTTCATTTAGTCGGCCGGAATCTCGTCGACAGCCGCATCGATCTTGCGAAGCTCTGCCGATGCGTGGGACTCGGTCTGCGAGCTGCGCGTTGCGATATCCCAGGCCCACATCAGGTTGTGATTCACAAAGCCATACACGCGCATCGAGTGGCGATAGGTTTTAGCGCCATCGAATGCCGTGCCCGCATACGATGCCAAATCGATGCGTGCACCTTTGATCTTGCCGTTGTAAAGCTCAGCGACTCCGCCCGAGTGCAGAATCGAAACTTGGATGTCGAAGCCACCATCTTCGTTGCGCAAAGTCTCGAGGTCTTCGCGAGTTTGAATAGCGCGTGGGCCTTTGCCCGGAAGTAATCCTGGGCCGGCATCCGAGTCGTGCGTCGCACGAGTCAAACGCCAAAAGCCAACCTCGCCGGGAAGCACCCGGCCGTCTTCGAGTTTGACCTGGGATACGTAGGTAACGGCGTCTTGACCATTGTGGGTGAACTCTGCGGTTTGCACGAAGCCGACTTCGACTGCAGGTGCATCGTCGTGCTCACGGGTGACAATTTTGCCGGCGCCCTGCCACTTGCCGAGCAGGAAGGAGAACGGGGTTACTTCGATTGGCAGGTCATCAGGGATGACGAACAACTACTTCTGCCCCTTGAAGAGACGGTAGAGAACGAGAACCGAGATGCTGGCGATGGACAACGCGGCGAGAATCAACAGGCCGGTGAAGAAGATTTCGAAGGATAGCTTCATGGCTTAAGTCTAACCGCGAAGCCAGAAGACGACCGTGGCAATCGCCAGGATGAGGTAGGAGCCACCGCCGACGTAGACCAGTCGACGAACGAAGCCGGCCGGCTGAGCTCGAAAAAGTTGCACGAGCGAAACTAGGGCAAGCGAACCGGCGAGCAGAATCGCGAATGCGCCATAGATCTCGGAACTGGTGAGGCTCATCAGCGCCACGGTTGCCCCAATGGCAACCAGCACCCAGATGGAAATGATCTCGAACCAGTTTTGCTTCACAGCCCAATCATGCCAAACTTGAGGCAAACCTCTGGAGAACAATGGCTCAACTGCTTGTACTCGCGGCCACGGCCGAATCAGAGGTTCTGCCCGCCCTGAGTTTGCTCGGGCACAAGGTGCGTGTAATTCCCGCCGAACCGGCAGCCCTGGTGAATGCCCCAGTCGCAGACCTAATCTTCCTGGATGCCCGTCGCGACCTCGCCTCGGCTAAATCCATCGCCAAGATCTTGCACACCACCGGACTCAGCGCCCCACTGGTTGCGGTGGTCACCGAGGGCGGCCTGATCGGCATCTCGAATGACTGGGGCGTCTCAGACATCATCCTGGATTCGGCTGGCCCGGCCGAGATTGACGCCAGGGTGCGCCTGGCAATAGCCCGAGCCCTCGAGGCCCGTAACGACCAGGATGCCGAAGCCGAAGCGAACGTCGTTATCGACGAGGCCTCCTACACCGCCAAACTGCACGGCAAGCCACTTGATCTCACCTTCAAAGAGTTTGCGTTGTTGAAATTCTTGGCCCAGCATCCTGGCCGGGTATTCACCCGTGATCAGCTGCTGAGCGAAGTGTGGGGCTACGACTACTTCGGGGGCACCAGAACCGTGGATGTGCACATTCGTCGACTGCGCGCCAAACTTGGCGACCTCGAGGCCCTGATCGGCACGGTTCACAACGTGGGCTACCGCTTCACCACTGATGTCGGAGTGGTCACAAAGTCCTAGCCTCAGCCGGGTCTAGATTCAACAGGGCTTAATGCGCCGTTAAGCGCAAACTGGCAGACTTACCTTTATGTCTGACGAAACCATGGTCATCACCCTGCCTCAGGGCGGCGACCTGCCTGCAGACCGCTTTCTAGACCGCGAAGTCAGCTGGCTTGCCTTCAATCAGCGCGTGCTCGAACTGGCCGAAGACCCAAACCTGTTTTTGCTTGAGCGGGTCAACTTTCTGAGCATCTTCGCCTCAAACCTTGACGAATTTTTCATGGTGCGGGTGGCTGGCCTCAAGCGTCGAATCGCCACCGGTCTTGCAGTAACTGCGGCAAGTGGCCTTGGCCCCGAGGCTGTGCTTTCTGAGATCAGCCAGGAGGCGCACCGACTGCAGATTCGTCACGCAAAACTTTTTGCAGAGCAGATCGAACCGGCCATGCGTGCAAACGGCATTCGCATTTTGCGTTGGCACGAACTCAGTGACCTCGAGCGCGGTGCGCTGCACACGTATTTTCAGAATCAGATCTTCCCCGTACTCACCCCACTGGCGGTCGACCCGGCGCACCCGTTCCCATACATTTCGGGTCTGTCGCTAAACCTCGCGGTGGTGCTCAAGAATCCAAACAGCGATTCCGAACACTTTGCCCGCGTCAAGGTGCCTCCGCTGCTTCCGCGTTTTGTGCGCATCCCAGGAAATCAAGCCGTACACGACGCGCGCTACGTTGCGCTCGAAGACATCATCGGTGAGTTCTTGGGTCAGTTGTTCCCGGGCATGCAGGTTTTGCAGCATCACCTGTTCCGCGTGACTCGCAACGAAGATCTCGAGGTCGACGAAGATGAGGGTGAAAACCTACTTGTCGCGCTCGAAAAAGAATTGCTGCGCAGACGCTTTGGCCCTCCGGTTCGCCTCGAGGTCGCCGACGACATCAACCCGCAGGTGCTCGACCTATTGATGCGCGAACTCGACATCACAGATGAAGATGTCTACGCGTTGCCAAGGCCGCTCGACCTGACCGGGCTGTTTGGGCTTGCGGGGCTGAACCGCCCCGAACTTCGCTACCCACCGCACCCACGCGTAACCAACCGCTACCTCACCGCACACGAGGATGAGCGGGTCGACATCTTTGGCGCTATTCGCCAGCGCGAAATCTTGCTACACCACCCATACGAGTCGTTCACCACATCGGTGGTTGCGTTTCTGCAACAGGCCGCAGCCGACCCGCAGGTGCTTGCCATCAAGCAGACTCTCTACCGCACCTCGGGAGACAGCCCGATTGTCGACGCCCTGATTCAGGCGGCCGAGGCTGGCAAGCAGGTCTTGGCCCTGGTCGAGATCAAGGCCCGTTTCGACGAGCAGGCCAACATCTCGTGGGCCCGCAAGCTCGAGGCCGCCGGCGTGCACGTGGTTTACGGCATCGTTGGCCTGAAGACCCACTGCAAGCTTGCCCTGGTCATTCGCCAAGAAGGCGGCCAGCTGCGTCGCTACTGCCACATCGGTACGGGTAACTACAACCCGAAAACCGCCCGGTTCTACGAAGACTTCGGTCTGCTCACCTCGCGCGAGCAGGTCGGCGAAGACCTAACCAAATTGTTTAACCGGCTTAGCGGCTTCGCGCCAGATGCCTCGTTCAAGACACTGCTGGTTTCGCCGCATGGCGTTCGCGATGGCCTGATCGAACACGTCGAGCGCGAGATCGAATTCAAGCGCGAGGGCAAGGATGCGCGCATCCGTGTGAAGGTAAACGCGATGGTCGACGAGCTCGTCATCGACGCGCTTTACCGAGCATCTCAGGCCGGTGTGCGAGTCGAGGTTGTGGTTCGCGGAATGTGCTCGCTCAAGCCTGGGGTCGCTGGCCTCAGCGAAAACATCACGGTTCGCTCGGTGCTCGGTCGCTACCTTGAGCACTCACGAGCCTTCACGTTTATGGGTGGCGGCGACCCTGCCGTTTACATAGGAAGCGCCGACATGATGCATCGAAACCTCGACCGTCGAGTCGAAGCACTGGTGCGTTTGGTACAGCCAGATCACATCCAAGAAGTCGACGAACTTTTCGATTTGGCAATGAGTGATGAATCTGCATCCTGGCATCTAAGTTCGAGTGGCGAGTGGGCCAGACATCAATTTGGTGAGGGCGGCGTTCGCTTGGTGGATGTTCAGGATCAGCTCATGCGTCAGATTCACTCGAAGAAACGCTAATCGGTGAGTGTTGTCGCAGCCGGCGCAATTTTGTGGCGCCTAGAAAAAGGTCAACTTAAGGTCGCACTGATTCATCGCGCTCGCTACGACGACTGGTCGTGGCCAAAGGGCAAGGTCGATAAGGGCGAGACCGTAACCGAGGCTGCTGTTCGCGAAATTCGCGAGGAGACCGGCCTCAAGGTTGCGCTTGGTGTTCACCTTGCCGAGATTCACTACCCGCTGTCAAACGGCGACGACAAGGAAGTGCACTACTGGGCCGCCAAGGTTACCGACAAGGCACTCGCCGCCTCGAACTTCAAGCCGAGTGAAGAGGTCGAGAAGGTCGACTGGAAAACCCCGCAGCAGGCTCGAAAGCTACTGAGTTACGAGTTCGACTACCAGCCGCTGAATGAGCTAGAGGCGCTATTCGACGCCGGCCTACTCGACACCAAGCCAGTGATCATCCTTCGTCACGCCAAGGCCATGCCCCGCGCAGATTGGAAGGGCGGCAAGGTTCTCGACGACGGCAAGCGCCCATTGCACGACTTCGGCAAGCAGCAGGCCAAGGCGCTGATCAAGCCGCTGGCCGCATTTGGCCCGAAACTCGTGATTACCTCACCTTGGAAGCGCTGCCGCGACACCGTGGCCCCGTTCGCCGAGAAGCGCAAACTCAAGCTAGTGGAACGTCACCAGCTCAGCGAACTTGGCAACGCCAAGCGACCAACCCGAACCTCAGACGTGCTCGACGATATCCTGCTCGACAACATGGCAGTGGTCGTCTGCTCGCATCGGCCGTCGCTGCCGACCATCCTGCGCACCATCGCCGGCTATGCACCTTTGGCGCTTCGCGGCGAAATCACCGCAGCCTCGTCACTTCGCCCAGGGCAGATGCTCGTAGTGCATGTCAATCGCACCGGTAAAAAACCGCGCGTGGTTGCCTGCGAACTTCACGAGTCGATTCTGGTAGGAGACTAGAACCATGAGCGAAATCACCGCGGGTCTGAAGTTGTTCAAAACAACAAGCAAGAAACCGCTGGTGTTGGTAACTGGCGCAACCGGCTACATCGGCGGACGCCTGGTAAAGGAACTTCTCGAAATTGGTTATCGCGTGCGAGTGCTTGCTCGCAGCGCAGATCGCCTTCGCGACTATCCGTGGATTAGTCGGGTTGAAGTTGCCGAGGGTGATGCAACCAAGTCAGCACAAATCTCGGCCGCACTCAAGGGTGTCGATGTCGCCTACTACTTGCTGCACGCGCTGAATATTCCAAAGGACTTCGAGGAAGCCGAGCGCGAACTGGCCACCACCTTCGCAAGCGCATCCGTGGCGAACAAGGTCAAACGAATTGTCTACCTCGGTGGCATCATCACCCCGAACCAAACTCTCTCGCCGCACCTGGCCTCGCGAGCCGAGACGGGCGAGATTCTGCGTGGCTCTGGAGTGCCGACAATTGAACTTCGCGCCGGTGTAGTGATTGGTTCTGGTTCAGCATCCTTCGAAATGCTTCGCTACCTCACCGAGCGCCTGCCAATCATGACCACACCGAAGTGGGTGCTGAACAAGATTCAACCAATCGCCGTGCGCGACGTGCTTCGCTACCTGGTCGGCGCAGCCGCGATTGACCCGAAGATCAGCGGCGCCTTCGACGTTGCCGGCCCAGACCTCTTTACCTACGCCGAAATGATGCAGCAGTATGCCGAAGTTGCCGGGCTTCACCGTCGCATCATCATTCCTATTCCGGTGCTCACCCCTCGCCTATCCAGCGGATGGGTTGGTCTGGTTACCCCGGTTCCTTTCCAACTCGCCCGCCGCCTCGTGGACAGCCTCAAAAACGACGTGATTGCAGATACTCGCGAAATTCGGCAGCTCATCCCAGACCCGGAAAATGGCCTTACCACCTTCAAGAACGCGGTGAAGTTGGCGCTTGCCAAGGTGAACCTGGCTGCCGTCGAGACCCGCTGGTCAGACGCAACTGTGCCGAGCGCGCCCTCTGACCCTCTGCCAACCGACCCCGCCTGGGCCGGCGGCACGGTTTACACCGATGTGCGAAAGGTTTACAGCGCGGATTCGGTCGAAACGGTATTCGCTCGCGTTGAATCAATCGGCGGCGACAACGGCTACTCGACCGCGACCTGGGCCTGGCAACTGCGCGGCCTGTTGGATCGAGTAGTCGGTGGAGTCGGACTTCGACGCGGTCGACGCGACCCGAATCACCTTGCCGTTGGTGATGCGCTCGACTTTTGGCGGGTCGAAGCACTCGAACGCCCAACGCTTTTGCGTCTTCGTGCCGAGATGAAGATGCCTGGTCGCGCCTGGCTCGAGTTTGTTGTTACTCCCGATGTGAGCGGAACCGGCAGCATGCTCATCCAGCGCGCGATCTATGTGCCGAAGGGATTGTGGGGTCACCTCTACTGGTGGTCGGTGTGGCCGATGCACGGCCTGGTCTTTCCGTCGATGGCGAAAACCGCAGCCAAGGGTCGCCGAAACTAGACTTGCGGGGTGAAGAAGACCCCCGCATTTGCCACGCCAGCGCTGATCACTGTCGCTGCTTTCTGGGGCGCAGGCTTCGTAATCATGAAACCAGCCATCGACAAAGAGCCGATCAACGACTTTCTGGCTACCCGCTTCACCGTCGCGACCATCGTGATGGTGCTTGCCCGACCATCCGTGCTGAAAAAAATTAACTGGGATGTGCTGCGCACCGCCGTGCCGCTTGGCCTGATGCTCGGTGGCGGCTACATCACGCAGACCATTGCACTGCAGGCCACGACCGCCGCCGTCACTGCGTTTTTGACCGGGCTCTATGTTGTGCTTACCCCGATTCTCGGTTGGGTGGTCTTGCGCCAACGCCTCGACCGCAAAGTTTTCTGGGGTGTGGCCCTTGCCACGGTTGGGCTCGCGCTCATCTCAATGAACGGGTTCACTATCGAGGCCGGGCAGCTCTGGGGGTTGCTCTGCGCACTTCTTTATGCCGCGCACATCGTGGGGCTCGGGGTTTGGAGCCGCGGCCGAGACATCTACGCGATGACCGTTTTGCAACTGGCCGCCGTTGCGCTGCTGACTTGGCTGTTCGCGTTGCCTGATGGTTATCAGCCTCCCCCATCGCTAGATGTCTGGTTGGCAATCGGGTTCACCGCCGTTCTGGCCACCGCCCTGGCGTTTTTCGTGCAGACCTGGGCGCAATCCAAGATGGATGCCTCGCGTGTGGCAATCATTTTGACCAGCGAGATCGTTTTCGCCGCTTTGATTGCAGTGCTGGTTGGCCAGGAGAGCCTCTCGCTGAAAACCACACTCGGCGGCATCCTGATGGTAACAGCGATGCTCATGGTCGAATGGCCGAGGCGCGGGTCGCGGGTCGCGGCCGAGCTGCTCTCGACCCCGCACCTCGAGTAGCGGCTAAACTGGAGCGGTTGTGCAAGGGCCTCTAGCTCAGTTGGTTAGAGCAACGGACTTTTAATCCGTGGGTCGTCGGTTCGATCCCGACGGGGCCTACAGCAAAAGACCTCCGACACGTTATGTGCCGGAGGTCTTTGCTTTAAGAATCAGTGTTTACTTCACGCCAAGCAGGTCGATCATGAAGACCAGTGTGCGGCCAGAAAGGTGGTGACCGGCGCCGGCTGGTCCGTATGCCAACTCAGGTGGGCAGATGAGCAGGCGGCGTCCGCCTACCTTCATGCCAGGAATGCCCTCTTGCCAACCCTTGATCAGGCGGTTGAGCGGGAATTCGATTGACTCACCGCGACCCCACGAAGAGTCGAACTCTTCGCCGGACTCATAGTCGACACCGAGGTAGTGCACGTTGACTACCGAGTTCGCTGGAGCCTCGGCGCCGTCGCCGACGACGACATCCTTGATGGTTAGCACCTCAGGTGCCGGCTCGAGCATTGGTTCAATTTCAGGGCGTTCTAAATTAGTCATGCGAACCAATTTACCCAGAGAACACGAGAGACGGAACGCCGATGCCCAGATTCATGATTTCCTTCAACGATGGCAACATGCAGGTTGCCGACCACGAGTGGGAGCAGGTGGGCGAAGAAGCGCATGCTGTGGTGCGAGAAGCCAAGGCCGCCGGTGTCTGGGTTTTCGGTGGCGGCTTTCAAGGCTTTCGCACCGAGACCGTAACCGAGGATGGCGTGGTCATGCCTGGGCCAATCGCGAAGAGCGATGTGGTGCTTGGCGGCTTCTCAATCGTTGACGTTGCCGACAAAGAGCAGGCGTACTACTGGGCCGCGAAGATCGCCAAGTCGTGCCGCTGCCCGCAAGAGGTGCGCGAGTTTATCGATGACCCTGAGTCGGTCAACTAACCGAAGGTTTTAGCTGAGCTGTTTGTTGCGCGATTGCTGCAAGCGATAGATGACTAGCACCACGATTGAAACCTGCAGCGACTGGGATGTCGTCACCACGCGCTCCCAGAATCCGGCGACTGCCGAGTTTGGGTCGGCCCAGACAATCAAGAAGACGATGGCGACAACTGCCTGGTAGGCAGTCTGAATCAGCACCCACTTCGGGCGAATGATCCACGGTGCATCTGCGCCCTTGCGCATCGCGCCGAGCATCCAACCTGCCGAGAGCACGAACGAGGTTGCGGCGAAGGTGGTGTGAATCGGGGCGTGCCCGGTGAGCGAGGTCGGAAAGATAGTGAGGCCATAGGTGCAAAGCGCCGAAACAAACAGCGCAATTCGCCCAGCCATCGGGATGGTTCGGGCATAGATCGAGGCAATCAGAGTGAGTGTGCCACCAAGGATGAAGAAACTCGACTGTATCGGTTGGGCGGGCGAACCCGGCGCCGCCAGCTCGCTGATGGTCTGGCGAATCGGGTCGTAGCCGGCAAACAAAAAGCCGCAGATGAACCAACCGAGAACAGATTGGATTGGACCCAGAATGGCTGCAACTACCGCAGGCTTAGCGATTTCTTTCACACCCTGAGCATAAACCTCGCGCGCTGCGGGCTGCTAGTTAGTGTCGAGCGGCAGCCTTGGCGCGCTGGAGTGTCGGGTCGGCGATCGGAGAGCTCTGAACCAACCGCTTGGTGTATTGCTGCTGCGGGTTGGTGAGCACATCGCGGGTTTCACCCTGTTCGACAAGTTCGCCTCGGTGCATCACGAGCACCCGGTGAGCGATCTGATCGACGACGGCAAGGTCGTGGGTGATGAACAGGCAGGCGAAGCCGAATTCGCGCTGCAACTTGGCGAACAGTTCGAGAACCTTGGCCTGCACCGAAACATCGAGCGCACTGGTTGGCTCGTCGGCGATGACGAGCTTTGGCTTTAGGGCCAGGGCCCTGGCGAGCGAGGCTCGCTGACGCTGACCACCCGACAGTTCGTGCGGGTAGCGATCGAAGTATTCGACTGGCAACTGCACAGCGGCAAGCAACGCCTCTATGTCGGCTCGGGCGGCGGCCACCGACGCCTGAACCTTGTGCACCAGCATCGGCTCGGCGATGGCCTCGCCCACTGTCAGCAGCGGGTTGAAGCTCGAGGCAGGGTCTTGGAAGACGAAGCCAACCTGGTCGGCCACGGCCTTGAACTGGCGGGCTTTGGCCCCAACCACGTCGAAGCCGAGCACCTTCATGCTGCCGCCGGTCGCCTTGGCAAGCCCAACCATGGCTCGACCGATGGTGGTCTTGCCCGAGCCACTCTCGCCAACCAGGCCGACCACCTCGCCAGCGTGAATCTCGAAGTTCACGCCGGCAACCGCCTTGAAGCCTGGGCGACCAAATCGACCCGGATAAACCACCTCGAGATTTTCTGCTCGAACCGTGGGTGGCACACTCGCATCCGCGGTGAAGGCTGGCTTAGCCGACTGACCGATGCGAGGAACGGCAGCGAGCAAACGCTTGGTGTACTGCTGCTTTGGGTTTGCGAATAGCTCGTGCACTTCGGCCTGCTCAACCAACTGGCCCTGATACATCACGGCAACACGATCGGCCATATCGGCGACGACACCCATGTTGTGAGTGATGAGAACAATGGCGGCGCCGGTGAGTTCGCGTGCGGTGCGAAGCAGGTCGAGAATCTCAGCCTGCACAGTTACGTCGAGTGCGGTGGTTGGCTCATCGGCGAGAATCAACTTGGGTTCGAGCACGAGTGCGCAGGCAATTACTACGCGCTGCTTTTGACCGCCAGAGAACTGGTGCGGGTAGTAGTCGATGCGAACCTCGGGCTCTGGAATGCCGACCTTGCCCAATATCTCTATTGCCTTGGCGCGCGCTGCCTTTGCGTCAAACCTTTGACCCTTCGGAGTGTGCGCACGCAGCCCCTCGATGATCTGCCAACCAACCGTGTAAACCGGATTCAGCGCGAGGCTCGGCTCTTGGAAAACCATCGCGGCGTCGCGACCGCGTGCCTGCCGCAGTTGCTCTCTGTCGAGCTTCAACACATCGCGGCCTGCAAGATAAATGGCGCCGCGGGTA
Source organism: uncultured Micrococcales bacterium (assembly GCA_903909605.1). Lineage (GTDB taxonomy): Bacteria > Actinomycetota > Actinomycetes > Actinomycetales > Microbacteriaceae > Rhodoluna. The sequence goes on along the minus strand of CAIVWH010000018.1, from coordinate 40,178 downwards.
ACCGCAGTTGAAGGCAGCAGGCGCAAAACCGAACGCGCCGTAACCGACTTGCCCGAGCCAGATTCACCGACCACGGCAAGCACCTCGCCCGCACGCACCTCGAGGCTCACGCCGTTGACCGCGTTGACGGTGCCGGCATCCGTGGCAAATGCCACCTGCAGGTTTTCGATGCTCAGAACCTGTTCGCCTGGCTTGCTGGTCATGCGCTATCACCGCCCTGGGCCACCTCGAGCTCGTCGAGGTTGGCTGCTCGGCGGTTGCGCAGGCGCGGGTCGGCAAGGTCGTTCAGGCTCTCGCCAACCAGCGTGATGCCGAGCACCACCAAGACGATCGCCACGCCCGGGAAGACCGAGGTCCACCAGATGCCAGCCGAAACGTCGGCCACCGAGCGGTTCAGGTCGTAGCCCCACTCGGCGCCCATGGTGGGGTCGATACCGAAGCCCAGGAAGCCAAGGCCGGCCAGGGTCAAAATCGCCTCGGATGCGTTCAGCGTCATGATCAGCGGCAGTGTGCGAGTGGCGTTTCTAAAAATGTGGCGGAACATGATTCTGGTGTGGCTGGCTCCAAGCACCTTTGCCGATTCAACGAAAGCCTCGTTCTTGGTGCGCAGAGTTTCGGCGCGCACCACTCGGAAGTACTGCGGAATGTAAACCACGGTGATCGAAGATGCCGTTGCCAAGATGCCGCTAAAGAGCCCGCTTCGGCCCCCGCTGATTACAATCGAGAGCGCAATCGCCAATAGCAGCGAAGGAAATGCAAAGACTGCGTCGGCGACCACTACCAAAATGCGATCGAGCCAGCCACCGAAGTAACCCGACAGCAAACCGAGAATCACTCCTGCGAATATTGACATGGCAACCGCGAACACAATCACCAGCAGCGCGGTTTGGCTTCCCCAGAGAACGCGGCTGAGCACATCCATGCCACCGACTGTTGTGCCAAGCAGATGCGCACTCGATGGTGGTTGCTGAGAGCCAAAGTATCCGTGTGAATCTTGCAGCTGAGCAAATCCGTACGGCGCAAGAATCGGTGCCAAAGCAGCAAGCAGCAAGAACGCCGCGGTCAGCACCAACCCGGTGATGAGCATAAAGCGCTGCACTCCGCGCGAGCGTCTCGCCGAACCGATGAGCCCGGTGGTGAAAAGTTTCTTCAAGCCGCGCATCAGAACTTGATCCTTGGGTCGATCAGCGCCGCGATGACGTCGACGATGAAGTTGGTGACCGCCACGATTACCGCGAGCAGGGCCACGATTCCCTGAACGGCAACGAAGTCGCGGGCGTTCAAGAACGACGACAGTTGGAAGCCCAGCCCCTTCCACTCGAAGGTGGTTTCGGTAAGCACAGCACCGCTGAGCAAGACCGCGATTTGCATGCCAATGACGGTAATCACCGGGATGAGCGCCGGCTTGTATGCGTGCTTTCTGGTGAGCCGGTACTCGCTGACGCCACGCGAACGGGCGGCATCGACGTAGTCCATGCTCAGGGTGCCGATCATGTTGGTGCGCACCAGGCGCAGGAATATGCCCGCGGTGAGCAGCCCTAGCGCCAGTGCCGGCAGCACTGCGTGGCTGAGCACATCGAGAATTAGGCCGGCATCGCCCGTGCGCAGAGCGTCAATCAAAAAGAAGCCCGAGGCGTTGGGCACGGTCTGCAGCAGCAGCTCGTCGCTCACCGAGGCGCGGCCGGCGATCGGAAGAATCGGGATGGCCACGCCAAAGATCAGCTTGAGCAGCAGGCCCACGAAGAAGACCGGGGTGGCGTAAGCGAGAATTGCGAACAGTCGGGCCGAGGCATCCTTGACGGTGTCGCGGTTTCTGGCCGCAATCATGCCAAGCGGTATGCCAACCAGCAGAGCAATGATGATTGCGTAAACGCTCAACTCGAGAGTCGCCATGCCATATGTGGCAAAGACTTCACCGATCGATTGGTTGGTGGTTAGCGTGCGACCAAAATCGAGCCTGGCAACCTGACCAAGAAACTCGAGGTACTGCACCCAGACCGGACGGTCATAACCGGCTGCGTGAATTCTCTTGTGGAGTTCGTCGGGAGTGAGTCGACCTCCGAGTGCAGCGGTGATCGGGTCGCCGATGGCGCGCATTACGAAGAACACCATCGAAACCAGGATGAAGACGGTTGGCAGAATCAGCAGAAATCTGATTGCGAGGTAGCGAAGCAGTGGCGACTTGAAAAAGCCGACCAGTGAAACTTTGCTCTTGCTCATACTCGTTCTTCGTTGAAAGTTGCCTCAAGTCTATTGAGCGAGGCGGGGGTGCCATGAACCCGGTGAAAAGCGAAACAGGGGGCCGGCGAACCGACCCCCTGCCTCAATTGACTTACTTGGTTAGCGATGCGAAACGCAGCTTGAACGAAGGGTCGAGAATTACGCCCTTCACGCTCTTGCCGGCAACGACAACCTGTGAGCCCTGCAACAGCGGCAAGGTCGAAAGGTCTTTCGCGACGGCAAGCTGAATTGCTTCGATGTCTTGCTGGCGCTTGGTTGCGTCGGTCTCGACTCCCTGAGCCTTGATCAAGGTGTCCACCGCTGCGTTGTCGTAGTGGTTGCCCAAGAACCCGCCCTGAAGGAAGAACGGAGTCAGCCAGTTGTCGGCGTCTGAGTAGTCAGGGAACCAACCCAGCTGGTAGGCAGGGTAGGCATCCGCGGTGCGCTCCTTCGAGTAGGTGGTCCACTCGGTCGACTGCAGGTTGACCTTGAACAGACCGCTCGACTCGAGCTGGCTCTTGATCAGGGCGTACTCGTCGCCCGATGATGGGCCGTAGTGCGCAGGAGTCCACTGGATGTTCAGGGTTACCGGCGCGGTGACGCCAGCGGCCTTTAGAACCGCGGCAGCTGCGGCAGCGTCAGGGCCGCCATCCTTGCCGTAGAGATCCTTGAGTGGGGTGACCGCACCTGGGATGCCGGTTGGAACGTAGCTGTAAAGCGGGGTGTAGGTGCCCTTGTAGACCTGGTCGCTGATTGCCTGACGGTCGATCAGGTTTGCAACTGCCTGGCGAACTGCGAGTGCCTTAGCTGCGCTTGGAGTTGCGGTCTTTGCACCGAATGGCTGGGTGTTGAAGTTGAACACGATGTAGCGAATCTCGCCGCCAGGGCCCTGGTGAACGGTGAGGTTGCTGTCGCTGCTGAGTGACTGGATGTCGGTTGCCGAAAGGCTGCGGGCAGCAACGTCGATGTTGCCCTTCTGAACATCAAGCTTCAGGTTGCTTGCATCGGTGTAGTACTTCAGGTTTACAACCGAGTTCTGAGCGAGGCCCAGGTTTCCGTTGTAGCCATCGAACTTCTTGAAACTGACCAACTCATTCTTCTTGTATGAGGTGATGTCGTACTGACCAGCGAACGGATGAGCAGCGGCGATTTCGTTGTCGCCAAGCAGCTTGTTGACTGGGAATGACTGTTCGTCAACGATCGGACCAGCTGGGCTCGAAAGAGTCGCAGGGAAGGTCTGGTCGTTTGCACTCTTCAAGGTGAATACGACGGTGAGGTCATCCTTGACGGTGGTTGATGCGAGGTTCCAGAGCAACGACGAAGGGCCGTTCTCGTCGGCGATCTTTAGAACGCGGTCGAAGCTGAACTTGACGTCTGACGCGGTGAGGTCGTGGCCGTTTGCGAACTTGAGGCCCTTCTTCAGAACCACGGTGTATTCGGTTGGCGAGGTGAACGATGCAGAAGTAGCGATGTCTGGAGACACCTCAGCCTTGCCCTGAACCGAGTTGAGCAGGAATGGGTAAACCTGGTTTACGACCGCGAACGAACCGTTGTCGTATTCACCAGCTGGGTCTAGCGAGACCACCTGGTCGGTGGTGCCTACGGTGATTGCCGACGAGCCGCCAACCGAAGCGCAACCGGCAAGGCCGGCGATGCTCAGTGAGGCGACAGCCGCAACACCAAGAGCGCGAAGTGCGATCTTGCTCATAGTCATGACTCTCCTTGAGTTGTGCCCCGGCGCTCTGCCAGGGCCATTGTCCATAGCCTAGCCACGACCGCCCACAGTAAAGGGGTCGGGTCCACTTTGTTACAAATTGTTGACCGTCCTTAAACTTGACCGAATTAGACAAAGGTGAACCGTGCGCGAGCTCAGAGCAGACATTCAGGCCCTTCGCGCGCTGGCCGTGATCCTGGTGGTCATCTTTCACTTCTGGGCCGGCACTCTGGCAGGCGGCTTTATCGGAGTGGATGTCTTTTTTGTAATTTCGGGCTTTCTGATCACCGGTCACCTGCTTCGCGATGTGGCGGCAGGGCAATTCTCGGTGACCGAGTTCTGGTCGCGCAGAATTCGGCGACTCATCCCGGCAGCGTTTTTGGTGCTATTTGTTACGGCGGTCGTGATTGCAGTCTTCGCTTCGGCCAACAACCGAGTGATTTGGTTGCCAGAGGTTGGAGCGGCCGCCGGCTATTTCGAAAACTGGAAACTCGCGTTCAACGCGGTCGACTATCTGGCTCTCGGCAATGCGCCATCGCCGGTGCAGCACTTCTGGTCGCTCTCGGCTGAGGAGCAGTTCTATTTCGTCTGGCCGTTGCTTATTGCGATCGGCGTTTGGTTGGCGGGCAAGTTGCGCGCGAACAAGCGCGTCTTGTTTTTTGTCGGGCTCGCAGTGCTAACCGCGGCTTCGCTCGCCTATTCGACTTATTACACGCACAAAGATGCCGCGATGGCTTACTTCGTGACGCCGACCCGAGTCTGGGAATTCGGCATCGGTGCGCTCGTCGCATTCGTGCCGCGTGCTCGCATTTCGGCATGGTTCGCTCGCATGGGTTTTGTGTTGGCTTTTGGTGCGATCATCTGGGCGGCAATTCAAATCAAACCAACGGATGCATTCCCCGGCGCACTTGCACTCTGGCCAACGCTTGCGACAGCCGCCGCGATCTGGTTCGGCGCGGAAGGCGGATTGGTCGGTCGCGTTTTGGGTTGGAAGCCCATACAAGTTCTGGGAGACATTTCGTATTCGGTGTACCTCTGGCACTGGCCGATTCTGGTTCTGACCCCGGTCGTGCTTGGCGCAGCCGGAGGGATTGCGCCGGAGTGGCTCTGGCTTGAGATCGTCGCGACCCTGCTGCTGGCCTGGCTGACCCGTCGCTTTGTCGAGCTGCCGCTCATCGCCCGCAAGGCCCCACAGTGGGGCACCTTCGCCGCTATGGCCGCAGCCGCAGCCCTGCTGATTGGCGGAAGTGCAGCGGCAACCGTGCCGGCTCAGGCCGAGATCAACCGAGGCTTGGCTCTTGCAGCCAAGATTGGCGCAGAACTACCAGCCTGCGTCGGCGCTGCCGCGGTTCAACCCGATGGCTCGATCTGCAGCAACCCGACTTTCGCGGGCGTGGTGATTCCACCGGTCGACCTTGCCGCGCAAGACACCATGGTTCACGCATATCCGAAGTGCCCTGGTGAGACTCAAGGTTCTAGTGAGGCGCGAATCTGCGCACTTGGCGACACAACTTCGAAAATCAAAGTTGCTCTTGTTGGCGACTCCCACGCAAATCAATACGCAGCCGCGCTCGACGTGATCGGCAAACAGCAGCACTGGTCTGTCGATGTGATTGCCAAGGGTGGCTGCCCATTGACCTATGCCCAACGTGTGCAGAACGCGCCGCTGACCGCTGCCTGCGAAAAATGGGTCGGCGCAGTCGTCACCTATCTCGACAAGCATGACTACAAACTCATCGTCATATCGATGAAGTCTGGTGTCGAGTGGCACAGCAAGGCGAACTATCCGACCGAGCCAACCCCGATTGCCGGAACTAAGCAGTTGCTCGAAGACATTTCGGCAACGCGCATCCCGGTGATTTACATCAAAGACAACCCAAAGCCACTCGGCAGCATGGAGCAATGCCTGAGCGCAACGCAGGGCAAGAACCCGGGCAAGTGCGCTGTCGCTCGCGCGAATGCATTCGAGGATGAACCGGCTCTCACAGCGATCACACAAATCAACATCCCGCTAATCACGGTTGCAAACTTCGATGATGTGTTCTGCGGCAAGACCGAGTGCCTGCCAATCATCGGCAATGTGGTGGTCTATCGCGACGACAACCACCTCACCAACACTTTCGTAAAAACCCTTGCGCCGCGCTTGGCCGCAATTTTGACCGCGGCAATCAACCCACAGGGCTAGGCTCAAACTAGGCGCAGACTCAAGGCGCCTGGGATAGGCATCATGCGCAAAATCACCGAAGCTCAACTGGCAACCCTGTTGGCCAGCCTGCCAACCAAGAACCCCCGAATCGTTGCCTCTGGCAATTTTGCGGCCCCCAAGACCCTGCTTCGCCTGGCCGATGAGAACATCGCCGAATTCACGTTGTTCATGCTGAACGCGCATCCGGGCATCCCAGATCGCGAAGGCGTCACCTTTGAGTCGCCATTCGTCGGGCCAGGGATGCGCGGCAGCCAGCGCCTGAACTACATTCCAAGCCGCCTGAGTCTTGTGCCGATTCTGTTCCGCGACCACTACGTGCCTGATGTGGTGCTTCTCAACACCTCGAGCCAGCGCCACGACACCGTGAGCCTCGGCACCGAGGTCAACATCTTGCCTGCCGCCATCGAGGCTGTGCGTGAGCGAGGCGGCCTGGTAATTGCGCAGGCCAACGACAAGATGCCATACACCTACGGCGACGCGCAGCTGTACGAACACGAGATCGATTACCTCATCGAGGTCAGCGAGCCGCTAGCCGAAAAACCCGAGGTCGCCTTCACCGACGAGACTCGCAACATCGGCGAGCGCATCGGTGCACTGATCAAGGATGGCTCTACCCTGCAACTCGGCATCGGCGGCATTCCCGACTCGGTGCTCGCAACCCTCACCGGTCGAAAGGGCATGCGCATCTGGACAGAGATGTTCTCAGATGGCGTGCTGGCAATGCACAAAGCTGGTGCGCTTGACCCAGAGCTGCCGCTGACGGCGTCGTTCATCTTCGGCTCGCAAGAGCTCTATGACTGGCTCGACCTGAATCGTCAGGTGCGCATGTTCCGCACAGAGAAGACCAACGACCCTGGGCTCATTGCCAAACAGGCGCGAATGACCTCGATCAACTCGGCGCTGCAAATCGACTTGTATGACCAGGCCAACGCATCGCACGTGCGCGGTCAGATCTACTCTGGCTTCGGCGGCTCCACCGACTTCATCGTTGGCGCGCTTCACGCTCGCGGTGGCGCATCGTTTATGGCGCTGCAGTCTTGGCACCCAAAGGCAAACGTCAGCACCATCGTGCCTCGGCTCACCGAGAACATCACCAGCTTTCAGCACAGTCACGTGGTGACCGAAAACGGCGTCGCCGATATCTTTGGGCGCTCACAGTCAGAGCAGGCACACAACTTGATCACTCAGGCAGCGCATCCAAGTGCTCGCGAAGAGCTGACCGAGGCAGCCCACAAGTTCGGCCTGTTCTAACCGAGCCGCAAGCCCAGCGCTTAAAGCAAAGACCCCGTCAACACGACGGGGTCTTCACTTTGAAACGAGTTACTTGGCTGGGGTGTACATCACCTGGAACATCCAGATGACTGCCCAGGCAACTGCCACAGCCGCCACAGCGAACAACGCATAAGACAGCACGCGCAGAGCGAGCTCGCGAGAACTTGCTGCCTTGTTGCCCTTGCCGGCCAGGTGCTGAGCCGAGGTCAAGAAGCGAACGCCGAGCGAGTAAACAATGACCACGAAGGCAGAGAAGCCGATCGCGCCAAGAGCAACCTGCTCAAATTTGGTCCAGTCGATGTTCATTTACTTCTTTCCCTTCTTGGCCTTTGCCTTGGCGGCCTTAGCCGCCTTTTCGGCAGCCTTTGCAGCCTGACGAACCTGACGAGGTGAGGTGACGGCCTTTGCTGCGCCCTCTACCTCGCTGCGAACGTTGTGGTGGCTGACGCGGTTGCGACGAGACATCTGGAAGATAGCGATCGAGACCGCTGCCATCAGCACGGCGTCAAGCACGATGCCGACGGTGCCGATGTGGGTGAGCGAAGCCGAAGCGGCGCCAACCAGACCAGCTGCTGGCAGGGTGAGGAACCAGGCGATCACGATCTGACCGGCCTTACCCCACTTGACCGAACCGCCCTTGCGACCAAGGCCTGCTCCGATGACCGAGCCCGAAGCCACCTGAGTGGTGGAAAGGGCAAAACCGAAGATGCTCGATGCCAGAATCGACGCACTGGTCGACATCTCGGCGGCGAAACCCTGAGCAGGCTTGATCTCGGCCAGGCCAGAGCCGAGGGTCTTGATGATTCGCCATCCACCTGCATAGGTTCCGGCAGCGATTGCGATTGCAGCGGCGAGCATTACCCAAAGTGGAATGCCCGCATCCTTGGTTACAAATCCGCCGGCAATCAATCCAAGCGTGATGACACCCATGGTCTTCTGCCCGTCGTTTGTGCCGTGTGCGATTGCAACCAGCGAGGATGAGAACCACTGGCCCACTCGGTATTTTCCACGTCCTGTGCGCAGTCCATCCTTGTTGTCGCCGCGGTAGGTAATTGCGTAGGCAAGACGCGTCGCGAGAGCGGCGGCAATTGCAGCAACGAGTGGAGCGGTAAGCGCAGGTACGACTACCTTCTCGACAAGGTTTGCGACGTTGATTGAGTTGTATCCCGAGTATGCGATGCCGGCACCAACCAGGCCACCAACAAGTGCGTGTGATGAAGACGAAGGCAAACCGAGGAACCAGGTGATTAGGTTCCAGGTGATTGCACCGGTTAGACCTGCGAACACCATCTCCGGAACAACTTTGATTCCGTCATTAAACATTCCGGTGGAAAGAGTCTTGGCAACAGCTGTGCCAAGGAATGCTCCCGCTAGGTTCATCAGCGCAGCAAGTGCCACAGCCATTCGCGGGCGAAGTGCACCGGTTGCGATTGGCGTAGCCATGGCATTTGCCGTGTCATGGAAGCCGTTGGTGAAGTCGAAGAACAGTGCAATTACAACAACTGCCCCAACGACCACAGAGATCGAATCCATTTGGACCTTTCGGAGTTGGTTACCTAACGTTTAACGCCCGTTCAGATTAGAAACCCAAGGTAAACAGCAGGTGAATTCAGACTACTGCTGCAACCGTGTCGCGAGATTCGCTAGCCAAGCAGGCTGGCGGGCACCCAAATCGAGTCGACTCGATAAGGCAATCGCCAAAGGCCGGCATGGATGGCCGTGGCCGATGTGCTCTGCGGTGCAGCCGGGTCGTGCAGGCTGCGCACCAGCACAGCCGCCATAAGGGTGGCGGTGGCCTTTGCGCCAAGAGGTCGAACCCCGAAGCGCGCCAACCCCTTGTAGGTGCGGGTAAGCACCCGTTTAGCCCCGAGCACAGATTGGGTTTCGGCCGGAGGGGCGACCACGAACGAGATTCGCACGCCCGCCCTGACCGCGGCCATTGCAGCCCAGCGCTCGGAGTGCTTGGCCAAAATGTAGCTCGAGCCCTGGCGATTCGAGCTGGCATCGAAGATGCCGACATCGCCGTCAATCACCTCGGGTGCGCAGGGAACCAGCGAACCGAAAGTCTGCCAGAAGGCATCTCGCAACCTGGTTCCCAAACCGCGATTGCGATAGCTAGCAATCTGAGACTCGGCCGTCTGGGCGTCGGTCACGATCACATCCAGCGGGGTTGCCAACCAGGCAAGGGCAACCTGGGCCTTTGGCAACTGCAGGGCAACCTGGGTCAGCGCGAGCTGCGCCGCTTGCAGTTTGATCTGGTTTGCGCCGCCCGCATAACCAAAACTCGCAACAACAATTCGCTTGCCCTCACGCGAAACTGTGCGCAAGAAGTGCCCCGCCTTTTCGACCTCTGAAACCAGGTCGATGCCGCCTTCAACAAAGAGCAGCGTGCCTGCACTCTGCTTCGCGTGAGCAAGAAGTTCGCTGTGCGCAGCATCATTCCTGCGCGCAATCACTGTGACCGTTCCACCCCAATCGAGCCAAGCCTTGCTGGCAGACAACTCGGCGTAACCGGCAAGCGCAACCAGAATGTCGCCTGAGATGTCGAGCGCGGCATTGGCCCGCACAAAATCTAGTGCACGAAGTGCGTCGAGCGTTGCCTGGTGTTCAGTCAACGCCGATGCCTCCTGCGGCAATTCGATTAACTTGCGCTGGCCGGTGCCCACCACCCGCACGAACTTAATGTCGTTGCGATTTGCGAAACCGCGCGCGGCCAAATTTGAGAGCGACTCGCCTGCATCATTCGTGATTCGTGAGGCAAGGGCATCCGTGAATTTTGACCAATTGACATCGGGGCGAATTACCTCGAGGCGAGTCAGCTCATAAAAATAGTGCTGATAGTTTTTGCGCCAATTTGTCTCAGCGCGAATTGAGGTGGCAAGCTCGCCATCGATTTGTTTAAGCTGATCGGCGAGCAAAGACTTCGCAAATTCGGTCGAGCCACAAACCCGACCGCTTGAGTCGCGAAATTCAAAGCCCACTAGATGCGCTTGCTAAACGGCGCCCGAATCGCGGGCAAGAACCCCTTGCGGTGCACGTAGTAGTAGACCGCAGCCAGCACCGAATAGATAGCCACCATCGTCCAGCGGAAACCGGTGTCGGTGATGGCAAACGAGGCCGCGAACAGGCCGAACAGCACGATGCCTTCAACCAGCCGGATGCGCAGGGCCAGCAGGATGGCGACGCCAAGCAATGCCTGGGCGGCGGTCAGCGAGAACTCCTCGAGCTGGCGGGCGTCCATTGGCAGGGCAGCGCCGCTGCCGCCACCGATTACGTAGGCAAGCGGCATTGAGCCGGCCAGGGCCGTCCACTGGTTGATCTTTGAGCTCAGCAGAATCGCAAGGCCAACGCCCGGCTTGCCCTTGAAACCAAACATCAAAGCCAGGATGAACTCCGGCGCCTCAGAGGCAATCGGCGCGAGCCACTGCACCAATACGTACTTGTCGATGCCGGTGGCGGTGCCCGCCTTGATCAGGTAATCGGCAAACGGCTCTGCCGAGAGCAAAATGAAAGTTGCCGAGATTGCAACCATGACGAGCAAGAACACTCGACGACCAACCTTCGGCAGAGCGCCGATGTAAGCGGCGGTGCCTTCGAGTTCTGGCTCTTCCTTTTCCAGCATCGAAGCGCGCCAGAGGTAGGCAACAAAAAGTGCGATCTGAATGACGCCGAGCAGAAGTGGATACTGGCCGGTTAGCGGAACGATGAGAGCAAGCACGCTGCCGATAAAAAGAAAGCCAATGTCGAGGCGAGCCTGTCGTTCAAGGTGCACAGTGAAGTGCTTCTGCTTTGCTTCGCCGCGACGACGAGCTGCCAGGTAGGCAAAGAAGCCGAGGAAAATCACCATGGGCCAACCGAAGCCGAGCAGCAGACGGTTGGACCCGGTCAGGTTTGCAGATGCATACGGCGCGAACGATGGAGTCTTGCCAGCGGCGTAAGCGAAATAAATGCTCACCACGTATTCGGGAAGAATTGCGATGATGGCCAGCAAACCAATCGAGAGTCCGCCAGACAAATCGAGTTCGGCCGCCTCGGCCAGCCAGCCAAGCATGAAAGCCGAGGAAATTATGGCAAGTCCAAACACCAGTGCACCAGTGACGGGCTGCAGTTCAACATGGCCCAAAACCGCAATCGCGGCAGGCAGGCACAAAACCGAGGTAATTACGAAAGGCGCGAGCAGGCGCATCCAGTAACGGGTGGTGTTCTCAAACTTGAGGCTCATTTGTGCGCTGCCGTTCTGGCCTAGTTGTTGCTCAAGGTATTGCCGCAGCGGTAGGCGGCGGCAATCAGATTGTCGATGGCTCCCTTGGCGCTGTCACTTACGTTGCCAAGGGCATAGACGGCAAAGACCATCTTGGTGCCATCCTTGGCATAGATGAGGCCGGCCAGTGTATAGCCGTGCTTGATCCAGCCGGTCTTGGCAACGACCTTGCCGTCGGCATCGAGGTTGGCACCGCCAAAGCGGTCGGTCAGCGAGCCGGTTTCGTGAGCAACCGGCATGCCATTCATCAGCACGTTCCAGTTGCCGAGACCACTGCCGATCAGCTGGGCAAGCTTTGCCAGATAGGTAGGCGGCACGGCGTTGAGGTTTGAAAGACCGCTGCCATCCTTGATAACTAGGTTCGATGAAGGCAGGTTCGTGTAGCTGAGCGCCTGCTTGATTGCAGCGTCTAGCGAACTGAACGAACCATCCATGCCCTCTTTGAGCGAGACCAGGCGCGCAAGGTATTCGGCTTCGGTGTTGTCTGACACAAGCAACATGTGCTGAATCCAAACGCTGATGGGCTGCGACAGCACGCTGGTGAGCTGAGTCATGCCGGCAGGCACTTTGCCCTGCACGATAGTCGCGTTTGCGGCAGAAGCGCCGAGAGCTGCCTTGAAGTACTTGCCCGCATTTGCAACCGGCGTGGTGCTTCGCGCTGAAGTCTCAGCACCTGGATTAGCGCGATCGCCATCGACCTCAAGCGCGGTGACCTCTGACATAAATCCCTGGGTCTGCTCGCTGCGTTCCCAGGTTGGCTCCCAGCTTGGGCCGTTGAACAGTGTTGAATCCAAGGTGATCTTGGTAATCGGAGTGGTGCCAACCTTCGCGTTCACTCCAACGGCGAGGTCGGAGAGCTTCGGGGCATTCAGGTAAACCGACTGCTTGCCTGGAACCGTGCGCGAGAGCGTTGGGTCGCCAGCGCCAACCAAAAAGATGCTGCCTGGGTTGGCGGGGTCTTGGTAGACCTTGGTTTCGACGCGGTAATTCGGGCCGAGAACCTGAACCGCGGCTGCAGCGGTCAAGAGTTTCAGCGTTGAGGCAGTTGCGGCAGGAACATCCGCGTTTCGATTGAAAAGCACTTCGTTGGTGCCCGAGTTGATGATCACGCCAGAGAAAGTTCCGAGCAATGGGTCTGTAGCCTGGGCGTTGATTGAACAGGTGCGGGCAAGCGAACCGGTAGGCGACGCCGAAGGCGAGGCGTTTGCCGAAGTTTGGCTGCTTGGCAGCGTCACTGGGCTTGAGGTGTGGGCAATTTGACCCCCGCTAACACTAAAACCAAGGATGAGCAGCAGCAGGGCAACCAGACCCGAGCCAATGCCGATTAATACCTCTTTTATGTAGGCGAACTTCTTTGCCAAAACAACCCTTCCGTGGTTCCTCGACAAGTTTAGGCTCGGCGGCCGTTGAATAGACTTACCACTATGAAGAAGTTCCTTGCACCCCTGTTTGCCGCACTCGCCCTCGTATTTTCCATTGCCGTTCCGGCCGCACCAGCAGCTGCACACGATGAGGTGACCGGCACCTACCCCGAGGCAAACTCGACTGTTGAAGCAGGCACCTTCGCTGTTAGCGTGACCTTCAACGAAGACGTGATGCAGGTCGCAGACAACGCTGGCATTGCCATCGCCATCACCGGGCCGGATGGGGCCACCGAACCAACCGCCTGCCTCTCTGTGGATGGCCCACAAATCAGTTCGCTGTTCTCACTCGACAAAGCCGGTGACTACACAGTCGATTGGCGCTCGGTTTCTAACGACGGTCACCCGAATTCGGGAACCTTCAAGTTCACCCTGACTAACACCAGCAGTTTTGTTGCTGAAGCTCCTGACTTGGCTTGCGATTCAGCACGCACAGCAATCGGTGGCGTGACCCCGATGCCTTTGATCGCCCCTGCCCCGGTTGCCTACGATGATGCTGCGAAGTCTGATTCAAACTCTTCGCTGACCTGGATTGGGCTTGGCATCGGTGCCGGTTTGATCATCCTCGGTTCGGTCTTTGGTGCAATCCGCCTGCGAGCGAAAGAGCGCAAGCAGGAAGCCGACCCTGAGATATTGACAGACGACGAACCTGAACAGAAGTAGTCGAGAAAATTGCGGAAGCGCCGGTTCGTGAAAACGAGCCGGCGTTTTACATTTGCAACGGGCCGGCCAGGCGGTCGACGTCGCCGAGCACCTGGCTGAATTCTTCTGCGGTCATCAGGCCAAGTTCAAGAACCACTTCGCGAACCGTCTTGTCTTCGAGCAGCGCACGCTTTGCGACCTCGGTGGCGTTTTCGTAGCCAAGCATCGGCGAAAGCGCAGTAACCAGACCAATTGAGTTTTCTACGCTCTCGCGCAACTTCTCACGATTGGCGGTGATGCCATCGACGCATCGGTCGGCAAGCGTGTAGCAGGCCTGGCGCAGCTGGGTGATGCCCATCATTAGTGCTCGCGTGATGATTGGTTCGAAGGCGTTGAGCTGCAGCTGACCGCCCTCGGCGGCCATGGTCACAGTCATGTCATAGCCGATGACCGCGAAGGCCACCTGGTTGACCACCTCTGGAATTACCGGGTTCACCTTGCCTGGCATGATCGACGAGCCCGCCTGCATTGCCGGCAGGTTGATCTCGCCGAAGCCGGCACGAGGCCCGCTGGAGAGCAGTCGAAGGTCGTTCGAAGTCTTCGAGAGCTTCACCGCAACCCGCTTGAGCACTCCGCTTACCATCACGAATACGCCGGCATCCTGGGTGGCTTCAATCATGTCGGCGGCCGAAACGAAATCAATTCCGGTGAGCTCGCCCAGTCGTTTCGTCACCGATGCAACGTAGCCGATCGGTGCATTCAACTGCGTTCCGATTGCCGTGCCACCGAGGTTAATTTCGCAAAGCAGCGGAACGAGTTCCCGAAGTCGCTGCTCGTCTTCCATCACCATGCGAGCGAAGGTTGCGAACTCTTGACCGAGCGTCATCGGCACGGCGTCCTGCAACTGGGTGCGACCCATCTTGATGACGTCGCGAAACTCGGTTGCCTTAGAAGCGAAGGAATTGCGAAGGTGATCCATCGCCTTTACCAGTTCACGCAATTCAAGGATGAGCGCCACCTTGATTGCGGTTGGGTAAACGTCGTTGGTCGACTGCGACATATTTACATGGTTTAGCGGGTGAATGTGCTCGTAGTCGCCTTTGGCCCGGCCCGAAATCTCGAGCGCGCGGTTTGCGATGACCTCGTTGGCATTCATGTTGGTGCTTGTTCCAGCGCCACCCTGAATTGCATCGACCACGAATTGCGAATCGAATTTGCCTTCGGCCACTTCAGCACACGCCTGCACGATTGCGTCGTGTACATCCTTGTCGAGTTCACCGACCGAGAAGTTTGCGTCGGCTGCGGCCGACTTCACCAGAGCTAGAGCCTGGATTAGTGATCGGTAGTGCCCGATCGGCACCCCAGTGATGGGGAAGTTTTGCACTGCCCTGCCGGTGTGCACTCCCCAGTAAGCGTCACTGGGTACTTCAAAGTTTCCGAGCAGGTCATGTTCGAGCCTCATTGCTGACATGAGCCCAGTCTTACACAGGCCTAGTAGTAGGAGCCGGCCCCACAGAGAAACAGGCGTGTGGTGAGTGCATCCAAGGCTGGTTTTGCGGCCGCCCAGAGCTTCTTGCCCCCGAACTGGCGGGCGAAACCGGCGAATGCGATGACCGTGCCATCTTTGGCATAGACCAGGCCGGCAAGGCTGAAAACACCTGGGATGTAGCCACTCTTAGCGTGCACAGCGCCGCGGGCGAGTGCCGAATAGCCGTTGTAGCGGCCAGACAGCGTGCCCGATACACCCGAGACCGGCAGGTACCCAATCAGAGACGAAATTGCAGAGGTCGGATGGCTGGCCTCAGCCATCACCGAAGCCACCAGTTTTGCGGTGACCCGATCGCTCTGTGCAAGTCCACTCGCATCATTCATCACCAGCCCGGTGGAGTCGATGCCAATTGCCCGCAAGGCTCGCTGCACCATCGGCTGCACACCCTTGAAGTCGGTAATCATCCCGCTCATTCTCTCTGCGTGCTTTGCAATCACCTCGGTCTCGGTGTTGTCTGAGTACTTGAGCGCGTGATCGAGCCAGATGCTCATCGGCTGCGACTTGACGTTGCCGATTTCGACTGCGTCACCCGGGGTGACCGCTTCAACGAGGGTTGCACCGCTGGCAGCCACGCCGAGTGCCTGTTTGAAATATTTGCCGGCCTTCATCACCGGGTCGGTGCTTCGCGTGCCGTCGTAGTGCGTATCAGTGAGATCCGGATTTGCGCGGTCACTGTCGACCATCAAACCAGTGATCAGCGAAATGTTTCCGCTGGTGCGATCCCAGTTGCTCCAGGCCGTGTTCCAGGCCGGCTGATCGAAATAGCTGCCATCCAGAATGATTTTTGTAATCGGCTGACCAGTTGGCCAACTTGCCAAAACCTGAGCAGCAAGCTTCGAGATCTTCGCCGGATATTTATACGTTGTGTAAGACGGCGGGTCCAGTCGCGAAAGCGTGTGATCGCCGCCCCCTCGAATTACCACCGTGCCCGGTTCGCTCGGCACCGAATAGACGCGAGTGGTGGCCTGATAGGTCGGTGTCAAAACTTGGATGGCCGCTGCCGCAGTAAGTGACTTCATCACGGATGCGCTCGGTGTCTGCTGCTGGCCACGCACGTCGGCGTAGACCTGTCCGGTGGTGGCGTTCATGACGTATCCGTAGAAGTAGGCAAGGTCTTTGGAGTTCATGGCCGCCCGGATGCTGCAGGTGTGCGGCTGGTTTGGCACCGGGGGAACCGAAGGAGTCGGAGCTGGGGTCGAGGTTGGGGTTGAAGTCGGCGTCGGGTCTGAGGCCGCCTGTGCAGGCTGGATGCCGAAGCCCAAGACGGCAACGGCGAGCAGAATGCGCAGGGATTTCATGCCTCTAAGTTAACCGACCCAGCGCCCGCAAGGCAGAAGGTTGAGCCTGTGAATGCTAGAGAACTATGCGCTGTGCGAGTTTCGGGGCTAGTGCATCGATTCCGAGTTGCTGCTTTACTCGATCGGCGAAGGTCTCGGCAACGCCAGCCTCACCATGAACCACAAAGATCCGTTTTGGTTTTTCGCTTGCGGTGTTGATCCATTCGATGAGTTCATTGCCATCGGCGTGAACCGAGAACGACTGCACCTGCTCGATACTCGCCTTCACCGGCACCATCTCGCCGTGCATCTTTACCTCTTCGGCACCATCTGCAAGGTTGCGACCTCGCGTGCCCATTGCCTGATAGCCGACCAAAATCACGGTGTGCTTAGGATTCGGCAACATGTCACGCAGGTGGTGCACTACTCGCCCGCCGGTTCCCATGCCGCTTGCCGAAATGATGATGCAGGGCTGTTGCGGATTGTTGATGGTCTTTGATTCATCGACGGTGTGCAACTCGTGAAGTGAACCGGCGTCGAATGGATCGCGCCCCTTCCATTCGGCAGCAACCTCCGTGCGAATTTCTGGACTGTTGTTGTCGATTGCCTCGCGATAGAAATCGAGCGCCTTCAGAGCCATCGGAGAGTCGGCATAAATCGGCACGCGAGCAATCTTGTTTTGCTCATACAGTTCGCGCAGACGAACCAGAATAACCTCGGTGCGGTCAACGGCAAAAGCTGGGATGAGCACGGAGCCGCCACGTTCAATGGTGCGGTTGATGGCATCCTCGAACTGGGTGGTCACCGGTTCGTGTTCACGGTCGCCGTAGGTCGACTCGGTGACCAGGGCGTCAAACTGACCCGCAGGAATGTTGTCTGGCTCGACTAGCAGCGGATGGCCGTGGCGCCCCATGTCGCCGCTGAACAGAATGCGCTTGCCGAAGAACTCGACCTCTAGGAATGCCGCACCGAGAATGTGGCCGCTCGGGTGAAAGGTGACGAAGGTTTCGCGGGCGATTTGGGTGCGCTCGTGAAAAGGCGCCTCGACAAAACGCTGCGCGGTGACCTCAACGTCGGCCTCCTCGTAGAGCGCCTTCGGTGGGTTGTGCTTGCTGAAACCCTTTTTGGCTGCGTAGGCCGCATCCTCGGTTTGAATTCGGGCCGAGTCGTGCAGAATCACCTCGGCGAGTTTGGTCGTGTAGTGGGTCGCAAAGATCTTGCCCTTGAAGCCATCCTTGACGAGTTTCGGCAGATAGCCGCAGTGGTCTAGGTGGGCGTGAGTGATTGCCACGGCGCTGATTGCGCCTGGGTCGATGCCAAGCGGGTTCCAGTTCTTCAGTCGAAGCTCCTTGAGACCCTGAAACATGCCGCAGTCGATTAAGACTCGGGTGTCTTCACAGCTCAACAGAAAACGGCTGCCGGTTACTGTGCCCGCGGCGCCAAGGAACTCAATTGCAACTTCTCTCATATGGCAACTCTAAGCCAGTGGCAGACTGGGCCTATGACCTTTCTTCGGCGCTACTGGTTTTTGCTAACCAGCCTGATTGGTCTGGTTCTTGGATTAGCACTCCCAGCTTCCATAAATCGCATCCCATTCGGTGCCGTGGCTCTGATCGGTTTAGTGCTTTCGGTGCGCTGGGCCTTCGAGGCGGTCAAACACCGCGAGTTCGGCAGCGACTCGCTCGCGATTCTGGCAATCGTTTCAAGTGCACTGATTGGCGAGTGGCTAGCAGCGGCGATCATCTCGGTAATGCTTGCTAGTGGCCGAGCCCTCGAGCAATGGGCAGAAGGCAATGCTCGGCGCGAGTTGCATGCTCTGCTAAACCGCGCACCAGCCATGGCAACGGTTGTAACCTCCGGCAAGCAAGAATCTCTGCCGGTTGCCGCAGTTCTCGTCGGGTCGACCGTTCAGGTTTTGAACGGTCAGGTCGTTCCGCTCGATGGAACCCTGCTCAGCCAAGCAGTTCTCGACGAGTCGGCCCTGACCGGCGAGGCAATGCCGGTAACACGGTTAGCGGGCGAGGTGATTTCCTCCGGCGTTTTGAATGCGGGAGCCACCTTCACGCTGCAAACCACGAGCGACTACGCAAACTCGACCTACGCCAACCTGATTCGCCTGGTTCGCGAGGCAAGCGCCACTAACGCAAACCGGGTGCGCCTGGCCAACCGAATCGCCGTGTGGTTCATCCCGTTTGCGATTGCCCTTGCAGCGTTGACCTGGCTGGTCAGCGGCCAAGTGAAATTCGCGGTTGCGGTGCTGGTGGCCGCTACTCCGTGCCCGCTGATTTTGGCCATCCCTGTTGCTCTGATTGCAGGCATTTCAAGGGCAGCCAAGCGCGGTGTGATCATCAAGGGCGGGGCGGCTCTCGAGCAGTTGGCTGGTGTGCGGGCGGTTCTTTTCGATAAGACAGGCACCTTGACTCGCGGCGGTCTGCGGGTTTCGCAGATCGAGTTCGCCACTTCGGTCGATCGTGATTGGCTCATGTCGGCTACCGCGGCCATTGAGCAACAGAGCCCCCACGTGGTTGCCAAAGCTCTGGTTGATGCGGCCTCGAGTTTCTCCTCGCGAAACGTCGAGGTCACGCAAGTCGTTGAAGAACACGGCATTGGCATCTCAGCGGTCGTGGATGGACAAAGGGTTCGTATCGGTCAGCCAGGTTTGTCGCTTCCAGCATGGGCGAAGCTCAGTCAATCGCTGCTTGTCGCTATCGAAGTCAACGGAGAGCTTCGAGCCATGGTCGGCATCGAAGACCCGATTCGCGATGATGCAATTTCTACAACCGAGGCACTGCGAGTCTTGAAAATTGAAAAATTGATTTTGGTTTCGGGCGATCGCCGTGAGACCGCAGCTAAGGTCGCAGAGCAGATTAACGCCGATGAATTCTTCGCCGAGTGCAGCCCAAGTCGCAAATTAGAAATACTGCGGCAGAAGCAGTCAGATTTTTCAAACCACGTTGCCGCCGTCGGCGATGGCATCAACGATGCGCCGCTGCTTGCCGGTGCCAACGTTGGCATAGCCATGGGAGCACGCGGCGCTACCGCAGCTAGCGAAGCGGCTGATGTTGTCATCATTGAAGATTCCATTTTCAGAGTTGCAGTTGCAATTGATGTGGCCAGAGGTGCCGCCGCAAAGGCCATGCAAGCAGCCGGTGTCGGCATGACCCTTGCCGTGTTCGCGATGCTCGCTGCCAGCTTCGGCATCCTTTCGCCGACCAGCAGCGCGATCGCTCAGGAGGCAATCGATACTGCCGCCGTGCTTTGGGCTTTGACTCCCATCCGCTCGTATATTGGTTCGCGAGCAAGGTAGGAAAATGGCCCGTCACACAATCGCCCAAAGTGAGCGACGCCTCAACGCCGTCGACGGAAATCCGAAGCTGGCCAAGACCCTGGACTTCCGGGCCATGGAGGTGGTTTCCGAATTGGTTCAAGCCGCTACTTCGGTTCGCAACCAGATTGAGCAAGGGCCCCTCGCTGCGAACAAGCTGAGTTTTAGCGCGTACCAGGTGCTCTTGATTGTCTCGACTTGGCAACCAATCGAGACTCGCGAAATTGCTGCAGAGGCGGCACTCGGAAAAGCCGCGCTCAGCGGCGTGCTCGGCACGCTCGAGAGACGCGGTTTGATCACTCGCAAAAAGACTCGCGACGATGCCCGCCTGGTTCAGGTTTCGCTGACCGTGGCGGGCAGGCAGCTCTTCGAAAGGCTGCTGCCACAGGTCAACGCCATCGAGTCGCAACTTGCTGGGCAGATTCACCCCAGCAACCGTGCGCTTTTCATCGATCTGCTGCGTGGCCTAGCCACTGGTAACTAGTGAGAGAAAGCCTCGACGAGGGCGGAACTCAATAGGAACACGGCTAGCCCCGTGATGAGAGTTCCGCCTACGCCAATAATTGACGCTAGGCGGCCGGTGCGCGAAAAGATCCAGTGCCGAGCAATTGATGCCCCGAGGCTGTAGGTTGCGTCGCCGAGGTTTCCCATGATCTCGAAAATGATTCCGAGAGTCAGAAATTGCAGTGTGAAGTTTGCACCCGGCTCGACAAACTGAGGTAGCACCGCAAAGAAAAATACTGCGACCTTTGGGTTGCTCAAACCAACCAGAAACGCCTCGCGCGCGGTCTTGCCAAAAGAGTGTTTGATCAGCGGGCCTGCGATCTCGGTTGAGTCGTTTTGTGCCGCCATCGCCTTTTCGTCAGCATTGCGTTTGCGAATCGACTGAATGCCGAGATAAGCGAGGTAAACCGCACCGAGAATCTGAATCACTCGAAGAGCAGCCGGGATGCTCGACAGGAAAGTGCCAAGACCGAATGCGACAGCCAGCATCCAAGTGGTGTGCCCAAGGCTGTTGAACAGCACAGTTATCAGGCCTGCGCGCCGGCCTTCTGAGAGTGTGCGGCCAATAATGAACATCACCGATGGGCCGGGGATGGCGATGAGGGCAACCGCGGTGGCGAAGAAGCCGACCAGGTGCGCCGCGCTAGGAAACATGCCAACCCCAATCTGAGCCACCCAGGGGAATCGAACCCCTGACCTGCTCTTTACGAGGGAGCTGCTCTACCGACTGAGCTAGGGTGGCGTGCCGCAAGCGACAAGCCACAAGTTTAACCTGTGTGACCTGTCCTTGCGCGGGTGTTAGCAGTTCGGGTCTTTGGCCGGCACGGTGCCATCAACCAGGTAGGCATCGACCGCATTCACTACGCACGAGTTCGAGCGGCCATAGGCAGTGTGCCCCTCACCGGTGTAGCTGATCAGGTGACCGTTGGCCAGAATTTTGTTGGCCAGGTTCTGAGCCTCCCAGTATGGGGTTGCCGGGTCGCCGGTGGTGCCGACCACGATGATCGGTCCACTGCCGGTTGCCGCATAACTGCTCGGATGCGCGGCGAGCGGGTACGGCCAGGCCGCGCAACCAAGTGCGCCGTTTCTCCAGTATCGACCGAAGAACGGGCTCAGTTGAAGCAGTCGCGAGTTCTGCGCATCCATGGCTGACTTGGCTGGGTTGGAGCGACCATCCAGGCAGTTGATCGCCATGTTGGCCTCGAGCATGTTGCTGGCATAGCCGCCACCCGAGTTGCGATCGTTGTAAGCGTCGGCCAGCTCTAGGAACAGTGTTCCATCACCGCGGAATGCGCTGCTAAATGCGGCGCTCGTGTATTTCCAATAGTCGTTGCTATAGAGGGTCATGATCAGACCCGTGATGGCGCCTGGCAGATACAGTTTGCGACCGAGAGTGGTACTAATCGAAGTTGTTTCTAGCTTCTTGTAAAACGCGGTGATGGTGCTCATTGCGTTGTCGACGGTGCCGCTAAATGGGCAGGTTGAGCTGGCCACGGTCAGGCAATTTTTCAAGTAGTCGCGAAGTGCGGTGTCGAAAGCCTTCAACTGATATGCATTCGAGTCTTCGTCGCTAACGGTTGGGTCAATTGCCCCGTCTAGAACAAAGCGGCCGACGTTTTGCGGGTAGAGGGCAGCATAGGTTGTGCCGAGGAATGTTCCGTAAGAGAAGCCGAGGTAGTTGAGCTTGGTCTCACCGAGCAAAGCGCGGATGAGGTCCATGTCGCGGGCAGCTTCCACGGTGTCAACGTGAGCCAGAAGCGAACCGGTGTTCTTTTTGCAGGCCGCGGCAAAACTCTTGTAGGCGGCGACCGTTGCGTTGTACTCGGTGGTCGAACCGATTGCGCCCGGGGTTGGGTTGTACAAGAAGTTGTCGGTCTGAGCTGCGTTCAGACAGGTGACCTTCGAGCTGTTCTGCACGCCACGCGGGTCGAAGCCAACCAGGTTGTAGTGCTGACGCAGGTAGTCGCTGCCGGCCTGGCTTCCGCCAGACTTCACGAAATCGATGCCCGAGCCACCTGGGCCACCCGGGTTCTCAAGCAGCCAGCCCTTGTCGGCGCTGCCGGTCGAAGGCACATAGTTCAGGGCCAGTTTGATCGAAGCGGCCTTGGAGGGGCTATCCCAGTTGAGAGGGGCGCTGATCGTCGCGCACTTGATGTTGCCGCACTTTGTCCAGGTCAGGGTCTGGTTATAGAACGGCGCCAGAGCGGCGCTCACATCGGCTTTTGCCGCAGGGGCAGCAGCAGGGGCAACCACGCATCCGGTGATTAGCAGCGGAAATGCGATAAGTAGGGCAATCAGTTTGCTTTTCATTTGTTCCTTAGGTTAACCGCTAGTGCTTCAAGTGCCAACTGGTCGCGGACATTTCGATTGATTCGTTCGCGAGTCTTTTCGATGTGCCCAAGCTTGGCGATGGTTTGCTCGGCCGTCGAGCTGTTTGCCAGTCGCGCGAGCCCGTCATACATGCCCTGGTTCACCAGCGCCGAACCCGAACCGAGCTGCAGCATCAGAACATCTCGATAGAGCGACAGCAAATCAACCAGGATGCGATCCAGCCCATCGCGCGAGGAGCGTGTTGCCCTGCGCTTCTGTGCTTCCTCCAGGTTGCGAATGTCTGCGCGAACGTGCGGCGGCACACGCTCTTCGCCCTGAACCCCGAGCATCACCTTGAGCTCGCGAAGTTCGTTTTCGTCACGTTCGGCGTTTAGCGCATCGACATCTTTCTTGGCGATTTCGAGCCAGGCTTCTGCGGTCGAAATTGCAGCAGAAACAGAGTCGATGGCAAGTGCGGCATTCAGAGTTGCCTGACGTCGAGTGCGTGCATCCGGGCTGGTGGCAAGTCGGCGAGCCATGCCGACATGCGACTGGGCCTCGGCGGCAACCGTGAGGGCAAGACTGCGCTCTATGCCATCGCGTGCAACCAGCAGATTGGCGACTTCCTCGACCGAAGGGGTTTTGAGTGCCACACGACGAACACGAGAGCGAATGGTCGGAAGCATGTCGGCTTCGCTTGGTGCGCAGAGAATCCACACCGTGCCAGGCGGCGGCTCTTCGAGAGCCTTGAGCAAAACGTTCGAGGTGCGCTCTGGCATTCGATCGGCGTCCTCGATGATCATCACCTTGAACCGGCTCATTGTGCCGCCGAGCTGGGATGCCTGAACCAGGTTGCGAACCTCTTCGATCGACATCTGAACTTTGTCGGTTGCCAAGACATCGATGTCCGGATGCGCGCCGGCCATGGCGAGAAGGCACGACTGACAGTTTCCGCAGCCGTCATCCGGGCAAACCAACGCGGCCGCAAAGGCGATAGCGGCGTTCGAGCGGCCCGAGCCGGGTGGCCCGGTGAACAGCCAGGCGTGGTTTAGCGCTTCACGCTTGTGTTTCACCGCCTGCTCGAGTGAGGCGATTGCGTCCTGCTGGCCGAACAGTTCGCCCCAGATTGCCTTCGCCATTAGGCAAGCAGGCTTTCGGCACGCGCACGGATGGCCGACTGAATTTCATCTGGGCTCAGCTCGGCGTCGACCACCAAGAAACGGCCTGGCTCGTCAGCCGCCAATCGTAGGAACGATTGTCGAACGGTTTCGAAAAACTCAATCTTCTCGCGCTCGAGTCGATCGGGCTCGGCACCGGTCTTGTTTCTGCGAGCCATCGCCTTACTCGCCTCGAGATCGAGCAGCACTGTCAAGTCGGGCAACAAGCCACCAACTGCAAATAGCGAGAGGTTACGCACCTCGTCAAAATCCAGGTCGCGACCAGTCCCCTGATAAGCCACAGATGAGTCGAGGTAGCGATCTGTTATCACAATCTCTCCGCGCTCAAGTGCTGGCCGAACCTTGGTTGCTACGTGATGTGCGCGGTCGGCGGCAAATAGCAGCGCCTCTGCGCGCGGTGCGACGTCGCCTTTGCGGTGCAACAGCAAGTGACGAATCTCTTGACCCAGTTCGGTTCCGCCAGGCTCGAAGGTGGTGACTACGGTCTTGCCCTTAGCGCGAAAGAATTCGGCTAGTCGGTCAACCTGGGTCGACTTTCCGACTCCGTCGATGCCTTCAAGTGAAATGAACAAACCGCGTGACATTCTTACTTCTTCTTTTTGCTTCCAGCCTTGACCGTGCGAGTGGTCGTGGTTGCCTTGGTCTTGCGTCGCGAAGTTTTTGCGGGTGCCTCGCCGGGCTCGAGGCCCAGCTTCTCGCGCCGAATCATTAGCAGTTCGAATGCGCGATCCGGAGTCATCTCCTCGAGCGGCTCTTCCTTTGGAACGGTTGCGTTGACCACGCCATCGGTGACATACAGACCGAACTGGCCGGTCTTGGCCACCACGTTTAGCTTCGACAGCGGGTCTTCGCCGAACTCCTTGAGAGGAGTTGCAGCTGTTCTACGACCACCATATTTCGGCAGTTTGTAGAGCTCGAGCGCCTGCTCGAGAGTCAACGAGAACAACTCCTCCTCGCTGGCAAGCGAGCGGCTGTCTTTGCCCTTGGACATGTAAGGGCCGAACTTGCCGTTCTGCACGGTGATTTCGATGCCCTCTTCAGGGTCGACACCAACCACGCGCGGCAGCGAGAGCAACTTGAGCGCATCCTCGTAGGTGAAAGTCTCGGGGCTCATGTTCTTCAGTAGCGAAGCGGTGCGCGGCTTCTCGGCCGACTCATCGTTCACAAGAATGTACGGGCCATAGCGGCCATCCTTGAAAATGATGTCGAAGCCGGTGGCAGGGTCTTGACCCAAAACGCGGTCGGCAATCACCGGGGCATCAATCAGCTCTTGCGCCTTATCGACGGTGAGCTCATCTGGGGCGAGCCCCTCTGGGATGTTCACAATGCGACGACCGTTTTCATCGGCACCCTCGGTGCCTGGTTCAACCATGGTCTCGATGTATGGGCCGTACTTGCCGGTGCGAACACTGATGTTGTCTGCGAGCGTGAAGGTGTTCACTGCGCGCGGATCGATCTCGCCGATGTTCTCTACCGTCTCGTGCAATCCTTCGAGGCCTTCGCCACCGAAATAGAACCGGTGCAACCAGGTCGACCTGTCTCGCTCACCGGCTGCAATCTCGTCGAGGTCTTCCTCCATGCGGGCGGTAAATGCGTAGTCGACCAGTCGGTCGAAGTTGGCCTCGAGGAACCTGGTGATGGTGAAAGCGATCCAGGTTGGCACCAGAGCCTGACCGCGCTTGACTACATATCCCTTGCCGAGAATCGTCGACATAATCGATGCGTAGGTCGATGGGCGGCCGATGCCATCTTCTTCGAGAGCCTTGACCAGTGACGCTTCTGTGTAGCGCGGCGGCGGCGAGGTCTGGTGGTCTTTGGCGAAGACGTCGATGGCCTTCAACTTTTGACCGACTTCAAGCTTTGGCAGCTTCGACTCTTGCTCTTCGCCGTCGTCTTCGTTTCGACTCTCGTCCTGGCTCTCCTCATAGGCTGCCAAGAATCCGCGGAAGGTGACCACGGTTCCAGATGCCGTGAATTCGACAGAGTCTGCGCTCTTCAAACCCCGAACCTGGATGCGCGCGGTGGTGGTTGAGACCTTGGCGTCCTGCATCTGCGAAGCCACTGTGCGCTTCCAGATCAGGTCGTACAGCTCGAAGGCCTTTCCATAGAGCACTCCCTGAAGCTCGCTCGGGCGCTTGAATACCTCACCTGATGGGCGAATTGCCTCGTGGGCCTCCTGCGCGTTCTTCGACTTGGATGCATAAACGCGCGGTGCGTCGGCAACCAGGTCGGCTCCGAACATCTCGGCTGCCTGGGTGCGAGCGGCGTTGATTGCCTGCTGCGAAAGGGTGGTCGAGTCGGTACGCATGTAGGTGATGTGGCCGTCTTGGTAAAGCGACTGCGCGGTATCCATGGTCTGCTTTGCAGACATGCGTAACTTTCGCGATGCCTCCTGCTGCAAGGTCGATGTGGTGAAAGGTGCAGCGGGGCGACGAGTCGATGGTTTTGCCTCGACCGAGGTGACCTCGATGTCGACCGAACCACTCTTCATGCCCTCTGCGAGTTCAACTGCCTCTGCCTCGGTCAAAACGCGCACGTCTGATTTCAGTGCTCCGCGATCGTCGAACGATTCACCGGTGGCAATGCGCTTGCCATCAATCGAGAGCAACTTCGCCTCGAAATCTGGCTCGGTTTTTACCTGGGTATCAAGCAGCGCCTTGACGTCGAAGTACTTTGCAGCGACGAACGCCATGCGCTCGCGTTCACGCTCTACAACCAAACGCATTGCCGGTGACTGCACACGACCGGCACTCAGGCCGCGATTGATTTTGCGCCAGAGCACTGGCGAGATTTCGTAGCCGTAAAGGCGATCGACGATGCGTCGAGTTTCTTGCGCCTGAACGAGGTTTTCGTCGATGTCGCGCGTGTGGTTGACGGCATCCTGGATTGCGTCTTTGGTGATTTCGTTGAACACCATTCGCTTGACCGGAACTTTCGGCTTCAAAACCTGAAGCAGGTGCCACGCGATGGCCTCACCCTCGCGGTCTTCATCGGTTGCGAGATAGAGCTCGTCGGCATCTTTGAGCGCGGCCTTGATGTCGTTTACGGTCTTCGACTTGCCTGCCGAAATGGCGTAGTAGGGCTCGAAGTCGTTTTCGATGTCGATCGAGAACTTACCAACCGAGGTCTTTTTCTTCTCGGCAGGAACATCCTTAGGGTCGACCAGGTCGCGGATGTGCCCAACCGAGGCAAGCACCTCGAACCCCTCGCCAAGATACTTGGCGATGGTCTTGGCCTTAGCCGGCGACTCTACGATGACCAGTTTGCGTGATGCCAAAAACATTTCTCCTTGTTCAGTCGCCCGCGAGCGGTGGCCCTGCTCTCGAGGTTGCCCCGAGCGCCGGACCGATGCCTGCCACGGACAGCCGGATAAAAGACTCGAAACCGACAATACGACATGAGTCAAGCGACACCATATAGATATGTGCCATTTGACCAGCGGTTTGGCAGGGGAACCCTGTGATTAGACCTCGGGCCGAGTCGGCGGCGGCCAAGGCAATCAGGTCGGCCTGGGCCTGTAGCTTTTCGGCCGAAACCAGCCAATTTGCCGCGATATTGGCCGAAATTAGACCGGCAAGGACGACCGCCACCAACCCCAACCCCAGAATCGTGCCTGAGCCTGAACTCCCTTCCAGTCGGGGCTTGGCTTTGGGGGTCAAGATCCCTCCTTTCTGGCACATTCCGTGTCGCCGAGACTGAACCCGAAGGGTGTCTGGCGAGCCAACCGGACGCAAACCAGGTCGCCTGAGTCGAAGACCTCGGCCGCGGCAAGGTGCAATTGCTCGCCCCTTGAGGCTGCACGCGCATCCTGCGTTGCCTGCTCGACCAAGCGCAAGCGGTCGATCTGCAGACCAAGAGCACCGAGGGCCAGCCCTAGGATGGCCATCACGCTCGGTAACACCACTGCGAGTTCAGCCGTAACGGAACCTGTGTCGTCGAGAATCTCGATGCGAAGCGGCATCACGGAGCCGGGCTTGAATTTGGATTCGTGAACGTTAGTGCGCTTCTAACTAGGTCAAACAGGATTTGTCGCACCTCGTCGCTGCGCATAATGATGACGAGCAACCCCGCAAAACCAACGGCCGCCATTGTCGCAATCGCATACTCCGCTGTCGCGGCCCCTGTTTCATCTTTCAACTTATGCATGAATTCCTTTCATCTTGATAATCAACCGCCCGTCACAAAAGACATGGCAAGTGGAAAAACCGCAATCAAGACAAAAGCCGGAAGCACGCTCACACCGAGTGGCAACATCAGGCGAACCGAGAGTGACTCTAGATTTTGCAACCGAAGTTGCAGTCGCTGTTGCTCGCGATCAAGCGTGAGCGCCAATAGTAAGTCGGCAAGCGGCGACCCCGTTCGATTGGAGAGTTTGACAATCTGGTTCAAGCTTTCATCGTTGTCAAACTCACCGACAGGCAACGTCGACGTCGATGTCGTCGGCAGAAGCCTCGACTGACTGAGCTCTTCGCTCACCAGATTGCAGGCTCGAGTAAATTCAAATCCTGCTCTAAGGCAACTCTCGATCAGCAGGTAGCGAAAGCCGTCGTCGGCATCTTCGAACAATGCCCGCTTGACCATTCTTGAAGCCCAAACTTGGCCGGCAATCAGCAGCGCAACTCCAAGACAAACCGAAGCCACGGCCACCGGGTTTCGGGCTAGCACTGAGAGCGAGCCGAGGCCGGCCAGCTGCCCGAAAATCAGCGCGGCCAGAGGTAGCCAGGACACCAGCCGAAGCGTTGCACTTGGTGCTGCCTTAGCTAACTCCACTCGCCTTGCCGCCTGGGCACTGGCATCTAGCCGATTCAGCAGGCCGCGCAGCAGAGGCCCGGCGGCTACCCCGGCGCGTTCGATGAGTCGGTCAACTGCAATCAGGCGCGAGTCTTCTAACGCTGGCACCTCGGCGATGGCGGCTCGCCAACTCATGCCGGAATCCAGCAGCGCAACCAGTCGAGCGGTTTGTGTGCGTGCGTCAATCATGGCGACTCACGGCTTTGCCTCATGCAGCCGATAACTGCGTCGACCATTGATGCTTTCAATGTGCACATAGGCATCGAAGGCGTTTGCCGCCATGACCCGAAGTGTTTCAGAAGAGATGCCCGAGGCGGAAGCGATGCTGGTGAGCCGCGCAAGAACTTCGGCCGAAGAGTTCGCGTGAATAGTTGTGGCTACCGCATGGCCCGAGTTTGCGGCCTGCAGCAAAGTTATTAACTCGCGGGAGCGCACCTCGCCAATCACAATTCGATCTGGTCGCATTCGAAGCGATTCAACCAACAGGGCGTTCATGTCGATTTCGCCTTTTCCCTCGACATTTGACTCGCGTGAAGTAAGCGACACAAAACTTTGTGAACCAAGTCGAAGTTCGGCAATATCCTCGATTGAAATCACGCGCGTATTTTCAACCTCAAGCAGCAGTGCCCGCAGAAATGAAGTTTTGCCCGAACCGCTAGCCCCCGAAATCAGCACGGATGCGCCAGCGCGCATTAGCTCAACCAACCGCGAGCGCGTTGCCTCGTCGAGTTGCCCGATTGAAACCAGTTGTTTCAGCCCGAACGGTCTTTCGCCAAAGGCTCGAATCGACAGGAGCGTGTTTGACGAAATGGCAGAAGCCAAAACTGCGTGCACTCGAAGCCTCGCGCCCAGGGTGAAATTGGCAAACGGTTGAGCCAGGTCGAGCCGGCGCCCTGCCGCGGCCGCGAGCGCGCGGGCGGCAAACTCGAGTTGATCGGCCGAGGCAAAAACAGGCGGCACGGAATGCCAATTGCCGCCCCGAAGTACCATGGCCGCCTCATGCCCGTTGCAGACAAGATCGGAAACCCCCTGCTCGGCGAGCAAACTTGCCAGCGCAGGCAAACCTGCAACCTCAGCAAGGGTCGGGTGCTCGAACATTCGCCAAGGATGCCTCGGAGGCGCTCGAAAGTCCTGGCCGCCAGGAAAATAGTGGAAAACTCCCCAATTTCTGGGCCTGTGAACTGTTTGGCCCCAGAATCCTAGAGTTCCGGGCCGACCACGAGAATCTGCCGAAGCCCCGCGAATCAGGGCAAATACCCCGTTAAAGAGGACAGCGGCTCTGGGGGGAGAGCCGCTGTCGGGCATAGCGCGTTGGGGGGAACCGCTATGCCAAGTCAGATATTTCACTGACTGGTTAAGGATAAGGCCGCAAGGCGATTTGTTATTCCCGTTTTCCACATGAATTTGACGATTTAACCTAGATTTGCCAGGGTCCAAAGTACCCGGCACCCACATCCCCGCCAGCTTCTAAGGGGATAGGCGGTTTCTGGCATTATGGCAATAGGCAGAGGCGTCGACGGTGTCGCCTCGCATGATAGAGAGACAAAGATGTCAGCCGACCACGAAATCGACAATCTACTTCACGAAGAACGCCACTTCGCCCCGACAGCGACTTTCAGCGCACAGGCCATCGCCAAGCCAGAACTTTACGAGCAGGCCAAACAAGACCGCCTGGGCTTCTGGGCAACCCAGGCCAAGCAACTGCACTGGCACAAGCCGTTCACACGCACCCTCGACTGGTCGAACCCGCCGTTCGCCAAGTGGTTTGACGATGGTCAGCTCAACGTCTCATACAACTGCATCGACCGCCACGTGTTGGCAGGCAACGGCGAGCGCACCGCAATCTTCTTCGAGGGCGAGCCAGGCGACACTCGCGAGCTCTCCTACGCAGAACTGTTGCACGAAGTTAAAAAGACGGCCAACGCGCTGATCAACCTCGGCATTAAACCAGGCGACCGCGTTGCCATCTACATGCCGATGATTCCAGAAGCCGTGATCGCGATGCAGGCCGTGGTTCGCATCGGCGCGGTGCACAGCGTCATCTTCGGCGGCTTCAGCGCCGACTCGCTCGCGTCGCGCATCGATGATGCACAGGCCAAACTCGTCATCACCTCGGATGGCGGATATCGCAAAGGCAAGGCCAGTGCGCTAAAGCCCGCGGTTGACGAGGCCCTTGCCGGCGACCGCTGCCCTAGCGTGAAGAACGTGCTCGTGGTGCGCCGCACCAACCAGGATGTCGCCTGGGTTGAAGGTCGCGACGTCGAGTGGTCGCAGGCCGTTGGCGAGGCCAGCGACGAGCACGAGGCTCAGGGCTTCGATGCAGAGCATCCACTGTTCATTCTTTACACCTCGGGAACTACCGGAAAGCCGAAGGGCATTCTGCACACCACCGGCGGCTACCTAACTCAAGCGGCCTACACACACAAGAACGTGTTCGACCTGCACGAGCAGACCGATGTCTACTGGTGCACGGCAGACGTCGGTTGGATCACCGGTCACAGCTACGTTGCATACGGTCCACTCGCCAACGGCGCATCGCAGGTGATCTACGAGGGCACACCCGAGACTCCAGATTGGGGTCGTTGGTGGAGCATCGTGCAGAAGTACGGCGTTTCGATTCTCTACACAGCACCGACCGCCATCCGTTCGTTCATGAAGCTGGGCAGTCAGATTCCAAACGAATACGACCTGTCGAGCATCCGTGTGCTTGGCTCGGTTGGCGAACCAATCAACCCAGAAGCATGGATGTGGTACCGCAAGCACATTGGCGGCAGCCACGCCCCGATCGTCGACACCTGGTGGCAAACCGAGACCGGCGCCATCATGGTCTCGCCGCTACCTGGCATCACGACTCTAAAGCCGGGCTCTGCTCAGGTGCCGCTGCCTGGTGTGAGCGCTGCAATCTTGGATGACGACGGCAAGGAACTCGGTCGCGGCCACGCTGGCCTGCTGGTGCTCACCGAGCCTTGGCCATCGATGTTGCGCGGAATCTGGGGCGACCCGGAGCGCTTCAAAGAAACCTACTGGGCGCGTTTCGAGGGCAAGTACTTCGCCGGCGATGGCGCCAAGTGGGATGAAGAGGGCGACCTATGGTTGCTCGGTCGCGTCGACGACGTGATGAACGTATCGGGTCACCGCCTGTCGACCGCCGAGATCGAAAGCGCCCTGGTCTCGCACCACTTCGTTGCCGAGGCCGCGGTCGTCGGCGCCAAGGATGAGACCACCGGACAAGCTGTCGTCGCGTTCGTCATCTTGCGTCAGAATCAACTCGAGAATGCCGGCAACGATGCAGACGTTTCGAAGATTCTGCGCGATCACGTTTCGAAAGAGATCGGTCCGATTGCTCGCCCGCGCACCATCATCGTGGTGAAGGAACTGCCAAAGACTCGAAGCGGAAAGATCATGCGTCGACTTCTTCGTGACGTTGCAGAAGATCGACCGATTGGTGATGTAACCACCCTCGCCGACACCAGTGTTATGCAATCGATTTCAGGCAAGCTCGCCGGCGGAGCTAACGACTAAACGATAATCTTGGCAGCATGACAGTTGACGGCCGCATCAAAGCGATAGACCCGACTGATACTCGAACCATGACTGAACGTCTGCATGCAGGCGATTGGTACAAGGCTGGGCCTGAGCAATGGCAGGCGATTGCTGCAGCTAGCAGACTCTGCACCGAATACAACAACAAGCTGCCTTTTGATTCCGACGCAGCGGTTGCGTTACTGCCAGAAATTTTCGGCACCGTTGGGGCAGGTCTATGGTTGCGCGAACCTATCAAGGTCGATTTCGGCAAGAACATTCACTGGGGCGATAACTGTTTTGCGAATTACGGATTGATTGCGCTTGATGTTGCAGAAATTCGCATCGGCTCAGGCACGATGTTTGGCTCTAACGTGCAACTCATGACTCCGATTCATCCACTAGACCCCGAATTGCGATCGCAGGGATGGGAAGCCGGTCTTCCGATCACTATCGGCAAGAACGTGTGGATTGGATCTGGAGCGATTGTTCTCGCCGGAGTCGAAATCGGCGATGATGCGGTAGTCGGCGCGGGTGCAGTGGTCACCAAGAACGTGGCAGCCTCAACGGTAGTTGCAGGAAACCCCGCAAAGTTCATTCGAAACGTTAAGTGAGAGCTACTCGAATTCGACGATGAGCTCGACTTCGACGGCTGAGTCGAGAGGCAGCGAAGGAACTCCGACCGCACTGCGTGCGTGAACCCCCTTGTCGCCAAAAACCTCAACGAGAAACTCGCTCGCGCCATTCATCACGCCAGGCTGTCCGGTGAACTCAGGCACAGATGCCACGAAGCCAACAACCTTCACCACGCGAGTCACGCGGTCGAGGTCGCCAATGACCATCTTCACTGCCGCGAGCGCGTTCAGCGCACACTGGCGGGCCAGGTCTTTGGCCACAGCTGGGTCGAGCAAGCCGTCGGCCTCGCCGACCTTGCCGGTAGCAATAAGTTGGCCATCCTTGAAAGGAAGCTGACCCGAGGTGAAGACCAGATTGCCCGAAACCACAGATGGCACATAGGCGGCGACCGGCTTGGCAACGGCAGGAAGCGGGTGGCCTAGCTCTTCCAGGCGGTGTTCGATTTTCGACATATTTAGCCCTCCAAAGGACGCTTGAAGAAGGCGACGAGGCCGCCCATGTTGTTTGGGGCGATGGTTACCAACTCCCAGCCCTCTGAACCCCAGTCATTCAGGATGGCTGTCTGGTTGTGAGGAGGAAGAGGCGTTGTTAGGTATTCCCACTTGGTCATAGCCAGAATTATCCCAGACTTTGTCGGGTAGCCTTGACCCTATGTCTGGCGGCAAGAAGCGCGAAACCGTATTTAGCGCGATCCTCAAGTTCACTGGCCTTAGCGCAATCGCAGGTGTCATTGCTATCGCCCTAGCCGCGCCGACGCTACTGGTCGGTTCCGTTCTTGCCAACACCGGCATCGCAATCTTCGAAAACCTGCCGAGCTACATCAAGCCGGTCAACGCATCCCAGGCGTCAACGCTCTATGCCCTCAAGGATGGCCAACAGGTCAAAGTCGCAGAGTTCTATGACGAGAACCGCATCTCGGTCAGCTACAACGACATGTCGCCAAACATCCGCAACGCCGTGGTTGCCACCGAAGACCCACGCTTCTTCCAGCACGGCGGCGTCGACGTTGTCTCACTGCTTCGCGCAACACTGACCAACATCGTGATGCGCGGTGGTGGCCCAGGTGGCTCGACCATCACTATGCAGTACGTCAAGAACTCGTTGGTCGAGGCCGCTACGCTCTCGGGCGACAAGCAAGCCATCGCGGATGCGACCGCAACAACAATCGACCGCAAACTTCGCGAGATTCGCCTCGCCATCGCACTCGAGCAGGTTGCCACCAAGCAAGAGATTCTCGCCGGCTACCTAAACCTCGCCTTCTTCGGTAACCAGATCAACGGCGTCGAGTCGGCATCCGAGTACTACTACGGCATCCCTGCATCGCAGTTGAGCATTCCGCAGGCCGCGATGCTCGCGGCGATGTTGAAATCGCCTAACGACTACCGCCCAGACAGCGCGGCCAACCTCGATCGAGCCAAGAACCGTCGCGACTACGTGATCGACAACATGCAGCGCGAGGGTTACATCACTGCGGCCCAGGCCTCCGACGCTAAAGCCACCCCGGTCACCGTCAACATCACTCACGTTCCAGGCGGTTGCGAGGGCAACCAGGTCACCGCGTTCTTCTGCGACTACGTGGTCTGGACTATCCGCAACAGCCCCGAGTTCGGGCCGACCCAGGCCGACCGCGAGCAACTGCTTCGCCGCGGTGGGCTCGACATCTACTCGACCATGGACCTCAGCGTTCAGCAGGTCGCCCACGACGCAACCATGACCTGGGTTCCTGCCGACAACCCTAACCACATCGGCTCGGCCAGCGTCTCTGTCGAGGTTGGCACCGGCCGCATCCTTGGGATGGCCGAAAACCGCATCTATGACCAGACTGTGAGCACCGACCCAAGTCACACCTCGGTGAACTACTCGTCTGACGTCGACTACGGAGGCTCGCACGGTTTCCAGGTGGGTTCGACATACAAGATCTTCACCCTGGCTGACTGGCTGACCTCGGGCAAGAAACTGCTCGACCACGTTGACGGCCGCGTTCGCACCTGGACCTCGAACGACTTCAGCTCGCGCTGTGGAGTTTGGACTGGCACCTGGGCCCCGAACAATATCTCGCCGGAACCCGAAGACGTCAGCGTGGTTCAGGCAACCGCGCAGTCGATCAACACCGCTTACGCGTCGATGGCGCATCAACTCGACCTTTGCGACATTCGCGACACCGCGATGGCCTTCGGCGTTCACCGCGCCGACCTGCAGCCACTTATTTACACTCCATCGTCAATCATCGGTGTAAACGAAATTGCGCCGCTGACCATGGCCGCCGCCGAGGCCGGAGTTTCAAACAAGGGTGTCTACTGCACCCCGATTGCCATCGATCGCGCGGTAGTTCGCTCGAGCGGTCAAGAGCTCAACATTCCAAAATCGGTTTGCACTCAAGCCGTAACTCCTGAAGTTGCAGCGGGCATGACCTACGCGATGCAGCGAGTAATCAGTGGCGGTACCGGTGGCGCATCGTCAACCGGCGACGGCACTCCTCTTGCCGGTAAGACCGGAACCACCGACTCCGGTGTGCACACCTGGATGACCGGATTCTCATCCGCGGTTGCAACCGCAACCTGGGTTGGTAACGTCTCGGGCAGCGTCACGCTCTCTGGCATCAAACTCAACAACAAAGCCGGCAACACTGTTCGTCACGACATCTGGCGCACCATCATGCAGACCGTCGACAAGCTCTACAAGGGTGGGCCGCTGCAGTCGCCACCGCAGACCATGATTGACGCGAGCATGGTGACCATTCCTGCCGTTGCCGGCAAACTACCCACGGATGCACAGGCGAGCATCGAAGCCGGCGACCTGAATGCCAAGATCATGGTCGGTCAGGTAGCGTCGGCCGCACCAGCCGGCACCGTGGCCTACAGCCGCCCAGCGGCAGGAACCTCGGTTCCTCGAGGAACTCAGATTCACATCTACATCAGCAAGGGCGGCAACACCACCGTGCCGACCGTGGCTGGCATGACCGTGGCAAACGCCAAGGCTGCGCTGCTGGCCGCCGGTTTCAGTGCGGTAAGTGAACCACAGCCTTCGCAGACCCAGTACTTCGTGCATTCGAACACGGTTGGCAAGGGTCTCGTAGTTGGCACAGACCCAGCCGCCGGAACCTCGGCCACGGGCAATGGCGCCATCCTGCTGATCATCAGCCTCGGGCCGTAACCCTGAACCGCTGGGTTTAGGCTGACGCCATGACTGTTACCGAGATCGTTGTCTTTGCCGCGTTGGCGATTCTGATTTGGGGCACAACCTTCGCCCGCTGGCGATTTCACGTTTCGCACTCAGAAGTGCCGCTGCTTCCAAAGGGAAGCAAGCCCATCCGCGTTCTGCACATCAGCGACATTCACCTGGCGCCATGGCAGCGCGGCAAGATCAAGTTCCTGGGCAACCTGGCCGACCTAGAGCCCGACCTCATCGTTAGCACCGGTGACATCCTTGGTCATCGAGATGTGATTGCAATCGCAATCGAGTCACTCGAGTCACTGCTGGATGTGCCGGGGGTTTTCGTCAACGGCTCGAACGATTACTACGCGCCAACCATGCGCAATCCGATTGGCTACATCTTCAGACCATCCGAGCCGACCAAGACCACCCCCCTGGCCACCACAAAATTCACGGATGCCCTTGAAGCGCGCGGTTGGAAGAATCTGAACAATCGTGCTGCCACCATTTCGCTCGGCGAGCTCAGCTTGGGATTCTTAGGTTTAGACGATCCGCACGACAAACTCGACGACCTCAGCACATTGCCCGCCCAGCGCAAGTCGATTGGCAAAGCAGACCTGATTTTCGGTGTGGCCCATGCGCCATATCGTCGGGTGATTGAAGCGATGGCCGAGCAGGATGTGTCACTACTATTCGCCGGGCATACTCACGGCGGCCAGGTTCGACTTCCGGGCGTTGGAGCATTGACCACCAACAGCGACCTGCCAAACAAGCACGCCAAGGGTTTGAGTGCTTGGGCTTGGGGTCAGCGCATGATGCTGCTGAACGTTTCGGCGGGTCTTGGAAATTCGATCTTCGCGCCTGTGCGATTTTGGAATCGCCCAGAGGTCAGTCTGCTGACCCTCGTCGAGCGCCGCGACTAGTCGGGGCTAAGCCGCAGAATTAGTTTTTGGCAGCCCAGACCTGGGCGCCAAGGGCAATGTATTGGCCGTTCTGGTTGTCGCAGCGAACCGTGGTGTCTGCGACGTAACAGGTAATTCCGCCGACCGTGACCTTCTCGCCCGCGTTCAAAGCCGGAGCGACCGAACCATCGTTGTAGAGGCCGCTAGCGCAAACGAAGCCTGCGGTGTCGGTTCCGTCGGCTGGGGTCGACTCCCAAAGTTTGATCTGGTAGCCATAGCTGCCATCACAGGTGCTCGGCACGGCAACCGGCTTGTACTGCGCCGTTGCCTCGTTTTGCTCGCAAAGCACCCACTTCTGGTCGGCGTTGATGGTGCACCAGGCCGGGCCGTTTCCGGCACGGAACAGATACTCGCTGTAGCCGGTGTCGTAGAGGCTGGCATCGACGGCCTTCACGTTAGTGTCTGGTGCCGGCGGAATCAGTGATGCATCTGGGGTCTGGTTAGCGCTCGAGGAGCTCGAGGCGGAATTGGCTGGATTCGAATTAGTCGCGGCGGCGCATCCAGAAAGTGCGAAAACGAGTGCCATTGCACTGGCTATCCCGAAAATCTTGCGCATGGTCAAAGACTAGGCCGTTCGATTAAAACTCTCGAGCAACCAGCTCGGCGATTTCATAGGTGTTCAGAGCGGCACCCTTGCGCAGGTTGTCGCCAACCACAAATAGCTCGATGCTCTTGGTGAAGTCGAGCGACTGGCGGATGCGGCCGACAAAAGTCGGGTCCTGTCCGGCAACAAGATTTGGGGTTGGGTAAACGTGATTCTCAGGGTCGTCGAGCACGCGCACGGTTGGTTGCTTCTGGAGTTCACTGCGCACCTCATCCGCGGTGAGTTCTTCGGCAAAGGTCGCGTGAACCGTGAGCGAGTGAGCAACCTGAACCGGAACGCGCACGCAAGAGGCAGCGACCTTCAGGTCGGCAATGCCGAGAATCTTGCGCGACTCGTCGCGAACCTTGAGCTCCTCCGAGGTGTGGCCGCCGGCCTTCAGCGATCCGGCAAATGGAATCACGTTGAGTGCGATTGGGTAGTGCCAAGGCGAGTTCGACAGGTTGTTTCCGGCGTGAGCGAGTGCAGCCTTGACGTCATCGGTCTGGGTGCCGAGGCTTGGGTTCTTGCCAACCACGGCGAGCTCCGAGGCGAGCTCATCGATGCCTGCTGCGCCTGCACCAGATACCGCCTGGTATGAAGAAACGACGAGTTCCTTTAGCGTCCACTTGCGGTGCAACGCCCCCATCGCGGCCATCATGGTCAAAGTTGTGCAGTTCGGGTTCGAAATAATGCCGAGCGGGCGGTTCCTCGCCTGATCAGGGTTAACCTCAGGAACCACCAGGGGAACATCCGGGTTCATGCGGAACGCACCCGAGTTATCGACGGCGACCGCGCCACGCTCTGCGGCAATCGGTGCCCAAACTTCGCTGACCTCATCAGGCACATCGAACATCGCAATGTCGATGCCGTCGAAGGCTTCGGGGGCTAGGGCCACAACCGTCAGGTTTTCGCCGTGCACCTTGATCTTTTTGCCGGCCGAACGCGGGCTAGCAATCAGACGAATCTCGCCCCAGATGTTCTCGCGATTGTTGATGATGTCGATCATCACGGTACCAACGGCTCCGGTCGCTCCGACAAGTGCGAGGTTTGGTTTGCGGCTCATGATGTCTCCTTGGTGGCAGCGGTTGAAACTGGGATGCTCGGGCAGGTTTTATCGGCCGGTGCCGGCGTAAACCGTGGCCTCGGTGTCGCTGTCGAGTCCGAAGGCCTTGTGCACAGCGCGGGCTGCGTCGTCGAGCTGCTTCGACGAGGTGACGACCGAGATGCGAATCTCAGAGGTCGAGATCATCTCGATGTTGATGCCTGCGTCGGCCAGCGCCTTGAACAGGGTTGCCGAAACACCGGAGTGGGTGCGCATGCCGGCTCCGACAACCGAGAGCTTGCCGATGTCGGCATCCTGCTCGAGTTCGCGGAAACCGAGAGTTGCCTTCGCTCCTTCGAGAGCACCGGCCACGCGACCGAGATCGCCAAGCGGAAGCGTGAACGAGATGTCGGCAACGCGGTCGGTCACATCGACACCGGTCGGGTTGTTCTGAACGATCATGTCGATATTCGAGTCGGCTTCAGCGACAACGCGGAAGACCTCGGCGGCCTTGCCCGGCTCATCCGGGATGCCGATGATTGTGATCTTGGCCTGGCCCTTATCGGTCGCTACGCCCGAAACGATTGGCTCTTCCATGTGCTCTCCATTCGATGAATAAACGATGGTTCCTGGGTCTTTGCTAAACGTCGAGCGCACTCGCAGATCGACGCCGTGGCGACGCGCATACTCAACAGCTCGGATGTGCAGAATCTTTGCTCCAGCGGCTGCCAATTCGAGCATCGACTCGATGTCGATTTTCTCGAGCTTGTGCGCAGATGGAATGACTCGTGGGTCTGCGGTGTAGACGCCGTCGACATCCGAGTAGATCTCGCAGAGGTCGGCGTCGAGCGCAGCGGCGAGTGCAACAGCAGTGGTGTCAGAACCGCCGCGGCCAAGCGTGGTGATGTCACGCGTTTCCTTGTTGAAGCCCTGAAAGCCGGCGACGATGGCGATGTTTCCTGCGTGCAGCGCCTCTTGGATGCGGTCGGGAGTGACTTCGGCGATGCGTGCATCGCCGTGCTTGTTCGATGTGATGATGCCGGCCTGAGAGCCGGTGAAAGATTGCGACTTGCCACCCTGCGCGTTGATGGCGATTGCCAGCAGCGCCATCGAAATTCGCTCACCTGCGGTAAGCAGCATGTCCATTTCGCGGCCAGAGGCGTAAGGATCTGGGGCCACAGATTGGGCCAGGTCAATCAGTTCGTCGGTGGTGTCGCCCATCGCAGAAACGACCACGACAACCTGGTTGCCGGCGTTCTGGGTCTCAATTACGCGCTTGGCTACGTGCTTAATCTTGGATGCATCGCCGACCGACGAGCCACCAAACTTCTGCACGATGAGGGCCAAAGACTGCTCCTTGAAAATTGGGGGGATTCGGCGACCATTGCCTGCCTAAAGTCTAGCCCCGTGCAGGCCTAGAGGCCAATTGCCAATTGAGGTTCAGGGCCGCAAGAGGTGCTTTGTCTGGGGCTACTGGGCTGGACGTCGACCAGCGAACGCCCGACCGAGAGTCACTTCATCGGCATACTCAAGATCGCCGCCAACCGGCAGGCCCGATGCAAGCCGAGTCACAGTGATGCCGAGGGTCGACATCATGCGACTGAGGTAGG
>CAIVWH010000017.1 GCA_903909605.1 uncultured Micrococcales bacterium | reverse complement strand
GCCTATGACCAGTCCTCGCTCAAGAAATATATGAAGCAGGCGGTGGAGGCGAGCGGGGAACATCCGGTGCTGATCGATAAATTCCTCGAAGACGCGACCGAAATGGACGTGGACCTTATTTCGGACGGAAAGACCGCGGTCGTTGGTTCCGTTATGGAACACATCGAGGAGGCTGGCATCCACTCGGGTGACTCGAGTTGCACCCTGCCACCGGTCACAATGAGCCGCGGCCAAATCGATCGGGTAGTCAAGGCGACCGAGGCCATCGCACGAGGCATCGGCGTTCGTGGCTTGCTCAACGTGCAGTTCGCACTTGCAAGCGACGTGCTCTATGTTCTCGAGGCGAACCCACGAGCTTCTCGAACTGTGCCGTTCGTCTCGAAGGCACTCGGCATCACGCTGGCCAAGGCCGCATCCCGAGTCATGGTAGGCGAATCGATTGCATCGCTGATCGCAAACGGCGCGCTTCCCGAAAAGGACGGCACGTTCATCCCAGCAGGTTCTGCAATTGCAGTGAAAGAGGCAGTTCTGCCGTTCAAGCGCTTCGCAACCAAGGATGGACGTTTCGTCGACAGTCTGCTTGGGCCAGAGATGCGTTCAACTGGCGAGGTTATGGGCATGGATGTCGACTTCCCGAAGGCGTTCGCCAAGTCACAGGCGGCTGCCGGTTCGGCACTGCCGCGCTCCGGAAGCGTTTTCATCTCGGTTGCTGATCGCGACAAGCCGCACTTGGTCTTGCCGGTTCGCCGTCTGCAGCAGCTTGGCTACAAGGTGCTTGCAACCAGCGGCACTGCAGAAATTTTGAAGCGCCACGGCATCGAGGTTCAAGTTGTGCGCAAGCACTCAGACCCAGACACCATGGAAGGCCCATCGATTGTCGACATGATTCACGCCGGCGAGGTCGATGTGGTCGTGAACACCCCGAGTGGTTCGCACGCCCGCAAGGATGGCTACGAGATTCGCGCTGCAACCACCGCGGCCGACAAGGCAATCTTCACCACAATCGCGCAGCTGTCTGCGGCGATTGGCTCGTTCGAGGAAGTTATCGCACGAGGCTTTGATGTGAAGACTCTGCAGCAGCACGCTATCGAGAGAAGGGCAGCACTTGCCAACTAGTTTCGGTTCGCGCCTGGGTCAGGCATTCGGAGATTACGGTCAGCTGTGTGTTGGTATTGATCCGCACAGTTCGCTGCTCGAGGAGTGGGGCCTTAGCGACGATGTAGTAGGGCTCGAAACCTTTGCCCTAACGGTTTTATCTGCAGCAGTTGGGCGAGTTGGCATCATCAAGCCGCAGGTTAGCTTCTTCGAACGCCACGGCTCGAAGGGGTTCGCCGTTCTCGAGAAGTTGGCCAGAGCGGCGGCCGAGACCGATCTGCTTGTCATCATGGATGCCAAGCGCGGCGACATTGGTTCAACCATGGAGGGCTACTTCGACGCGTGGCTAGGGCAAACTGCTCCGTTCGTCTGCGATGCAATCACAGTCAGCCCATACCTAGGCTTCGACAGCCTGAAGCCAATCATGAGCGCGGCCGTCGAACGTGGCAAAGGCCTGTTCGTGCTGGCTGCAACATCAAACCCTGAGGCCAAGAAATTGCAGCAGGCGAAGGTGGCCGATCAAACGGTTGCTGCCAGCATCTATTCGGAGCTGCAGCGCATCAACGAGGTGACCTCAGAGGGTGGGGCAGACCTAGGTTCGATCGGCGCGGTGGTTGGTGCCACACTGAACTTTGGCTCGGTTGGCCTTCATTCGCTCACCGCCGAGGCTGCGCTCACCCCGATACTGGCTCCAGGTTTTGGCGCTCAGGGTGCCGAGCTTGCCGATGCAGCCGCAATCTTCGGCGCCGCCAAATCGCAGGTGATTGCCTCTGTCTCGAGAAGCGTGCTTTCGGCTGGCGCAGCCGGTCTTTCTTCGGCAATCGAGCGGGCGAACGCCGAATTGGCTGCCGGGCTTGCCTAGGCAGCAGGCCGAGATTGCAAGAGAATTGAACCGATGAATAGGGCGAAACTGCTGGTGCTTGCCGGACCTACCGCGGTCGGCAAGGGCACCGTCGCAGCTCACATCGTGCAGCATCACCCCGAAATCGTGCTATCGGTGAGTGCAACCACACGCAAGCCGCGGCCTGGCGAAGAAAACGGCGTCGCCTACTACTTTCTTACCGAGGACGAGTTCGACGGCCTGGTTGCCTCTGGGCAGATGCTCGAATACGCCGTGGTGCACGGAAAACACCGCTACGGCACTCCGCGTGGGCCGGTGGAAGCGGCCATGAATGACGGCCATCCGGTGCTGCTAGAAATCGATATTCAAGGGGCCAGACAGGTCAAGTCGGCCATGCCCGAGGCGGTAAGCGTGTTCCTGGCGCCGCCATCCTGGGATGAATTGGTGCGCAGACTGCAGGGGCGTGGCACAGAGGGCGAAGAGGAAATGGCTCGCCGTCTTGCCACTGCAGAGATCGAACTGGCCTCGCAGGGCGAGTTCGACCACGTCATTGTCAATGAAGATGTGGCGCGCTGCGCCGAGGCCGTCGTAGAATTGATGAAGTCTTAGCGCCACGCGCCAAAAGAAAGAAAATCAATGACTGAAAAGCTCGAAGGCATCGTTTCGCCATCTATCGACCGCCTGCTAAACAAGCCATACATCGACTCGAAGTATGAATTGGTCATCTTTGCCTCGAAGCGTGCCCGTCAGATTAACGACTACTACTCAGACCTGCACGATGGTCACCTGTTCAAGGTTGTTGGCCCGCTGGTTGACACCACCATCAACGAGAAGCCGCTTACCATCGCTCTCAAAGAGATCGACCAGGACAAGCTCGAGAAGACCGCCGAGGCTTAGGCCTTCAAACCATGCGCGTAGTCCTCGGTATCACCGGAGGCATCGCTGCATACAAGGCGACCTCGATTATTCGCCTGCTCATCGAAGCTGGTCACGAGGTCAAAGTAGTTCCAACCCAAAACGCACTGCGCTTTATTGGCGCGACCACGCTTGAGGCGCTCTCGCACAATAGCGTTGATCCCGACCTCTACACGGATGTCGAATCGGTCAAACACGTAGAGCTAGGCCAGAGCGCCGACCTCATCATCGTTGCTCCGGCTACGGCAAGCTTTCTTGCACGGTACGCCGCGGGAATTGCTGATGACCTGCTCGGAAACGTTTTGCTTACCAGCCGTGCTCCGGTGCTTGTTGCCCCTGCAATGCACACCGAGATGTGGACCAACGCGGCAACAGTGGCAAACGTTGAAACCCTTCGGTCGCGTGGAATCAATGTGCTGAATCCCGACTCTGGTCGACTCACGGGTAAAGACAGCGGCGCCGGCAGGCTTCCAGAACCAGAGGCAATCGTCGAGGCCGCACTTGCGCTAACCAGCGTTCGCGATCTTTCCGGCAAGCGCATCCTGGTTACAGCAGGTGGCACTCGCGAAGCGATAGACCCGGTGCGCTTCATCGGCAATCACTCTTCTGGAAAGCAGGGCGTCGCAATCGCTCGCGAGGCTGTTAGCCGCGGAGCCAGGGTTACGGTTCTGGCCGCCAACATCGAAGGCCTGCAGATTTCAGGGGCAACTGTAATCGCAACCGATACCGCGATCGAAATGGAGCGTCAGGTAAACCACCTGCTCCAAGGCACCGATGTGTTCATCTCGGCTGCCGCGGTCAGCGACTTTCGCGTGGCAGAGGTTTCGGCAACAAA
Source organism: uncultured Micrococcales bacterium (assembly GCA_903909605.1). Taxonomy (GTDB): domain Bacteria; phylum Actinomycetota; class Actinomycetes; order Actinomycetales; family Microbacteriaceae; genus Rhodoluna. Next base: position 28,431 of record CAIVWH010000017.1, on the reverse strand, counting down.
GCTCAAGCGCAGCCAGCTCGGCGACCAAATCAATCTGCGCCTGATTGCAAATCCCGACATCCTTGCCGGCGTCGTTTCTCGGGTTCGCGAAGAAGGCCTGGATGTTCGTACCGTTGGCTTTGCAGCAGAGACGGCCGGCACGCAGTGGGCTTTGGCAGAACTGGCCAAGGCCAAATTGGGCTCGAAGGGCTGTGATGTCATTGTGGCCAATGATGTTTCGGGGTCTGCCGTGTTTGGCTCTGAGCACAACGACGCACTGATTATTACCAAAGATGGCGAGCAAAAGCGCATCGCAGGCACCAAGACAGCCGTAGCGTCGGTAGTGCTAGATATACTTGCTGAACTATGAGCGAGCTAAGACTTTTTACCAGCGAATCCGTAACCGAGGGTCATCCAGACAAGGTCTGCGACCAGATCTCCGACACCCTGCTCGACGCAATTCTCGAACAAGACCCTAACGCTCGTGTCGCCATCGAAACCATGGTTACCACCGGTTTGGTTCATGTGGCCGGCGAACTCACCACCGAGGCTTACGTTGAAATGCCCACGCTCATCCGCAACAAGATTGTTGAAATCGGCTACGACTCTTCTGACATCGGATTCGACGGAAAATCTTGCGGTGTATCACTGTCGATCGGTCAGCAGTCACCCGACATCGCGCAGGGCGTCGACTCTGGTTTTGAATCACGCGTTGAGAAATCTCACGACCCATTCGATTCGCAGGGCGCCGGCGACCAAGGGCTCATGTTTGGCTATGCCACCAACGAGACGGCAAGTTACATGCCGGTTGCAATCTCACTTGCTCATCGACTCAGTGAAGCTCTTGCCCAGGTTCGCAAAACTGGCGCAGTCGACTTTCTTCGCCCCGACGGCAAGACCCAGGTCACCATTGGCTTCGATGGCATCACCCCGCGCACCATCGAAACCGTAGTGCTTTCGACACAGCACAAGGCGTCTGCATCGCTCGCTCAGATTGAGGCGGCGGTTCGCGAGCTCGTGATCGACCCAATCCTTGCCGAAACTGGCCTCGAGCACGGCGATGGCCGAACCAACTACCTAATCAACCCAACCGGCGTATTCATCACCGGTGGCCCTGTGGGAGATGCAGGTCTCACCGGTCGAAAAATCATCGTAGACACCTATGGTGGAGCAGCTCGCCACGGTGGCGGTGCATTTAGCGGCAAAGACCCATCGAAGGTCGACCGCTCGGCGGCCTATGCAATGCGATGGGTGGCGAAGAACGTCGTGGCAGCCGGGTTGGCCGACCGAGCCGAAGTGCAGGTTGCCTATGCCATCGGCAAGGCAGCTCCGGTCGGGCTCTATGTCGAAACATTCGGCACCAACAAAGTTGATGAGGGCAAGATTTCGGCGGCCATCCGAGAGGTCTTTGATCTACGACCAAAGGCGATCACCCAGGCTCTCGACCTGCTTCGCCCGATCTATGCAAAGACAGCGGCCTACGGACATTTCGGACGCGAGCTTCCCGAGTTCACTTGGGAGCGCACCGACCGCGTCGCAGACCTGCAGCGAGCCGTCGGACTGTAACCATGGGCGAGTACTCAGTTGCTCGCGTTGTCGTCGACAGCCCGTTGCTCAGCATCGACAAACCTTTCGACTTCTCCATCCCCGAACAATTTCTGGGTCAAGTGGCTATCGGCTCAATGGTTCGCGTGGTGTTGGGCCGATCCACAAAGCAGCACGACGCATACGTCATCGAACTCGCCGAGAGTTCCGAGTTCAAACTCCGCCCGATTGTTGGGGTCAACGGCCCGATGCGATTGCTGCCATCGAATGTCTACAGACTGCTGCGAGCATTGGCCGACAGATCTGTCTGTTCAATCGGAGACCTGATCAAAGTGGCCGTTCCAACTCGAATGGTTCGAAGCGAGGCGGCCTTTGCTGCTGCCAGCTGGGCCCAGACCCGCGGCACCGTTCACCAGAAATCTACGCCTTCGACCGCAAAGCGCACCACCGAGATCACACCCGAGTGGGTTGGCAGTGCCATTGAACGTGCGGTGGCAACCAGGGCGCTTGGCAAATCCACCATCATCATCACTCCCGATTACCGAGATCAAGCCGCACTTGTCGAACAGCTAAGCGCAGACTCAATTGACTTCATCGACTACTCGGCTTCTCTTGCCAAATCTGCAAGGTACAAGGCCTTCCTCGATTCGCAAACCGCTGGCGCTCACATCTTGGTTGGCAACCGGTCAACAATCTACGCGCCGGTTCAAAACCTGGGGCTCATCTTCATCAAGGATGAGGGCGACGAGAGTCTCACGGAACAGACCGCTCCGTACCTAGCGGTTCGCGATGTCGCGCTTGTGCGTCAGCAACTTGAAGACTGCGACTTGCACTTTTCCTCTGCAGCCAGATCAACAGACATCCATCGCCTCATCGACATCGGCTACCTTAGAGATGTTTCCAAGCAGCGCACACCGCCAAAGGTTTCCTTCGATCCAGACAACGCTCGCAACTCAACGCAGGCCTATGCCGCAATCAGTCAGGGCCTCGATCGCGGTGCGGTGCTGGTTCAGGTCGCCAACCGCGGAATCGCGAGGGCTTGTTATTGCCAGCAGTGTTCCGCTCGCGCAATCTGTCGCGATTGCGCGGGGCCACTCTGGATTGACTCGACTTCTGTTCCCCGCTGCCGCTGGTGCAACCGCCAGAACCTCGATTTCGTCTGCGCCGACTGCGGCTCAAAATCGCTTCGGCAAGGGCTTGGCGGGGCCACTCGCACGGTTGCCGAATTTGGCAAGTCGTTTCCTGGAACAAAGGTGGTCGAATCCTCGTTCGACAAGCCGGTTTTGAAAGTCAAACCGGGCAAGGCGTTGGTGGTTGCAACTCCTGGGGCCGAGCCGCAAATTGCCGGTGGTTACGCCGCCGTCGTGATACTCGATGCCGGGGCGAGCCTTCACCTCGACAGCCTGAGAGCAACGGAGCGGGCGGTCGCACGCTGGGCCGACGCAATTGCACTGCTAGCGCCTGATGGGCGAGCGGTGCTCGCTGGTATCCCTCAAGCGCTTGGCCAGAAACTTGCCCTCTGGCAGATCGGCCAGATTGCGGCAGACGAGTTGGACGAGCGACGAGAGCACGCCTTTCCTCCACATCTGCGCATGGCCAGCATCCAGGGCGAACTAGAGGTTGCGCGCAAGGTGATCGCGCACATTCAGTTACACATGCCACAGGTTCAGGTGCTTGGCCCGATTGCCATCAAGAACGGTCAACGAGTCGACAATCGTTTCGTGCTCAAGTTCACCTACGCAGACGGTCTGAAACTCGCGGAAGAACTCCGCGCTGCGATTTTGATGGAAGCGGCCGCTCCGCAGACATCGGCAAGTGGGCGAAACAGCCGCTCCATAAGAGTGCGAATGGATGACGCCGAAGTAGTCTAGGCACGAGGTGTGATGTGAAGATCCTTTTTGCCGGTACTACTGCGCAGGCAGCTCGTGTGCTGCACCACCTCGCTACCCGCATCACAGTTGTTGCCGTGCTTACCCGCGAAGACGCACCGGTCGGTCGAAAAGGCCAATTGCAGGAGTCACCAGTTGCCGCGATGGCGGGTGAACTGGGGCTCAGTGTCATTAAGGCCAACAGAGTCACCCCAGACATCGACGCCCTCATCGAGCACACTGATGCCGAGTTTGGCGTGGTGGTGGCATACGGGGCATTGCTAAAGAGCAGCACCCTGAAACTTTTGCCGGGTGGATGGTTCAACCTGCACTATTCGCTACTTCCGGCATACCGCGGAGCCGCCCCAGTGCAACACGCCCTATTAAATGCAGAGCGGACAACCGGTGTGACAATTTTCAAACTCGACGAGGGTATGGACACCGGCGAAATTTACTCGCAAGTCGAAACCACTATTGAGCCAGGCGAGAACTCGCTTGACTTGCTCGAAAGATTAACCTCCATCGGCATCACCATGCTTGATGAACTGCTGCCTGGGCTAGCAGCGGGAACAGCCAAAGGAACTGTGCAACCAGCCGGCGGATCACTTGCCGGAAAGTTGGTTCGCGCCGATGCTCGGCTTGACTTCAACCGGCCTGCCACCGCACTCGAGCACATGGTTCGAGCATTTAACCCCGAGCCGGTTGCCTGGTGCGAGCACGGCGAGGCGCAATTGCGCATTTTGGACGCAAGGGCCGAACTGCAGAGCCTCGATGGGCAAGTGGGCACCTGCATCCTGGTTGGAGGGCGCGTCTTTGTGAAGTGTGCGCAGCAGGCCCTAGAACTCTTGGAGGTTCAACCTGCCGGCAAGAGGCCGATGAACGCGGCCGATTGGTTGCGCGGTCAGCGAGATGGCGAGGTTCTTCGATGAAACCAAGCGCGCGCTCAGTCGCCTTCCAGACGTTGCTGTCGGTAGAGAATGACGACGCATACGCCAATCTTCTGCTTCCTAAATTGCTTAAGCAGGCTCGACTGGAACAACGCGATGCCGGCATGGCGCAGGAACTTGCCTTTGGAACGCTTAGGCGGCAGGGCACTTACGACCGAATAATCGAGGTTGCCGCAGGACGCAAACTCTCCGAGATCACTGGCCCAGCAAAAATCCTGCTGCGACTCGGGGCACACCAGCTGCTCAGCATGCGAGTATCGCCACACGCGGCAATCAACGAGACGGTCAACCTAGCCAAAGAGGTCGCGTCTCAAGGGGCAGTTGGCTTTGTAAACGGGTGCCTTCGACGCATCAGCGAGCGTGACTACCAGCAGTGGATCGAGCTAATCACCGCAGATGTTAGCGATCCGATTGAGTTGCTGGCCATTACCTATTCGCACCCTGCCTGGGTGGTTAGGGCATTGCAAAAAGGCCTGGATGCAGATGGCCGCGGTGATGAACTGGCCGCGCTGCTTGAATCCGACAATATATCTCCGAAGGTGAACTTGGTCGCACTGCCAGGTCTTGCACACGATGCTGACGTTGTTGATCACAAACCGACCGATGCAAGCCCGATTGGGTTTGAGTTGGAGAGTGGCGATCCCGGTCGGCTTGATTCGGTGATCGCAGGGCGACTTCGCGTGCAAGACGCTGGGTCGCAATTGGCGGCACTTGCGCTTTCGCGTTTTGACATGGGCACTGCATTAGTTGGTGACCAACCTGAGCTGTGGCTAGACATGTGCGCTGGCCCGGGTGGAAAGGCCGCGTTGCTCGCTGCCGAAGCCAGATCGCACGGAGCTCGGCTCACCGCAAGCGAGTTGCAGCCACATCGCACCTCGCTCGTTGTTTCGGCCCTCGGGCAAAGCGGCCTCATCGACGGCGTCGAAATTGTCACAACCGACGCAAGAGAGTGGGGAACGACAACCCCCAACAAGTTCGACCGAATTCTGCTGGATGCGCCGTGCTCAGGCCTAGGCGCACTTCGCCGGCGCCCAGAGGCGCGCTGGAGAAAACAGCCGAAGGACATCGGTGAACTCTCCCGACTACAGGAGCAGCTACTCACCAGCGCCTGGCTGGCGCTGAAACCCGGCGGCGTTTTGGCATACGTTACCTGTTCACCGCACATTGGCGAAACCGCATCCGTGATTGAGTGGGCGGCGCGCAAGTTCGGAGCCAGCTTTGAACAGCTCGACACCGCAACCACACTGAGCCAGATCAACCCCAAACTCGAACTGAACAGCTCGCGAAAATCGGTTCAGCTTTGGTCACACATCCACGGCACAGACGACCTGTTCATCGCTCTAATTCGCAAGTCGTTAGGCTAAAACCATGTCAGCCCGAATCAACCCAAGCATTCTGAGTGCTGACTTCGTCAATTTCGAACGCGATTTCAACACAATCGACCAGGCCGACTTCATCCACGTTGACGTGATGGACAACCATTTCGTGCCCAACCTGACTTTTGGGTTGCCGATGGTCAGGCGAATGCAAGAGATTACTCCCAGGCCCTTGGATGTACACCTCATGATCGCGGATGTCGACCAGTGGGCAACCGGTTTCGCCGAGGCGGGGGTTTTCTCGGTGACCTTCCACGCTGAGGCAACAAGCGACCCAGTTGCTTTGGCTAGGCGCATCAGGGCTGCCGGATCGAGGGTTGGCCTAGCCCTCAAGCCGGGCACCGGGCTGGAGCAATACCTAGACCTGCTTCAGGAATTTGATCAACTCCTGGTGATGACTGTCGAACCCGGATTTGGCGGACAGTCCCTCATCGAGAACACCCTCGAGAAGGTCTCGGCAGCTCGACGCAAAATCGACTCGGAGAAACTCGATGTTTGGTTGCAGGTAGACGGCGGCATCGATGAGAGCAACATCGAAGCAGTTTCGGCCAAAGGTGCAGACACCTTCGTTGCGGGTAGCTCGGTTTTTCGGGCCGAGAATCGAAACCTGCAGATAGCCAAATTGCGCGATCTCGCAAATCACGGTCACGAGCGAACAGACCACTGAATCGGCTGTAACGCTAGGCAATGACTAGGCGAGCGGGGCGAGGCTCGGCTAATCTTTACAGATGAAATCCTTCGACCAGCTCTTCGCAGAGATCGCGCTCAAGGCGCGCACACGTGAAGCCGGTTCAGAGACTGTGAAGTGGCTCGACGCAGGCGTGCACGAAATCGGCAAGAAGATCGTCGAGGAAGCCGCCGAGGTTTGGATGGCCGCCGAGTACGAGGGCAATCAACGCACTGCCGAGGAAATTTCTCAGCTCATCTATCACCTTCAGGTGCTCATGACAGCTAAGGGCATCTCGCTTGAAGATTTGCAGGACAACCTCTGATGCTCAAAGTTGCCATCCCAAACAAGGGCATCCTCTCGGACACAGCCATTCTGATGCTCAAGGAAGCCGGCTATTCGGTTCGACGTGACGCCAAGGATCTGCACGTAATCGACAGCGCAAACGACATCGAATTTTTCTATCTTCGCCCTCGCGACATCGCAACCTACGTGGGTGCTGGTTCGCTCGATGTTGGAATCACCGGCAAAGATCTACTGCTAGACAGCCGCTCGGCGGCAGAATCGGTAGCCGACCTCGAATTTGGCGGCAGCACCTTCCGCTTTGCCGGGCCAATCGGAGCCTTCAGCTCGATGCAACAGCTCGACGGTAAATCTGTGGCAACTGCCTACCCGCGTTTGGTCGATGACTACCTGTCGCGACTGGGCATCAAGGCCAAAATCGTCGCCTTGGATGGGGCTGTCGAAGTGTCGGTTCGGCTGGGAGTTGCAGACGCGGTTGCCGACGTGGTCAGCACGGGCAACACACTGCGACAAGCCGGGCTGGAGACCTTTGGCGATGTGCTTCTGGTCAGCAGCGCACAGCTGATTGTTGCCCCCGGTGCCAAGGTGAGTTACGAGAACTTGCTGCGCCGTCTTCAGGGAGTCGTGGTTGCGCGCAGTTACGTCATCATCGACTATGACTGCCCGGCCAGCCTGGTTGAGGCAGCCAGCGCGATTACTCCCGGTATCGAATCGCCCACCATCTCGCCACTTCGCGACCCCGAGTGGGTTGCAGTGCGCGCCCTGGTCAAGGCCGATGAGGTCAACCAAAAGATGGATGAGCTCTACTTACTTGGAGCACGCGCGATCCTGGTGAGTGCGCTGCACGCAGCGAGAATCTAATGTCACTTGCCGTTCGAGTGATTCCATGCCTCGATGTCGCCGATGGGCGAGTTGTCAAAGGCGTGAACTTTCTGAATCTTCGGGACGCCGGCGACCCGATCGAGCTTGCCACGGCCTACTACCAAGAAACTGCCGATGAACTCACCTTCCTGGACGTCAAGGCCACGGTGGATAATCGCAACACCATGTATGACCTCGTGACAGCAACCGCCGAGAAACTCTTCATTCCGCTTACCGTTGGCGGGGGCATCCGTGCCGTGTCAGATGTTGCCAACCTGCTTGCTTCTGGCGCCGACAAGGTTTCTGTCGGCTCTGCCGGAATTGCCAACCCCGAACTACTCAGTCAGATTGCAGATCGGTTCGGCAACCAGGTTTTGGTGATTTCGCTCGACATCAAGCGCAGCAAGCAAACCGAATCTGGCTTTACCGTGACGACTCATGGCGGGTCCAAGGAAACCGGCTTGGACGCATTCGCCTGGATTGAGCGGGTGCAACAGTTGGGAGCTGGCGAGCTGCTGGTTAATTCAATCGATGCAGACGGCACACGAACCGGATTCGATGTAGAACTAATCGAACTGGTTCGATCAATCAGCAAGGTTCCAATAATCGCATCGGGAGGCGCAGGAAGCGCGGCCGATTTCGCCGGGGCAGCCCGGGCTGGCGCCGATGCAGTTTTGGCTGCCAGCATTTTTCATGAGGGGTCGGTCAGCATCAGAGACGCTAAGCAGGCTCTTCACAGCGAAGGTTTCGTGGTGCGATGAACCCAACCGATAGCAACTTCCAGCCACGAGAATTCAACCTGTCCGATGTGGGCTTCGACAACGGCGGGCTGGTTGCCGCAGTCGTGCAGGATGCAAGCAGCGGGCGAGTGCTGATGCTTGCCTACCAAAACCGGGATGCTCTGGCGCAGACCCTCGAAACTGGCATCGCTACCTTCTGGTCACGTTCCCGTCAGGAAATCTGGGTCAAAGGAGCCACTAGCGGAAACACTCAGCACGTGGTTGAGATGCAGCTAGATTGCGACGGAGATGCCGTGTTGTTGCTGGTACACCCCAGCGGTCCAGCCTGCCACAACGGAACGGTGAGCTGCTTCGACACCGCCCGTGTGAAAATGGGTGTAGATGCTTAATTTCGACCAATCACAAGTCGCCAGTCTCGCGAACGACCATAGGGTTATCCCGCTGATCGAAACACTGTTTTCGACCTCCGAGACACCCCTTTCGGTTTTTGAAAAGCTCGCCGAGGGCCGCGAAGGCTCATTCCTGCTCGAATCTGCTGAGCAAGGGGTTTGGGCGCGTTACTCATTCATCGGTGTCAATTCGCGCGGGTACCTAATCCAGGATGTCGACACCAAGATTCGCTGGCGTTCCCCGGCGGGCCACGCGGCTCTTCCTGACAGTGCCGAATTAGATTCATCGACCGCAATTGCCGCCATCGAACAACTTCGCAGGGCCTGGACCAGCAAGCCGATAGGCGGCTTACCTCCGCTGGTCTCTGGCTTGGTCGGCACAATCGGCTGGGACCTCATCCGTGAAATTGAAAACCTGCCGAACCGCCCGGCAGTTGAATTCGACGCCCCGATTGTTTGCCTTTCGATGTTCAGCGAACTCGTTGTAGTTGATCACCACACCGGAACCCTGCAGCTGGTTAGCAACATCTTTGTCGACGAAGGCTTCGATGTGGCTGCCAGTTACGCCGCAGCAAAGCAGGCGATTGCCGAGCTGCGAAAAGGGCTGCAGCAACCAGGCAAGCCATTCCTCGCCGAGCTCACGCAGGCCTCGCCAAGTTATCGTGCTCGCACCTCGAAGCAAGATTTTCTAGATTCGGTCGAGAAGGCTCGCGGATACGTGAAAGTCGGCGACGTTTTTCAGGTGGTGATCTCGCAGCGCTTCGATGCCGATGTCACGGCAAGTCCGCTAGATGTCTACCGAGTTCTGCGCTCGCTTAACCCAAGCCCTTACATGTACCTGCTAAATCTCAGCGATGCCGCGGGTGATTTCGCCGTGGTCGGTGCCTCGCCAGAGGCGCTTGTCACTGTGAAGCAAGGCCATGCGGTTACCCATCCGATTGCAGGCTCACGCCCACGTGGAGTCACCATCGATGAAGATGTCGAACTGGGTGAGGGGTTGCAGCAAGACGCCAAGGAGAAGGCGGAGCACCTGATGCTCGTCGACCTTGCGCGAAATGACCTACTCAAAGTTTGCAAGGCCGACAGCCTTCGGGTCAGCGAATTCATGCAGTTGCACCGCTACAGCCATGTCATGCACCTGGTGAGCACCGTCGAGGGCACGTTGCGCGACGATCAATCGCCGGTTGATGCGTTTCGCGCCACTTTTCCTGCCGGCACATTGAGCGGAGCACCGAAGCCACGCGCACTCCAGATCATCGACGAGCTCGAACCCGCCGCCCGAGGCAACTACGGTGGCGTTGTCGGCTATTTCGACTTTTCCGGCAATGCAGACCTGGCCATTGCCATCCGCACTGCATTCATCCGCGACGGCGTTGCGCGAGTGCAGGCTGGGGCAGGCCTGGTGCTCGACTCGGTTGCCGAGAGCGAGTGGCAGGAATGTCTGAACAAGGCAAATGCGCCTTTGCGGGCAATCGCAACGGCCAACGCGATGCAAAGGCTGAACAACTAGTGCCACGCTCACGGGCCCTCGCCACATTGTTTGCACTGCAACTGCTGAGCATTCTGCTGTTAACCCAAACCTGGTACACAATCTCGATGGCGCCAAATGGGCACAGCGTCACTCTCGGCGACTACGCCGGCTCGGATGCGAATCCCAGTGCGATGCCAACCCTGCTTTTTGTGGCAGTTGCCCTGCTGGTAGTTGGTTTCACAGCGGGCGTGGGCCGGGTCATCGCCTTGACTGCAGCGCTGCTCGGCTCTCTCGGCGCGACTATGCTCACCGCAATCGCAACTCTCACCAAGAACATCTCAGCTCTCGATGCCAGCCTCGATCGCCTCACCGGAATTGCTCAGACCCACGGCATCAGCGGCCTGACCACAACCCAGAGCGCCTGGGCGTGGGCCTGGCTTGGTTGCCAATTGCTTGAAACGCTGCTGCTGCTGGTTACCCTCTGGTGGCAGCGCAGTTGGACGGTAGGCAAGAGCGCAGGCAGCGTCGAGGTCGCGGGCAAGCCCAAAACCGCAACCCGAAAGGCAGCGGTCAAGAAAAGTGCCATCGAGCTATGGGATGAACAGCGCGATTAGAATTGGCGTGAACCAACCGAAAGAGGGCATCATGTCTGCAAACGCAACCGACCCAGGCCACGGCGACAATCCAGCAGCCTGGACCACCGTCATCACCCTGATGATTGCTACCGCGGTTGGAACCCTGGCCATCTGGCTCAACAACAACGCAGCCCTACTTTGGTTTGCAGGTGCACTCACCGTTGCTGGTCTTGTCGCCGGTGTTGTCATGGTTCGTCTGGGCTATGGCAAAAACGGCAGCAAGCTCAAGAGCAAGCACTAGTGCTCGAGGGGCTCTACGCGGGCGCGCTAGCGGATGCCCAGCAGCGTCAGTCTCAGCTGCCTATTTCGGCGGTCGAGAAACTAGCTCTCGAAGCACTCCCACCAATCGACGCGCTTCAGGCTTTGGCAAAGTCAGCGCACATCAAAGTGCTTGCCGAAATCAAGCGAGCCAGCCCATCCAAGGGGTCGATGGCCACCATCGCAAACCCAGAGCAACTGGCGCAGACTTATGCGGCAAACGGTGCATCGGCAATTTCGGTTCTAACCGAGGCGCACAAGTTTTTGGGCAGCCTCGAAGACCTGCGTGCTGTTCGCAAGGCCGTAGACGTCCCACTTCTTCGCAAAGACTTCATCGCTGGCGAATATCAGATCCTCGAGGCCAGGGCTGCGGGCGCCGACCTTGTGCTGCTGATAGTCGCAGGCCTGGATGAACGAACCCTGGTTCGACTGAAACACTTCACCGAGCAACTTGGCATGACGGCCTTCATCGAAACCCACGACGCCGAAGAGGTTCGCCTCGCCGTGGATGTCGACACGCAGTTGCTTGGCATAAACGCCCGAAATCTCTCCACCTTCGAAACCGATCGCAATCTGTTTTCGACGCTGGTTCACCTCATCCCAGATTCGACAATCAAGGTGGCCGAAAGCGCTGTTCGCAGTGTCGAGGATGTTCGTCACTATCGCGAGGCCGGGGCAGACGTGGCACTTGTTGGTGAGGCTTTGGTAACCGGCGATGCCGCAGCACTTTTGCAACAGTTCACCGCAATCTAGACTTGTCGCCATGACAAACCTTCGCGACGCATCAGGACCATACTTCGGTGAGTTCGGCGGAAGGTTTGTGCCTGAATCGCTGATCGAAGCGCTCGACCAACTCGAGGCCACCTATGAGGCGGCAAAGGCAGACCCAACCTTCCAGTTCGAACTTGCTGAACTGCACCGCACCTACACCGGTCGCCCCTCGATCATCACCGAGGTACCGCGCTTCGCCTCGCACGCAGATAGCGAGGTTCGCATATTTCTCAAGCGCGAAGACCTGAACCACACCGGCTCGCACAAAATCAATAACGTGCTTGGTCAGGCACTGCTTACCAAGCGAATGGGTAAGACCCGAATCATCGCGGAGACCGGAGCAGGTCAACACGGTGTCGCCAGCGCCACGGCGGCCGCACTCTTTGGCCTCGAGTGCGTGGTGTACATGGGCGAAGTTGACACCGAGCGTCAGGCGCTAAACGTTGCTCGGATGAAGCTTCTCGGGGCAGAGGTCGTGCCGGTAACCAGCGGCAGCCGCACACTCAAGGATGCAATCAATGAGGCCCTTCGGGACTGGGTAGCAAACGTCGACAACACGCACTATCTACTCGGCACAGTTGCCGGCCCACACCCTTTCCCAACCATGGTTAGAGACTTCCACTCGGTGATCGGCAATGAAGCGCGAGCCCAGATGCTCGCCGAGTTTGGTTTCTTGCCAGATGCTCTCGCAGCCTGTGTTGGCGGTGGCTCGAACGCAATTGGTCTGTTCCATGCTTTCCTTGATGACACCAATGTGGCGCTCTACGGATTTGAAGCCGCTGGCGATGGCATGGACACAGACCGTCACGCAGCCACTCTCAACTTCGGTAAACCCGGAGTGTTGCACGGTGCTCGTTCATACATGCTCCAGGACGAAGACGGTCAGACCGTCGAGTCTCACTCAATCTCGGCAGGTCTCGACTATCCCGGCGTTGGCCCGGAGCACTCGTGGTTGAAAGACCTCGGTCGCGCTCAATACCGCGGCATCTCGGATGCCGAAGCGATGGATGCACTGCGCCTCTTGTCTCGCACCGAAGGCATCATCCCGGCAATTGAAACCGCTCACGCACTTGCCGGAGCGCTCAAGATAGCGAGCGAGCTAAAGCCCGGCGCTTCGATTCTGATCAACCTCAGCGGTCGCGGCGACAAAGATATGGAAACCGCCGCCAAGTACTTCGGATTGCTCAAATGACCAGCAAGGTAGCAGCCATCTTCGAGGCGAACCGAGCGAGCGGTCGCAAGACCCTGATTGGCTATTTCCCACTTGGCTACCCAACCCTGCAGGAGTCAATCGACGCCGCCATCGCGATGTGTGAGAACGGTGTCGACATTCTTGAGCTCGGCGTTCCTTACTCGGATCCCGTCATGGACGGCCCAGTCATCCAGGCGGCAACCGTCGATGCGCTGGCCGCTGGTTTCAAGTTGCGCCAAACCTTCGACGCTGTCCGAGCAGTGACCGAAGCAGTTAGCGCACCAGTTTTGGTGATGACCTACTGGAACCCGGTGTTGCAATACGGAGTCGAAAAATTCGCAAGCGACCTGAAGGCGGCCGGCGGGGCCGGTCTGATCACACCAGATCTCATCCCAGACGAGGCGGGTGACTGGCTTGAAGCATCGGATGCCTACCACCTCGATCGGGTCTTCTTGGCCACGCCAACCTCAACACCCGAGCGAGTAAAGCGTGCAAGCGACCTGAGTCGGGGATTCGTCTATGCCGTATCGACGATGGGCATTACCGGTGCACGAAGTGAGATCGATGCAAACGCCCGCAAAGTGGTGGCCGAGGTGCGCTCAACCCACACCGGCCAGAACACTGCAGTTGGAATCGGGATCTCAACCGGCGAGCAGGTTCTCGAGGTGAACGAATACGCCGACGGCGCGATAGTTGGCTCGGCTTTCGTTCGGGCCTACCAGAGCGGCGGCCTCGAGGAACTAGTCGAAACCGCAAAGTCACTGAACCCAAACCACTAAGCGAGCCAGGCTCTCGAACCTAGACTTAGTCGGTCAAGAGGAAAACCATGCAGAATCTACACCTGAGCATCCCGAGCCCATCGGTCTCATCTTTCCAAGTCGGTCCATTCGTGATCCACTTCTATGCTCTTTTCATACTCCTTGGAATCGCGGCCGCGGTTTGGATCGGCTCGAAGCGTTGGACTTCACGCGGGGGACGCAAGGGGCAAATTCTAGACATCGCACTTTGGACTGTTCCAATCGGCATCATCGGTGCTCGAATCTTCCACGTCTTGACCCACTGGGATTACTACTTCCACGCGGGAACCAACGTAACCAAGGTTTTCGCAATCTGGGAGGGCGGCCTAGCAATTTACGGCGGACTGATCTTCGGTGTCTTGGGGGCGTGGCTAGGCGCCAGGTCGACTGGGGTAAAGCTGCTTTCCGTTGCAGACGCACTGGCACCCGGCATTCTGGTCGCACAAGCAATTGGCCGACTCGGCAACTACTTCAACCAGGAGCTCTTCGGTCAACCAACCGATCTTCCCTGGGGGCTGCAGATTCCAAGCTCGAACGTGGCCTACCCGCAGGGCTTCCCAGATGGAGTGCTTTTCCACCCGACCTTTCTTTACGAGATGATTTGGAACCTGATTGGCTTTGCCCTCATCGTCTTGGTTCTTGAAAAGCGGTTCAACCTTAGAAATGGGCGAGCGCTTGCGGTCTATCTGGTCTATTACTCGATTGGCCGAGCTTTTATCGAGTCGATTCGCATCGACCAGAGTGAATATTTCCTTGGCCTTCGCACGAACGTCTGGTCGGCCATCATCACGATCGTCATCGGCCTGGTGTTGTTGGTCTGGCTTCGGCGAAGCCGGCCGGGAACAGAGCAGAGCCTCTATCTGCCGGGCAGGCAGCCGCTGGAGCCCATAGAACCAGAGCGGCCTAAGCCTGCCGATGGGTTAGACTTCGAGTACACGTCTGACGACAATCCGGATCGTGGCTAGCGCCAAAAGCGCCGTTCTTCTTCTTAGTTTCGGGCCGATGATGTCCCTCTGATTTTTGATTGGAGTAGGCATGCCTGGTTGGTCGCCATTCGCTAAGTTCAACACCGCGCCAGCGGCTGCCGGACTCTACGACCCATCGCGCGATCGCGACGCATGCGGTCTTGCCATGGTGGCAACACTGCGCGGAACCGCCGGCCACGACATCATCGACACCGCACTCAACGCACTTCGCAATCTCGAACACCGCGGGGCGGTTGGCTCGGATGCCGGCACGGGCGACGGCGCTGGAATTCTCTCGCAACTACCAGATGCCTTCCTGCGCGCGGTGGTCGATTTCGACTTAGGCGGCAAGGGCAGCTATGGCGCTGGCTTGGTTTTCATCAACAAGGATGACGATCTGAGTTCGATTGAGACGCGCTTTTCCGTGCTTGCCGAGGAGGAATCGCTCAAGGTTCTCGGTTGGCGTGAGGTGCCAACCGATCCTTCGGTTCTAGGCGACCTTGCCCGCGCCGCCATGCCGGTGATTCAGCAAGTCTTCGTCTCGAGCGCAACCGGTGCAACGGGCCTTGCCCTTGAGCGGCAATTGTTCCGCCTGCGTAAGCGAAGTGAACGCACGCTCGGCATCTACCACCCATCGCTTTCTTCACGAACCATCGTCTACAAGGGCATGGTTACAACCTTGCAACTCGAGCCATTCTTCCCAGATCTCAGCGACGAACGTTTCGAATCGCTTTTGGCGCTGGTGCACTCGCGCTTCTCCACGAATACTTTCCCGTCTTGGCCGCTTGCTCATCCGTTCCGAATGATCGCTCACAACGGCGAGATCAACACCGTGAAGGGCAACCGTAACTGGATGCGTGCCCGCGAAGCGCAGCTGGCATCCGAGGCTCTTGGTGACATCAAGCAGTTGCTGCCGATCATCACCCCGGATGGATCAGACTCGGCGTCTTTCGATGAAGTTGTCGAACTGCTCTACCTTGCTGGTCGCAGCCTGCCACACGCCATGATGATGATGATTCCTGAGTCATGGCAGAAGCAGACCGACATCGACTCGAACCGCCGAAACTTCTACGAGTACCACTCGATGCTCATGGAGCCCTGGGACGGCCCGGCCGCAGTGGTCTTTACCGATGGCTCACTGGTTGGAGCAACCCTCGACCGCAACGGACTTCGACCCGGCCGCTATGTCGTTACAGACGATGGGTTGGTCATCCTTGCGTCTGAAATTGGAGTCGCCGACATCGAGCCCGGCCGCGTCGTGCGCAAGGGCCGCCTGCAGCCAGGAAAAATGTTCCTGGTCGATACATCAAACGGTCGCATCATCGGCGACGAGGAGATCAAGGCAGAAATTGCTGCCAAGCAGCCTTGGGGCAAGTGGCTGGAGTCGAACCGAATCAAACTTGCTGACCTGCCAGAGCGCGAACACATCTTCTCGACCAAGACCTCGGTGCTTCGTCGTCAGCGAACCTTCGGCTACACCGAAGAAGAGCTGCGCATCCTGCTCGCCCCGATGGCCCGCGCGGGAGCCGAACCACTTGGCGCGATGGGCAGCGATACACCCATCGCCGCAATCAGTGATCAACCAAGATTGCTCTTCGACTATTTCGTGCAGCAATTTGCGCAGGTTACCAACCCGCCGCTCGACTCGATTCGCGAAGAGGTAGTCACCTCACTTTCGACTGGAATCGGACCAGAGCGCAATCTTCTCGATGCAACTCCGCAGCACGCCGGTCAGGTCATCATTGCATTCCCCGTGATCAACAACGATGAGCTCGCAAAAATCAAGCACATCGATGAAAAGCAGAACGCGGGTCACTCATTTACAGTGAGCGGAACCTACCGCGTCGACGGCGGGGCAGAGGCTCTGGCCGAGCGCATTCGCGAGATTTTTGCAGAGGTCGACGAGGCCGTTGCCGGCGGCGCGACCTTCCTGATTCTCAGCGACCGAGACTCGACTCGTGAAGTCGCACCAATTCCTTCGCTGCTGCTTACTTCGAGTGTTCACCATCACCTGCTGCGCTCTGGCAACCGCACCCGAGTCGGATTGGTCGTCGAGGCAGGCGACGTTCGCGAAGTTCACCACGTGGCCGCGCTGATTGGCTACGGTGCAGCCGCGGTAAACCCATACCTGGCTATGGAGTCAGTTGAACTGATGGCCCGAAATGGTCAGCTGCCAGGCATCACCGCCGAGCAGGGATCCAAGAATTTGAACTATGCGCTCGGCAAGGGCGTTCTCAAGATTATGTCGAAGATGGGCATCAGCACGGTGCAGTCATACACCGGCGCCCAGGTGTTCGAGGCAATCGGCCTCAGCCAAGAGTTCGTAGACACCTACTTCACAGGAACCACCAGCCAGCTTGGCGGAATTGGCATCGAGGTGATTCACCATGAGATCGCGGTGCGTCATTCGAGTGCATATCCGGTGGACATCGCTCTCAACCCACACGAAAACCTCGAGGTGGGCGGCGAGTACCAGTGGCGCCGCGAGGGTCCACCGCATCTGTTCAACCCTGAAACAGTGTTCAAGTTGCAACACTCCACACGCAACAAGCGCTACGACATTTTCCGCCAGTACACCAAGCTGGTTGACGATCAAAGCCAGAACCTGATGACGCTGCGCGGTTTGTTCACCCTGCGCGAGGGCCTGCGCCAGCCGGTGCCAACCGAAGAGGTCGAGTCGGTCTCAGACATCGTGAAGCGTTTTTCCACTGGCGCAATGTCATACGGTTCAATCTCGCCAGAAGCACACGAGACGCTAGCAATTGCCATGAATCAAATTGGCGCCAAATCGAACACCGGCGAAGGCGGCGAAGACGTCGAGCGCCTTCTCGACCCGGCGCGACGCAGCGCAATCAAGCAGGTGGCCTCTGGTCGTTTCGGCGTAACGTCGATGTACCTAACCCATGCGCAAGACATCCAGATCAAGATGGCGCAGGGCGCAAAGCCTGGCGAAGGTGGCCAGCTGCCGCCAAACAAGGTTTACCCGTGGATTGCTCGAACCCGCCACGCCACCGCTGGCGTGGGGCTGATTTCACCGCCTCCACACCACGACATCTACTCGATCGAAGATCTCAAGCAGCTCATCTTCGACCTCAAGCGCGCGAACCGGGATGCCCGCATCCATGTGAAGTTGGTATCTCAGGTGGGCATTGGCACCGTTGCGGCTGGAGTTGCCAAGGCCAAAGCCGATGTGATCTTGGTGTCTGGCCACGATGGCGGAACCGGAGCATCGCCGTTGAACTCGCTAAAGCACGCTGGTACGCCATGGGAGCTGGGTCTCGCCGAAGCGCAACAAACCCTTATGGTCAATGGCCTTCGTGACCGTGTCACCGTTCAGGTAGACGGTCAGATGAAGACCGGGCGCGATGTGATCATCGCAGCTCTGTTGGGCGCCGAAGAGTTCGGCTTTGCAACTGCGCCACTGGTTGTTGAAGGCTGCATCATGATGCGCGTCTGCCACCTCGACACCTGCCCTGTGGGAGTGGCCACTCAGAACCCGACCCTGCGCGCCCGATTCAGCGGCAAGCCGGAGTTCGTGGTGAATTTCTTTGAGTTCCTTGCCCAAGAGGTGCGCGAGTATCTGGCGGCACTCGGTTTCAGGACCCTGGATGAGGCGATCGGCCACAGCGAGTTTCTGGATATGAACCGCGCGATCCACCACTGGAAGGCAGACGGACTCGACCTCAGCCCGATTCTTGCAGCACCGGCGGTTTCAGCGGATGCGTCGCGCAAGCGTTCGACCTGGCAAGACCACGAACTCGAAAAGCACTTCGATCACAAACTGATTTCGGCCCTGAGCGACGCACTCGCCTCGGGAAATTCATCCCAGTTGGATCTGCCAATTTCAAACGTCGATCAAGCAGTCGGCACGATGCTTGGAAACGAGTTGACCAAGCGATTCGGCGCCGAGGGTCTTCCAGCCGGAACCATCGACATCAAGCTGCACGGTTCTGCCGGTCAATCATTCGGTGCTTTCGTTCCACAGGGAATCAAACTGACTCTCGAGGGAGACAGCAACGACTACGTCGGCAAGGGACTTTCTGGCGGAACCATTGTGGTTCGTCCTAACCCTCAGTCGGCATTCGCACCCGAAGAAAACATCATCGCCGGCAACGTGATCGGCTACGGTGCCACAAGTGGAGCGATGTTCATCAGTGGAATCGTGGGTGAGCGGTTCCTGGTTCGTAACTCAGGTGTAACCGCGGTTGTCGAGGGTGTTGGCGATCACGCCCTCGAATACATGACCGGCGGTTGCGCCGTCATTCTCGGTGCTACCGGGCGAAACCTCGGTGCCGGCATGAGCGGTGGCGTCGCCTACGTCTACAAACTCCGCGCAGACCACATCAACCGTGAGGCGCTAGTGGCTGGAGATTTGCACATCGGCGAACTCGAGTCGCACGACGTCGAAATCCTGCAGGCGCTGCTTTCGGCACACCGAGAAGAAACCGGATCTCGTGTCGCGGGGCGCATCCTTGCAAACTTCGAAGAGGAGCTTAGACACTTCACGCGCGTTCTGCCAAGCGACTACGCGGCAGTGCTAAAGATCAGAGAACAGGCCAACGCAGACGGTATTGACCCTGACTCTGAAGAAGTATGGAAGCAGATTTTGGAGGTGACAAATGGCTGATCCAAGAGGATTTCTAAAAGTAACCGAACGTGAAACCGCCGAGCGTCGCCCGGTTGAGATTCGCATTCGAGACTGGAAAGAGGTCTACGAGAAGCGTGACGCTGCGGTAATTAAGCAGCAGGCCGGACGCTGCATGGATTGCGGCATCGCCTTCTGCCACCACGGCTGCCCACTTGGCAATCTGATTCCCGAGTGGAATGACCTGACCTGGCGCGACCAGGGCAAGGATGCCATCGAGCGATTGCACCGAACCAACAACTTCCCAGAATTCACCGGGCGTCTCTGCCCGGCACCTTGTGAATCGTCTTGCGTTCTGGGAATCAATCAGCCTGCCGTCACGATAAAAGAGGTCGAGGTGTCGATTATCGACCGCGCCTTCGACAGTGACTGGGTGGTCCCGCATGCTCCAGAGCGACTAACCGGCAAGACCGTAGCAATCGTTGGTTCGGGTCCGGCCGGCTTGGCCGCGGCACAGCAGCTAACTCGCGCAGGCCACACCGTTGCAGTCTTCGAGCGTGACGAGAAGATCGGCGGCTTGCTTCGCTACGGCATCCCAGATTTCAAAATGGAGAAATTCCACATTGATCGCCGCCTCGCGCAGATGGAGACCGAGGGCACTCGGTTCCGTCCGGGTGTGAACGTTGGCATCGACATCACCTGGGATGACCTGCGCTCGCGCTACGACGCGGTCTTGATCGCCACAGGTGCAACCAAGCCTCGCGATCTCGATGTAGCCGGACGAGACCTGTTCGGCGTGCACTTCGCCATGGAGTACCTGACTCAGGCCAACCGCGTGGTTTCTGGCGTGCCGGTTGCAGATCAGATCACCGCAGCCGGAAAGCACGTGGTTATTCTCGGTGGCGGTGACACCGGCGCAGACTGTCTGGGCACCGCGACTCGTCAAGGCGCACTATCGGTTACCACTCTTGCCATCGGAAAGCAGCCTTCAACCGAACGCTCGGATGACCAGCCCTGGCCAACCTTCCCGACACTTTTCGAGGTGGCTAGCGCCCACGAAGAGTTTGGTGAGCGAAAGTATCTTGCCTCGACACTGGAGTTCGTCGGTGAAAACGGCAAGCTCACCGGCATCAAGGTTGCCGAAACCCAGTTCGTCGATGGAAAGCGTGTGCCAAAGCCAGGCACCGAAAAGACTCTTCCTGCCGACCTGGTCTTGCTTGCCCTTGGCTTCACTGGCCCGGAGAGCGCAGTCGTTGAGAGCCAGATTTCGATTGCGACCGATTCGCGTGGCAACTTCATCCGTGATTCAAAGTGGGCAACCGCTCAAGACGGCGTTTTCGTCGCAGGCGATGCTGGCCGCGGTCAGAGTTTGATCGTTTGGGCGATTGCCGAGGGCAGGGCAGCGGCGGCCGCGATTGATAACTACCTCGAGGGCGTAACCGAACTGCCTTCGCCAGTGAAACCTACAGACAAACCAATTTCGATTTAGCAAAACATGCCCCTCAGTATGCTTGCTGAGGGTCAAACCAGTAAGGAAAAGATGAGACGCGCCAAGATCGTTGCGACCATGGGTCCGGCAACCTCGAGCTATGAACAAATTAAGGCGGTTATCGAGGCCGGGGTCGACGTTGCTCGCATGAACCTTAGCCACGGTAGCTACGAGGTACACGAGGCGGTTTACCGCAACGTTCGAAAGGCTGCCGAAGACGCGGGTAAGCCGGTCGGTGTTTTCGTAGACCTGCAGGGGCCGAAGATTCGCCTCGGCAAGTTCAAAGACGACATCAAGTACGACCTAAACAAAGGTGACGTCTTCAAGATCACCATCGACGACATTCTCGGCGACAAGGACATCTGCTCAACCACATTCAAGGGCCTACCCGGAGATGTGCAGCCCGGCGACCTGCTGCTAATCGACGACGGTAAGGTAACTCTGCGCGCAACCCATGTTGACGCCACCACCGTGACCACAGTTTGCGAAATTCCAGGCACCGTGTCCAACAACAAGGGCATCAACCTTCCAGGCGTAGCCGTAAATGTTCCCGCTCTGAGCGAAAAAGACGAAGATGACTTGCGCTGGGGTCTAAAGCTCGGCGTTGACATGATCGCCCTTTCATTCGTGCGAAACGCAGCCGACATCAAGCGCGTTCACGAAATCATGGATGAGGAGGGGCGCCGCCTTCCCGTCATCGCGAAGATCGAGAAGCCTCAGGCGGTTGCAGCCCTCGAAGAGATCATCGACGCATTCGACGGAATCATGGTTGCCCGTGGCGACCTTGGTGTCGAGCTGCCTTTTGAAGAGGTTCCTCTGGTTCAGAAGCGCGCGGTCGAACTGGCCCGTCGCTGGGCAAAGCCGGTAATCGTGGCTACTCAGATGCTCGAAACCATGACCGACAACTCGCGTCCAACCCGCGCAGAGGTTTCAGACGTCGCCAATGCCATCCTCGATGGCGCAGACGCCGTCATGCTCTCGGGCGAAACCTCGGTGGGCAAGTGGCCGGTCGAAACGGTCGAGGCAATGGCTCGAATCATCGAGAACACCGAAGATAACGGCCTATCCCGCATTCCGGCTCTTGGCACTCGTCCTCACACTCACGCAGGAGCGGTCTCGCTCGCAGCCGTGGAAATTGCCGAGCTGCTCGGTTCACGCTTCGTCTGTGTCTTCACCGAGGGTGGCGATTCGATGCGTCGAGTAAGTCGCCTGCGTTCGCAGGTTCCGGTGCTGGCTTTCACCCCTAACCTCGACACCCAGCTTCGTCTGTCGCTGGTCTGGGGTGCATCGACCCATCTGGTTGGCCGAGTGAAGCACACCGACGAGATGATGGGACAGGTAGACGAGATTCTGCTTGCCAAAGGCCTAGCCAAGATCGGCGAAGAGGTCGTGGTCGTGGCAGGCACCCCACCGGGTGTTGCAGGTTCGACCAACACCCTGCGCGTGCACCGCGTTGGCGACCAGAATCACTAAATTCTCGGCCTAATGCTTAAAGCAAAACGCACCCCGATGGGGTGCGTTTTGTCTTTGGTGCCGAAGGCGGGACTTGAACCCGCACTCCTTTCGGAAAAGCATTTTGAGTGCTCCGCGTCTGCCATTTCGCCACTTCGGCCGGCAACCCCACAAGTTTAGAGCATTTAGCCGATTTCGAAAACTGCCCTAGGGTTGTAGCCATGAGCGAAGCAGCCTTGAAGCGCAGAGTACTCGTCGTCGAGGATGAGGCCCTGATTCGTCTCGATATAGTCGAGACCCTTCGCGACTTCGGCTTCGAAGTTATCGGCGAGGCCTCAGACGGCGAGCAAGCCGTTGCCATGGCGGCAGATCTGAAGCCAGAGGTGATCGTCATGGACATCAAGATGCCAAAGATGGACGGCATCACCGCAGCCGAGAAGATTCAGGAACTGCGCATCCCAGTTGTGCTGCTCACCGCATTCAGCCAACGCGAACTGGTCGAGCGAGCAACCGAGGCCGGAGCCATGGCTTACGTGGTAAAGCCGTTCACCCCAAACGACCTGCTGCCGGCAGTTGAAATCGCTTGGTCGCGTCACCAGCAGCTGGTTGCTCTCGAAGAGGAAGTCAAAGACCTTACCGACCGTTTTGAAACCCGAAAGCTGGTTGATCGGGCCAAGGGGCTGCTCACCGAGAAGAAGGCGATGAACGAACCAGATGCCTTCCGGTGGATTCAGAAAATTTCGATGGACCGGCGACTCACCATGAAGGAAGTCGCGCTCACCATAATCGAGCAGCTCGCCGAGAAGAAGTAGCTAGCTTCGCTCTTTCAAGAAGTTCGTGATTCGAACGGTGCTCAATCGGCGCCCCTGGTCATCGGTGATGACAATTTCGTGCAGGGTAAGGCTTTTGCCCAAATTCATTGCGGTGCAGGTGGCGGTGACTACCCCGGATGCAACACTTCGAGTGTGCGAGGCGTTCACTTCGATGCCAACAGCCAGCTTGTCTGGGTATGCCCAAACGTTTGCCGCCATGCTGCCTAGGCTCTCAGCAAGCACAACGTGCGCGCCGCCGTGCAGGATACCAACCGGCTGAGTATTGCCTTCAACGGGCATGGTGGCCAAGGCGTGTTCGGCCGATAGTTCGAGAAGTTGGATGCCCATCTTGGTGGCTAGCGCGCCGAGATCTTTTCGCTCTGCGAGCAGGGCAGCAGCCGCTGGAGAAGTCTTGATTTCAGACACGGTGGGGCCTTTCGCTTAGGCTATGGCTATGAATGCCAAGCCTACTCTGCTGCTAATCGACGGGCATTCTCTGATGTTCCGCGCTTTCTACGCTTTGAGCCCAGATTCTTTCCGCACTCCGGATGGGCAACACACCAACGCGGTGCACGGCTTCATCTCGATGCTTCTGAACATCCTTGGTCTTGAGAAGCCAACTCACTTGGCCGTGGCATTCGACATTTCGCGCGAGAGCTTCAGAACTTTGGAATACCCCGAATACAAGGGCACCCGCGGCGAGACCCCGCCGGAATTCATCGGCCAGACCGAGCTGCTGCGCGAGGCGCTCGACGCCATGAACATTCTCAATGTCACGCGTGAGAACTATGAGGCAGACGACATCATTGCCTCACTTGCAGATCAGGCCGCCGACGCCGGCTTCGAAGTCTTCGTGGTCAGTGGCGACCGTGACACTTTCCAATTGATCAGACCGGAAACCACAATTCTCTACCCGGTCAAAGGCGTGCTCAATCTCGCGCGCATGAACGACGATGCAGTGCTAGAAAAATACGGCGTGCACGCCAAGCAATACCCAGAACTAGCTGCACTGGTCGGCGAGACCAGCGACAATTTGCCTGGCATCCCGGGGGTCGGGCCGAAGACCGCGGCAAAGTGGCTTCAGCAGTATGGCTCGCTGCAGGCAATCTTGGATGCGGCCGACCAAATCACGGGCAAGGTCGGCGAGTCGCTGCGTGAACATCGAGAGCTCGCTGTTCGTAACCGCAGACTCAATCACCTGGTTCGCGATCTGCCTTTTGATTTCGAGTTCGAGAGCTTGCGCATCCGTGGCGTGAATGCCGAACAGGTGAAGAGCGTCTTCGCCAAACTGCATTTCAAGTCGTTGACCGAGCGGGTGCTTCGCCTTCGCGGCGCGGATGGTGCACCTGCCTCAGCCGGTACAGCCGGCACCAGCGACTCCAACAAAGGTGCCCCAGGCGAACTGCCTGCCGCCATCGCCCCTGCAGAAGACGCTTCAGTTTTCGAGGAACTGCATGTTCCTGAAGTGCAAAAAGTGTCCAGCTCCGAACTAGAAAAGTGGCTGGGCGCGCAGACGACCATGGTCGCCATCGGTCTGCACTGGCAGCAAGATGTGCTGCTTGGCGTTGGCCTTGCTACCGAAACCCACAGACTCGAATGGGCGCCGAAGTCCAACCAAGAGGTCGGTCAGGTGATGGGCAAATGGCTATCTGCCAGCAACGACAAGGCAATCTTCGATGAGAAGAACAACTCGCGAAAGCTGCTCGATGCATCGATCGAGCTGTCGGGCGTGGCATACGACGTCTTACTGATGACCTTCCTGCTCAACCCGATTCGCAAGGGCTACACGCTGGATGACATCGCACTCGAGTATCTGGGTCTTCAGGTCGAGCGCAAGTCCAGCGAGACTCTTCTTGACAGCGATGGTGAAGACGCCTCACTCGATGCTTGGCTCACGGCCGCACTTGCACCGCGCCTTTTCGAGAAACTCGGGGCTAGCGACAGCTTGCGGGCCCTCAACGAAATTGAGTTGCCAACATCAAAGACGCTTGCACGCATGGAGCATTACGGCATCGCCATCAATCGTTACCAGCTCGACGACATGTTCATCACTCTCGGTCGCGAAGTCGACAAGATTGCAGCCGAGTGCTACCAGATCATCGGCAAGGAGATAAACCTTGCCTCGCCAAAGCAGCTGCAGGGCGTTTTGTTTGAAGATCTGGGCATGCAAGGAACCAAGGCCGTAAAAACCGGTTTCTCGACAAATGCCGCCGCGCTCAACGAACTATTTGAGCAAACCGAGCATCCGTTCTTGGCGAAGTTGCTCGAACACCGCGAAGTGTCGAAGCTTCGCCAAATCGTCGAAATCATGGTTAAGGCAATCAGCACGGATGGCCGCATCCACACCAACTACGTACAGACCGGCACATCCACCGGGCGCCTTGCATCGGATTCACCGAATCTGCAGAACATACCGATTAAGTCTGAGCGCGGCCGACAGATTCGCGATGCTTTCATGGTGGGCGAGGGCTTCGAAACTCTGTTGAGTGCCGACTACTCGCAGATTGAGATGCGAATCATGGCTCACCTGAGCGAAGACGAGGGCCTGATCGAGGCCTTCAACACCGGCGAAGACCTTCACCGCTTTGTCGGCTCGCGAATCTTCGGGGTGGCTCCGAGCGAGGTAACCCCGGCGATGCGTTCAAAGGTCAAGGCGATGAGCTACGGCCTGGTCTATGGCTTGAGCGAGTATGGGCTCGCCAAACAGCTACGAATTTCAAACAGCGAGGCCAAACAGCTGATGGCCGACTACTTTGCCCGTTTCGGAGGTGTGCGCCGTTACCTAGCCAAGGTGGTCGACGAGGCCAAGATTGACGGCTACACCGTCACCAGCTTCGGTCGCCGCCGGCCTTTCGACGACCTTCGATCCAGCATCTTCCAGGTGCGCGAGGCCGCCAGACGAGCGGCGCTAAATGCCCCAATTCAGGGCACCGCCGCCGACATCATGAAGCTGGCAATGACCCGAATCGATAGGAAAATCGGCCTTTCCGGCATGAAAAGCCGCATGCTGCTGCAGGTTCACGATGAACTCGTCTTCGAGGTTGCCGCCGGCGAGCTCGATGCCCTGAAGACGCTCGTGGTGTTTGAGATGCAGAAAGTGGTCAAACTGAGCGTTCCGCTAGACGTTCACGTCGGAGTGGGTAAGACCTGGGCACAGGCAGATCACTAATCTTTAGCCCGATTACCCGCTAGCCCTTATAAATACAGCCCGCTACACTTATGGAGTGCCTTTCTGAGGCGCAAAATCCCTATCCATAGCTGGAGCGGTTTCGCCGTGCCAGCCCGAGCATGTCCGTAAGAGTAAAACAAAATATGACAAACACCCCAAGCAAGCAGATCGCAGTCAACGACATCGGATCTGCTGAGGACTTCCTTGCAGCAGTCGAAGCAACCCTGAAGTTCTTTAACGATGGCGACCTCATCGAAGGCACCGTAGTAAAGATCGACCGCGACGAAGTTCTTTTGGACGTTGGCTACAAGACCGAAGGTGTTATTCCTTCGCGCGAACTTTCAATCCGCCACGACGCAGATCCATCAGAGATCGTTTCGGTCGGCGACTCAATCGAGGCCCTTGTTCTTCAGAAGGAAGACAAAGAAGGCCGCCTAATTCTTTCGAAGAAGCGCGCACAGTACGAGCGCGCCTGGGGCGACGTCGAGAAGATCAAAGAAGCAGACGGCACCGTTACCGGTGTAGTCATCGAAGTTGTTAAGGGTGGCCTCATCGTTGACATCGGTCTTCGTGGCTTCCTTCCTGCATCGCTCATCGAGCTTCGTCGCGTTCGCGACCTCGGCCCATACCTGGGTCAGAAGGTCGAGGCCAAGATTCTTGAGCTCGACAAGAACCGCAACAACGTTGTGCTTTCGCGTCGCGCACTTCTCGAGCAGAGCCAGTCGGCTAACCGCAGCACCTTCTTGAACGATTTGGCCAAGGGTCAGATCCGCACCGGCGTGGTTTCGTCGATCGTAAACTTCGGTGCATTCATCGACCTCGGTGGCGTCGACGGTCTCGTTCACGTTTCAGAGCTCTCGTGGAAGCACATCGAGCACGCATCTGAGGTTGTCGAAATCGGTCAAGAGGTCACCGTTGAGGTTCTCGAGGTCGACCAGGAGCGCGAGCGCGTTTCGTTGTCGCTCAAGGCAACCCAGGAAGACCCATGGCAGGTATTCGCTCGCACTCACGCGATCGGTCAGTACGCACCAGGTAAGGTCACCAAGCTCGTACCGTTCGGTGCATTCGTGCGCGTTGCCGATGGCATCGAGGGTCTGGTGCACATCTCAGAGCTCTCGAGCAAGCACATCGAGTTGGCAGAGGTTGTTGTCTCGGTCAACCAGGATGTCTTCGTCAAGGTAATCGACATCGACCTCGACCGTCGTCGCATCTCGCTCTCGCTGAAGCAGGCGAACGAAGAGATCGACCCAGAGGGCACCGAGTTCAACCCAGCGCTCTACGGTATGGCTGCCGACTACGACGAGAACGGCCAGTACAAGTACCCAGAGGGCTTCGACCCAGCCACCAGCGAGTGGAAGGCCGGCTTCGAAGAGGCTCGCGCCAAGTGGGAGAAGGAATACGCTGAGGCTCACGCACGTTGGGAAGAGCACAAGCGCCAGGTCAAGGCTGCACGCGAGAAGGAAGCATCGCTTCCTGACGCACCAGCAGGCGAAACCTCAGCTAGCTCTTACTCGAGCGAGTCGAGCGACGCAGGCACCCTTGCCGGCGACGAGTCGCTTGCCGCACTTCGCGACAAGCTAAACGGCGCAGAGTAATTCAAAATCATCAAAGGGCGGGTCACTTCGGTGGCCCGCCCTTTTGCTTTGCCAGAGGTGAGCGCGTTCATTAGAGGAGAGCGCATTCATTGCGCGCAATCAAGAGACCATAGGCTTTAAACATGTTTCTAGTTGGCCTGACAGGCGGAATTGCCGCCGGCAAGTCGACTGTCGCCGCTCGCTGGGCGGAACTCGGCGCGATTGAGGTCGACGCGGATCTCATTGCGAGGCAAGTTGTTGAACCAGGCACCCCCGGTCTGGCGCGCATCCGTGATGAATTCGGCGAACAGGTGATCGCAGAAGATGGCTCGCTGGATCGAGCAAAACTGGGGCAACTGGTTTTTCGCGACTCGCAAGCACTTTCCCGACTAAACGACATTGTGCATCCTCTGGTCCAGCTGCGCTCCCGAGAGCTATTCGATGCAGCCCCCGCAGACGCGATTGTCGTTTACAACGTGCCGCTGTTGGTCGAAGCGGCAAGGACGACAGAGTTCGATTTCGTGGTCACCGTTGAGGCTCCCGAAGAGAAGCAAATCGAGCGAATGGTGAAGACTCGAGGCATGTC
>CAIVWH010000016.1 GCA_903909605.1 uncultured Micrococcales bacterium | reverse complement strand
CACCAGGACCGCGGTTTTACCCTTGACTTTACCAAGGATATTCATGACCTCGGTTTCCTCAGGGCTCATCCGACGCTTATCAATGATCGCGAGCCCGGCCCCTAACCGCTTGGCATACGCACGCGCCATCCGGATCCCGCCGACATCCGGAGAAACCACCACTAAATTCTTCATGTTCATTGCTTCAAAATATTCACACAACGTATTGATCGCATACAAGTGATCAACGGGGATATCAAAAAATCCCTGGATCTGACCGGCATGCAGGTCCATCGTCAACACGCGATTCGCACCGGCTACACCGGCGAAGACGGCTTCGAGGTTCTGGTTGGAGTCGAGCACGCAGAGGCCACTTTCAACGCGATTCTTGCGGCTGGCCGTCCAGAGGGGCTGGTTCCATGTGGCCTTGCCTGCCGCGACACCCTTCGCCTCGAGGCCGGCATGCCGCTCTATGGCCACGAACTCGGCGAAGACATCACACCGTATGAGGCTGGGCTTGGCAAGGTCGTGCGCCTGACCGGCCGAGGCTTCGTCGGCGAGGATGCCCTAACCAAGCTGGCCGAACATCCGAAGCGTCAACTGGTTGGCCTAAAGGGCGAGGGCAAGCGCGCCGCCCGCGCCGAATACCCAGTTCTCGCCCCAGAAAGGGGCGAAGAATTGGGCAAAATCACCAGCGGGGCACTCTCGCCGACGCTGGGCTACCCCGTTGCGATGGCGCTCATCCTGGCTGGTAAAAAGCAGGTCGGCGACGCAGTTATCGTAGATGTTCGAGGCTCTCAACTGCCTTTCGAAATCGTTCCTTTGCCCTTCTACAAGAAAGAGCGCTAACCATGGCAAACCCTGCCGGCCTGCACTATACGAAAGAGCACGAGTGGCTCAAGGTTGACGGAGACGTCGCAACTATCGGAATCACTGCATACGCAGCCGACAAGTTGGGCGATGTCGTGTTTGTTGATTTGCCAAAGGTTGGTGCTCGCACCACCTACATGAAGATTTGCGGCGAGATTGAATCGACCAAGTCGGTTGGCGAGCTCTACTCGCCTGTCGACGGCGAAGTTGTCGAAATCAACGGTGCCGTGGTTGGCTCGCCAGAACTTGTGAACCAGGATGCCTTCGGTGGCGGTTGGTTGATCAAGGTGCGCTTCGACGCGCTTCCTGCTGACTTGCTCTCAGCTGCCGAATACGACGCACTCACCGGCGAGTAGACCCAACACGACAATGCCACTGCCGCACGAAAACTTTTCATATCGCCACATCGGCACCACCAAAGCAGAGCAGCAGCGCATGCTTTCGCTGCTCGGTTACAACTCACTAGAAGCGCTGATGAGCGCAGCTGTGCCAAGCGTGATTCAGTATCACGGTGGTTCACTGCTTGAAGAGGCAAGAACCGAAGCAGAGGCGCTGGCCGAACTGCGTGCACTCGCAAACAAAAACCGAGTCACCACCTCAATGATTGGCCTCGGTTACTTCGGCACCCACACTCCCGGCGTAATCAAGCGCAACGTGCTCGAAAATCCATCGTGGTACACGGCTTACACGCCATACCAGCCTGAGATTTCTCAAGGTCGCCTCGAGGCCCTGATCAACTTCCAGACCATGGTCACCGACCTGACCGGCATGAAGACCGCAAACGCATCGATGCTCGATGAGGGCACCGCTGCCGTCGAAGCGATGATGATTGCCAAGCGCTCTGCCACCAACGAGTCGAACGTGTTCTATGTCGACAGCGACCTGCTGCCGCAGACCAAGGCACTGATCGAACACCGCGCCGAGCCATTCGAGTTCGAGATTCGCTACTTCGATGCAGCAACCGAGACTCCGAGTGGCGAGCACTTCGGATCGCTCACCCAGTATCCAGGCGCCTCGGGTAGTCTCGTGGACCTGGCTCCGATTGTTGCGGCAACCCATGCCGCAGGTGGCCTTGCAATTGCCGCAGCCGACCTACTCGCGTTGACGCTGGTTGTTGCCCCCGGCGACCTCGGCGCAGACGTCGTGGTTGGCACCACCCAGCGCTTCGGCGTTCCGATGGGCTTTGGCGGCCCACACGCCGGCTTCCTTGCTGTGCGCGAAGATCTCGAGCGCTCGATGCCGGGCCGCCTGGTCGGTGTTTCCGTCGACAAGGATGGCGCCCCCGCCTATCGCCTTACCCTTCAGACTCGCGAGCAGCACATCCGTCGCGAACGAGCCACCTCAAACATTTGCACCGCGCAGGTGCTGCTTGCAGTAATGGCTGCGATGTACGCCGTTTACCACGGCCCTGCCGGACTCAAGGCAATCGCAACCGAGGTGCACTCGAAGACCACTCGCCTCGCGCACGCACTCAAGAGCGCTGGCGTTCACCTCAAGAACGAAAAGTTCTTCGACACGATTCAACTTTGCGGTGTCGATGCAAACGCGCTTTACGAAAAGGCGCGCAAGCACAACATCACGATGCTGGTGCACAGCGACGATTGCCTACAGCTGTCGCTCGACGAGACCACCAGCGAGAATACGCTTGCGGCTCTCGGCGAGATCTTCGGCGTGAGCATCCCGGCTTCTGCAACTAACGCAATCGCCGGCTTCGAAAGAATGAGCGAGTACCTCACGCACGAGGTGTTCAACTCGCACCACAGCGAGACCGCAATGCTGCGCTACCTGAAGCGCCTTGCCGACTACGACTACGCGCTCGACCGTGGAATGATTCCGCTGGGCTCTTGCACGATGAAGCTCAACTCAACCACCGAGATGGAGGCCGTGACCTGGCCGGAGTTCGGCGGTATTCACCCATTCGCACCGCGCGAAGATATTGCCGGTTATCTCGAACTGATCAGCTCGCTCGAAAGCTGGCTCTGCGACATCACCGGCTACGACGCAATTTCATTGCAGCCGAACGCGGGCAGCCAGGGTGAACTTGCCGGCCTGATGGCCATCCGCGGTTATCACCTGAGCCGCGGCGACAAGCAGCGCAACATCTGCCTCAGTCCCTCGAGCGCACACGGCACCAACGCCGCCAGCGCGGTTCTCGCCGGCATGCAGGTAGTCGTGGTTGCCTGCGACGACAACGGCAACGTTGACCTCGCCGATTTGCAAAACAAGATCGCTGAAGCCGGCGACAAGCTCTCGGCCATCATGATTACCTACCCTTCGACTCACGGCGTCTATGAAGAGGCCGTGGTTGACCTTTGCGACCGCGTGCACGCTGCCGGTGGGCAGGTCTACATCGACGGCGCGAACACCAACGCCGTGGTCGGCTTTGCCAAGTTCGGCAAGTTCGGCGGCGATGTGAGCCACCTGAACCTGCACAAGACCTTTGCGATTCCTCACGGCGGCGGTGGCCCGGGGGTTGGCCCGGTTGCCGCGCGCTCGCACCTCGCCCCGTTCTTGCCTGGCCACCCGATGGCTCAAATCGAGCTGCCTAACTACGGCCCGATTTCGGCAGCGCCGTTTGGCTCGGCCAGCGTGCTCGCCATCTCGTGGGCATACATTCGCATGATGGGCGATGCCGGCCTCAAGGATGCAACTGCATCTGCCGTGCTAGCAGCAAACTATGTCGCGAAGAAGCTCGATGGCCACTATCCGGTGCTGTACACCGGTGGAAACGGACTCGTCGCGCACGAGTGCATCATCGACATTCGCCCAATCCAGAAGGAAACCGGAGTTTCGGTCGACGATGTTGCAAAGCGACTGATTGATTACGGCTTCCACGCCCCGACCATGTCGTTCCCGGTTGCTGGCACGTTGATGATCGAACCGACCGAGAGCGAGCCGCTGCACGAACTCGACCGTTTCGTCGAAGCGATGATCGCCATCCGTGAAGAATCGCGCGCGCTTGCGGCTGGCAAGTGGCCGGCCGATGACAACCCGCTGGTCAATGCCCCGCACACCGCCAAGATGATTGCCGGCGAGTGGAATCACCCATACGACCGCGAGGCGGCAGTGTTCCCGATGAAGGGCCAGCATCGAAGCAAGTACTGGCCGCTAGTTCGTCGCATCGACTCTGTCTACGGTGACCGTAACCTGTTCTGCTCGTGCCTGCCAACCGAGGCTTTCGCCTAGACCGAATTAGCATTAACCCGCGCAACACCCCGCGCAGCAACTGATACACGGGCCAAAAGCCCGAGAGGAATAAACAATGTCGCAATGGCGCGATGAATTTCCGGCAATCGCAAATCGCGAAGCTCTGGTGGCCGCGAGTGTCGAGCAGGTTCGCACCTGGATCAAGTCCGCAAAATCCCTTCCCGCCTCTAAGTCGGCCTCACTGCTTGCTGCTGTGCTTCGCGACGAAAATGGTTTGAACTTTGCGGTTGGCTTTGTCGATGGCGTGGTTCGCCCAGAAAGCCTGCGCATCTCTGCGCGAAACCTTGCCGCACTTCGCAAAACCGTTCCCGCACTACTTCCCGCTTGGATGCGCGCGCTCATTCCGATTGGCGCTCTGCTGGCGCCGGTTGCCCCTTGGCCGGTTGTGCCGATCGCTCGAGCCGTTCTTCGCAAGATGGTCGGCCACCTGATCATCGATGCCACCGATGCTTCGCTCGACAAGGCGCTGGGGCGCATCAAGGCCAAGGGTTTCGCGCTCAATGTGAACTTGCTCGGCGAGGCCGTGCTCGGCCAGCATGAGGCCGACAAGCGCCTCGAAGGTTCGAAGCGACTTCTGGCCCACCCCGCCGTTGACTACGTGTCGATGAAGGTCTCTGCAGCAATCGCCCCGCACAACCCTTGGGCATTCGAACAGTCGGTTGAGCACATCGTCGAGCGCCTCACCCCGCTGTTTCAGCAGGCTGCCGCCGCCAACCCACCGAAGTTCATCAACCTCGACATGGAGGAATACAAGGATCTGGGCCTGACCATCGAGGTGTTCAAGCGCATCCTTGGTCGTGAAGATTTGCTTGGGCTGCGCGCCGGCATTGTGCTTCAGGCCTACCTGCCAGATGCCGCATCTCGCATGCACGAACTTCAACACTGGGCTCGTGAGCGTCGAGCACGTGGCGGTGCACCGATCAAGGTGCGAATCGTAAAAGGTGCGAACCTGTCGATGGAGACGGTTGACGCGCAACTGCACGACTGGCCGCTTGCGGTTGTCGAATCGAAGCAAGAGGCCGATGCGAACTACAAGCGAGTCGTGAACTATGCGCTGACTGCCCAGAACCTAACCAGCGTCGAAATTGGCATCGCGGGTCACAACCTGTTCGACATCGCCTTTGCACACTTGCTCATGCAGCAGCGCGGGCTGCGCTCTGGCGTCTCGTTCGAGATGCTGCTTGGCATGGCAGAGGCTCAGGCGCTAACCGTCGCCAAGGATGTCGGGCAGATTCTGCTTTATACCCCGGTGGTTGCGCCAACCGAGTTTGATGTTGCGATTGCCTACCTAATTCGTCGCCTAGAAGAATCGGCAAACCCCGAGAACTTCATGTCTGCGGTGTTCGAGCTTGCCGAGCAGAGCTCGCTGTTCGAGCGCGAGGCAGCCCGTTTCGAAGCATCGGTGCACGACATCGACAAGGTCTTTGCAGACACCAACCGCGAGCAAGATCGCACTGCGAATTCGACTTCCGAATTGCAGGCTCACTTCGAGAGCTCTGTCGATAGCGACCCCGCGATCACCGCAAACAAAAAGTGGGCGGCATCTCTTTATGACTCACGCGTGCTCGAGAGCATCGGCCTTGAAGGTGCAGCTCAGATGCGCATCACCGATGCTGTGACCCTCGAGTCGCGCATCCAGTCTGCAAAGTCAGCAGCCAAAACGTGGCAGTCACTTAGTGCGCAGACCCGTGCCGAATACCTGCGCAAGGCTGCGAACGCCCTCGAAGCAAACCGCGGCCGCCTGATTCAGGTGATGATGAGCGAGGCCGGCAAGTCGATCGACCAGGCAGACCCCGAGGTGAGTGAGGCCGTTGACTTCGCTAACTATTACGCGGCAAAGTCGCTGGAACTCGCCCACCTGGACGGCGCGAAACATGTGCCAGACGACTTGGTCTTGGTAACCCCACCTTGGAACTTCCCGATTGCGATTCCCGCTGGTTCGACCCTGGCCGCACTGGCCGCCGGTTCTGCCGTGGTCATCAAGCCGGCTCCTCAGGTCAGTCGCTGCGGGGCCATCCTGGTTGAAATTCTCAACTCGGTGCTGCCTGCAGGAGTGCTTACAGGCGTGCAGGTTGCCGAGAACGAACTTGGTCGCGAGTTGATCTCGCATCCCGCCTTCGATCAGCTGGTGCTGACCGGCGCCTTCGACACCGCCAAGCTGTTCCGCGAGTTCAACCCTGGCCTTCGCTTGATTGGCGAGACCAGCGGCAAGAACGCCATCATCGTCTCCGAATACGCCGACCTAGACCTAGCCGCCAAGGATGTCGTGAACTCGGCATTCGGTCACGCTGGGCAAAAGTGTTCGGCGGCCTCGCTGGTGATTTTGGTCGGCAGCGTTGCTCGCTCGAAGCGATTCGAGAACCAGTTGCTCGATGCAACGCGCGGCATGGTTGTTGACTTTGCCACTAATCCGCTCGCGCAAATGGGGCCGCTAATCGAGGCGCCGGCGCCTAAGTTGCTGCACGGGCTCACCCAACTCGATGCCGGCGAGAAGTGGCTGATCGAGCCGCGCAAGCTCGACGACTCAGGGCGACTGTGGTCACCTGGCATCCGTGCGAATGTGAAGCCTGGCTCTACCAGTCACCTCACCGAATACTTCGGCCCAATTCTCTCGATCATGCACGCGCGCAATCTCGAGGAAGCCATCGAATTGCAAAACGCGACCGACTACGGGTTGACCGCAGGTTTGCACAGTCTCGAGCCTGGCGAGATTGAACTCTGGGCCGCCAAGGTTCAGGCCGGCAATCTCTATGTGAACCGTGGAATTACGGGTGCGATTGTGCAGCGCCAACCTTTCGGCGGCTGGAAGAAGTCGGCTGTCGGCGCAACCGCCAAAGCCGGCGGCCCAAACTACCTGTTCTGCTTCGGCAGCTTTGAGTCGGACGCGCTGGCGCACGAAGCACCGCGCAAACTCGATGCGAAGGTCAGCGCACTACTCGCCGCAATCGAACCGCTGGTTGGCACCAACAATTTTGCCGCCCTCTCTCGTGCAGCTAACGATGACGCAAAGCACCTGGCAACTACTTTTGCCGAAACCACAGACGTGACCGGCCTGACAGCCGAGCGCAACCTGTTCCGCTACACGAAGGCCGATTGCCTAGTGCGCATCGACGAAAGCCTCGACGAGTTCTCGCGCTACCGCGAGTTACTAGCCGCGGCAGCCACCGGCGCAAAGATCAGCATCGAAAAGCTTCGCGATGGCGAAAACAAGCTGGCGAGCCTCCTGGATGGCCAACTCACCGTCGAGCCCGAAACCGCTACCCTCGCCCGACTCACAGCCAAAGGCACGAACCGCATCTGGGCTCCGCAAATCTCGGCGGTGAGCATCCCGGTTGAAATCGCACACTACAAAAACGCCTCGGTCGAGTCTGGCCGCATCACCCTGCTCAAGCACTTCAAAGAGCAGGCCATTGCGATCACCAACCACCGCTTCGGCAATCCGCTGAAATACACCCTGAACATCTAGGCGGCCTTCGGTAACCTAGAAGGCATGTCTAAAGTTCTCGCATCCCTTCCGGTTGGCCAAAAGGTCGGCATAGCCTTCTCGGGTGGCCTCGACACCTCGGTTGCAGTGGCGTGGATGCGCGAAAAAGGCGCCATTCCTTTTGCATACACCGCGAACCTCGGCCAGTATGACGAAGACGACATCGACTCGATTCCAGCCCGCGCCATGGAATACGGTGCCGAATCAGGTCGCCTGGTGGACTGCCGCCAGTCGCTGGTCGAAGAGGCATTAGCCGCTATCGCCTGTGGCGCGTTCCACATTCGCACCGGCGGAAAGACCTACTTCAACACCACCCCACTTGGCCGCGTGGTCACCGGCACCCTCTTGGTTCGCGCAATGCGCGAAGACGGCGTCGAGATCTGGGGCGATGGTTCGACCTACAAGGGCAACGACATCGAGCGTTTCTACCGCTACGGCTTGCTCGCCAACCCGAACCTTCGCGTCTACAAGCCCTGGCTCGACGAAGACTTCGTGAACGAACTCGGTGGCCGCCACGAGATGAGCGAATGGCTCACCGCGCGCAACCTGCCTTACCGCGCTTCGAAAGAGAAGGCATACTCGACCGACGCCAACATGCTCGGCGCAACTCATGAGGCCAAGAGCCTCGAGCAGCTCGACACCTCATACGAAATCGTCGAGCCGATCATGGGAGTCAAGTTCTGGGACCCATCGGTCGAAATCAAAACCGAAGACGTCACCGTCACTTTCGTTCAGGGTCGCCCGGTTGCCATCAACGGTGAACAATTCACGGATGCCGTGGCCCTGATGTACAAAGCCAACGAGGTCGGTGGCCGTCACGGACTCGGCATGAGCGACCAGATCGAGAATCGCATCATTGAGGCTAAGAGCCGCGGAATCTATGAGGCTCCTGGAATGGCACTGCTCTCGATTGCATACGAGCGTTTGGTCAGTGCGATTCACAACGAAGACACTCTTGCCAACTACCAGATCGAGGGCCGCCGCATGGGCCGCCTGCTCTACGAAGGCCGCTGGCTCGACCCACAGACCCTGATGCTGCGTGAGTCGCTCACCAAGTGGGTTGCCTCGGCAATCAACGGTTCGGTAACCCTGCGCCTGCGTCGCGGCGACGACTACACGATTCTCGATACTCGCGGCGAGGGCTTCTCGTATCACCCAGAGAAGCTCTCAATGGAGCGCACCGAGGATGCCGCTTTCGGCCCTGCCGACCGCATTGGTCAGCTCACCATGCGCAACCTCGACATCATGGATACTCGCCAGAAGCTCGACCTCTACCGCAAGCAGGGTCAAATCGAGGGCGGCCAGTTCGAGCTCGCCTAGAGTAGGCTTAGGCCAAGAAAAGATTCGGGGGAATCGATGCCATTACTAAGAACGCTCAAGCGCTTCGTCGGCAAACGCAAGATGGTTGTCGACGCTCATGAACTCGAAGCGCTGCGCCGAGAGAATGCCGAAGCGGGCATTCCAACCCTTGAACGCAATAGCAGCGACCGCGATCAAGCTATGCCACGCACATGGAATCTACCCGCCTGGCTCTGGGGGCAACGTCGTAATAACGGGGCGTACCCGCGTGCTGTGGGCACCGGAAGCCCGATAACCAACAACGAAATTGAAAACCTGAACCGGCGCTATCAGGAAAGTGCATTGCGAGAGGCTCAGCTTAGAGACGATTAGTTAGTCTGAGTGCATGAGGGACTTTCGAGCTTCAATCGGCGACCTCGGCTTCGGTTCGATGTTCGCCCAGTTCCGAGGCATCGCCACCGGTTCGCAAGACGACTACGAAAAAGTAATTGCCGCGCTACACCTGGCCATGGATGAAGGCGTTCGACTCTTCGACACCGCAGATATCTATGCCGACGCCTGGAACACCTTCGGCCAAAACGAGCGAATGGTTGCCGAAGCGCTTCGCACCTGGAACGGCGCGGCCGAACAGAAGTCGAAGATTGTGATTGCCACCAAGGCAGGTATCACCCGCAAACCTGGCGAGGTCTGGGGTCGCAACGCCACGATCGACTACCTGCTGCGCGCGGCAGAAGCCAGCGCGGGCCGGCTCGGCGTGAGCATCCTGGATTTGTGGCAGCACCACCGCCTTGACCCAAGCCTCGGCTTCGAAGAGCAGGTGCAGAACCTCGATGCGCTTCTCCAGCGCGGCATCGTCAAACACCTCGGCGTGAGCAACTACTCGGCCAAGCAACTGCGCATCGCGCTCGAAATTCTCGGCACCCCATCCGAGGGTGGAATCGTATCGATTCAAAACCAGCTCAGCCCGGCGTACCGCCAAGAGATGGATGTACTCGAGGTCTGCGATGAGTTCGGCGTGGTCTATCTTCCGTGGTCGCCGTCGAAAGGCGTGAACAACATGGCCGACCTGTTCGGGCCGATCGCAAAATCACACGGATGCTCAAACCACGCCGCCGCGATGGCCTGGTTGCGTTCGCTGAGCCCCAACATCGTGCCAATCCCCGGCGTGACTCGCAAAGAGACGGTGCTCGACAACATCGCTGCACTCAAGATCACCCTCAGCCAGGATGAACTCGATCAGATCAACGCGAACCTTCCAGAGTCGATGCCGCTCGACTCAGAGCTAATCGAGCCATCGAAAGACCCACTGACTCGTCACAGGTAGGCATGCCTTAGTTTTTGCAGGGTCGGTTTGGTTCTGCAGCGGCAGAAGCGGGTTTAGATTGAAATCGAACCCTCGAAAAGGAGACCAAATGAAAGTCAACGGAAAAGTCGTCGTAGTCACCGGAGCCGGAAACGGCATGGGTCGTGAAATTACTCTCGAGCTCGTTCGCCGCGGAGCCAAGGTTGCCGCCGTAGACATGCGCCAAGAATTCCTCGACGAAACCAAGAAACTTGCCACCGCAATCGGCGGAACCGTCGAAACCTTCGTCGTCGACGTCACAGACGCAGCCAAGGTCGCGGCACTTCCGACCGCTGTCGAAAAGAAACTTGGCGCTGTCGACGCGATCATGAACAACGCGGGCATCATCCAGCCGTTCGTGAAGATCAACGAACTCGACATGGCCTCGGCCCAGCGCGTGATGAACGTGAACTTCTATGGCCCACTTCAAATGGTGAAGGCCTTTCTGCCTGGCCTGTTGAAGCGCCCCGAGGCTCACATCCTGAATGTCTCGTCGATGGGTGCATACGCGCCGGTTCCCGGCCAGAGTGTTTACGGCGCATCCAAGGCC
This sequence comes from uncultured Micrococcales bacterium, assembly GCA_903909605.1. Classification (GTDB taxonomy): domain Bacteria; phylum Actinomycetota; class Actinomycetes; order Actinomycetales; family Microbacteriaceae; genus Rhodoluna. The sequence continues at coordinate 9,382 of CAIVWH010000016.1, read as the reverse complement.
GCGGTCAAATTGTTCACCGAAGGGCTGCGCTCTGAACTGATGGGCACCAGTGTCGGCGTCACAGTGGTCTTCCCTGGCGCAATCGCCACCAACATCGCCGAGAACTCGGGTATGCACATGGACGTGCCAGCCGACATGAAAACCCCGAAGACCACCCCTGCGCCACAGGCTGCCAAGGCAATGGTCGACGCCATCGAAAGCAACAAGCCGCGCATTTGCATCGGCTCGGATGCCAAGATGATGGACTTCCTGTCACGTCTCAACCCAGTGATGGCCGCCAACATCATCTACAAGCAGATGGCCAGCTTGCTTAAGTAATCACGCCTCAGTGTCACTACCTTGCGAATTCATTTCGCCGCTGAGCCATAATAGGTGTGGGCAGCACCCATGGGGGTAAATGAGACGGAAACAGCTTTTAAGGCTAATTATTGCCGCACCGCTTTCCCTTGTGACCCTGGTGTCTGCCCCTGCCGCTTTCGCAACTAACTACTCGCTCAATTGCACGGATACCGGATTTAGTTGCGGACTATTTGATTATGCAGGCGCGGAAGGCGATTACACATACGGCCCCGGTACAAACGGGCATAATTGCACAACTTACATTGCATGGATCTTTTGGAACACGCTTCCTGTGAACGGTAGCAGCGCACAATTTACAAAACTAAACGCGTTGGGTGATGCAAGCACCTGGGCTACGCGTGCTGCGCAGTTCGGTTATTCGGTTACCAAAATGGCGAAACCCAATTCGGTTGCCCAGTGGAACTTCGGTCACGTTGCATTCGTAGAATCAGTTGCAACGGTGAATGGCGCGATTGCATCGATTGTGATTAGCGAAGACAATGTCTACACGACCAATCCGAGCATTCGCATGTCTCGACGCCGCACGCTTGCGCGCACTTCATCAGAATGGCCAGATAACTTCATAGACTTCGGCATCGTTAATAATGGCTCCAGTGGTGGTGGCAGACCTCCGGCTGGACAAGTTGTCACACCTGGAACAAATTCAAATTAAGGCTCAACGTCTATGTTCACTAACCGTTTCTGGCTGAGCCTTGTTTCTCTGACAGCGGCGATTGCATTAAATTTGTGGACTGTTCCACACGCGGCCAGCGCAACAGCGAGTTCTACAGTCAAATTCCTGGACTCAGACCTATGGAAAAACATCCCCGCTCACTTGCATTGGACCCAAAGGCAGCTTACTGACGCCCAATCTCTCGCTGATTCAGAGCATCGGTACTTAGTCAATCTAATTTCTGCAAGCCGGAGTCAAGGCGCTGTGAAGATGACGGCGAGAAAGAATCCATATTTAGATCCAGATTTCGCCAAGGCCTATCCGGAATATTCCTCCAGATACTCCTCCATCGGCTGGATTGGAATCGATTCCAGTGGCCGCCCAGTTGATGTCAGTGGAAGCGCCCTCATGTCTGGGCCTAAACCTGGAGGTGCAAACGTCGCAGATTTATTCCAGCTCAATCAAGATGGGTGCTCCTTGCAGCCCTTCGATTTATTCAAAGTCGCCACCTGGTTTCAAAAGGAATGCAAGATCATAATGCCCTCGCTAGCCACCATTCTTAGAGTGAGTTTGATTTCTGCTCTGCAAAATTCTTACGATTTCGAAGGGTCATTCACCGAGGTTCTGCAGACGATTGCGAAAGGCCGCCTTCCGTATAAGGTCAAATCGGGACGCCTTTACTGCTCAATATCTATAAGCGAATATTGCGCGACTGGATTCACATTGGAAAGCAGCGAGCACTTCGGCACATCCCTGAGAGTCTTGATCGGACCAGGCAGATGGGACTTCACAATGAAAGTCGCTCGAGTATCGGCGCAGGATTTCGCAAGCCACCTAACGCGAGATCCAAGGCCTGATGGCATTCACATACCAGGCTTAACACCATTTGGAACAATGAGCTGGTGAGCATCTTGTCCGGCTTTATACCTGCCATTCTGACCCTTTTTCTCGCCTAGGATGAACTGAGATACGACAGCGAGGTCTTGTAATTGGCTATTTCCATTAGGGGCGTAACCAAGAAATTCGGCAACTTCACCGCCGTCGACGGCCTCAACCTCGAAATCGGGTCTGGCGAATTCTTCTCAATGCTTGGCCCCTCTGGCTCAGGCAAAACCACAGTTCTTCGCATGATCGCCGGCTTCGAGCTGCCTACCGCGGGCAACATCAGCCTGAACGGCGAAGACGTAACCACCAAGGCGCCATTCGACCGCGACGTGAACACCGTCTTCCAGGACTACGCGCTATTCCCGCACCTCAACGTCATCGACAACGTCGAATACGGCCTCCGGGTTCGCGGCATTCACAAAGATGAGCGCCGCAAGCGCGCCATGGAGGCGCTCGAGAAAGTGCACCTCGCCGACTTCGCTCAGCGCAAGCCATCCCAGCTTTCGGGTGGTCAGCGGCAGCGCGTTGCCCTCGCCCGCGCCATTGTGGTCGAACCCAAAATTCTGCTGCTCGACGAACCACTTGGCGCACTCGACCTCAAGTTGCGCGAGAAGATGCAGATCGAGCTAAAGCAGCTGCAGCGCGACCTCGGCATCACTTTCATCTTTGTCACTCACGACCAGGATGAAGCCCTCACCCTCAGCGACCGCATCGCAATCTTCAACAACGGCAAGATCGAGCAAATCGGAACACCGGTTGAACTCTATGAAAAGCCGGCGAGCGAATTTGTTGCCCGCTTCGTTGGCACGGCAAACGTTTTCGACGATGCAGCCTCGAAGCAGATCTTCGGCAAAGCTGGCACCAACATGATTCGCCCAGAGCAGGTAGAGCTGGGCGCCAAGGGCAAGGCCGCCACCATTCTTGAAACTATTTATCTGGGTTCGACCATCCGGTTCATTCTCGACCTTGATGGCCACCAGATCATCGCCGAGGTTTCGGCAAGCGATGACAGCGCAAGAACTTACCGCCGCGGCGCGACGGTGAAGGTAAACATGAGCCCGACCGACCTGGTCGCACTCAATTCAAAGGAGAAATAAGTGAAGCTAAACAAAGCAAAGGTGCTGACAACTGTGGTCGCACTGTCACTGGCGCTGGCGGGCTGTTCAAGCGGCGGATCGTCGACCACGGCAACCGCACTGACCAAGCTTGGCACGAACGAGAAGACCCTGAGCCTGCTCGGTTGGCCGGGCTACGCCGAAGACGGAAGCAACGACCCGAAGGTTGACTGGGTAACCCCATTCACCGCTCAGACCGGCTGCAAGGTGACCTTCAAGTCATACGGAACCAGCGACGAAGCCCTGAGCCTGTTCAAGACCGGTCAGTATGACGCAATCGCAGCCTCGGGCGACGCAACCCTTCGCCTGATTGCCGGCAACTACGTTCAGCCTCTGAACACCGACCTGATACCGAGCTACAAGAACGTCTACTCGTTCCTCAAGGGTCGCGCTTGGAACACCGTTGACGGTAAGACCTACGGTGTGCCACACGGCTACGGTGCCAACCTGTTGATGTACAACACCAGTGTCGTGAAGCCAGCCCCAACCTCGTGGAGCGTCGTGTTCGATGGCGCAAGCGCATACAAGGGCAAGGTCACTGCTTACGACTCGCCGATTTACATCGCTGATGCAGCCCTATACCTCATGAAGCACAAGCCTGAACTTGGTATCACCAACCCATACGCGCTCGATGCCACTCAGCTCGCCGCCGCAACCGATTTGCTCAAGGCACAGCGCGCCAATGTTGGCGAATACTGGAGCGACTACCTGAAGTCCATTCAGTCATTCACCACCGGCAACAGCGTGGTTGGCACTACCTGGCAGGTAATCAAGAACTCGATGCCAGCAACCCCAAAGGTTGAGGCGATTCTGCCAAGCGAAGGTGCTACCGGTTGGTCAGACTCTTGGATGGTCTCGTCGACAGCCAAGGACCCAAACTGCGCATACGCCTGGTTGAACTACATCGACTCGCCTAAGGCAAATGCTGCGGCAACCGAATACTTCGGCGAGGCCCCAGTCACCCAGGATGCCTGCCAGTATGCCTCGGCAGACTTCTGCTCGACCTACCACGCCGGCGACGAGGCCTACGCTGCACAGATCTGGTACTGGACTACCCCGATCAGCAAGTGCTTGGATGGCCGCACCAACGTAACCTGCACGGATTACGCTGCCTGGACCAAAGCCTGGCAAGAGATCAAGGGCTAACTAAAGATGGCTAGAAGTTCGACTGCGGGGGCGGCCTCGTCCTCCCCCGCACGTCGGGCTTCGACCTACCTCTATCAGCACGCCAAGGTCAGACTTCGCCTGCTCATCGCCGCGCCAGTGACTTGGCTCGGCCTCGTTTACATCGCATCCCTGCTGATGCTGCTAATCACCGCATTCTGGACAGTCGACGAATTCACCGGCGCCACCAAGGTGGTCTGGAACCTGAACAACCTCACCTCGTTGTTCACCGATTCGCTCTACAGCGTGGTTACTCTGCGCACCATCGGTATCGCACTGGCCGTGACCGTGATCGACGTGCTGCTAGCCCTACCCGTGGCATTCTTCATGTCGAAGGTGGCGAGCCCGAGGGTGCGCAACCTGCTTGCCATTTCGGTGCTACTTCCGCTGTGGGCCAGCTATCTGGTGAAGGCATACGCCTGGCGTTCGGTGCTCAGCGACAAAGGCCTGCTGCAGTGGTTGCTGCAACCACTCGGCCTGACCAGCCCCGGCTACTCGCTGCTTGGCGCATCGCTAACCCTTGGCTACATGTGGCTGCCATACGTCATCCTGCCGATCTACGCCGGGCTAGAAAAAGTTCCGAACAACATGCTCGAGGCCTCCAGCGACCTCGGCGCCGGCACATTCACCACAGTTCGTCGTGTGGTTCTGCCACTGCTGCTGCCGAGCATCATCGCCGGCTCAATCTTCGCCTTCTCGCTAACTCTTGGCGACTACATCACGATCAACATCGTCGGCGGTGCATCCCAGATGCTCGGAAACCTGATTTACACCAATGTCGGAACCGCAAACAACCTGCCGATGGCCGCGGCTCTCGCGCTGATTCCGATCGGTATCATGTTCGTCTATCTCGGAGCGGTAAGACGCACCGGAGCATTGGATAGCCTCTGATGCGCATCTCCCGTTCTGCCGCCATCGTGCTCGGCACAATCGCCAGCATCGTCATGGCTTTGATTTACACACCGCTTGCCATTGTGGTGATCAACTCGTTCAACAAATCGATGAACATGGATTGGCCGCCACCCGGTTTTACTCTCGACTGGTGGACCAAGGCATTCGGTTCCAACGGATTGATGGCCGCGCTGGGCACTTCCGCGCTGGTTGCCGTTTGCGCATCTCTGCTCGCGTTGGTGCTCGGAACCCTGCTGGCCATCGCCCTTTCGCGTTACAAGTTCTTTGGTCGCGAAGCGGTTGGGCTGATGGTGATTTTGCCGATTGCCCTGCCCGGTATCGTCACTGGTCTTGCTCTCAACAACGCCTTCAGAACAGTGCTCGGCCTGCAGCTGAGCATGGCCACCGTGATCATCGCCCACGCCACATTCTGCATCGTGACCGTTTACAACAACGTTATTGCTCGGCTATCGCGCACCAATCGAAACCTCGAGGATGCCTCTGCCGACCTTGGCGCCGGCGTGTTCACAACGTTCCGCCTGGTCACCTTTCCGCAGATCGGTTCGGCGCTAATCGCAGGTGGTCTACTGGCCTTCGCACTGAGCTTCGACGAGATCATCGTGACAACCTTCACCGCTGGGGCCGGCGTCGAAACCCTGCCGATCTGGATTCTCAACAACATGTTCCGCCCTGGCAAGGCTCCGGTGGTTGACGTGGTTGCTGTCACCACTGTGCTGATTTCGGTAATTCCGCTCTACTTCGCGAACCGACTGACCCGAGAAGAGCGCTAGGGCTTAGCCTTTGGGCTTGGCTGGTAAACCTTGATAACCGGGCGGCGAATTAGCTTTCCGCCGATTACCTTTTGAGCCTTCGCCAGGATGGCGTAGTCATCGTGATTCTGCGGATGCAGCGTCCAGCCATTGGCAGCCAACAGGTGGCGCGAACCTCCGTATTTGCCGGTGCCGATTACGTCGTACAACACCGACAAATCTGAGGCGTAAAGGGTCAGCTCGTATGGCGAGCCGTTCTTGTCACTGCCGTATTCACAGGAGTTAACCTCACTGTCGACAACCTGTTGCGAGTTCCTGGAATAGCAAATGCCGGCATCTACCAGCTTCTGCAGTAGCCCGGCCTTTGGGTCGTGAAGCACCGCGGTTGGGTTCGGCACTGCCAGCGAGTAGTGGGCAATGCATCCTAGGTGATGACTCAGACACATGTCGATCTGAGCGAGAGTTGGGGTCCAGTATGGCTCGGTGTTGTTCGCTCCGAAGTTGCGAGTGAATTGTTTGAGCGATGACGTTGCCTCATTTGCGCAAGTTTCATTTTTGCCAAGAACCCCGAGGGCTGTACCCAAACTCTTGAACTCACCGGGATAGAACCAAGTGTCGCCAAATGAACCACCGCTGACACTGATTGCATTGAATGCATCTTGCGCAGATGGGTACACCAGAATGTCGCAGTCACCACCGACGATCATGTCGATGGCTCCCGACATCTTGAAGTAGGCGGTCTGCTTCACGTTCTTTGAGTCATACTGACTCCACTGAGTCGACTTGCTGGTGGCGTTAAGAACGGTCAAAATTTCGCTGGGCTTTGCGGTCGGGCCGCTGAACTGCGGCGCCTGCAACCCCGAGATTGCCGAGATTGCCGCAGTAAGCAGCAGAGCAAACATCAGGGGTCTGAAAAATCGCATAATTACACGATTTTACCTGCCCAGTAGTTCGCCAATCGCGAGCTCGAATACCTCGTGGTGCCTATCGACATCTCCCCTGGTAGTTGTCGGACACATCAGGGCCATGTTGTGAAACGGAGTGAGCAGGATTCCGCGGTTGGCCAGGTAAAGGTGCAGGTAGTCTTCGAGCTCTGCATCGGCCGACTCATAGGCCGCCGTTCCGGTGATCGGGTACGGCTTAGCGAATCTGTACTCGGCTCTAGTACCCAGCTGGTTGATGGCCCACGGCAGGTCATACTTTTCGAACAGCGCATTGACCCCATCCGTGAAGTAGGTGGCCAGGTCGATCATGCTCGAAAAGGCTTCTTCGGTCAGCACCCGCTCGAGGCTGGCTCGCATGGCAGCAACCGAAAGCGGATTACCGGCAAGCGTGCCGCCAACCCCGCCCATGTCGACCAGGTCAAGGTCGGTTCGAGCCAGCACCTTAGCCGCGAACTCTTCGCTCAGACCATAGGTTCCGGTCGGGATGCCACCTGCGATTGCCTTGCCAATCACGAAGATGTCTGGCTCGAGCTGGTCGCGACGAGTCATTCCCCCATAGCCGGCCGAGAAGGTGTGCGTCTCGTCGATGATTAGCAGAGCGTCGTACTTGCGAGTCAACTCGCGCACGCCTTTGAGGTAACCCGGCTCTGGCAGCACGATTCCTATGTTGGTCATGGCGGGCTCCATGAGCACAGCCGCAACATCACCGTGCTTCAGCTGGCGCTCGAGACCCTCGAGGTCGTTGAATTCGGCAACCCTGGATGTCTCGGTCACGTCAACTGGCGAGCCGACATTGCCAGGGCGGCTCATGCCCTCGCCATCCGGGCCGACAACAATTAGCGCCTCGTCTACCGAACCGTGGTAGCAGTAGGCGTTGAACAAGATCTTTGGCTTACCGGTGATGGCGCGCACCAGGCGAATCGCCCAGCGGTTGGCGTCGGTCGCGGTTAGCGAGAAGCTCCACTTGGTCATGCCGAAGCGTTCGGTGAGGTTCTTCGCAACCCACTGCGCATCCTCGGTTGGCAGCATCGTGGTTAGACCGCCGAGCTGCTTCATGCGACGCTCGATGGCTTCAACCACAACTGGATTTGAATGCCCAGCCATGGCCCCGGTGTCACCGAGGGCAAAGTCGATGTATTCGTGACCGTCGATGTCCCAGATGCGATTGCCGTGAGCCCGATCGAAATAGATCGGAAACCCGCCGGCTTTCTTGTTCATCCAGGTCATTGGCACTCGGCCAAATAGGTTGTCTGCCGCGTCGTAGGCGGCCTTCGACTTCGGGTTGCGCTCCGCGAATGCGGCCTGCTCGCGGGCAAATAGTTCAGCGAGGCGGTTGCGGTCAATCATGGGAACTCCTGATGGGTCCCCCGCCGTGGCTTCTTTGCCCGGCTACTGCCCGCATCCAGAGGATATTCGCAACCATTTTCACACGTCACGCGCCCCAACTCGGCAACCCGATTGCCAAGTCGCCGATCAGTGAATCCGTGCGCCAATCTGACGGATGATCTCAGCACAGACTTCAAGATTGGCAATCGATTCGGCGTGCGATTCGAACGGTGATTCGAGCAGACCCTCATCCAAGAATTTCGCCATCGCGGTTGCCTGGTAGCTAAGGCCGAAGTGGCCGATCACGCCCGACTCGTCGCGCCAAACCTTTGGCTGCGAGTTGAAGTCAACCGAGGAAAGCTCGAGCTTTGAGGGTATGAAGAATTCGGGGCCAACCGCTAGCTTGCCGACGGTTCCGCCGACAAAACCGACACTCGGAATCGCAGCGCGAGCAGAAACCCGGATGTATGCGCGACCACCGTTGGCGTAGAGCAATCGCACCGACACCTCCTGCTCGATACCGTCGGCGTTCAACACAGCCTCGGCCGAGATCTTGGTTGGGTTGCCAAGAAAGCTCTGGGCAAAACTAATCGGATAGATACCCATGTCGAATAGCGGGTCGCCGTGCCCCTTTTTCCAAAGACGCGCAACCTCGAGGTTTGACTGACACATTGTGACATCGACAATCTCAATCTCACCGAGCGCTTTAGTGGCTACCAATTCGCGGATGATCGAATATTGCGGCAGGTAGCGTGTCCACATCGCCTCCATCGCCAAGACCCCTTTGGCTTTGGCGGCGGCAAAAATCTCGGCCGCTTCATCGGGCACCAGGGCAATTGGTTTCTCGATCAGAACATTCTTGCCTGCCGCAATCGCCATCAGCGCGTGGCCGCGATGCTGACTCGGCAACGTTGGGATGTAAATGACATCGATGTCTTCGCGAGCGAGCAGAGCCTCATAGGTGTCGTGCGCCTCAATGCCAAATTTCGCCGCAAACTCGGATGCCTTACCTGGTGTGCGGGAAGCGACCGCTACCACTTGCTGCTCGGTGTGCTTTTGAAGCGAGGCCACGAAGATTTGTGCGATGTCAGCAGCCCCCAGCACCCCCCAGCGATAGGAAGTGACTGATGCTGGGTCGATGATTTCGGGAGCCGGGAATTTCAAGGTCATAACAAAAGCCTAGGCTTCGAATCTTGGATGCGCCCTCGGCAGGAATCGAACCTGCGACCAAGAGATTAGAAGGCTCTTGCTCTATCCACTGAGCTACGAGGGCAT
>CAIVWH010000015.1 GCA_903909605.1 uncultured Micrococcales bacterium | reverse complement strand
GTCGATGATTTCGGGAGCCGGGAATTTCAAGGTCATAACAAAAGCCTAGGCTTCGAATCTTGGATGCGCCCTCGGCAGGAATCGAACCTGCGACCAAGAGATTAGAAGGCTCTTGCTCTATCCACTGAGCTACGAGGGCATCGGTTCGAGTCTCGAACCTAGCCAAGTTTAAGGCTTAGCCCGAAACCCGCCTAGGAGTAGGTGAGAATTGCAGCATGCCTCAAAACGCGATCGCCCTATTCATTGCAGTATTCCTCGCCAGCGCCGTCGAGGCCGTCGAGGCGGTCACCGTGGTGCTTGCCGCAGGCACAGCCCGAGGTTTTCGCTCGGCAGGTCGCGGCACCATCGCTGCCCTGATCACGCTCGCGGCCATCGTGGCAATCGCCGGCCCAAGCATCTCGAGCCTTCCAATGGAAGCCCTGCGCCTAGTAATCGGTGCGCTGCTGCTCGTGTTCGGTTTGCAGTGGCTTCGCAAGGCGATTCTTCGTTACAGCGGCTTCAAGGCAATGCACGACGAAGACAAAATCTTCCAGGATGAACTCGCCGCAGCCAGCGCATCCAAGAAGCAATCGCGCTTCGGTGTTGACGACTGGTATGCATTCACCATGGCTTACAAGGCGGTGCTGCTCGAGGGTCTCGAAGTTGCATTCATCGTGGTGACCTTCGGCGCAATTCAAAAGGCTGTAGACGTGGCGGCGTGGGGCGCACTTGCCGCGGTTGCGGTGGTAACAGCCGCCGGATTTGCCGCCCGCAAACCGCTTGCCACCGTGCCCGAAAACACTCTCAAGTTCGTAGTCGGCATCATGCTGACCTCGTTCGGAACCTTCTGGGCCGCCGAGGGCGCCGGCGCGGTTTGGCCAGGCACCGATTTCGCCATCCTGGTGCTGATCGTGCTCTACCTTGTCGTGGCATACCTACTTATTCGCACGCTGAGTGCTCGAAAGCAAAACCACAAGGTTGTCGAAACTAAAGCTCAGACCATCGAGCCGAGCGAGGCCGAAGAGGTCGAGATCATTCAAGGTAAGAACCGCGGCATCCTGAGGGGCGTGAGGGCCTTCGGCCTGTTCTGGTATGACTTCATCATTGGCGACGACTGGCGTGTGGCAGCAGGAATTGCCGCCGGGCTTGTCGTCACGGCGATAGTCAGCGGGGCAGCCCTGGCGTTTTTGGTGCTGCCGATTGCCGTCGTTGCGATGATTGGCAACACCGCGCTTCGCGCCTCGCGCTAAGCCTTTAGGCTTGGGCCATGACCAAGCACACACTCGCCTCGACGAACCTCCACGTTTCACATCTTTGCCTGGGCGGCAACGTCTTCGGCTGGAGCGCGGATCAGGGCCAGAGCCATCAGGTGCTGGATGCCTTTGCCGACCTCGGTGGCAATTTCATTGACACTGCAGACGTCTACAGCGAATGGGCGCCAGGACACATTGGCGGCGAGAGTGAAACCGTTTTGGGAAATTGGTTTGCATCGCGCAAAAACCGCGGCGAGATCATCCTGGCTACCAAGGTTTCAAAGCTCAGCACTCGCCCGGGTCTCAGTCGTGCAAACATCATCGCGGCCTGCGACGATTCGCTTCGTCGACTGAAAAGCGACGTAATCGATCTCTACTATGCGCACGACGACGATCAAACAACGCCGCTTGAAGAAACCCTCGCCGCGTTTACCGAACTTCGCGACGCCGGCAAGATTCGCTATGCGGCAGCCAGCAACTACACCGGTGCCCGCCTGCTCGAGGCCAGCAAAATTTCTAAGGCCAACGGGCTGATCGAATATTCCGCACTGCAGAATCACTACAACCTGCTGGTTCGCAGTGACTACGAAAACGACAGCGTCGAGACACTGACCACCCTTGGCATCGAAGGCGTTCCATACTTCGGCCTTGCCCGAGGGTTCCTGAGTGGCAAATACCGCCCCGGAGTAAGCATCGAGTCAGTTCGCGCGGGTGGGGTCACCGACTACACGAACGACCACGGCTGGGCCACACTCGAGAAGCTGGATCAGGTCGCAGCAAATCACGGCACCACAGTTTCGGCGGTTGCCCTGGCCTGGGTTCGCCAGCAGTCGACGGTCGCCGTGCCGATCGCGAGTGCTCGCACTGTCGAGCAATTGCGCGAAATCATGCCCGAAGTGACCTTGACCACGGATGAACTCAGCTTCCTAATCGGGTAACTGTCGTCCCCAGAAACCGCCCGGGCCCATCCCCAGTCTGGGAATAGCCGTTCAGGCAAGGTGGTTAGGATTAGCGAGCCTGTAGGCCCTAATTTGAGGACAAAATGCATCGTTTAGCCAAGCTTTCGCTTGCCAACCGCTCGGTTGTTGCACTTATCACCATCATCATCGCCCTCTTCGGCCTGGTCAGCCTTGGCAGCCTCAAGCAGGAGCTCATTCCTTCGATTGAGACCCCGCAGGCGGCCATCGTGACTACCTATATCGGCGCATCGCCAGAGGTCATCGACAAGCAGGTCAGCCAGCCGATCGAAAACGCGGTTCGCCAGCAAGACGGCCTGGTCTCATCAACCTCGACTTCGCAGAACAACATCTCGATCGTGCGCGTTGAGTTCCAGTATGGAACCACCACCGCCAAGGTAAAGGAAGAGCTCAACTCGGCTCTTGCCGGCATCACTTTGCCAACCGAGGCTTCGGCCAAGATTCTTAGCGGTTCGTTCGACAGCGTGCCAATCATCGTTCTCGGTGTCTCGGCGACCAGCGGCGACAACACCGCCATCAGCAAAACCATCAACGATGTCGCCCAGGCTCAGTTCAGCTCGCTAAGCGGAGTGGGCACCGTGACCGTATCCGGCGTTCAGGAAAAGCGCGTAAACGTCAAATTCAACCAGGCGCTGCTTGCCGCAAATGGTCTGACTCAGCAGTCGGTCACCACTGCCCTGCAGTCGAACGGCTTTGTAATTCCTGCCGGAACCCTAAAGGACTCACAGGGCTCAATCTCGGTTGAGGTCGGCACGCCGATCAACACCCTCGCCGACTTCGAGAACCTGCCTCTGGTTGGTTCGTCGACCTCATACAGCGCAGGCACTCCAACAAAGTTGCCAAACGGCATGACCATTCCGGGCGCTCCATCAGTGAGCACCAAGGTCAGCGCACTTCGCATCAAAGATGTGGCTACCGTGACCTACGAGAACGCGCCAGTCACCTCGATTGCCCGCGTCAATGGCAAGTCGTCGCTGGCGATCTCGATTACCAAGACTCAAGAGGCGAACACCGTAAGTGTTTCGCACTCGGTTCAGGCGCTACTGCCTGACTTCAAGAAGAAGCTCGGCTCAGTCACCGTAACCACCGTGTTCGACCAGGCCCCATACGTCGAGAAGTCGCTCGAGAACCTATCAACTGAGGGACTTCTCGGTCTGAGCTTCGCGGTCATCGTGATCTTGCTGTTCTTGCTCTCGGTTCGCTCGACCCTGGTCACCGCGATCTCGATTCCGACCTCGGTTCTGATCACCTTCATCGGCCTCGGCTTCTTCGGCTACTCGCTGAACCTGTTCACCCTTTCGGCGCTGACCATCGCAATCGGTCGAGTGGTCGATGACTCCATCGTGGTCATCGAGAACATCAACCGACACCTCTCTTATGGCGAGCCTAAGAAGAAGGCGATCCTGCGCGCGGTTCGTGAGGTTTCGACCGCCATCAGCGCGGCCACCATCACCACCGTGGCCGTGTTCTTGCCGATCACCTTCGTCGGTGGCCTCATCGGCGAGCTGTTCCGCCCATTCGGCTTCACCTTCGCAATTGCACTGATTGCCTCGCTGTTCGTATCGCTGACCATCGTGCCGGTGCTCGCATACTGGTTCTTGAAGAACCCTGCGACCCAGGTTCACAAGGATGAAGCCGCCGCGAAGGCCTACGAAGACAAGGTTCGTCACGAAGAGGAAGAGCGCGAGCGCAAGTCGATTCTTCAGCGCGGCTACCTGCCGATTCTGACCTGGACCCAGAAGCGTCCGAAGCTCACCATCCTGGCTTCGTTCCTGATTCTGGTGCTTACCTTCGGCTCAAGCGCCTTGCTCAAGACCGACTTCCTCGGCTCGTCCGGCTCGAACTCGTTCGTAATCAACCAAACCCTGCCTGCCGGTGCAACTCTCGACCAGCAGGACAAGGGCGCTGCCAAGATTGAGGCACTGCTGTTGGCTCACACCAAGCAGGTCGATGTGGTTCAGACCACCATCGGCTCGTCGGGTGATGGCCGCGTTGCATTCGGTGGCTCTGCCGGCGGCACGAGCATCCAGGTGACCTTGAAGAACGACGTCAACGTAGCTGACTTCCAGAACACCTTGACCGCGGAGTTCGCAAAGGACACCACTCTTGGCGAGGTCAAATTCGCGAGCGGCGGCGGCCCTGCACTTGGCTCGTCGAGCACTATCGACATCAAGGTGACCGCCCCTGATGACGCTTCGCTTGAGAAGGCAATCACGGATGTTCAAACCGCGATGACCGGCACCAAGAACGTCACCGAGGTCACCAACTCGCTAGCCGAGAAGCAGCGCACCTTGCGCGTGACCGTCGACCGCGTTGCAGCTGGTCGCGCAGGCCTGTCGGAAGCCGCAATCGGCGGGATCGTTGCCTCGACCATGCAGCCAAGCCGCATTGGTTCGGTAAACATAGAGAACATCTCCACCGGCATCTATGCAATCAAGGGCAGCTACCCGACCACCCCCGCTCAGGTTCGCGCGATCCAGATTCCAACCTCTAAGGGAATGGTTTCGCTATCGTCGCTAGCCAAGATCGAGCAGGTACAGGTTCCAGTTTCGATCACCTCTGAGAAAGGTGCGCGCACCGCAACCGTTTCGCTTACCCCGAGCGGCAACAACCTCGGCGCTATCACCGCAGATGTGAAGACCCGCCTGGCGAAGGTGACAGTTCCGACTGGTGTTACTGCAACGCTTGGTGGCGTATCCCAGTCGCAGGCTGACTCGTTCTCGCAGCTGGGCACTGCCCTGTTGGTTGCAATCGCCATCGTGTTCATCGTGATGGTTGCTACCTTCTCGAGCATCGCTCAGCCGCTGATTCTGCTCATCTCAATTCCGTTCGCTGCCACCGGCGCAATCGGCCTGCTGCTGATCACTGACACCCCGCTTGGCGTTTCGGCAATCATCGGTATGTTGCTGCTGGTCGGTGTGGTGGTTACCAACGCGATCGTGCTGATCGACCTGATAAACCAATACCGCAAGGATGGCAAGCCAATTCAGCAGGCCATCATGGATGGCGCGCGCCAGCGTCTGCGCCCAATCCTGATGACCGCAATCGCGACCATCTTCGCCTTGACCCCAATGGCCCTCGGCATCACCGGCAGCGGTGGCTTCATCTCGCAGCCACTCGCCATCGTGGTTATCGGCGGTCTGTTCTCGTCGACCATCCTGACCCTGGTCATCGTGCCGGTGCTCTACTGGTTGGTCGAAGGTCGCAAGGAGCGCAAGGTTGCACGCAAGGCCCTCAAGGCCAAGGCCGCCTAGCTCGGCATTTAGACTTAGGGGGGTCACGGTGTCCGTGGCCTCCCTTAGTTTTAGGTGTGATTACCATTAGCGACAACCTCGTCTGGATCGACTGCGAAATGACCGGCCTCAACCCCGAGGTTGACTGCCTGGTCGAGATTGCTGTCGTTGTGACCGACACCGAGTTGAACATCCTCGATGAAGGCATCGACCTGATCATCAAGCCAACCGCCGAGGGCCTGGCAAATATGAACGACTTCGTGCGCAACATGCACACCGAAAGCGGCCTGATCAACGAATTCGACGGCGGCTTGCCGCTGGCTGAGGCCGAGCAGATTGTGCTCGAATACATCAAGCGCTTTGTCCCTGAGGCAAAGACCAGCCCACTGGGCGGCAACACCATCGGCACCGACCGCATGTTCTTGGCGCGATACATGCCACTGGTCGACGGCCACCTGCACTATCGCAACATCGATGTCTCGAGCATCAAAGAACTAAGCCGTCGCTGGTTCCCACGGGTCTACTTCAACCTGCCAAAGAAGGCCGGCGGTCACCGCGCACTGGCCGACATCAAAGAGTCGATCCAAGAGCTCAAGTACTACCGCAAGACGGTATTCGTCGAGCAGCCAGGGCCTTCGAGCGAAGACGCTAAGGCAGCAGCCGAGTCGCTCGCTGACTAATGAAATACGAGTTTCGCGGCAAGGTTTATCGCTGGGCTTCGAACCCCGCATTTTTCTTGGTCAACATGCCAAAGAAATACTTCAAAGAAATCGCCGAGCTTGGTGAGGTCAACAGACGCGGCTGGGGTTCGGTTCGCGTGCACGCCTTCATCGGCCGCACCTCCTTCACGACCTCGATCTTCCCTGACTCTTCGGGGCAATACTCGTTGCCGCTGAAGGCGGCGGTTCGCAAGGCCGAGGGCATCGAGGAGGGCTCTACCATCTTCGTGCAACTCGAACTAGTCGATTTCTAGACCACTTTTCGCAACCCCACCCCTGCTGTTAGACTTGCTCGGTTGCCTTGGAGACAGGGTGCATGGTGGGTATAGCTCAGCTGGTAGAGCACCTGGTTGTGGTCCAGGGGGCCGCGGGTTCAAGTCCCGTTACTCACCCCAACGCAAAAAGCCCCGTGAAGTTATCACGAGGCTTTTCCGTTGGCGGGTTTTGCCTTGGGGCTTTGCCGCCAGAAGTTGTTACTTGTTAGCCATCTCAATCAAAAGCTCACGAACGCGAGCCGCGTCAGCCGAACCCTTCATGGCCTTCATTACAGCGCCGATGACCGCACCAGCAGCCTGCATGCGGCCTTCACGGATGGCATCGATGACATCAGGCTGGGCAGCAAGCGCATCGTTGATTGCAGCGATAAGTGCACCGTCATCCGAGACCACTTCGAGGCCACGTGCGGCAACGATCTCGGCAGGCGAACCCTCGCCAGCCAAGACATAACCGAGAACCTCACGAGCCAAACGGTCGTTGATCTTGCCAGCCTCGACTAGAGCGGCAAGCTCAGCAACCTGCGCTGGGGTGATGTTCGGAACAACGCCCTCTTCGCTTTCGTTTGCGATGCGAGCGAGCTCACCCATCCACCACTTGCGGGCGGCCTGTGGCTTCGCTCCAGCGGCAACGGTCTCTTCGATCGAGTCGAGCAGGTCGGCGTTCACAACATCGCGGAACTCGAGCTCGCTAAAGCCCCAGTCGGCGGCCAGACGCTTGCGGCGGTCTGCCGGCTTTTCGGGAAGCGAAGCACGCAGCGACTCGATGAGTTCTTTCGACGGCTGAACCGGAACCAGGTCAGGCTCAGGGAAGTAGCGGTAGTCATCGGCATCGCTCTTCGGGCGACCCGCGCTTGTGGCACCGCGGTCCTCGTGCCAGTGTCGGGTCTCCTGGGTGATGGTTCCGCCATTTGCCAGGATGTGCGCCTGACGTTGAATCTCATAGCGAACCGCGCGCTCGATCGAGCGAAGCGAGTTGACGTTCTTGGTCTCGGTGCGAGTTCCCAGCTTCTCGGTGCCGTGCGGGCGAAGTGAGACGTTCGCGTCACAGCGCACGTTGCCGCGCTCCATGCGGGCATCCGAGACGCCAAGGGCCTTTACGATTTCGCGAATCGAGCGAACGTAGGCAGCGGCCAGCTCAGGTGCCTCAGCCCCTGCGCCAAACACCGGCTTGGTCACGATCTCAACAAGCGGAACACCGGCACGGTTGTAATCAACCAGCGAATACTCGGCACCCTGGATGCGGCCAGTCGATCCACCGATGTGGGTGAGCTTGCCGGCGTCTTCTTCCATGTGGGCACGCTCGATCAGCACGGTGTGAACCTTGCCAGAAGGAGTTTCGACATCCAGCGAACCTTCGAATGCAATCGGCTCGTCATACTGCGAGGTCTGGAAGTTCTTCGCGAGGTCTGGGTAGAAGTAGTTCTTGCGAGCGAAGCGACCTGTTGGCGCAATCGAGCAGCCAAGGGCAAGGCCAATCTTGATCGAAGATTCGACCGCGGTCTTGTTCACAGCAGGCAGTGCACCGGGAAGCGCAATGCAGACCGGGCAAACGTTGGTGTTCGGTTCGTTGCCGAACTCGTTGCGGCAGCCGCAGAACATCTTGGTCTTGGTGTTCAGCTCGATGTGAACTTCGAGGCCGATCACAACCTCGAATTGCTCTAGGGCCATTTCGTAATTCATCAATTCCGCTTTAGCCATGACTAACCAACCTCCAACTCAGGAGCAAAATCAATCATTCGCTTGCCCCAAATGTTTTCGTGAGCCTGTTCGAGCCACGCGCCAACTTGGTATAGGCGGGCATCCTCGCGGGCTGGTGCCAGCAGCTGAATTCCAACCGGAAGGCCATCTTCGACAGCGAGGCCGTTGGGCAGAGACATGCCTGGAATGCCGGCGAGGTTTGCCGGAATGGTGGCGATGTCGTTTAGGTACATGGCCAGCGGGTCGTCGATCTTGTCGCCGAACTTAAACGCGGTGGTTGGCCCAGTTGGCGAGACCAAAACATCGGCCTTTGCAAACGCTGCGTCGAAGTCGCGCTGAATCAGAGTGCGAACCTTGAGCGCTGCGCCGTAGTACTTGTCGTATGAACCGCTCGAAAGCGCATAAGTGCCAAGGATGATGCGGCGCTTCACCTCGGGGCCAAAGCCGGCCTCTCGCGTTGCCGCCATCACGCGCTCGATGGTCGCGTTTTCGTTTGGCTCAACACGCATGCCGTAGCGAACCGAGTCAAACTTGGCGAGGTTCGAAGAAGCCTCGGCAGGAAGAATCAGGTAGTAGGCGGCGATCGCGTATTCAAAGGACGGGCACGAAACCTCAACTATGTCGGCGCCGGCATTAGCAAGCAGGTTGAGGCTCTCGTTGAAGCGAGCGGTCACGCCAGCCTGGAAGCCTTCGCCGGAGAGCTGTTTGATGACACCGATGCGCATGCCCTTGATGTCGAGCTTTTTGGCCGCCTCGGTCATCGAACCGAGCGACTCGGGCAGTGAGGTGCTGTCGAACGGGTCGTGTCCAGCAATGACGTCTTGCAGCATCGCGGTGTCGAGCACGTTGCGAGCAACGGGGCCAACCTGGTCGAGCGATGAAGCCAACGCGATCAGACCATAGCGCGAGACCGCACCATAGGTCGGCTTGGTGCCGACGGTGCCGGTTACGGCTGCCGGAAAACGAATCGAACCACCAGTGTCAGAACCGATTGCCAGTGGTGCCTGGAACGATGAAACGACCGAAGATGAACCGCCACCAGAACCACCCGGGATGCGCTCGAGATCCCACGGGTTGCGTGAAGGGCCATAGGCGCTGAATTCGGTTGACGAACCCATCGCGAACTCATCCAGGTTGGTCTTACCGAGAATCGGCAAACCAGCTGCACGAAGTTTGGCGACGACAGTTGCGTCGTATGGCGGAATCCAGCCTTCGAGAATCTTCGAACCGGAGGTTGTCGGTGCATCCGTGGTGGTCAAGTTGTCTTTGACCGCGATTGGCACACCGGCAAGCGGGCCAAGCTTTTCGCCTGCAGCACGCGCGCGGTCAACTTCGGCAGCCGAAGCCAGCGCCGATTCTGGGTTCTGGTAAAGGTAAGAGTGCACAGCCTTGTCGACGGCTGCACTTCGGTCGAGGTGAGCCTTGGTTACCTCGACTGACGAAACCTCGCCCGAGGCGAGCAGCCCAGCGAGTTCGGCTGCGGTTTTACGGATCAGGTCGCTCACGGCTTACTCCTCATCCAAGATTGCGTTGACCTTGAAACGGCCATCGGCTGCGTCTGGGGCTCCCGAAAGCGCCTGCTCTTGGGTTAGCGAGGGGCGAACCACGTCTTCGCGGAATACGTTAAACATTGGAATCGGGTGGCTGGTCGACGGAGTGTCAGCGTCGATGGCCTTGTTGACCGTTGCGACCGATTCTGCGATCACCGAGAGCTGCTGAGCGAAGTGCTCGACCTCTTCATCGGTAACCAGGATGCGGGCCAGACCGGCCAGATGACGCACTAGGTCAGGGGTAATTTCAGACATTGGGCTCTCTCAAAGCGAGGGATGATTTCTGCACCAATTCTAGCCGAGCCCCTGTTTCGAGGGTGTTTCAGCCCTGAAGCCTGCGCATGAATTCGTCTTCGTTGATCACTTCGACCCCGAGTTCTTCGGCCTTAGCCAGTTTCGAACCGGCGTTCTCACCGGCCACAACAAAGCTGGTCTTTTTCGAGACAGACGATGCCGCCTTGCCGCCATTGGAGATGATGGCCTCCTCGATGCCCTCGCGGGTGAACTGCTTGAGCGAACCTGTAGCCACGATGGTTAGGCCGGAGAACTTGCCATCAATGACGCTGGCGGCGCCTGGCCCTGGATGCCCCGGTGTCGCCAACTGAACACCAGAGTGCGTCCAGGCTGCGATCACTTCGCGGTGCCAATCCTCTGAGTACCAGTCGATTATCGAGCGGGCGAGGGTCTCGCCTACTCCGGAGACTTCGCTCAGCTGTTTTTCGTCTGCCGAGAATATCGCTTCGAAAGACCCGAAGTAATCGCAAAGCGATCGTGCGGCAACGGGGCCAACGTGGCGAATGCCGAGGGCAGTTAACAAGCGCCAGAGTGGCCTGCTCTTGGCGTCCTCTAGGTTGCGCAACAACTTGAGCGCGGTTTCGGATGGCGAGCCGTCCTTCTTGCGGAACAGGTCATCGTTGAGCGAATCCAGGGTCAAATCAAAGAGCCAAGACTCCGAAGTCAGGATCGGTTCGTGGTCGACACTTCGAGTTAGCGCGGCGGCAGCTACTTCGCCGAGGGCCTCGATGTCGAGCACACCACGCGAGCCAATGTAAGCGATGCGCTCTCGAAGTTGTGCTGGGCAACTGCGCGGGTTACTGCAGCGAAGGTCGATGTCGCCTTCGCTCTCTGGGCGAAGTGGTGCACCGCAGTCTGGGCAATTGCTCGGCATGACGAAGTCGCGTTCGCTGCCGTCGCGCAGGTCGATCACCGGGCCGAGAATTTCGGGAATGACATCACCGGCCTTGCGAAGCACAATTGTGTCGCCGATCTTTACACCCTTTGCCTTGACGACATCCTGGTTGTGAAGGGTGGCAAACTCGACCACCGAACCAGCCACCTTAACCGGCTCGACAACGGCGTATGGAGTTGCACGACCGGTGCGGCCAACCGAGACACGGATGTCGAGCAGCTTGGTGTGCACCTGCTCTGGCGGGTATTTGTAGGCGATGGCCCAGCGCGGAGCGCGCGAGGTGTAGCCGAGTTCCTGCTGCTCGCTGCGCTCATCGACCTTGATGACAACGCCGTCAATCTCGTGCTCGAGGTGGTGACGGTGCTTCTCGAAGTTCTCGATGTAGCCCCAAATCGCATCTAGATCGCTAACCACTTTGAACCGCTCGGATGTCGGCAAGCCCCAAGAGGCCAGCAGCGCGTAGAGCTCGCTCTGGTTCTTGAACGGGGCGTCGCTCCAGGCCCCGATGCCGTGCACCAGCATGCGCAGCGGGCGACTTGCCGTGACCTTTGAGTCTTTCTGGCGCAGTGACCCGGATGCCGAGTTGCGTGGGTTGGCGAATGGCGCCTTGCCCTCGGCGATCAGGCCGGCGTTGAGTTTGTCGAAGTCGTCGACAGCAAAAAAGATTTCGCCGCGAATTTCGACAACCGCAGGGTGTCCCTCGCCTGCCAGGATGTGTGGAATCGATTTGATGGTCTTCACGTTCGCCGTGACGTCTTCGCCAACCACGCCGTCGCCGCGGGTGGCAGCCGAAACGAGCTTGCCGTTTTCATAACGAAGGTTGATTGCGAGGCCATCAATCTTGAGCTCGCACAGGTAATTGTTGGCCGGTGCTTTGGCAACCCAGGCAGCTAACTCTTCGCGCGAGAAGACGTTGTCGAGCGACCACATGCGATCGAGGTGAGGGCTCGGCGCAAAAGTTGCAGAGGCTGCCCCGCCAACAGACTGGGTCGGCGAATCGCCGGTTATCAACTCAGGATGCTCAGCCTCGAGCCCCTCGAGCTCGCGCATGAGTGCGTCGTATTCTGCATCTGAAATAAGTACCGAGTCTTGCTGATAGTAGGCACGTCGATGAGTGTTGATTTCGTCGACTAGCGACGCGATGCGTAAGGCGGCTTGCTCGCGATTCACTGTGCGCCCGCCGGTGCAACTTCGAGTGGCACTGCGCTTTCGGTGCGATCGATGGTGGTCTGGCCGAGCACGCGAGTGCCGACATACAAGACCGCGGTTTGCCCTGGGGCAACACCGAGCAGCGATTCATTCAAACGAATCACAAGTTCGCCCTCGACAACGGCTGCCGTGCAGGCAACAGGGTCGGCATGGGCGCGAACCTGAACCTCGGCTTCGAACCACTCGTGTGGCGAGGCCGGTGACGAACCGCACCAGGTGAAGCGCGAGCCGGCAAGTTCTATAACGGCGAGAGCATCGTGTGGGCCGACAACAACTTCATTAGTCTTTGGGCGAATCTCGAGCACAAAGCGAGGCTTGCCATCGGCGGCTGGTCGCCCAAGATTCAAGCCTTTGCGCTGCCCGACCGTGTAGCCATGGGCTCCGGTGTGCTCGCCCAGCACAGAGCCGTCGCGATCGACGATGTTGCCAGGCTTTGCGCCGAGCTTTTCGTTTAGCCAATCACGGGTGTCGCCCTCTGGAATGAAGCAGATGTCGTAGCTGTCTCGCTTATTGGCAACCGTCAAACCACGGGCCGCGGCCTCTGCGCGAATGTCATCCTTGGATGCGCTCGCACCAATCGGAAAGTATGCGTGCTCGAGTTCGGCCGAAGTTAGAACTCCGAGAACGTAACTCTGGTCTTTGGCGTATGCATTCGAGCGGTGCAGCTCGAGCGAACCATCGTTGCCCTTGAGCACCGTTGCGTAATGGCCGGTGCAGACGGCATCGAAACCTAGCGCGAGCGCTCGTTCGAGAAGGGCTGCGAACTTGATGCGCTCGTTGCAGCGCATGCATGGGTTTGGTGTTCGGCCGGCCGTGTATTCGGCCATAAAGTCATCGACCACGTCTGACTTGAACTTTTCGCTGAAGTCCCAGACGTAATACGGAATGCCGAGTTTGTGCGCCACCCGCTGGGCATCCATGCTGTCTTCGATGGTGCAGCATCCTCGCGAACCAGTTCGCAACGTGCCTGGCATTCGCGAGAGCGCTAGGTGAACACCGACCACCTCGTGGCCGGCCTCGACGGCTCTGGCTGCGGCAACGGCGGAATCGACCCCACCGGACATCGCAGCTAGAACCTTCATAGGTTCAAGTTTAAGTCGCAGATTAGACAGCGGAAGCGGCCCGAGCACGCTCTACAGCTGGCCCGAGAGCCCTGGCAAAGGCGTCGATTTCGGCCGCGGTTGTGCCAAGCCCGATGGTCACCCGCAGGCACGCAGAGGCCTCGGCCTGACTGCGCCCCATGGCAATCAAAACGTGGGATGGTCTTGCCACCCCTGCCTGACAGGCTGAGCCGGCCGAAACCGCGAAACCTTGCTCGTCAAGCAGGTAGAGCAGGGTGTCAGAGCGCAGGCCGTCGAAGGTGAAGTGCGCGGTCTGAGGCATGCAGTGTGCCGAGCCGACAGAGAAACGTGAGCCTTCAATTTCGGCAACCGCGGCCTTCAGCCCTGCAATCAAAACCGAGGTATGCGAGGCAAAGGCTTCCAACTCAGAAACCGCCTGCACGGCCGCACGCGCAAAAGCTGTTGCCCCGGCATAGTTCATGGTGCCGCTGCGCAGACCGCGCTCCTGGCCGCCTCCGTGAATCAGCGACTCAATCTTGGATGAGCGAGACAGAATCAGCGCACCGGAACCGATCGGCGAACCCACCTTGTGGCCGGTGATGCTCATCGCGGTTAGCCCTGAGCCGGCAAAGTCCACCGGCACGTGACCAAGGGCGGCAACCGCATCCGAGTGCACGGGAACACCGAAACCCGCAGCAAGTTCGCACACCTTATTTATGTCTGTGATGACGCCGGTTTCGTTATTGGTCCACATCAGAGAAATCAGCGCAATCTCAGGGCCGCGAGCGCGCAACACCTCCGCGAGCGCGTCGAGGTCTATAACGCCCGATTCAGAAACTGGCAACCAGATCACTTCTGCGGCTTCATTCTTTTCGAGCCACTCAATTGGGTCGATGACTCCGTGGTGTTCGGTGTATGCGCTTACCACTAACGGCCGCCGGGCATCCTGGTTTCGTTGCCAGTAGAGCCCCTTGATGGCGAGATTGTCGCTTTCGGTGCCGCCAGAGGTGAAGATGACCTCGTTTCGGTCGCAATGCACCGCTGAGGCTATTGAGTCGCGCGCATCTTCGAGAAGCATTCGAGTGCCGCGGCCATCTCCGTGAATTGAGGATGGGTTACCGACTACGCGCAGCGACTGAAGATAACTGGCGAGCACATCTTCACGAATAGGCGCCGTGGCCGCATAGTCGAGATAGATGCTCACGGAATTAGCCTAGTTAGTTCACGATTCCTAAACCCTTGCCAGTTAGGCTTTCACCTATGTCTGGCGCGGCCCTAGGGGTTACTTTCGAAGCTGGGATGGGCACCATCCGGGTTTATTCAGCAGCCGCGACCCAAATCTGGTTGGTGTTTCTCAACCCGGCTGAACCGTCAGAAATTCTGCGCGAGGTGCCGCTGAACCGCGGCGACTATGACCTGTGGAGCGCAAGCGATAGCGATCTGAAGCCAGGTACCCCATACGCCCTGCGTGCCGACGGCCCGAGTGGTGCGCGCGATGGCTTCAACAAAGACCTGCTGCTGATTGACCCTTACGCCAAGGGCATCACCCGGGTGAATCAGCGCACCTATTACTGTGTTGCGATTGACGACAGCTTCGACTGGCAGGAGGTTACTAAGCCGAAGGTTCCGCTTGAGCGAGCCGTGATTTACGAGGCCCACGCCCGAGGCCTGACCAGAGGCAACACCGCCCTGCCAGACGACATTCGCGGCACCTATGCCGCCCTCGCCCACCCCAGCACCATCGAACACCTGAAGAAAATTGGCATCACCACAGTCGAGCTGCTGCCGATCCACCAGATCATCAGCGAGCCGCGCCTTTTGAACATGGGCCTGTTCAACTACTGGGGTTATAACTCGATCAACTTCTTTACCCCGCACCATCGATATGCCAGCCTGACCGCCCAGGCAGCCGGCCCACAGGCCGTGCTCAACGAACTCAAAACGGCCATCCGTGAATTGCACCGAAACGGCATCGAGGTGCTCTTGGATGTGGTTTACAACCACACCGCCGAAGGTGGCAACCGCGGTTTGACCTTCAGCTACAAGGGGCTCGATGCAGCCAACTACTACCGCCAGGATGACCAGGGCAATTACCAGGACACGACCGGCTGCGGCAACTCGCTGAACTTTGGCAACCCGCACGTGGTCGATCTGGTGATTGATTCGATGCGCTACTGGACCAACGAGTTGCAAATCGATGGTTTCCGCTTCGACTTGGCGGTGACCCTTGCTCGCGACGAGTCGAATAGCTTCAACCCACACCACCCAATTTTGCAGCGCATCGTCGAAGACCCCGACTTCGCCGATTCAAAGATGATTGTCGAACCGTGGGATGTTGGGCTCGGCGGCTGGCAGACAGGCGGATTCCCCGATCGCTTCAGCGAGTGGAACGATCGCTATCGCGACAGCATTCGACGTTTTTGGCTGACCGATATTGCTAACGCCCGAAACTCAGGAGCGCACCACGACGGCATTGGCGACATCGCGACTCGGCTGGCCGGCTCGCGCGACATCGTGGATGGGCCATCCGGGCCACTTGGCACCGTGAACTTCATCACCGCGCACGACGGCTTCACACTGAACGACCTGGTCTCATACAACGTGAAGCACAACCAGGTAAATGGCGAGTCGAACCGAGATGGCAATAGCAACAATTACTCTTTCAATCATGGCGGCGAGGGCGACCAGGTTGACGACGAGATCAAGGCGGTGCGCCGAAAGGCCGCTCGCAACCTGATGGCCACACTTTTGTTTTCAGCCGGCATCCCAATGATCACGGCCGGCGATGAACGCCTAAAAACCCAGCTCGGCAACAACAATGCCTATTGTCAAGACACTGTGCTCAGCTGGCTTAACTGGGATGTCACCCAGCATCAGAGCGATTTCGAAACCACCGTGGCCCACCTGATTCGCCTGCGAACCGAAAACCCGGTGCTGCGCCCGCGGCACTTCAGCAACTTCGATGAGCCCCGCCCCGACAGCGACCTAGCGCGCTGGTACAACGCATCTGGCGAGGTGCTCACCGAGGCCGAATGGGACAACCCAGAAACCCGCACGTTCTCGAAGCTCTCTGCCCGCCTAGAGGATGACGGTAGCCGCAACGAGGTGCTGCTGATCATCCACGGGGCTGAGGCAAGCACCCAGGTGAAACTTCCGGATGACGCCGATGCAAAGGAATACGAGCTGGTCTGGGATAGCCAGCCCGAAACCCCTGCGGCCCCAACCCGCGTTCAGCCGGGAGCCGCCCTGCAGATGGCTCCAGCGAGTGTCAAATTGCTAACGATTATTCGCTAGCCCAAAATTGCCTTTATCGAGGCGGCCCGCCTCAACTAGCCTTGAGGCTATGACCAGCATCGGCTTGAGCCACGAGCACCCAATTGGCCGCCTCGGAATCTTGAACGTGAAGCCGTCGGTCGATTCGGGTCGCTGGCCCGCCAAGGGCTTTGTTGGCGAGGTGCTGCCATTTAGTGCAACAGTGTTTCGCGAGGGACACGACTCGATTGCTGCAGAGCTACTGCTGATTTCCCCCACGGGATCCGAACGAGTTTTTCGCATGCACACCGGAGCCCCCGGCACCGACAGTTTCCACGTTCGCGCTCAACTAACCGAGCAGGGCAAATACCGATTCCAGATTCGCGCATTCGCAGATGACTTCGAAACCTGGCGCCACAATGCATCCGTGAAGATTGCCGTTGGCATCGATGAAGAATTGATGATGCTCGAGGGAGTTGCACTACTCACCCGCGCCGCGGCGCAAGAATCTCGCAGCAACGCAAGTGCCAAGGCACTGGTGGCACTGGCTGAAACTTTGGGGGAGACTCGCATCAAGGCGAGCGAACGCTTGAAGGCGGCAGAGACCGAGGCGATTCACAAGCTGATTAGCGCAGAACCGATTCGTTCGCTGATCACACTCAGCGACGAGTTCGAAATCAACTGTGAGCGCGAGTTGGCCGGCAGCGCCGCCTGGTACGAGTTCTTTCCGCGCAGCGAAGGCGCTGTATTTGATGCGAAGACCAAGACCTGGACATCGGGAACCTTCAAGAGTGCAACCAAACGTTTGGCAGCCGTCGCAGAGATGGGCTTCCAGATTCTTTACTTGCCACCAATCCACCCAATCGGCCGAGCGTTTCGCAAGGGGCCGAACAACACCCTGAACGCCGGCCCGCAGGACCCGGGCTCACCCTGGGCAATTGGCTCTGAAGCAGGAGGCCACGACGCAATTCACCCAGACCTCGGCACCGAGAAGGACTTCGTGGCATTCGTTAAGGCGGCGAAAAAGGCCGGCATCGAGATTGCCCTCGACCTTGCGCTGCAGGCCTCGCCCGAGCATCCCTGGGTAAAGGCGCACCCGGAGTGGTTCACCACCCGCGCAGATGGCTCGATCGCCTATGCCGAGAACCCGCCCAAGAAATACCAGGACATCTACCCGATCAACTTCGACAACGACCGTGACGGCATCTACAACGAGGTTTTGCGGGTCGTGAAGCACTGGATCGGCCTGGGCATTCGCATTTTCCGTGTTGACAACCCACACACCAAGCCGGTGAATTTTTGGGAGTGGCTAATCGGCGAGGTAAACGCCGAGTACCCCGACGTGATTTTCCTCGCCGAGGCATTCACCCGCCCAGCGATGATGCAGACTCTCGGCAAAGTCGGTTTTCAGCAGAGCTACACCTACTTCACCTGGCGAAACACCAAGGCCGAACTTGAGTCGTACCTTGCCGAACTCGCCCACCAGAACGCAGATCACTTCCGACCAAACCTCTGGGTGAACACGCCAGACATCCTTACCGAATACTTGCAATTCGGCGGCGAGGCGGGTCACAAGATTCGTGCAATTGTCGCGGCTATGGCAGGGCCATCCTGGGGAATGTATGCCGGCTTTGAACTGATCGAGTCAGTTGCTCGCCCCGGTGCCGAAGAGCACATCGACAGTGAGAAGTACGAGTACAAACCTCGCAACTGGGATGCCGCCGCCAAAGCAGGCAAAACCATTGCGCCGCTTATCACGAAGATAAATCAGATTCGCGCCGCACATCCGGCTATTCGCCAACTTCGCAATCTCGAACTGCACTACAGCGACGACTCCTCGATTTTGGTTTTTTCAAAACACCTGGCTGCCGAGCACAGTTCAACCGGCAAGGCCGAAACTCTGATTGTCGTGGTGAATGTCGACCCGCACTCAGTTCGCGAAACTTCTGTGCACCTCGACACCACGCGCGCGGGCATCGCCGGCACGCAGTTCGACGTTCGCGATTTACTCACGGGCGAAAGCTATGAGTGGGGCGAGCACAACTATGTGCGACTCGACCCGCGCGAAAACCCGGCGCACGTGATGCTGGTCACCGGGGTCAAATAATGGCGCTTCAAGAAATTCACCCCGAGGTTCTGGCTAAGCTCACCAGCGGCAGTTACCACGCTCCCCACGATTTGCTCGGCGTTCACGCCGTCGATGATGGCTGGGTCATTCGAGTTCTTCGGCCGCTTGCCACCAAAGTCACCGCCGACCTAGGAACTAGCAAAATCGAATTGACTCACGTGCACGGCGGGCTCTGGCAGGCACTCGTCGCCGCGGCTTCGGCCCCCGACTACCGCGTGATTGCCGAATACCAGGATGGCCTCACCACCAAGAGCTGGATCACCGACGATGCCTACCGCCACCTGCCAAGCATCGGCGAGCTCGACCTGCACCTGATTGCCGAGGGGCGCCACGAAGAGCTCTGGAAGGCGCTCGGCTCACACCTTCGCACCGTGCCGAGCAAACTCGGTGAAACCTCGGGCGTGGCCTTTGCGGTTTGGGCGCCTAACGCCCAGGCGGTTCGTGTGGTCGGCGACTTCAACTCCTGGAACGGAACCCTCCACGTGATGCGGGCCATGGGCTCCACTGGCGTTTGGGAGTTGTTCATCCCAGGGCTGACCGCAGGCACAAAGTACAAGTATGAAATCTTGACCAAGCACGGAACCTGGATCACCAAGATTGACCCGATGGCGAGACTTGCCGAGACGCCGCCGGCAACCGCATCCGTGGTCTTCGAATCAAGCCACAAATGGGCAGATGGCGCTTGGCTGCAGGCCCGCCAAAATAGCGATGCCCTGAAGTCGCCGATCTCGATTTACGAGATTCACGTCGGCTCGTGGCGCAAAGACCTCGGCTACCGCGAACTTGCCGACGAACTTATCGACTACCTGAAGAAGATGAACTTCACCCACGTTGAGTTCATGCCGATTGCCGAGCACCCGTTCGCGCCAAGCTGGGGCTATCAGGTCACCGGATACTACGCGCCCACCTCGCGCTTCGGCAACCCGGATGACCTGCGCTTCCTAATCGACAAACTTCACCAGGCTGGCATCGGTGTGATCCTCGACTGGGTGCCCGCGCATTTTCCAAAAGACGACTGGGCGCTTGCCCGTTTCGATGGCGAACCGCTTTATGAACACCCCGACCCACGCCGCGGCGAGCATCCCGACTGGGGCACCTACATCTTCGACTTCGGCCGCACCGAGGTTCGAAATTTCTTGGTTGCCAACGCGCTCTACTGGCTCGAGGAGTTCCACATCGATGGCCTGCGCGTCGACGCGGTTGCCTCGATGCTCTACCTTGACTACTCGCGCAAAGACAACGACTGGCTACCGAACCAGTTTGGTGGTCGTGAAAACCTGGATGCGATTGCCTTCATGCAGGAAACCAACGCAACCGCATACAAGCGCAACCCGGGCATCATGATGATCGCCGAGGAGTCGACCTCATGGGGTGGCGTCTCTCGCCCAACCGACCAGGGTGGCCTGGGCTTTGGCTTCAAGTGGAACATGGGCTGGATGAACGACACCCTGCGTTACATCGAGAAGGATCCGGCCTGGCGCAGTCACCACCACGGCGAACTAACCTTCTCGATGCTCTACGCATACGACGAAAAGTTCATTCTGCCGATTAGCCACGACGAGGTCGTGCACGGCAAAGGCTCACTGCTTGCCAAGATGCCAGGCGACCGGTGGCAGCAGTTGGCGAACGTGCGCGCCTATCTGACATACATGTGGTCGCATCCCGGTAAGCAACTGCTGTTCATGGGCTCCGAGTTTGGTCAGCAGTCTGAGTGGAACCAGGAGCACGGACTCGAGTGGTGGATTCTCGAGCAGGCAAATCACGCGGGGCTTCAGGCTTTGGTTGCCGACCTAAACCGGCTCTACCTAGCCAATGCGCCGATGTGGCAGCTCGACCACGAACAGCGGGGCTTCACCTGGATCGACGGTGGTGCCGCCGAGGCCAACGTGCTGACTTTCTTGCGCTGGGATGAGCATGGCTCGCCTATCGCGTGTGTCATCAACTTTGCCGGCCACCCGCACTACGACTGGTCACTGGGCTTGCCGGTCGCCGGCGACTGGCTCGAAATTCTAAACACGGATGCTGCTACCTACGCTGGTTCTGGAGTTGGCAACCTCGGCAAAGTCAGCGCCACCGGCGAGGCAACTCACGGGCAGCCGTACTCGGCGAAGATCACGATTCCGCCACTAGGCGCAATCTGGTTAAAGCCCGCGGGGCAAGTTAAAAGCTAGAACAGCAGTGAGGTCAGTCGCGCGCGAGCTGCAACGACCTCGGGGCTGGTCTTTCCGACAATCTCAAAATAGCTGAGCAGGCGATCGCGCAGTTTCGGTTTCATTTCGTCATCGGCATCCGAGTAATTTTTCAAGATTGCGTCAAAACCATCGGCATAGTCGCCAATGGCGATCAGCGCATCGGCGGCCTGAAGCAAATCGTAGAAGTTTTGCGGAGGCGTGTTCAGAACCGTGTCGACATCGACTCCATCGAGTCGAAGCAGCAATTCACTCTGGGCTAGGCCAGCAACCGCCATCGAGTCGGCCGGAGCGTCGCGAAGGATTTGCTCATAGGCAGCCTTGGCATCCGAGTACCGCCCCTCGTTCAGTGCGGCCACTGCCGCCTGGTGCGCCGGTGGCAACTTCGGTGCAACATCAATCTCAGTGGCCTCAGCATCGATTTCTGCTCGACCGGCGATGCCGTTGCTTCTTGCAACCTGAAGCAACTTATCAACCAACTGCATCAAGACATCCTCTGGCTGATCGCCCTGAGTCAACGGAACAGGCTGCCCCTTGAGTAGACCCATGAGTGTCGCAGGCTGCTGAACGTTGAATGCCTCGGCCAAGCGCGCGTGCTCCCCGATGTTCACACGTCCGAGCAGCAATGCACCGCCTGCCTTGGCCGCCAGCTCCATCAGCTTCTGCGAAAGAGAACGACTTGCTTCATCCGAGGCCGAGTAGAAATCCAGCAAAATGACTACGTCTTGAGACACCGCGATGTAGCTGCCCAGATTCGATTCGGTCAACTCCACAAAATACGAGGCGACCTTGATCACGCCCTGCCCGTCTGCTGCGGTCTCATTGCTTGCAGTCGCAACAGCGGCACTGGGCTGCGCGGGTGTCGAATTCTTCAGCGAAGAGAGGTCGTAGGCTCCGCGCATTGCAGCGTTGAAATCGGCCGCCACTAGAGGCTCGAGACGCTGATTAGGCCCTGGGTTGCGCCAATCAATGTGATTTGATTTTGGTCATCGATTGCTGGCACATAGAACAGCAGCATGTCACCGTAAATGGAACGCACCCCTCGAGTCGACCCATTCGAGCCGAGCAGCAGCTTCTCCTCGGCCCCCACTGAGACGGCAGACCCGGCCTTGGTTGGCTTGATGGTGGCGACATCTGTCTGGTAGACCGCAACCAGCGCACCACCGTTAGAGGTTGCAAGCGAGATCACGTTGGCATCGCCAAGCGTGTGACCGAACTGGATGTTCGCCTTCTTCAACTGCAGAATCTGCGACTGCTGTGAGCCGGAGACCTGCTTGTAGAACTGGTTGTCCAGGTTGAAAAGCGGGGCACTCACGCTGCTCTGCCCGCTGTTCAACACATCGCCGAATACAGCAGGAAGCTTGTTTGGAGCGACCTTTAGAAACAGCGACGCCGGGTCGACCATGATCGCACCGATGTCGGTTGGCGGCATCGCCGGAATCTTTGCCCCCGGCATCAATCGAACGGCGAACCACAACTTGTAGTTCGTTCTCGGACTGTCCTGCTGAAGAACAAGCATCTGCGGCAAGTTGCTGTCGCCCTTTTCGTCGGTGACAGCCATGAACGTGCGTGGCCAAACCGAGGTCGCTGCGGGCAGGCT
The DNA here is from genome assembly GCA_903909605.1 of uncultured Micrococcales bacterium. Taxonomy (GTDB): domain Bacteria; phylum Actinomycetota; class Actinomycetes; order Actinomycetales; family Microbacteriaceae; genus Rhodoluna. The sequence continues at coordinate 66,997 of CAIVWH010000015.1, read as the reverse complement.
GAACTGCAGCGGATGCGAAACAACACTCTGCACTGCGGCGATTCGAGAGTTGAGCTTGCGAAGTTGATAGTTGGTGAGGCGCACCTGCAGTGCCGGGCCGGCAAAGCGCTCGGCCAGTGCATCCTTGTTCAGGCTGGTGTCTGCATCGGTTGCGACGCCCGCAACATCGTCAAGGATGCGCGTGGTCTGAGCCGGAAGCAGCGAAACCGGCTGCACCTGAGTCGAAGCCGTCGGGCTTGCAGAAACTTCGCTGCTCGGTTTGCTTGGCGCGCAACCGGTCACCAGCGCCAGGATGAGCCCGCCGGACACAAGAGCCGTGAAACGAGCCGCACGGCGACCGCGCACCGGCTTGCCGAGAATCGACCGGTATCGGTATCGAGGAGGACGCGGCGCCTTTGGAGTGCGACGACGCGGTCCGCGATTGATGCGCATCTGTCGGTATTCGATGAAAGTCAGAATCGAAGCAACCAACATCAGGATGGCCGCCAGCCAAAGCAGGATGTTCGAGATGGTTGGGTCGAACAGCCCCTTCCAGACCAACTGAATATTTGCGGGAGCCGCGGTCAAACCAGTGCTCGCTACAAGTGCTGCTCCACCCTGCTCTACATCAATTGCCAGCGCCGCGTTCGAAACAGACTTCACCTGGGCACGCCAAAGATCAGAACCGTTCGGATCTGCCGGCGCCAGCGCACCGGTCCTTGTCGAAACCGAGAGTCCGCTCTTCAGGTCTCCGCTGACTTTGGCAACGCTCGACTGGTCGACGAATGCTGCGATGTCTGATTCGCGGCCGCTGGCCACAAACACCGGGCCGCCAGACTTTGCGATAACAGTCGGGTTGCCCGGGTGCAGATCGATTACCGAAGAAGGAACCACCAAATACGGGGCCGAAGAGGTCGACTGAATTGTCATCGAATATTGGGCCGGCGGCGCCCAGATAGTGCGCTGGGCAAACCCAACCACAGCAAGGATGAGCGCAACAACGAACAGCCCGATGGCTATCAGAAATCGCATGGCAAACCCAATCAACTAAACTCGTGAAAGGCGCAAAAACGCCTGTGGATAAGTCTAATCAAGTCGCTAGGAGGCTGTTTTGGCCGATTTCGAACACGATTTCCCCGTGGTTATGCGCGGCTATAGCCGCGAGGCCGTTGAGGATGCGATTCGCGACTTGCGCCGTGAGCTGATCAACCTGAGCGCCCAGAATGCCCAGTTGGCCACCGAACTTAGAGACACCAACAACCGACTTCTCGAAGCCGAGAGCCAGCTCGCGGAAACCCTTAGCCCGAGCTATGCCGGCGTTGGCGCAAAGGCCGCACTTATTCTCTCGACCTCCGAGGAGCAGGCAAAGCGCCTGGTTCTCGAGGCCGAGACCGAAGCTCAGAACATTCGCAAGTCCATCGAAGAAGAAGTGGCCGAACAGCGCCGTGAGGCTCAGGCTTACTACGACTCGCTTGTTGCCGAGGCCCAGCGCCGTGCCGATCGCATCATCAACTCCGCCACGGTCGAGTTCGATTCAACAATCGCAGAGGGCAAAAATCGCGCTGCAGAAATTGTCGATGAGGCTATCCGTGAAGCCGGCTCGATTCGTGGCGCGATTGCAACCGAAGTTGCCAAGATGCGCGCAAGCACAAAGCGTGAAACAGAGGCCCTGCGCGCCAAGGTTGACCGCGACCTTGCAGAGCGCAAGATGATTGCACAGCGCGAAATTGGCCAGCAGCTTGATTTCGCCACCGCGCTTTCATTGGTTAGCGATCAGGCCAGAACCGATCTTGAACTCGAACTCACCGCACGACGAGCTGACGCCGAGGCAACATATCTGCGCAAGCACCAGGAGGCAGTGGCCGCAACCCAGCGCTACCTGGACGACGCGAATGCCCAACTTGCGCTTGCGATGACCCGCGCAAATGCGGCACGCATGGAGGCCGAGACCCTTGAGGCGGCTGCTCGCGCCATCAACCAAAAGCTCACCGACGAAACCCGCATGAAGGTGGATGCGATGCTAGCCGCGGGCGAGGCAGAGGCACGTCAGATCGTTGAAAAGGCTCAGCACGAAGCTGCCGCGGCCCTTCGCGATGCAGAGACCAAACTGCGTCGTCTCGAGGTCGAGCGCGAGTCTGTTGGCCAGTATGTCGACAACCTCAAATCGGTATTCGAACGTCTGCAGTCAAACCTAAAATTCGATTAGTAAATCAACCAAAGGGGCCAGATGAGCGAGCCGAAGCACACCAAGCTAACTAACGGCTTCCAGTTCGGCCTGATGGGCGGGCTCGGCGTACTTGCCGCCCTTGTGCTCGGCAGCATGATTACCTCACTGGCCAACATCTTCACCTACCTATTCGCCGCCATCTACATCGCCCTAGGCCTCGACCCGGTCGTGCGCTTCCTTGAGCGCCGCAAACTCAAGCGCCCGCTGGCCATCCTGGTCGTTGTAGTTGTCTTCTTCGGAGTAATCGGCGGCCTGATCTGGGCAACCGCTCCTACCCTGGTTCACCAGGCCGAACGGTTCGTGACTCAGGCTCCCACAATTTTGCAGGACGCAACCAAACTCGACTGGGTGGTGCGTCTCGACGCACAGTTCGGCGGCGCGATCAGCACGTCGATCAACTCTTTCGGAACCTACCTCTCGAATGGCAAGAACTGGCCACAGCTACTCGGCGGTGTAGTTCAGGTTGGCATCACCATCTTCAATGGTTTCTTCGCAGCGCTGACAATCATGATCCTCACCATTTATTTCATGGCGTCACTCGAGGGTTTCAAGGCTTGGCTATACCGCCTGGTCGCCAAGCGCAGCCGTCACAAGTTTGAGAGCATCAGTGAGCAAATCGCCAACTCGATTGGTCGCTACGTGATTGGTCAGGTGACCATCGCTGCCATCAACGCCGTCCTTGGATTCATCGCGATGAGCATCGTCGGCATCAACTACGCCGTGCTGCTCGCATTCGTGACCTTCTTCTTTGCAATGATTCCGCTGGTTGGTTCACTCACAGGCGGAGCAATCGTCGCTCTGGTCGCACTATCGACCTCACCGACTGCATCGTTGATCATGGCGATTTACTATCTGATCTACATGCAGTTTGAGGCATACGTGGTCAGCCCTCGAGTAATGCGTCGCGCGGTAGACGTGCCAGGGGCTGTTGTGGTTGTGGCCGCGCTGGCCGGCGGAACGCTTCTCGGTGTGCTCGGTGCGCTGGTGGCCATCCCGGTTGCAGCGTCGATCATTTTGATTGTTCGCCAGGTCTGGATGCCGAAGCAAGACCTCGAGGTCTAGCTAATTCGACCAGGTGGTCGGCAGCGGATAGGCCGCCGGATTTACCACTTTCACGATTTCGTCGAGCACACGCTTGGTTGCGACCTCGCCAACCCACAGGTGTTTTGCGCCATCAACTCCGATTATCTCGGCCTGCGGCAGTGCGGCAAAGCGCTCGGTTGCCTCGGCGGGCTTCAAATAATCGTCAAGCTCCGGAACCAACGCAACCACTCGCTTGCCGCTGCCGCCCCAGCGAGCCAACTCGGCCTCCGAGGTGCGGTGCAGCGGTGGTGAGAGCAGAATTGCGCCAAGCACGGGCTCGTCGACTCCATACTTTAGAGCCAGCTCGGTGCCAAAGCTCCAGCCCACCAGCCAGAGATTCGGCAAACCAAGATCTGTGGCAAATTGCACAGCAGCGCGAACATCCAAGCGCTCTGTGATGCCCTCGCCAAACTGCCCGTCACTCTTGCCGTGTGGCGACTGAGTGCCGCGAGTGTTGAAACGAAGGATGGCCAAATCGGCCTGTGCCGGCAGGCGGTTGGCCGCCTTGCGATAGACGTGGGAATCCATGAAACCACCGTGCGTCGGCAGCGGATGCAGCATGATCAGCGTTGCGATTGGTGCGCGATCAACCGGCAGCGCGAGTTCGCCAACGAGATTGAGGCCATCTTCGGTATGCAGCACGATTTGCTCGCGCTTGCTTGGCAGTTCAATCGAGGAACGAACCTCGATGACCTCACTCAAAGCAATTTCCCTTGGAAAGATTTCCAGCAGGCGCCGTGAAAATGACGGCGACTGTCAACTCCGCGGTGGGCATCCCAGGCAACGATGTGGCTGAGACCCTTCTGAATATTTACGTTGCAGTGTGGGCAGACCCACGTCTTGCCGTCTTCGGCGTTGGCCCCGGAGGACGACTGCACGTTGTATTCGACGCCGTTTTTGATTTCGGTGCGCTTGATGCCGCGAAGCGCGCGGTCGAGGTCTAGGTCGACAGGCTCCTCGCGCTTGGCGCCCTTAGAGCGCTTAGGTCGGTTGCTGCGAGGCACTAGTACCAGCCGAATTTATTCGAGTGGGCAAGAGCGCCACACGGAGCTCCGTAGCGACCCTTGATGTAATTCAAACCCCAGTTGATTTGCGTACGTGGGTTGGTTAGCCAGTCTTCGCCCTCGGATGCCATCTTGGCCCCAGGTAGCGCTTGCGGAATTCCGTAGGCACCCGAGCCCGAGTTGACTGCATTCACTCGCCAGTTTGATTCACGATCCCAAAGGGTGACCAGACAGGAGTATTGGTCTGAATCGAAGCCCATGCTTAAGAGCTGAGCCAGTGCGTATTGCTTGGATGTGCCGGGGGCCGGAAGATCGGCATTTGCCACGAACAGGGCGCTGGCGTCGCTGCCCGTGACGATGTTAAAGCCGCCTCGAGCGAAGGAGATGGTCTGAGTGGAGGCAAGGCCATAGCTTTGGCTCGGGTCGGAAGAATCGAAAATCATCGAAGCAGAGGCGCTAACCATGGTTCCCGAGTATGGGTCGACCACCGAAACGAGCGACCAGGCCACCACCGCCGCGAATCCCCATCCGGCCTTCACGGTTCGACGAGTGAGCATCGGCAGCACGCTGCTGTGCCGAGCCCAAAACGCATGCATCCGCGGAAATGCGCGCTGAGAAAGCGTTGGTTTTTCGAGTACGTGTCTGCCCATTGGAGTCCTGAAGCCAGTTTAACCGCGGGTCAGAGCCCCGACAAGGCTGAATCAGCGGGTTGGTAGCAACTGGGCAGGGCAACCAGCCAAAACACCCTGCATTGCCGCCTTCTCGGTGCCGGTCACCCATAGGTGATACTTGCGCTTCACGGCAATCTGGCGGGCCACATAACTGCACCTGAAGGCCGCTCTGGGCGGCAACCAGGCCGAGGCATCCGAGTCGCTCTTAGCCTCGTTTGTCGGCCCATCGACCGCAAGCAGATTCAGGGGGTCGTTGTAGAGGCTGTTGCGACCAGCCGCCGAAATCAACTGGGCGCCAGTCATCCAGGCATTTGAAAGCGGCACGACGTGATCGATTTGCACCGCGAGCGATGTTTGCACCCCGCGCACAAAGTGAATCACCTTTCCGGTGTACGGATCGTTTAGCACTCCGGTTGCAACCTCGCAGCTGGCTCCGGAGCGCCAAGTAACGGAGCTGAGGTCGCGCTGAAGAATGAAGTTGCGGGTGTCACATGAACCGATGTTTCCCCATCCATCGCTAAATTGCGAACGTGCATAACCCGCGTGGGATGCCCACGGCTGAACCTTGAGGGCTGCTAGAGCGGTGCTCGCCTTCACGGCGGTCGAAGCCTGCGCTGGATTAGAGATTGCTATTGCGGCCCCGCTGGAGCCAATCGAGACAAGGCTCAGACATAGCGCCGCGAATAGCGCGAGCGGTTTACCTATTGCGTTCGTTGTGAAGAATTTCAATGACGCGGTCGATGAACGCATCCACTTGGTTTTCTGCATAGCCACCCCTCTGCGCAGTGAACACGGTTCGGCGAACTTCTGCCATCAGTAGCTGTTCGTTATTGACAAGGTGTTCAAGAATCAAATTACAAAGTTTGTCAACCTGCTTGCGGTTATAGCCACGCGACGGCCACTTGGTTCGCGAAAAGCGCTTAGCCTTCGGTCGGTCGAGACGACCGCGCACGAGTTCGGTGACGCGCTCAAGCTGGTCGTCGACCGCAAACTTGCCGCGCTGCTCGATCTTGCGGGCAATCTCGTTGTCCGCCAGCGCATCCTCGATGCGATCAAGAGCGGCATCAACCTTTTCGACCTGATACCCCGCCTTGACCATGTCAAACTCGGTCTCGCGAATGCGTGCGGCCGTTAGCATGTGCCCCTCAGGATGCTCATACTGCTGGCGAGCCATCTCGATGAAGGCATCTACCTGCGCTGGCTCATAGCCGAGCTTCGACTTGGCGGTTATCGGGAACTGATTTGACACTCGGCTATTCTCTCAGGCGCGGCTTGGATTGCGGTCTATAGCGGGAAGAATACGGTCGCGATTGCGTAGGCAACCAAGGCCGAAGGAAGAATTGAGTCGAGCCGGTCCATGACTCCACCATGGCCGGGCAAAATCGAACTCATGTCCTTGACGCCTAGATCGCGCTTGATCATCGATTCGGCAAGGTCGCCAAACACCGCTGTCAGCGTCATAGCAGCGGCAATCACGATGCCCCACCACCAGTCAATGTGCAGCCAAAAGACAGCCGAGGCAATCGCTGCCACTAGAGCCGCGGCTATCGACGCAAGCAAACCTTCGATGGTCTTCTTGGGGCTCACCCCAGGCGCCAACTTGTGGCGCCCCAGTTTGCGACCAACCAGATATCCGAAGGTGTCAACCATTGAAACCGTGAGCACGAAAGTTAGCACCCACCACTGCCCATCATGAGGGCGTCGAAGCAGCATCACGGCGAAAGAGCAGGTAAGCGGCAAATAGGCAACCACGAAGACGGCAGCGGCAAAATCGCGAAGCGTGTGCACCACTCGTTGAATTGGCGCCTCCCGGCGCTCCCACAGGATGTGGACCAGGCGCCAAATAATAAGCGCTCCGGTAATCGCAAGCGAGGTTAGCCACTGAGCCCTGTGCCCCCAGAAATAGGTGGCGGGCATGATCAAGAACGAGCCGACTACCGCAGGCACACGGGGCACGTACCATCCAGCGGTGCGCAGAGCAGTTGAAAGTTCCCACGCGCCAGCGGCACAGGCAACTGCCGCAAGAGCCATGAATAGAAAACCGTTGAAGGTCAAAATCGTGGCGAGAAAAACTCCGCCAATGAGCAGGCCGACGGTAATCGACTGCGAGAAATTGCGCCCCTCGGGCTTGGGGTTGCTCAACTAAACCTCGAGCAGCTCTGCTTCTTTGCGCTTGAGCGCTTCGTCGATTGCATCGACGTGAGTCTTAGTTGCAGCGTCCAGATCCTTCTCGGCGCGGGCAAGATCGTCGTCACCGGCAAGGCCGTCCTTCTTGAGGGCGGCAAGGTCATCGTTTCCTTTGCGGCGGATGTTACGAACCGCTACGCGAGCATCCTCGGCCTTAGCCTTAGCCAGCTTCACGTATTCCTTGCGACGCTCTTCGGTCAGGTCAGGGAGGGTGATGCGAATCATGTTGCCATCGTTCTGAGGGTTCGCATCCATGTTTGGCATTTCGCGGAGCGCCTGCTCGATAGCCTTCAGCGCACTCTTGTCGTAAGGCGTGATGATGATGGTTCGCGCCTCTGGGTTGGCAATCTGGCCGAGCTGCGCAAGCGGAGTTGGCGTGCCGTAGTAGTCGACCATCACCTTCTGGAACAACTGAGGGTTGGCGCGGCCGGTACGAATCGTGCCGAAGTCTTCTTTGGCCGACTCGATGGCCTTGTTCATTTTGTCGTTTGCGGTGGCAAGAATTTCTGCGATCATTTGCTTTCCTTAGGCACTCACCAGAGTGCCGATTTTCTTTCCCTTGATGGCGTCGGTGACATTGCTCTTGCCCTGCATTCCGAAGACGCGCATTGGCATCTTGTTGTCCATGCAGAGGCTGAATGCAGTCGCGTCGACAACCTTTAGCCCTTGGATGAGCGCCTCTTGGTAAGTGAGGGTCTCAAGTTTCTTGGCGTTCGAGTCTTTCTTCGGGTCGGCCGAATAAACGCCGTCGACGCCATTCTTGGCAACAAGCACCTCGTCTGCGTGAATCTCAAGCGCACGCTGAGCTGCCACGGTGTCCGTGGAAAAGTATGGAAGCCCTGCGCCGGCTCCGAAGATCACAACTCGACCCTTTTCAAGGTGACGAATTGCGCGAAGTGGAATGTAGGGCTCAGTGACCTGCGCCATGGTGATTGCACTCTGCACGCGAGTGTCAACGCCGGCCTGCTCGAGGAAGTCTTGGAGCGCGAGTGCATTCATCACGGTGCCGAGCATGCCCATGTAGTCGGCGCGGCCGCGGTCCATGCCGCGCTGCGAGAGCTCTGCACCCCTGAAGAAATTGCCACCACCGACAACGATCGCCACTTCAGCACTTTTTGCGCCTTCTGCAATCTCAGCGGCCATCTCGGCAACGACATCTGGATTCACACCAAGACTGCCTGCGCCAAATGCCTCGCCCGAAAGTTTGAGTAGAACTCGTCGCTTTTTACCCGGCATTTGCCCTCCCAGACTGGTGGTTTCCTCTGTCTATCCTAGGCGGATAGCGAAAAGGGCCCGGTCAACTGACCGAGCCCTGTTCGATGATTCTTGAACTATGCGCCGACGCGGATGCGGCCGAAGCCAGATACGGTGACGCCGGCGTTCTCGAGAACCTTGCCAACGGTCTGCTTAGAGTCCTTAGCGAAGTCCTGGTCGAGAAGCACGTTCTCCTTGAAGTAACCGACAAGGCGACCTTCAACGATCTTGGTGAGTGCAGCCTCAGGCTTGCCTTCATTGCGTGCGGTCTCCTCGGCGATGCGACGCTCGGTTGCAATAACCTCTGCGTCGATCTCGTCGCGGTTCAGCGCGGTTGGTGAATAGGCAGCGATGTGAACAGCTACGTCGTGAGCAGTTGCGTCATCTGCGCCCGAGTAGGCAACCAAGACGCCAACCTGTGGAGGTAGGTCCTTGCTGGTGCGGTGCAGGTAAGCGTCAACCTTGTCGCCCTCGACAACCACGAGCTTGCGAAGTTCAACCTTCTCGCCCATGATTGCCGCTTCGTCGGTGATTGCCTCAGATACGGTCTTACCGTTTACGCTCGCACCAAGTGCTGCCTCAACGGTCTTTGCGCCAGCTGCAACCACAGCGTCTGCGATGTTCTCAGCCAGTGCAACGAACTTGTCGGCCTTAGCCACGAAGTCGGTCTCGCAGGCGAGCTCAATCATGTAACCGGTGCCACCTGCAACGCGGGCAACAACCAAACCATTGGTGGTGGTGCGACCTTCGCGCTTGGTAACGCCCTTGAGACCCTTCAGGCGAAGAACCTCGAGAGCCTTGTCGACGTCGCCGCCGGCCTCATCGAGGGCTGCCTTGCAGTCCATCATTCCTGCGCCCGACTTGTCGCGGAGCGCCTTTACGTCTGCTGCGGTGTATGACATTAGTTAGCCTCTTCTGCTGCTGGTGCGGCTGCTTCTGCAACTGGTGCTGGGGCTGCGCTCTGCTCTAGCAGTTCGCGCTCCCACTCAGCCAGTGGCTCTGCTGCCTCTTCTGGCTTCGAGTGGCGTGCAATCAGACCTTCGGCAACTGCATCCGCGATGACGCGAGTAAGCAGCTGAACCGAACGGATTGCATCGTCGTTGCCAGGGATTCCGTAGGTGACCTCGTCTGGGTCACAGTTGGTGTCGAGCACACCGATAACTGGGATGCCAAGCTTCTTGGCTTCAGTGATCGCGAGGTGCTCCTTGTTGGTGTCTACAACCCAGATTGCCGAAGGGGTCTTGGTCACAGTGCGGATACCGCCGAGTGACTTCTCAAGCTTGTCCTTCTCGCGGCGAAGGATCAAGAGTTCCTTCTTGGTGAGACCGGTCTTGGTGGCACCAGAGAAGTCCATGACTTCGAGTTCCTTCAGGCGTGCAAGACGCTTCTGGATGGTGCCGAAGTTGGTGAGCAAGCCACCCAACCAACGCTGGTTGATGTATGGCTGACCGACGCGCATTGCTTCAGAAGCGATTGCTTCCTGAGCCTGCTTCTTGGTTCCCACGAACAAAATCGAGCCACCGTGTGCAACGGTCTCCTTGACGAAGTCATAGGCCTTGTCAATGTGGCTAAGCGACTTCTGCAGGTCGATGATGTAGATGCCTGAACGGTCGGTCAAGATGAAGCGACGCATTTTCGGGTTCCAGCGGCGAGTCTGGTGACCAAAGTGGACACCTGCATCGAGCAGCTGGCGGACAGTTACGACTGCCATGTTTCTCCTTTTGGGCGCGCGAACGCACCCCTCAGTTAATTGCGATCAAACGGTTGTTAGTCGCACCTGGTGTCGCATCGAGTTCGCACCAATTGCTTGGTGACTGAAGAACACGGATGTTGGTCAACACGCGAAGTCGGCACAGCAAAAGAAAGGTCTCAACAGAGGATTCTTTAGCGGATGCCGCTAGCAGCAAGCATAACAGCGGGCTTCGGGCCAGCGCCACAGGCAATTGCCACAAGCCTCGAGTCGACATACTTAGCTCCCAGCTGGCGACCTTCTCCTTAACAGGGATGCTCGTCCGGAAAGTTATCCACAGATTGATCGTTTCCCTGCCAAATGGGGGCGCTCAAGACCAACCTTGGCAAATGAGGCAAATAAAGAGATTCCGACTGATTGGGCTAGCCCTCGGCTTCAGCCTGGCCATCGCACTTTGGCACAACCCCGCTGTGGCACACGCGGCCACCCAATGGCAGCCGCCGCTGTCTGCTCCCCTTGCGCTGGTGAACCCGTACTTTCAGCCGACCAGTGATTACTCTGCGGGTCACCGCGGAGTCGACTATCGAGTCAACCTTGGCCAGACCATCTTTGCTCCAACTGCTGCCCAGGTTTGGTTTGCCGGAAAGGTCGTGAATCGTCAGGTGCTGAGTCTGCGAACGGGCAATGGTGAGTTGATCGAGTTCGAACCCGTTTGCACCGACCTTCAAGCCGGCAGCTGGGTAAAGCTGGGCCAACCAGTTGCCACCGTCTGCGATGCAGACGCGAGTTATTTGCAACACTGCGCAATGGCACGATGCCTCCATTACTCGCTGAGAACCGCGGCCGGGTATCTCTCGCCCCTGACTAGAACCGGTGAACTTGAGTCATCCGTGCTTCTGCCACGAACGGGCATGACTTTCTAAGCTCGCGGGTGCGCCTTTGCATAACCGGCTTTGAGTCGCTCAACCGAGACGTGCGTATAAATCTGAGTGGTACCGAGACTCGCGTGACCTAGAAGCTCCTGGACCGCGCGAAGATCTGCCCCACCATCGAGCAGATGTGTTGCCGCCGAGTGGCGAAGAGTGTGTGGACCAGCAGCGCCGGTAGGGGTATCCTTCAAAAGATCTGCAACCAGTGCATAAACCTGTCGCACGCCAAGACGCGCACCCCGAGAATTAATCAGAAGCGCCTGTCCCGAGTTTTCGCCAACGAGTTGCGATCTGCCGACTTGCAACCAGCTGTCTAGTGCTTGTCTGGCTGGAAGACCAAAGGGGACCATTCGCTGTTTTGAGCCTTTACCCATCACCCGCAAGATATTTCGAGAAAAATCGACGTCTTCAAGATTCAGGCCAACCAATTCGCTGACTCGACATCCGGTTGCATAAAGAACTTCTATTGAAAGAAGATTTCTGATGCCGTTTGGGTTCTCAGCCGTTGCCTGCTCTGACAATTTTGCAAAGATGTCGTTCAGCGAATCGCGCGACACAACCTTTGGCAATGTGCGACCTGATTTCGGTGACTTTAGGCGTCCGGCAATGTCATTCTCAGTAATCTCGACCTTCTGCATCCAGCCGGTGAACGAGCGGATAGCCGCGCTCTTGCGCGCCATCGTCGACTTGGCCAGTCCCCGCTGATCGATTTCATAGAGCCAGTCTCGAATCTGGTCGATGCTCAGTTGCTCCAAAGTGACGATTTCTTGCTTCGCACAAAAGGCAATCAGGCCTTCGATATCGGTCGAGTAGCCCTTGATCGTGTTTGGCGAATAGCCCCGCGCAGCCCGCAGATACTCGGCAAATTGGTTTGCCAGGTCGAGCAGCCTTTGGTTCATACACTCAGGCTAGTTTGAGCCGAGAACTTTTAGGCCTTGACCCACCCAGCGCCGCGCCTGCGAATCAAACCGCGGAGTTCAAGATTGCCTAGTCCGATAGACAGTTCGGCCGAGGTAAGGCCGGCCTTGAAGGCAATGTTTTCAATCGTCAAAGCTCGACTGCCCAAGGCGTCAAGCAGGCGCGTCTCAATGGCGCCGAGCGAATCTTCGAAAGGGCTTAAGGCCTCAGATTCGCTGCCAAGGGCAAGGTCGATGGCCTGCTCTGGAGTGGCAATTAGGGTGGCGTGTGCGCGACGAATCAACTCGTGGCAACCTGCGGATTGGGGCGAGTCAAAGCGGCCGGGAATTGCACCTACTGGGCGACCAATTTGAATTGCGTGGTTTGCAGTGCTCAGCGCACCGGATCGAGCACCTGCTTCGACTACGACCGTTGCCGAGCCCAGTGCTGCGATCAAACGATTGCGCTGCAAGAACCTCCACTTTGTCGGGCTTGCCCCAGGTGGCTGCTCGGTCAGCAAAATGTTTTGCTCGCCAATTTTGTTGAGCAATTCAAGATTGCCAGCGGGGTAAAGCCTGTCGATACCGCCAGCCAATACCGCGACGGTGAAGCCATCCAGTGCCAGAGTTGCCCTGTGGGCGATGGCATCGATTCCGTATGCACCACCGGAGACAATCGCTAACGATTTCTCCACGGCAACTGAGACCAGCTCTGTGGTAGCCATTTCGCCATAGCTGGTTGCCAAACGTGACCCCACTAGAGCCAGTGCCCTTGCAACCAGTGGCAACACTCTGGTGTCGCCGCGCACCCAAAGACAGTGCGGCGCGCCTTCGCCAAGCAGTGAAATTGAAGCAGGCCAGTGACTATGCGTTGGAACAATCAACTGCGCGCCTAATCTGCGCGCGGCCTCGAGCGCCTTCTCTACGGCAGAAAATGAGAGCCTCGGCTGCCAACGTTCGCGAGCCGCAGCAAATAGCGAGGCGGTGTCGCCGAAGAGCTGGCTCAATTGATCGCGAGCCGAACCGTCAAGCAAGGCGCGGAAATCGAAATCAGATTGCAGTGTCTCAACCACCTCGACCGCCGGGTATCTTGCAAGCAACCAGCCAGCAAAGCGATCGCCCGGTTCGGTGAGCACTGAGAAGGTTGCTCGAGCAAGCACACCTGCAGCCTGCGCCTCGTCGTCAAGAACGCTCTGCTCGACGACACCACCCAGTGCCTTGGCGATTTGCCCGGGGCTAAGTTTCATGATTTTTCTCACGCTGCTCCTAATTGGTCCTCTCCGCGCAAGATCATCGCCTGGGCGATGTCGCTGGCCTCGACCTCGCGCCCAGCAAGGTCTGCAATGGTTAGCGCTACACGCAGGCAACGGTCGTATCCGCGCAGATTGATCTGGCCTGCTCTGAGCGCCCGATCAAGCGTGGCCGTCAGCGCCACTTTGTCGGCGTAAATGGCACGAAGCGCTGATGTTGGAGCCTGGGCGTTGAGCTCAAAACCGAAAATACGATTGCGTGCGGCCCCAGCCTCGCGGGCTCTGGCAATCTGCGCCCGAAGCCGTGCGCTGTCTGCCCGGTTCGGGTTCTTGCGATCGAGCTCTACCTGAGCCGAGTTCACCTCGGTGATGCGCAACCGAATGTCGATTCGATCCAGAAGCGGGCCAGACAGTCGCGTAAGGTAACGCTGTCTAGCCATGGGCGTGCAACGACAGCTCGCCTTCTTTGACATAGCAAAACCGCAGGGGCACGGGTTGGCTGCCAACACCAACTGGAATCGAGCGGGAAACCTTGCTATACCGGCCGACCTGGCAATCGTGACTTCACCACTTTCGATGGCTTGCCTCAGCGATTCGAGCGCAGGCAGCTGAAACTCAGGGGCTTCATCGAGAAACAGAACGCCGTTGTGGGCAAGCGAAACCAACCCGGGAGTGGGTACCCCTTTGCCACCACCGATCATGGCCGCAGAACTGGCCGAGTGGTGCGGCGCCTCGAATGGCGGCCTGACCACGAGTTGGCTGCCGATTCGATTTCGAGAGGCGGAAATCGAATGCAATGCGGTGGTTTCGAGCGCGCACTCGATTGCCAGATCGGGCAACAGGCCAGGCAATCGCTCGGCCATCATTGTCTTGCCGACCCCCGGCGAGCCAATCATGAGCATATGGTGCCCACCTGCAGCCGCAATCTTGAGCGCTTCTATCGCGAATGGTTGTCCGTAAATGTCTGCAACATCTTTGGCGAGCGACGATTCTTGACTCTCACCCGCAGAATCAGTCAAGGTGTGCGAGGGTTGCACCTGAATGCGACGCTGACTACTGCCAGCTGCCAAACGAGCCACTGCTTCGCTCAACGAATCGACTCCGACAACTTCGATATCGCCGACCAAAGACGCCTCCGCAAAGTTCGCCTGTGGCACCATGACCTTTTCGAAACCGAGGTGCGTTGCAGAAAGCACGGATGGCAAGACGCCTCGAACCGGTCTAACGCTGCCGTCCAGACCAAGTTCTCCGACATACAAAAACCTCTCCTGGTTCTTGATTGTGCCGGCCGCTCGCAGTGCTGCAATCGCAATGGCCAAGTCGAAGCTTGAGCCGAACTTCGGAATGGCCGCGGGCGAAAGGTTTACGGTCAACTTGCGATTTGGAAGCGGAAGCGAACTGTTCACGGTAGCGGCACGAACGCGGGCAGTAGCCTCCGAAAGCGAGGCATCAGGCAGGCCAACTATGACAAAACCTGGCAGATTGCTTGAAATGTCGGCCTCGACCTCAACTAACGATCCGTTCAGACCAATCAGGCTGATGGCATAGCTCTTAGCCAGTGGCACTAGAACACCTGCTTTAGGTGTTCGATGGTCACTCGGCCGTCACGCACAAGCACGCTAATTGCGTCGAGCCGCACCAGGGCGACCCCGAGGTTGTGAGCCTGGCACCACTGAGACGCCAGCGCGCGCATGCGCCTAATTTTGTCTTCTGTGATCGCCTCGAAGGGATGCCCAAAGCCCAGGCGAGTCCTGGTTTTGACCTCGGCGAAAACGAGGCAATCGCCATCCTTGGCAACTATGTCGATTTCGCCGCTCGGGCCGCGCCAATTTCGCTCAACCAGGCCATAACCCAAACGCTTGAGAAACTCGACGGCGCGATCTTCGCCATATCGGCCGATGTTCTGGTTTTGATTCACCAGGCAAGCATCACCAAAGCAAGATTGCGGAAGTTGTCATTTTGAAAATGTGTGTAAAAGCGGGCAAGGCTAAGGCCTGTGCGAAACTGCCAGCGGGCCGAATCGACCCACAGAGAAGAACTACTCGCCTACAGCGAGCTCCTTTGGCAGCTCGTACGCCTTGCCGGTAATCTCTTCGACGTTGACATCTTTGAAGGTGAGTACACGAACCGACTTAACAAAACGGTCGGTGCGATAGATGTCCCACACCCAGACGTCGCTCATGGTTAGTTCGAAGTAAAAATCAGTTGGGGTATCGATGCGCTTGAGATCGACATCGTTTGCGAGAT
This sequence comes from uncultured Micrococcales bacterium, assembly GCA_903909605.1. GTDB lineage: Bacteria > Actinomycetota > Actinomycetes > Actinomycetales > Microbacteriaceae > Rhodoluna. The sequence continues at coordinate 51,580 of CAIVWH010000015.1, read as the reverse complement.
AGAAGCGACGTTCGGTTTCGATGACGTACTTGAACGTGCCAACGACGGCTTTGTACTCCTTGTATAGAGCTAACTCGGCCTCGCGGTCGTAGTCGTCGATTTCGTTCTCATCCATGGTTTGATTTTACGCTTCACCTTCGACATCAGATTCCGGCGAAGCCTCGACGGCGAGAATGCGGCCCAACCAGGTAATGCGGTGCAAGGCACTCGGGCCAAGAGCGCGCACGGCATCCATGTGGGCGGCACTGGCATAGCCCTTGTGTCCCTCGAGCCCAAAACCGGGATGCTCGGCAGCAAGCTCGACCATCAATCTGTCTCGGGTCACCTTCCCCAGCACGGATGCGGCAGCAACGCTCACGCAGTCGCGGTCTGCTTTCGGGCGAACCACCACATTGAAGGGCATCTCGTTGAGCCAGTTGTGCGAGCCGTCAAGGATTGCCACGGTCTCACGCGGATCGAACTTGCCAACCAGCTGGTTCAATGCGCGAGCGGCAGCGGTAGCCAGGCTCCAGACAATTCCATGCTCGTCAATTTCGGCAGCCGAGGCCATGCCGATTGCCCAGGCGCTCACCCACTGGCCGGTCGGCTCGAAAAGTCTTTCGCGGCTGGGTTCGGTAAGCAATTTGGAGTCGCGCAGCTCGGCCGGCCAGGCAGGTTCGGACAACTGTGATCTGGTGATTAGAGCGACTCCAACGGCGACCGGGCCGGCGATTGCGCCTCGGCCAACCTCATCGATGCCAAGAACGAACTTGGCACCGGAGCCAAAGAGTTCGGTTTCGAAACTAAGGCTTGGATAGGTCTTTGAAGACATTTGGATAGTCGTCGAGCCACTTGAAGTGCGAGAAGGGCCAGGACAGCACGAAGGCGCGGCCGACCACATACTGTGAGTCGACAAACCCTTTCGAAGGAAGGTCTTGGTGGTAGCGCGAATCGGCGCTGTTATTGCGGTTATCGCCCATCACCCAGAACTTACCCTTGGGCACGGTGACGTCGAAGATCATGCCACAGGGGTCGCTTGCGGGTGCAAGGTATGGCTCTGTGATGGTGTGCCCGTTGATCTGAAGTTTCGCTGAAACCGCGGTGCAAACGATGTGGTCGCCCGCAACGCCGATAACTCGCTTGACCAGGTGCTGCTCAGAGTCTGGCGCGGTGAAACCAAAGGCTGACAAGAACCAGTCGACTGCGCCGGCAACGGGATTAGCAGGCTTGGTGGTGATTGGCCCTAGCCAATCGCCAGGGTCGCGGAACACCACAACATCGCCGCGATTGAGCGGAACGATGTTTGGCACGAGCTCGTTGACGATGATGCGGTCTTGCTGAACGAGGGTGTTGTTCATCGAGTCGCTAGGAATGAAAAACGAGCGAACCAGGAAAGTCTTGACCAAAAGCGAAAGCACCAGGGCAACTGCAACGATGCTGAGCAAATCTAAGAAGAATGCGAAAAATACATTCTTCTTCAAACGCTGCCACGTCGAAGTTTTACCTGATGCTTCTTGCGGGTTTAACCCGTGCTTTGCCATAGAAAAAGGCTAAACGCTATTTAGGCGTTTTCGCGCTTTTCGCGTATCTTGGCCTTCTTGCCGCGAAGTTCGCGCAAGTAGTAAAGCTTGGCGCGACGAACGTCACCCTTGGTGACGAGTTCGATCTTCTCGATGACCGGTGCGTGAACTGGGAAGGTTCGCTCAACGCCAACCTGGAATGAAACCTTGCGAACGGTGAAGGTCTCGCGAACGCTCTCACCTGAGCGACGAATTACTACGCCCTGGAAAACCTGAACACGGCTGCGGTTACCTTCGATGATGTTTACGTGCACCTTTACGGTGTCGCCGACACGAAATTCTGGGATGTCTGACTTGAGGCTCTTGGCGTCTACTGAGTCAAGGATGTGCATTTTGAATCGCTCTCTGTCACCGCGCGCAGGTCGATAACATCTAGTTTCTTTGGGTTTTGCCTCGCTCCCCTGCGGCAGAGCACCTTGCGGCTGGCAACCTGTCTATCTTGCCACAATGACTGGGGCTAAGCCAAGCCCATCCGGCCAGGATGCTCGAACTAGCGAGATTCTGGGTCGAGCAGGTCTGGGCGCACAGCCTTGGTGCGCTCTACGGCCTGTTCGTGCCGCCAAGCCGCGATGGCCGCGTGGTTGCCAGAGGTAAGTACCTCGGGCACATCTAGGCCTCGCCAGCTGGCCGGCTTGGTGTAGCTCGGGTATTCGAGCAGGCCAGCCGAGTGGCTCTCTTCGACCAGGCTTTCGGCGTTGCCGATCACCCCTGGGATGAGCCGAGCGATCGCCTCAATCATGGCGATGGCGGCCACCTCGCCGCCGTTGAGCACGTAGTCGCCCAAGCTGATCATGCGAACCTTGCACTGGGTCTTGGCATAGTCGACAACTCGCTGGTCGATGCCTTCGTAGCGACCGCAGGCGAAGACGATGTGTTTTTGGCTAGCCAGTTCTTCGGCCGTTGCCTGCTTGAACAGTTCGCCGGCTGGAGAGGTAAAAATCACGGTGGTCTCAGGAGTGAGAATTTCGTCGAAGGCCTCGCCCCAGGGCTCAGGCTTCATGAGCATGCCGGCGCCGCCACCGTATGGCGAGTCGTCAACCGTGCGGTGTTTGTCGTGGGTGTAGTCGCGCAGGTCGTAAGCCTTGAACTCGATCAGCGACTTTTCGCGCGCCTTGCCGAGCAGTGATAGGTCGAGAGCCGAGAAATAATCAGGAAAAATCGTGACGGCATCGATGCGCATTATTCCGCGCTCTCATCCTTGTTGCGGGCGGGGCCGCTGGTTTCTGCGCCATCATCTTCGATTTCTTCAAACAAACCGCGCGGCGGAGTGACAGTGACCGTGCCGTTCTTAATGTCGACAACGGGAACTATTTCTTTGACAAACGGAATCATCACTTCGCGCTCGCCGGTGTTCACCACCAAAAGGTCTTGTGCTGGCATGTGCTCGAGGCGATCAATCTTGCCAACCTCAACAGCGTCACGGATGACTCGCAACCCGACGAGTTGATGATCGAACCAGGTGTCAGCCTCGCCGGTTACCTCGTTGTCAGGCACATCCTTGAGCAAGATGGCGCGAACCAGAACATCGGCGGCGTTGCGATCTTCGACCTCGTTGAGAAAGAGCACCGGCATGGTGTTGTACCAGCGCAGCTCTTTGACGGTCACAGTCTTGCCGTGCCAGGGTGAGGTTTCTGGAACCTGAAGGTCGAGCACCGAGCCTGGCGCAAAGCGCAGCTTGGGGCTGTCGGTGTAAAGCTCGAGTTTGAATGCTCCCTTTAGGCCGTGAGCCTTGACCAGTCGGCCTACCCGGAGCTGGGTGCTAGAAATCGGTGTCCACCACGTTAACGCGAACCTTCTTGCCATCGGCAAGCGCGTTAATCACGGTGCGCAAAGCTTTTGCAGTGCGTCCACTACGCCCGATCACTCGACCAAAGTCTTCAGGGTGCACGTGAACGTCGAGCACGTCGCCATTACGCGAGCTGTGCAGAGTTACGGTTGCATCGTCTGGGTGATCGACGATCCCTTTGACCAAATGTTCGAGCGCAGTGGCAAGCACTTACTAAGCCTCTTCTGCTGCGGCTTCTGCCTCAGCTACTACTTCTGCAGCTTCGACAACTTCCTCGGCTGCTACGACTACGTCTGCTGCTTCTTCAGCTGCAACTTCGGCTGCTGCCTCCGCTGCTGCTTCTGCCGCAGGTGCCTCTTCGGCGCTTGCGTTAGCCGCTGCTTCTGCTGCGGCTGCGGCTGCGTTTGCAGCTGCCTCGGCCTCGGCTGCCTCAGCGGCGGCCTTTGCCTTCTTGGCAACCAACTCTTCACGAGCCTGAAGCACTGGCTTCTTCGCAGAGTCAACTACGAATGCAGCCTTTGCTTCCTTGGTCTGAACAACGTTCTTTGCGTTCTTGTCGCCCTTCGATGCCTGGTAGTCACCAGTCAGCTTGAGAAGGGCCGCGACCTGCTCGGTTGGCTGTGCGCCAACGCCGAGCCAGTACTGTGCACGCTCAGAGTTCACCTCGATGATCGATGGGTGCTCGGTCGGAACGTAACGACCAATTTCTTCAATTACGCGACCGTCGCGGTGAGTACGCGAGTCTGCTACGACGATGCGGTAGTGCGGTGCACGGATCTTTCCGTGACGCGCGAGGCGGATTTTTACAGCCACAATGCTCCTGTTATTTGTATTGGGGCGAACAATCAACCGTGAGCGTGGGGGCACACTCGGTATTCAAGCTCTATGGGTTATCAAAATCGCTTGGTTAGAGGGTCAAGCGCAGACAACCGCTCTATTCTGCCAGAAATAGCGCTAAATGCCAAAGGCCGAGCCACCGTTATTTTGGTTTGGCTTCGTTCCAGCTGCGCGAGCCGCTTCCTCTGCAGCGCGTTTCGCCGGGTTTCCAGACTTCGAGCCCTTATTGCCCTTGTCCTTCTTCTTATTCTTGCCCGAGCTACTTCCGCCACCCATGCCCATGCCAGGCAGGTTCGGCATACCAGGAAGCTGGGGCATGCCGCCCTTGGCTACCGACTTCATCATCTTGGCGGCCTGCTCGAAGCGGTTGACCAGCGAGTTGACCTCGGTGACCGAGGTGCCCGAACCCTTGGCAATGCGAAGCCTTCGCGAACCATTGAGCACCTTAGGCTGGCGGCGCTCTGCCGGAGTCATCGAGCGAATGATCGCCTCGGTTCGGTCAATCTCTTTCTCGTCGAAGTTCTCGAGCTGCTGCCGCATCTGCTGAGCACCAGGCATCATCGCGAGCAACCCCTTCATAGAGCCCATCTTGCGCAGCTGCTGCATCTGGTCGAGGAAGTCTTCGAGTGTGAAGCTGTCGCTGGCAATCTTTTCTGCCATCTTCTTGGCATCGGCCTCGTCGAATGCGGCCTGGGTCTTTTCGATGAGGGTTAGAACGTCACCCATATCTAGGATGCGCGATGCCATGCGATCTGGATAGAACGGCTCAAACGCATCCAGGCTCTCACCGGTCGACGAGAAAATGATTGGCTTGCCGGTTACCGAAGCCACCGAAAGAGCCGCACCACCGCGAGCGTCACCGTCGAGCTTGGTCAGCACCACGCCGGTGATACCAACGCCGTCTTCGAAAGCCTTGGCTACGTTGACGGCATCCTGGCCGATCATCGAGTCGATGACGAACAAGACTTCATCGGGGTTGGTGGCCTTGCGAATGTCGCTTGCCTGCTTCATCAACTCTTCGTCGATGCCGAGGCGACCGGCGGTGTCAATAATCACCACGCTGAACTTGTTCTTCTCGGCGTGCTTCAGCGACTGAGCAGAAACCTTTACCGGGTCGCCGACCCCGTTGCCCGGCTCGGGTGCAAACACCTCGACGCCGGCACGTTCGCCAACAACCTGCAACTGGTTAACCGCGTTCGGCCGCTGCAAGTCGGCGGCGACGAGCAACACCGATTGCCCCTGGTCTTTCAACCACTTCGATAACTTGCCGGCGAGCGTAGTCTTACCGCTACCCTGCAGACCGGCCAGCATGATTACGGTTGGTGGCTTCGCCGAAAATTTGAGTTGGCGTTGCTGCCCGCCAAGAATGCGCACCAGTTCTTCATTGACGATCTGAACAACCTGCTGGGCAGGGTTCAGTGCCTTGGATACCTCATCGCCCAGGGCGCGATCGCGAATCGAAGTGACGAAGTCTTTGACGACATCCAAGGCGACGTCAGCCTCGAGCAGGGCCTTGCGAATCTCGCGCAGGGTGGCGTCGATATCAGCTGGCGTGAGCTTGCCCTTGGTTCGCAGGTTGCGGAACGTCTCGGTAAGACGCTGCGAGAGATTTCCGAACACTAACCGACCAATCCTTTGGCGAACTCTTCTGGGTCGAAGAATGCGAAGTCTTTGATACCTTCGCCAACCCCTACCAATTTAACCGGGATGCCCAACTCCCGCTGAATCGAAAACACGATTCCGCCTTTGGCCGTTCCGTCGAGTTTGGTGAGAACGATTCCGGTGACATTCGCAACTTCGGCAAAGGCCTTAGCCTGGGCTAGACCATTTTGACCAGTGGTTGCGTCGATAACCAGAAGCGTTTCGCTGATTTTGGCGTTTTTCTCGACTACCCGCTTGATCTTCTCAAGCTCGGCCATCAGGTCTTTCTTGTTCTGCAGGCGCCCGGCCGTATCGATGATTGCGATATCGGCGTCATCCCGCAGTGCGAGCTCTACGGTTTCAAAGGCAACGCTCGCCGGGTCTTGCCCCTCAGACTTCGGACGAATCAGCTTTGCGTTTGCACGCTCGGCCCAGGTTGCAATCTGCTCAACAGCCGCGGCACGGAACGTGTCTGCCGCGCCAATCACGACTCGCCAATTTCCCTCACTCAACCAATTAGCCAGCTTGCCGATAGTTGTGGTCTTGCCAACGCCGTTCACGCCAACGACCAAGATCACATAGGGCAATTTTCCATCTTGCAAATTCAGTGCCGAGTCTTCGCGGCGAAGCTGATCTGCGATGAGTGAAACCAAAATCCGCTTGAGCTCAGCCTCGGTGCGGGCACCTTGCTTTTTCGCACGCTGCTTCACGCCTTCAACGATCGCCTCTGCGGTATCCAAACCAAAATCGGCTTGGATGAGCGTTTCCTCAAGTTCGTCGAGATTGTCGATGTCGAACTTGATTCGGGTAAATAGCGACTTTAGGTTCTTGCCGAAACTTCGCTTCGGCAGTTCCACCGCCTCAAGCTCGTCCTCGACCTCGACCTCGGGCTCGGGCTCGGGCTCGGGTTCAACCTCTACCGCTGGTTCTTGCTCTGGTTCTGGTTCTGGCGTAACTTCTTCTGCAGCTGGCTCTGGCGTAACTTCTGCAGTAACGACTTCTTCAGATGCCGAAGGCTGCTCCGGTCGATGAGCTTTAGCTTTTCGAGGCTTCGAATCCGGCGCGTCGAGCAGCACATCCGGCTCATTGAGTACCTCGACACCAGTGGTGGTCTCGCCCACCGATTCCGGCGCACTGCCATAGCTTGGCAGCGCTTCATCCGCAATCGCTCGGGGCTCGCGTTTCTTACGCCAGAACAGCAGCCCCATTTAGGCCTGATGTTCTAGGCGCTGTCCGACAATGCGAGAGATTCCATCGTTCAACATGGTCACGCCATAGACGACGTCGGCGATCTCCATAGTGCGCTTCTGGTGAGTAACCAGAATCAGCTGAGAGTTCTTGCGCAGGTCTTGGAAGATGTGCAGCAGGCGCGTGAGGTTCACGTCATCGAGAGCGGCTTCAACCTCATCCATGATGTAGAACGGCGAAGGACGTGATTTGAAGATTGCGGTTAAGAAGGCAACCGCGCCGAGCGACTGCTCTCCACCGGATAGCAGGCTCATCGGCATCCACTGCTTGCCGGCTGGCTTGACGCGCACATCGATACCAGTGGCAAGTAGGTTGTCTGGCTCGGTCAAAGTCATCTGCCCCTGGCCGCCGGGGAACAGCACAGGAAGGATCGACTCGAACTCACGCTTGGTGTCATCGAAGGCGCTCTTGAATATCACCTGCATCTTCTCGTCGAGGTCTTTGATGATTTGCTGCAGGTCCGCACGGGCCTGAACCAGGTCGTTCAGCTGTTCGGTCAGGAACTTGTGTCGCTCCTCGAGCGCCGCAAATTCTTCGAGAGCAAGCGGGTTGACTCGGCCGAGACGCTCAAGAAGGCGTTCGCTCTCGCGCAGCAACTTGACCTGCTCCTCGCGCACGAATGCCTTGAACTCTCCCGGGTTTTCTGGGTCTTCAATTGGCACGGATGGGCCATATTCGGCAAGCAAAGTTGCCTCGTCAAGACCGAGTTCGTCAGAGGACTTCACAATTAGGTTGGCGAGGTTTATGCGCTTTTCGTGCGTGCGCAGCTCGAGGTCGTGCACGCCCTGGGTCAGGCCGCTCAGACGCATCTGCAGCTCGGCGGTCTCACCGCGAAGGCGAACCAATTCGCCGTTCTGGTTGTTGCGCTCGTGATCGATTTCGTGCAACTTGGCCTTGGCCGCGGCGGCGCCATCGGCAACCGCATCCATCAGAATTGGCAAGGCGGCCAGCACCTTTTGCGCCGAGTCAAGCTGGGCCTTCTGGGCCGCAACGGCGGCCTTGGCACGCTCGATTGCCTCCTGCGCTTGGGCTACCTGCTCGCGAAGACTGCGGGCTCGCTCTTGCTCGACACGCAGTCGTTCAGCCGCCGAACCCAGCTCGATGCGAATCTGGGTTTCGTTGCTTCGCTCCTGCTCGACATTCTCGGCAAGCACTGCTCGATCTTCGTATGAAACCACTGGACGTTGCTGCGACGCAAAGTTGTCATGAGCGGCAATCGCACTCTGCAGCGACGCTTCGGCGTCGTCGATTGCCGAACGTGACTGCTCCACATTCGCGCTTAGGCGGGATAGCTCAGAATCGATTGCTTCAACGGCGACGCGAGCGCGGCCGACCGCATCCGCGTTCTTGGCCAGTTCTGCATCGTGGTTCTTAAGTTCGGCAAGTGCCTGCTTTTCAGTTTGCTTGGCAGCGTCTTCGGTTGCGCGCGCCTGAGTCAGTTCACCGCGAAGAGTCTCGAGCTTTGAGTTGACCTGAGAGATTCGAGCGGCCGCGGTGTCGCGCTCGGCGACCAACTGAACCTTCGATGGCTTGCTCTGCGAACCGCCTCGAAGAATCGATTCGGTGAGTACGTCGCCATCCTTGGTGATCACGGTGAGCTTGGTGACCGACTTGTCACGACGGTAGAGTTCCTGCGCTGCGGCCAGGTCGTCGACGATTACAACATCGCGAAGCAGCGCGGCAACACCCGCAGGAGCCTCGACCACAGATGCCGCTGCGCGAGCTCCGGCGATTTGATCAGCGGCATTGTGTGAGGCCATCGCATCGACATCTGCCACGATGAGCTCTACTCGACCGCCGTCGCTCTTCTTCAGGTGCTCGAGCGCAGCGAGCCCCTCATCCCTGGTGTCTGCGACCAAAGCGTCAGCCAATGGGCCAAGCGCGGCTGCGATTGCAACTTCGAAGCCGACCTCAATCTTCATGTGGTTCGCAACCAAACCACGGATGCCTCGCAGCCCAGCTGCGGTCAGCTCACTGGCGCCGTCCTTCTGCGCAAGAGTGAGATCGAGCGCAGAGCGCTTTGCCTCGAGCGAGTCGCGCTCGCGCTCAGCGGTGTGAATTTCATCGCGGATGCGCTCAATCTGTGCAAGGGTCTCTGAAACAGCGCGAACAGCGGCGTCATGGCGCTGCTGAAGCGAGTTGTCGCCGGTTGACTGCTGCGACTGCAAGCGGGCATCCAAGGATTCAAGTTCGCCCTGTGCGGCATTGCGACGATCGCGCGCCTCGCCAAGGGCAGCATCGTGACGCACCAGCTCGCTGCGCAAGCCTGCCACCTTCGACTCGGCTACGGTCACTTCGTTGAGCAGTCGCGCCTTTTCAAGGTCGAATGCCGAGAGAAGCTGGTTCTGCTCTGCGATTTGCGCATCGTATTCCTCCAGCGCGTCTCGGGCTGTCGAACGCTTCGCCTCGGCCTCGCGGAGCCGCTGCTCAAGGGCGGTGGCCGCAGCGGCAAGTTCAACAAGTGACGCTTCTGCAGCGGTTGCCTCTGCATCAATTGCAGCGGGGTCAATGGTCGCGCCGCTGGCCTCTGCGCGCGAGCCGAGCAGTGCCACTCTCTGATTCGCAAGGGTGAGCAGTGATCGAAGTCGATCTGAGAGTGAATCGAATGAGAACGAAACGTTGCGCGCGGCATCGTATTCGGTTGAAATCAGTGCGGCTTCGAGGTCGCGAATGCGGCGAGTGTTGGTTTCAACAACCTGCTGCAGGATGTTTCGCTCGGCCTTGCTGTCGTTTTCGTTCTTCGACTCGCTCTCGAGAGCGGCATTCAGTTCGGCGATGTCTGCCGCCAGCAGGCGCGCCTTCGAATCGCGAACGCGCGATGCGATTCCCTGAGCCTGTCGAGCCACCTCGGCCTGCTGCCCAAGCGGTTTAAGTTGACGTCGAACTTCGCCGGCCAGGTCGTTCAAGCGAGTGAAGTTTGCCTGCATCGATTCGAGCTTGCGCTCCGTTTTCTCCTTGCGGCGACGGTGCTTCAGAATTCCCGCAGCTTCTTCGATAAAGCCGCGACGCTCAAGCGGAGAAGCCTGGAAGATGTCTTTGAGTCGTCCCTGAGGAACGATGACGTGCATCTCTCGGCCGAGACCGGAGTCGCTTAGCAGCTCTTGAACATCGAGCAGGCGCACGGTGTCGCCGTTGATTGCGTACTCGCTCTGACCGTTGCGGAAAAGCGTGCGAGAAATGGTGACTTCGCTGTAGTCAATTGGCAGCGCGCCATCAGCGTTGTCGATGGTCAATTCAACTTCGGCGCGGCCAAGCGGCCCCTTGGTCGCCGAACCCTTGAAAATTACGTCTTCCATCTTGTCGCCACGAAGCGACTTGGCGCCCTGCTCGCCCATTACCCAGGCGATTGCATCGAAGACGTTTGACTTGCCGTGGCCGTTCTTGCCGATCACGGCGGTCACGCCGGGCTCAAACTGGAAGGTGGTTGGCTGGGCGAAAGACTTGAAGCCCTTCAGGGTGAGGCTTTTGAGATACAAGCGCTACACCCCTTTTGGTCTTTTACGGCGGCAGAGTGCTCGCCTAACCCCTCAAAATTACCGCATGATTTGGGGTCTGAATTACAAATCTGCGGGCCAGAGCGCCCGAAGTTACGCGGTTTTGCGAAGCCGCTGGCAATTCGGGCAGAAGTGTGAGCCGCGGTTCATCCAGGAGTCTCGGCGAATTGCCTTGCCACATCGGCCGCAGGGCTGATCGGTCATGCCGTAGGCATTTAGCGAGACGTCGAAATAGCCGCTCTCGCCGTTTACATTTTTGTACTGCTCGTCGAACGAGGTGCCACCCTCAGCAACCGCCTTTTCAAGGATGCTCCTCACCGAAGCCAGTAGCGAATCGAATGTAGTTCGCTTGATGGTGTCGGCAGGTTGGTCGTAGTGCAGTTTTGCCTGCCAGAGTGCTTCATCCGCATAGATGTTGCCGATTCCGCTGAGCAATTGCTGATCGAGCAGCACGCGCTTTACCCCAGAGTGCTTTTTGTGGAAACGCAACCAAACTGCGTCCGCGTCGAAGAACTCATCCAGCGGGTCGCGCGCGATGTGCGCAGCGCTTGCGGGAATCAGGTTAGTCCACCACTTTGCCTTGGCTGCGTTCGGCGAAAACCCGCCGGCACGAGCATCCGGAGTCGCAACCAGCTCGTCGAGCTGCAGACCGCCAAAGAGCCTCTGGTCGATGAAACGAAACTCGATTAGTTTTCCGCGCTTGGTCTCGCAGTTGATGATCACCCGAGTGAGCTTGTCGGGTGCATCCCCACGTTTGCGAAGCAACATCTGGCCGCTCATACCCAGGTGGCCGACCAGGGCCAGCTGCGGTGTTCCCGCCTGTTGAGTAGCTGACTTCGAGTCGAACTCAAGCGGCATCCAGATGAACTTGCCGCGTCGAACCACCGACGCAATGCGCGCGCCAACCAGAGTTTGCACGAAATCGGCCGGCCCCGACCTGTGCCGTTTTAGCGAACGCTCATCAAATATCTCGATGGCCAACACGCGCGCACCGGTCAGCGCCGGGGCAAGTCCGGCGCGAACCGTCTCGACTTCTGGCAGCTCGGGCACTAGCGGCGCTTACGCTTCTTCTTGGCCGGCACGGCATCGACTAGCGCATCGAGCGCAGTCACGGCAGCCGCGGTCTCGGCGGTTTTCTTGGTGCGGCCAACGCCGTGACTGATCTCCTCGCCGTTGATCAACAACGTCGAGTAATAGGTGCGGTCGTGATCCGGGCCGTCAAATGTGGTCTTGTAGACCGGGGTTCCCTTGCCGAGTGCCTGGATGCGCTCCTGCAGCGTGGTCTTCGGATCCGAGTTAGCGCGAAGGTCATCCGGGTTATCGAGCAGCGGAAAAACAAACTTCTCGACCAACGAGCGAGCGGCATCGAAACCTGCAGAGACATAGGCTGCGCCGAGAATTGCCTCGAAGCCATCTGCGAGCAAGTTTGGTTTGTTGCGTCCGTCGGTGGCGAGCTCGCCCTTACCGAGCAGCAGATAATCTCCGATGCCCAGTGCGCCGGCAATAACCGCGAGCGCGCGTGCAGAGACAACCGCGTTTTTGATTTTGGTCATTTCGCCCTCTGGAAGATTGAGGGTTTCGTAAATGTGGCTGGTAACGACAAAACCCAACACCGAATCGCCGAGAAATTCGAGGCGCTCGTTGTTGGGTATGTTGCCGTGCTCATAAGAGTATGAGCGGTGCGTGAGTGCGAGCTGTAAGAGTTCGCGGTCGATCTCTACTCCGAGCTTTGCGCCCAGTTCATCGAGATTCACGCTGACCTAAAGTGTTTAGGCGTCAGCGACCTTGCGGCCCTTGTACTCCAAGAACTGAACTGCGCCAGTTGAGTCAACAACTTCCTTGGCGCGGTGAGGCAGGCTGTAAACAACCTTGCCATTCTCAACAGTCTTGACGAGAGCAACAGGGTTTGCCTTCCACTGCGAACGACGCGAGTGGATACGGCTGCGGCTGAGGCGGCGCTTTGGTACTGCCATGTCAATCTTCCTTCAAGTTCTTTAGTGCATTCCACCGTGAATCGATCGCGGCTTCATGTTGATGAGTTGGGTCGTCTGCCATCCGGAATCCGCAATCTGGGCATAGACCTAGACAGTCTGGGCTGCAAATTGGTTGGAGTGGGAGGTTTAGAACCACCGCATCTAGGACTGCTTGCTCCAAATCGATAGTTTCATCGACAATGACAAGCTCGTCTTCGCTCACATAAGAATAGGTGAAAAGCTCCTGGAAATCCACCTCTACCTCGTGAATAACCGGCTCTAGGCAGCGGCTGCACTCGGCTTTAGCCTCCGCGAAGACCTCGCCGGTGGCCAAGATGCCCTCGTGCACCGATTCAAGGCGCAAATCCAATTCCAGGATGTCGCCTGCGGGCACCTCAGTCGCCCCGTTCCCCATGGCCTTTGGCAGATTGATGTCCAGCTCGAGCTCGCGCATCTGGCCGGGCTTGTGCATTAGGTCATGCACGTTCTGCACGAAGGGCGAGTTAGTCATTACAGGGCCTTCGCTCGGGCCTTCAGAGCACGCACGACGGCGGCAGGCACATACTTGTCGACTGAACCGCCAAGCTCGGCAACCTGGCGCACCAGACTGCTCGAGACAAAACCCTGGCCAGGGTCGGCAGGCAGAAAGACGGTTTCCACGTTGGCTAGGTCGCGGTTGACTCGAGCCATTGGCAGTTCGTATTCGAGGTCGGCGTTGTTGCGGACCCCCTTGATCAGGGCGCCTGCCCCAACTTTGCGGCAGTAGTCGACCAGCAGGCCGCTGTCGAGGGTGGCTATGACGATCTTGGTGCTCGGCGGAATCGAACGACCGAAGCGCGCTGCCTCAGACAGGCTGTCTTCGATGAGGCTGACGCGCTGCTCGCTGGTAAAAAACGGGGTCTTATTCGGGTTGTGCACCACCACGATGTGGAGTTCGTCGAACAGCACCGCGGCTCGGGCAGCGATGTCGAGGTGACCAAAAGTAATCGGGTCGAAGCTGCCCGGATACACAGCGATTTTGCTCATTGCTCAAGGCTATTAGTTTTTGCTGAGGTTGTCTTGGGCGGCTTCCTCAAGTTCGGCAAGAGCCGCAGCTAGGGCAGGATGCTTTTCAAGCGTCGGGTCGGCATCGAGCACGGTCTCGGCCTGGGCCCTCGCGCTACTAATCAGCTCGGCGTCTCGAATCACGCGCAACAGTTTCAGGCTGCTGCGACCGCCGCTTTGAGTGGTGCCGAGCACGTCACCCTCGCGGCGCAGCTCGAGGTCGATTTCGCTCAGCTTGAAACCGTCGAGAGTCTCGGCAACCGCTTGCACCCGTTCGAGCGCCAGCGAGCCATCCTCGGCTGCAGTGAGCAGCAGGCACAGGCCGGCGTTGCCGCCGCGACCAACACGGCCGCGCAACTGGTGCAACTGACTCATGCCAAAACGGTCCGCGTCGACCACCACCATCACTGTGGCATTGGGCACGTCGACGCCAACTTCAATAACCGTGGTCGAAACCAGGATGTCGATATCGCCGGCAGCGAATCGATTCATCACCTCATCCTTGTCTTCGCTGGTCATTCGACCGTGCAGAGCTTCGACGCGCAAACCTTTGAGCGACTCGATGGCACGCAGCGCCTCGAGCATTCCAACCACGGTTGCCGGCTTCTGCTTTGGCTGGTCCTCGAGCAGTTCCTCGCTCGGGTCATCGACCTCGTCGTCGGGTTCATCCTGGTCGTCAATACGCGAGCACACCACGAAGGCCTGATGCCCTGCGTCAACCTCTTCACGGATGCGCGACCAGGTGCGCGCAACCAGTGCGCTCTGCGCCTGGCGAACCACGTGGCTCACGATTGGCTGTCGGCCGGCGGGCAGTTCATCCAGGGTTGAAATGTCGAGATCACCAAAAACACTGACCGCAAGAGTTCGCGGAATCGGCGTGGCTGTCATGGTTAGCACATGGGGAGGCAACTTGCCCTTGAGTCGCAGCGCCTCACGCTGCTCAACGCCGAAACGATGTTGCTCATCGACCACGATCAGGCCGAGGTCGAAAAACTCGACCTTGTTCGACATCAGTGCGTGGGTTCCGACAACAATGCGAGCCTTGCCACTGACAACCTGAAGCAGCGCGCGTTTGTGATCGGCGGTTGACATCTGACCGGTCAGCAGCGTCAGGCCAAGTTCGTCTGCGAGTTTGTCACCGAGAGTCTTGCGAATTGAGCGCAGATGTTGAGAAGCCAGAACCTCGGTCGGGGCAAGCAGCGCAGACTGGCCGCCGCTTTCGGCAACCGCGAGCATGGCACGAACCGCGACCAGGGTTTTTCCACTGCCGACCTCGCCCTGAAGCATTCGATGCATCGGATGGTCGCGGCCCAGATCTTCGAGCAGCTGATTTCCAACCTCGGTCTGCCCACGGGTAAGAGCGAACGGCAAGGCCGCATCGAAATCCGCCAGCAGTTTTCCGGCAACCCGCGCGGTTGCTTGGATGCTCGCATTGAACTTTCGGCGCGAAACCAAAGTCGCCTGAAGCAAGAAGGCCTCGTGGAACCGCAAGGTGTCTCTGGCCTGCTGCCACTGCCCATGATTGTCTGGCTGGTGAATCTGGCGGATGGCCACATCCAAGGGCAACAGGTTGTTCGCAGCCACCACATCCTTGGGAAGTTCTTCGGGAATCACCCCGATGACATCGAGCAGCACACCGATTGCTCGTTGAATCATCCAGGTTGTGACTTTTGAGGTTGCCGGGTAAATCGGAATCGGCAGATCGGCCCAGGCCTTGGCATCCTCGTCGCTGATTTCCTCTGGGAACAGCTCATAGTCGGGATGCGCCAGCTGCAGCTTGCCCTGATAGGCAGAGATTTTGCCGGCGAACAGTCCGCGTGCGCCTGGCTTCAGCTCCTTGGCGCGCCAGGCCTGATTAAAGAACGTTAATGAGAGCATGCCCTCACCATCGGTGATGCGCACCTCAAGCAAGTTGCCGGCACGCCCGCGCATGTGTCGTTCGCGCACATCGACCACATCGGCCACAACGCTTACGGCATCGCCAATTGGAATCTCGGCAATTGGCGTCAGCTCACCGCGACTCGAATAGCGCCGTGGAAAATGCTGAAGCAAATCGCTTGCGGTCTTGACCCCGAGATGTTTCGCGAATGCCTTTGCCGTTCGGTCACCGAGCAGGTTGACCAGAGAATCCGATGGCAGCAGCATGCTTCAATCTTTGCTGACAGGTTAGGCTTGGGCACAAATGACACGGATAATTGGCGGCATCGCGGGCTCTCTTCGTCTCGCATCCCCGGCGAAGGCCACTCGCCCAACCTCGGACCGCATTCGCGAGAGCATTTTCTCGCGCCTCGAGTCGCGAAACATTCTCGAGAACGCTGCAGTTCTCGACCTGTATGCGGGAACCGGCGCTCTCGCCTTGGAAGCTGCAAGTCGTGGCGCCTCGCCAGTGGTGCTTGTGGACAAGGACGGCAAGGCAGCTGCGGTGTGCAAGCAGAATGCGCTGCAGATCGAAAAGGCCCTCGCTAAAGAGGGTTTCGAACTCGAATTCAAAGTGCAGCACCAGGCGGTTGCCGCCCATCTGGCGAGCGCATCCGGTGAATTCGATCTGGTTTTTATCGACCCGCCCTACGAGGTTCCAAATGTCGATGTCGAATCGAACCTGACGGCCCTTTCCTCGCTGCTGAGCAAAGGCGCTTGCGTCGTGGTTGAGCGTTCGAGCCGAGGCGAGAAACTGCAGTTGCCGGCCGGGTACATGCTCGAAGAAATCAAAAACTACGGCGATACCGACGTTTACTGGCTGAGCTCCGAATAACCGCTGCCGAATAACTATTTGACGTGACGCAGGCCAGGGCCGATGTAGACCTGCTGCGGGCGACCGATCTTGGTGTGGCTGTCGGTCATCATTTCGCGCCAGTGTGCGATCCAGCCCGGCAGTCGGCCAAGGGCGAATAGCGGCGTGAACATGTGCGCCGGGAAGCCGAGCGCCTTGTAGATGATGCCGCTGTAGAAGTCGACGTTCGGGTAAAGCTTGCGCTCGATGAAGTACTGGTCGTTGAGTGCAGCCTCTTCGAGCTGCTTGGCGATGTCGATCAGCGGGTCGTCAATACCCAGGTCGTGCAGCACCGAGTCGGCGTGAGCCTTGACAATCTTGGCGCGGGGGTCGAACGACTTGTAGACGCGGTGCCCGAAGCCCATCAGCTTCATGCCGTCTTCCTTGTTCTTCACGCGAGCAATGTACTGCTGAACCGTTTCGCCACTTGCCTGGATGTGCTTGAGCATTTCGATAACAGCCTCGTTGGCACCGCCGTGAAGCGGACCAAACAGCGCGTTGATTCCGGCAGATACAGAGGCGAACAGGTTGGCCTGGGTTGAACCAACCAGGCGCACTGTCGAGGTTGACGCGTTCTGTTCGTGATCTGCGTGCAGGGTAAACAGAGTGTCGAGCGCGTGGGTTACCACAGGGTTCTGCGCGTATGGCTCGGCCATGGTGCCAAAGCACAGACGCAAGAAGTTTTCGACATACGACAACGAGTTGTCTGGGTAGAGCAACGCCTGCCCCGCTGAATTCTTGTGCGCATAAGCGGTGAGCACCGGAAACTTTGCAAGTAGGCGAATAGTCGAGAGCTGAACCTGCTCCTCGTCGTGCACGTTCAGTGAGTCTTGGTAGAAAGTCGAAAGCGCAGAAACTCCGGCAGACAAGACCGACATCGGATGCGCGTTCTGCGGCATCGAGTGGAACAGGTTCTTCAAGTCTTCGTGAATCAAAGTGTGCGAGCGCAGGTCTTCTTCGAAATTCTGCAACTCGGGCGCCTCTGGCAGCTCGCCAAAAATCAGTAGGTGCGCCACCTCGGTGAACGACTTCTTGCCGGCCAGTTCTTCGATTGGGTAACCGCGGTAGCGAAGAATGCCATTATCGCCATCGATGTAGGTGATTGCGCTGCGGGTCGATGCGGTGTTAACGAATCCCTGATCGAAAGTGTTGTAGCCGAGTTGTGCGCCAAGCTTCGAAATGTCTATTGCCGGATGCCCATCGGTGGCGCGAATGATTGGCAGGCTTGCGGTGAGGTCGCCAATCTTGATCGACGCGGTGTCGGTAGGCACAGTCTCGGTCATTTGGCTCCAGGCTAGGTGTTTTGCGGCTTAATGCTAACCGATTAGCCGACGTGCAGCCTCGGCAATACGTTCATCCGTGGCCGTTAGAGCAAAGCGAACGTAGTTCGAATTCTTGGCGCCGTAGAACTCACCGGGCCCAACCAGGATGCCCAGTTCCGCCATCCTGGCAACTGTTTGCCAGCAGTCTTCGCCGAGGGTGGCCCAAAGGTAAAGGCCGGCCTTGCTCTCGCTAAGTTCGAAGCCGTAAGCCCGAAGAGCCCCGAGCAGCACCTCGCGGCGTTCGCGGTAAAGTTCTCGCTCGATTGCAACGTGCTCGTAGTCGCCGAGGGCCACCGCCATGACCTTCTGCACTGGGCCGGGAGTGTTCAGGCCAGCGTGCATGCGAATGTTCACCAACTGCTTCACCAGACTCGCCTCGCCAACGGCAAATGCAGCGCGGTAGCCGGCGAGGTTCGACTGCTTGCTCAGCGAGTAGAGCACAAGAACGCCGGCAGGCGAGTTGCCACAGACGCGCGGATCGAGTGCGCTCGGAATCGTCTGGTCAGCCCACTCATCCCAGCCGAGTTCTGCGTAGCACTCGTCGCTTGCCAACAGAGCACCGAGTTCGCGAGCGCGATCGACCGCTGCCTTCATCTGTTCAACTGAAAGCACGCGACCATCTGGGTTACCCGGCGAGTTGATCCAAATCAGCTTGGCGTTGGTTGGCCACTTGGCCGGATCGTTTTCACTCACGATCTCGGCACCGCAGAGCGCAGCTCCGACCGCATAGGCCGTGTATGCCGCCTCGGGCTGAACAACCACATCGCCAGGCCCAAGCCCGAGCATCAGTGGCAACCAAGAAATCAGTTCTTTCGAACCGATGCTTGGCATTACCTGCTCGGGTTTTATACCCTCGACGCCGCGACGGCGAGCAAACCATTCGACAACCGCGTTTTTGAATTCGGGCGATCCACCGGTTGAAGGATATCCCGGTGAGTTTGAACCAGCGATGAGCGCATCCTGAATCACAGAAGGTGTTGGGTCGACAGGCGAACCAACCGAAAGATCAACCAATCCGCCCGCGTGAGCGCTCGCCTTTTGCTTGTATGGGGTCAACAGCTCCCACGGATACTCGGGCAGGCGGTCGAACACGACTAGTTGCCCTGAGGAGCTACGGCCTCGACTACCGGATGATCGCCGGCAATCTTGCCAACCTTGGCAGCGCCACCGGGCGAACCTACCATGCTGAAGAATTCGACGTTTGCCTTGTAGTAGTCGGCCCACTGACTTGGCAGGTCATCCTCGTAGTAAATGGCTTCGACTGGGCAAACCGGCTCGCAGGCACCGCAGTCGACACACTCGTCTGGGTGGATGTAGAGCATGCGGTCGCCCTCATAGATGCAGTCAACCGGGCACTCTTCGATGCACGCCTTGTCTTTGACATCGACGCAAGGAAGTGCGATTACATAAGTCACGATTTGCTCCTAAACCTGCGAATAGTTTAACGGTGACCGGCCGCGCTGCGGCGCCAGCTGCCCGGCCGAATTCTCGGAAACAGCATGACAACCGCGCAGATGATCATCGAGCCATAAGCCCAGGTATCGCCAATCTGGTTGCCGAGAATCAGAACCTCGCCACCGGGTTGCTTCTGTGCCAGCCAGAAAACAGTCGAGATAAAAGCTGCGGTCATCAGGTAAAGCGCACCGCGACTGTTTCTAAGCAGGCGCAGCGCCAAAGCTAGCGCCGCCACCATGACTAGCGCTACCACCAGCCCGATTGGGTAATGGTCTTTGGTAGTGGCCGTGACCGAGTGCAGCAGTGTGCCGGCAAGCCCAAGCAAGATTCCGAGAGGCGCAGCCCAGAAGAAGGTGAGCACCGGGCGAAGCAAAACCCAAGGGCTTGGGTTGGCACGACGAATTCGCTCTGGGGCGTCGTAGCGAATCTCGTGACCAGGCACCACCGAATAGGTTTCGCTGTTCACCGTTACCTGGGATGCGTGCGCCTCCAGCGCGGCCTTCTTGATTTTTGCGGTGTTCGCATCGCCAATCGCGACTTCAAAACGTTCGTTAGGTTCGGCGATTACCCAAAACTGTGGCGCGCGTCGACGCGTGCGTCGAAACTGGCGCAAAGCCATGGCGGTTGCCTGGTGCGCCTGCTTGTGATCGGGATGACCGTAGCCACCCTTCGCGTTGTAGGTGATGACGGCATCCGGTTTGAATGCATTCATCACCCGCACGATATCTTCTGCGATGATCGGCGTGCTTGCCGAGGAAAGCGCGAGTTCGTCGAGCCGGCGAGGTTTTGCGGGCTTGCCAAGCGGAGTCATGCGCATGCCGCTATCGAGATAGGCGCGGGTGCCGGCAAACGCGTGCTGCAAAGTGCCGTGGCCCGCTTTGCCGAGTTCTGAAATTGCAACGCGAAGTTCACCCTCGCGGAATGCCCCCATTGGGCCGAGTTGCCCTTCAAGCCCCTTGAGCTCTTCCAGCTTCACTGTGCCTCGCTCGCCGCGAGTGAGGGTCAAAACGAAAACCTCTGCCCCGGCTGCCAAGCGCTCGGCGATGATGTTGCCAGTAAACAGACTTTCATCGTCTGGATGCGCGTGCACGATGAGCACACGGCGGGCGTTGAGAGTTTGCTTTGGCATCCCTCTACTTTAAGCCAGGCTTGACGAGTTAGGTTGGCCTAACTTAGGCTTGCCTTACTGTTCAAGTCCCAGATGATACTGGGACGAGAAAGGCACCATGCTGGCTAACTTTTTGATTGGTCTGCGCGAGGGCTTAGAAGCCGCGCTGATCATCGGCATCCTCGTGGCCTATCTAGCCAAAACCGACCGCCGCAAGGCAGTCCCCCAGGTAATGGCAGGCGTTGCCCTAGCGCTGGTGCTCTCGGTTGCACTTGGCCTAATTCTCAACCTGACCGTCGAAAACGTCGAGGGCGGGCTCAATCAAATCATCGGTGGCACGACCAGCATCATCGCGGTTGCCTTCGTCACCTGGATGGTCTTCTGGATGAAATCGCAGAGCCGCGGCATGGGAGCCGAACTGCGCGGCAAAGTCGATGCAACCGGCACCGCAACCTTCGGCCTGGCGACCATCGCCTTCCTTGCCGTGATTCGCGAGGGCGTCGAAACCTCAATCTTTTTGTGGAGCGCAGCTCGCGCAACAGCGGAGGGTGACAATCCGGTGATCGGCGCCGCGCTTGGAATAGGTCTTGCAGCCGTGCTTGGCTACCTCAGCTTTCGCGGCGCACTCGGCATCAACCTGGCGAAATTCTTTCGCTACACCGGAGTGTTTCTAATCATCGTTTCGGCCGGCATCTTGGCCTATGCAGTTTCAGAGTTTGAGGAGATTCTCACGCTGCCGCTGCAGAACCACACCTACGACCTGTCTGCGGGCTTGCCAAACGGTTCGCCTCTCGAGGCAGTGCTGCACGGTCTGATCAGCTTCAATCCGGCACCATCCGTGCTTCAGACGCTGGTTTGGTTCGCCTACCTGATTCCGGTCAGCGTTCTATACCTACGCTCGGCAAAAGCAAAAAGCGCCGCACACTAGGCGCGACGCTTTTCACAAACCACAAACTAGTTGTCGTTAGCACGCTTGCGAGCGCTTGCAGCACGCGCACGCAGGTTCGGGTCAAGCTCAACCTTGCGAATGCGGGTTGCCTCAGGGGTAACCTCAACACACTCGTCTTCGCGAGCGAACTCGAGACACTCTTCCAGCGAAAGCTTCTTCGGTGGGGTCAGCGCCTGGAACTCATCGCTAGAAGCTGCACGCATGTTGGTTAGCTTCTTTTCCTTGGTGATGTTGACTTCCATGTCATCGGCACGTGAGTTCTCGCCCACGACCATGCCCATGTAAACCTCTTCGGTCGGCTGAACGAAGAACGAACCGCGCTCCTGAAGTGCGATCATCGCAAACGGGGTTGCAACTCCGGCACGGTCGGCAACCATCGAACCGTTTTGACGGGTAACGATTTCGCCTGCCCAAGGCTCGTAGCCTGCCGAAAGCGCGTTGGCGATTCCGGTGCCCTTGGTGGTGGTCAGGAACTCGGTGCGGAAGCCGATGAGGCCACGGCTCGGAACCATAAACTCCATGCGAACCCAACCGGTTGAGTGGTTGATCATGTTCTTCATGCGACCCTTGCGAGCAGCCATCAGCTGAGTCATTGCGCCGAGGAACTCCTCTGGCACGTCGATGGTCAGGTCTTCAACAGGCTCGTGCAGCTTGCCGTCAATCTTCTTGGTAACTACCTGTGGCTTGCCCACGGTGAGCTCATAGCCCTCGCGACGCATCTGCTCAACCAGGATGGCAAGAGCAAGTTCGCCGCGTCCCTGAACCTCCCAGGCATCTGGGCGGTCGGTAGGCAAAACCTTGAGCGATACGTTACCGATGAGCTCGCGGTCTAGACGGTCTTTCACCAAACGTGCGGTGACCTTTGCGCCCTTAACGCGACCTGCCATAGGCGAGGTGTTGATACCGATAGTCATCGAAATTGCAGGGTCGTCAACCTTGATCAGCGGCAGCGGGCGAACGTCGTTCGGGTCGGCAAGGGTCTCACCGATGGTGATGTCTTCGATGCCGGCAACTGCGACGATGTCGCCAGGGTTTGCCTCATCCGTTGGGAAACGGTCGAGCGCCTTGGTCTTGAGCAGCTCGGTGATCTTTACGTTCTGGGTGGTGCCATCGTGGCGAACCCATGCAACCTGCTGGCCCTTCTTCAAGGTGCCGTTGAAAATGCGTAGAAGTGCAAGACGACCGAGGAACGGCGATGCATCCAAGTTGGTGACGTGCGCCTGAAGCGGGTGCTCGTCGTCATACTTCGGAGCCGGGATGTACTTCATGATTGCCTCGAAAAGAGGCTCGAGGTCTTCGTTGTCTGGCAGGGTGCCGTCGGCTGGCTTGTTGAACGAAGCGCGGCCGGCACGACCCGATGCATAAATAACCGGAAGGTCGAGAATTGCGTCGACGTCTAGGTCAGGAACATCCTCGTGAATGTCGCTTGCAAGGCCGAGCAGCAAGTCGTGAGTCTCTTCAACGACTTCGTCGATGCGTGCATCCGGGCGGTCGGTCTTGTTGACCAAAAGAATCACTGGCAGGTTCGACTCGAGAGCCTTGCGCAGAACGAAGCGAGTCTGTGGCAACGGGCCTTCGGATGCATCAACCAAGAGGACAACGCCGTCAACCATCGAGAGACCGCGCTCAACCTCGCCACCGAAGTCAGCGTGGCCTGGGGTGTCGATCACGTTGATGGTGATCTCTTGACCACCGCTCGACTTGCCCTTGTAGGCAATCGCTGTGTTCTTGGCCAAGATGGTGATTCCCTTTTCGCGCTCGAGGTCGCCCGAGTCCATCACGCGCTCGCCTACGTTCGAGTGGTCGCTGAACGAGCCGGTCTGGCGAAGCATGGCATCGACCAGGGTGGTCTTGCCGTGGTCAACGTGCGCAACAATCGCAACGTTGCGCAGGTCTGAGCGCGAGGCAATAGCCATCTTTTTGGTTCCTTTGATTAATTAGTTGCCGGCGACTTGCCAGTTCCAGTATCCGTAGGTGGCGCTTGCGCCATACGGGGCCGGCACCAGTGCCGAAATCTTCTTCGAGTAAACCAGAAGAGAGGGCACCTGGTAAAGCGGCAGGCCGAACTGGGCCGCATAAAGTTCGGTATCAATGTCTTTTAGGGCTGAAATCTGGTCGATTTGCTTAGTTTTCGACCCATAGGCCACCAAAAGGGCATCGAGCTTGGCGTCGCTGAAGTTATTCAGAGTGTTGCCTGCGAACCAGTATGGGTTGCCGCCGTCTTCGCCACCGAGCGGAACTGCTGTTATGTAGAGATCAAATGCGCCGGTTGCAGCGGTCTCGCTCGGAGTCTGAGTGGAGATATCGACAAGCGTGAATCCGGCACTTGCGGCGTACTGGCCGAGCAGCGTGAACTCTTGCTTTGCGCGCGGGTTGGTCGAGTCATAGAGAACGCGAACCGACACTGGCTTCGAAATGCTGATTGCGCTCATCTGCTCGGCCGCGAGTTCTGCGTTCTGCACGATGTAGCTTTGCGAGCCGTTTGCCTGCACGAATGGCTGGTAGTAGTTCGAGTTGCTCGAGTAAATCCATGAGCGTGCGTCGATGACCGGAGTGTCTGAAAGCATCGCAGACTGAATCTTGGTGCGCGGCACCAGGTTCAGCATCGTCGCACGCAGGGCCGCAGCGCGAGTCGGGTTGTTGCCATTTGCAAACACGCTTTGCGAACCGAAGTTGATCAGCACCGACTCGATGTCGTTTGATGCAGTCACCTTGTAGTTCGAACCGTTGCCCTTGGCAACAGCGACCAGCGAGCTAAGGGTTGCCAGGCCAGATTCCTGAAGGCTTGCGATATCGACTGCCTTTGCCTGCATTGCAGCAAGAGCACTTGTGGCGTCTGAGAACAAGCGAAGAGCCACGTTCTCGACACGAGCGGAATTGCCCCAGTTGAACGAGGGGTTGGCCTTGAGAGTAATTGAGTCACCCGGAGTGAACTGCACGATGTTGTATGCACCGGCCGAAACTTTGAGACCCGGGTTGTTCTTGTTTTGTGCATTGAACGAGAAAGCCGCGAAGTAATCGCCGGCCAGCGCCTGCTGATCTGAAAGGCTCGCCTGGCTAACGGCGGCTTCGAACTGAGTGATGGCCTGAACAGGGTCGGTCAACCTAAAGGCGCGCTCGGCGACAATGTGGGCCGGGGCGTTCACCTGCAGGGCGGTTTGCCAGTCGGCTACCTGGTGGTCATAGGTCACCGTCAGAGTCAGGTGGTCGGCTGAGGCGACCGGTGTGTCAGTGGTGTACTTCAAACCGGTATTGGCTGCCACCGAGGCAAACCCGGCCTTCAGCGGGTCGCGTGCGGCCAGCCAGGACACCAGCAGGTCATCTGCCGTCACCTGAACGCCATCGCTCCACTTGGCCTTGCCAGTGAGCTTGTATGCAACGGTAAACGGCGACTGCGAAACCACCTTGACCGAGCCAAAGTCTTTGTTGGCGATCTCTTTGCCGGTGGCATCGAGACTGAAGAAGCTTGGGCGAATCAGGTTGGCAAGGTCACGATTCGCCTGCTCTGATTCGGCGCTGGCTGGCACATCCGAGTTGAAATTGTTCAGGGCCGAAAGTTCTGCAATCGAGATGGCGCTGCCAGCAACCAGGGATGAGCCGGCGGTGCAGCCAGTGAGACCAAGACCCATTAGGGCAACGGCTGCGAGGGTGGCGAAGATTCTTTTCAAAACGTCTCTTAAAAACTAAGCGGGCGAATCAAGATTACCTTGACCCGCCCGCTCAGCCTGTGAATTACTTGGCAGCCAAACGTGCTTCGCGGCGGCGACGCTGCTCAGCTGGGTCTGGCACCGGAACGGCTGCAATCAGACGCTGGGTGTACGGATCCTTCGGGTGCTTCAGGATCTCATCACGAGCACCGACCTCAACCAAACGACCGTGCTGCATCACTGCGATGCGGTGCGACAGGATGTCGACAACACCGAGGTCGTGGGTGATGAAGAGACAAGCAAACTTCAGTTCGTCTTGCAGGCGCTGCAGGAGTTCGAGGAATCGGGCCTGCACCGACACGTCGAGAGCTGAGGTTGGCTCATCGGCGATCAACAGGTCTGGGGTGAGCGCAAGGGCTCGCGCAATACCTACGCGCTGACGCTGACCACCTGAAAGTTCGTGTGGGTAGCGGTTGCGGTATGAGCGCGGCAACTCAACCGAGTCGAGAAGCTCCTCAACCCGACGGTTCAACTCATCGCCCTTGGCCAGCTTGGCAAGGAACAGCGGCTCGCCGATGCTCTCACCAATTGGCAAACGCGGGTTCAGCGAAGAGGCTGGGTCTTGGAAAACGATTCCGGTGTGGCGACGAATCTGAGTGAGCGCCTTGGTGTTTCCGCTCGAGATGTCGTTGCCGGCAACCGAGATGGTTCCGTTCTTGATTGGCAACAGACCGATCGATGCACGACCGATGGTGGTCTTGCCCGAACCCGACTCGCCTACCAAACCGACAATTTCACCCGGGTAGATTTCGAGGCTGAAGTCCTGCACAGCCTTGAATGCCGGGATGCGGCCGCGCTTCGGGTACTCGATGTCGACATCGGTGATGCGAAGCACTGGCTCAGGCTTGATGGAACCAACGTGCTTGAGCTCGCGAACCTTTACCGAACCCAGCTTTGGCACCGCGGCCAGCAGCTGCTGAGTGTATGGGTGCTTCGGGCGGTTGAAGATGTTGTCTGCAGTGTCGTGCTCGACGGTCAGACCATCCTTCATCACCAGAATCTCATCGGCCATGTCGGCAACCACACCCATGTCGTGGGTGATCAGCAAGATGCCCGAGTTGAGCTTGGTGCGCAAATCGCGCATCAGGTCAAGAATTTCAGCCTGGATGGTCACGTCAAGCGCAGTGGTTGGCTCATCGGCGATCAACAGTGCCGGGTCACAGGCAAGAGCAACGGCGATCATGGCGCGCTGCTTCTGACCACCGGAAAGCTGGTGCGGGTACTTATCGAATGACTTGTCTGGCTCTGGGATGCCGACCATGGTGATCAGCTCTACAGCGCGTTCGCGCGCAGCGGTTGGCCCCATGGTGAAGTGAGTGCGTAGGGTTTCGACGATCTGGAAACCGATTGTGTAAACCGGGTTCAGCGCGGTCATCGGCTCCTGGAAGATGTAGGCGACTTCCTTTCCGCGGAACTTGCGTACCGTGGTTGGGCTGGCCTTGAGCATGTCGGTGCCTTTGACCTCTACCGTGCCGCTGGTGCGCGCGTTCGAGGCGAGAAGGCCCATCAGACCCATCGACGACGATGACTTTCCTGAGCCAGACTCACCCACGATGGCGAGGGTGCGGCCTGGGTAGACCTCGTAGTTCATGTCGATGGCAGCCGGGTACCAAACTCCGTCGACCCAGAAGTCGACGTTGTAGTTCTTGACCTTCAGTACTGGTTCAGTCATTGGTTACTTTCCTTCTACATTCACAGGCGCGCCTGCAAAGATTGATACATGACTACTGTCGAAGTTTTTAAACCCAAGTCCAACTACGCTTTCGCCGCAGCAGCCCTGGTTCTTGATGGCCTCTTTGTTACTCAGGCCATCGCCTACCCTGATGGCACCGCTGTTGCCGCCACCATCGCGATTGCACTGGCAGTCGCCATCGCCGCAGCACTTCTCTGGATTAGACCCAAGTTGGTTCTCGGAGAAACCGAACTTCGCGTCGTCAACCCGCTGAGTAGCCGAACCATCGCCTACCGAGACATCGAGGAGCTCGAGACTAAATGGGCGCTTTTGATTCGCCACAGCGGCGGTCACACTCGCGTCTGGGTTGCACCCGCATCCGGTCGCGTTCGCTGGGCCGCCAACACTGGCGGCAACTGGAAGAGCCGAGTCAGCAACACAGCAAGCAGCGCCGGCCGAGAAGAGTTCACTCCCGCCAGCCACAGCGTCCAGAGCGACAGCGGTTTGGCAGCATTGCTGATCCGCCGACGCATGGATGAGCTGGGTCGTCATTAGGCGCCAACCTTCGAAACGTCACTGGCCTTGATGCGGTCCTTCTTGGTGATGCGGCGCTTCTGACGAGGATCGAACGCATCGCGCAATCCATCACCGATGAAGTTGATGCAAAGGGCAATGCTGATGATGAACAGACCAGGCCACCAGAACAGCCATGGGCTCACGGTGAAGGTGTCTTGATACTTCGAGATCAATAGGCCCAGCGAAACGTCTGGTGACTGCACGCCGAAGCCAAGGTAGCTCAGTGCCGATTCAAGCAGGATAGCGCCAGACATCAAAAGCGTTCCGGCAACGATGATGACACCTACCGCGTTAGGCAAAATGTGCTTGAAGATGATGCGTCGGTTAGAGGCACCGGCAACTCGGGCGGCGTCTACGAATTCACGCTCACGCAGGGTCAAGAACTCGGTGCGCACGAAACGGGCTAGGCCCATCCAGGAGAAGAAACCAAGCATGACCGCAAGCGGCACCACGCCGAGGTTTCCGAAGCGGTAACCGATAACCGAACCGAGCACAATCACCGGGGTAACCAGGAACATGTCGGTCATACGCATCAGGATTGCGTCCACCACGCCCCCGTAGAATCCGGCGATAGCACCGACAACGGCACCTAGGACCACGCCCATGATTCCTACGATGAGCATCACCATGATCGACTGCTCAGCGCCACGCATTACTAGGGCGAGGTAGTCGGTTCCAAGGTTGTCCATGCCGAATGGGTGGGCGCCGAAGCCAACACCGGTCTTGTCGATGAACGACGGCAAGATGTCGAGGGTCGGGCAACCAGGGATGCCATTCTCACAAAGGTCTGAGGTGGCGGCGTTCACATCGATCTCGGTGATGGTGTGTGGCCACCATCCAGGAATGGTTACAGGGTGCTTGTCTGAACCGAGGTGAAGCCCCGAAGCCGAAAACACGAACAGGATGATGAACACCAGCGAGATAAGCGACGCCATTGCCGCGCGGTGGCGAACAAAGCGACGGAAGATGATCTGACCCTGGCTGAGACCTTCGGTCTCGCGCAGCGAAATCTCGTTTTCGTTCTTCTCGACAGTCTTTTCGAGTTCTTTAGGATTGCGAGCCATTGTCTTACTTTCTGATTCGAATTCGAGGGTCGACTACGCCGAAAAGCAGGTCGGCGACGAGGTTTGCAACAACGGTCAACATCGCTCCGATGATGAAAACACCCATGAACAGGTTGAGGTCGTAGCTGCCGATGGCCTGGGCAAACAGCTGACCCATACCTTTCCAGCCGAATACACCCTCGGTGATGATCGCGCCACCGAGCACTCCCGCGAAGTCGTTGACCAGGATGGTAGTCAGCGGCAACATCGCGTTACGCATTGCGTGGCGAACGATAACTGTGCGCTCGGTCAAGCCCTTGGCGCGGGCGGTGCGAATGTAGTCCATGTTGAGAACCTCGAGCAGCGAACCGCGCGAGAAACGCACGTAGCCGGCAAACGAGATCAGTGTCAGCGCGATGGTCGGCAGAATCACGTGCATGATTCCGTCCAGGCTGTTGATCCAGAAGTTGCCCGACTGACTTGGGTCGAGAATCTGATTGGCCTGCCCGACGGTTGGCACAGGGCGACCATTGATGGCATCCGAGTTCATGTAGGCGCCGAACTCTTGCATGAAGCGGTCGAAAATCAACGGGATGCTGGAAAGCAGCGCGGTGAGCATCGCAGTTCTCATGATGCTGCGACGGTCAACCTTGGTAATGAAGTAGCCAATCGCCGCTGCAACCAGCTGGATGATCAGCAGCACTTCAACCACAGAAAGCAGCGAACCCTTCTCGTTCATGACCCACTGCATCGGGTAGTACAGCAGCGTGACTGCACCAGCGGTAATCAGGGATGCGTTCAGCGACTTCTTGTCGTCGAGCCCGGTTGAGAGGTGTGTCATCGCGACGGCGAAACCGAAAGCGAACACACCGATTCCGATAATGCCAAGGCCCGGGTGGATGAACCACTTGGTCATGCTCATCAAGGTAAGCAAGCCAGCAATTCCGACTGCTACGACCGCCCAGGTGGTGAAGAAACGACGGCGTTCACCGCCGATGATTCCCGCCATTATCAATCCGCCAATGAGGGCGAACGGAATCAGGAACGAAGGGGAAATTGTTGGATCGGCCAAGAAGTCGTTGAACTGAATCGCCATGTATTGCTTAAGCAGCACTGCTACCCAGAAGATTGGCAACGAGAACAGCAAGAACGATACGAAGGTCATCGAGTAGTCGAAGCGGCTGTACTGACGAAGGGCAGTAACCATACCGATGGTGATTCCGAGCACGATGGCAAGAACGGTTGAACCGATCACCAAACGGAATGTGGTTGGAATAGCAGTGGCGATGTATTCGACAACGGGGTGCTGGTCGCGAGTCATGCCGAGATCGAAGTGGCCCCACAGACCTGCGACGAGCCCCTTCAACCACGTGAAGTAACGAAGCGGTGGTGGCACATCAAGTTGGAGTTCGCGACTCAGAGTGTTGATTAGGAATTGCTTGTTGACTGCAGTGCTCTGCTGCAGATCTGCCAACGGGTCGCTCGACACCGCTTCTAGGTTGTAGACCATGAAGCTCGCGCCAAACACGATTAGAAGAAGCATCCCGACTCGACGGGTGATGTAAGCAAACAACTTGCCAACCTTGCCGCGGCAGCCCTGCCGCACTCTGTTCCTCGCCCACTTTCGTGAACCTAGAAAAGTTTAGGTTATGTTCACCTCGCTTTTGCCTTTTTAGGAGGACCTGGCCCATTCGTTATGGAAAAAGGGCCCCGGTTTCCCGGGGCCCTTTCTTTAGAGCTGCTTCTAAGAATTAGCTCTTAGAAGTGCCACTGCCAGTAGTTCCAAACAACGTTTGGAGACAGTGGTGCAAACGAGATGCCCTTCAAGGAAGTGCTTGCCGCAGCAATTGCTGGCCACTGGTACAGAGGCAGGGTGTAGTAGTTGTCGTGGACGATCTTCTCAGCTGCGAGGTACTTTGCAGTGATCTGTGAAGGAGTCAGGTACGACTCGAGTGAGTGCAGCACGGTGTCCAGCGCAGCATTTCCCCAACCGTAGTGGTTGTTGCCACCATCGGTCTGGAAGTTTGCGTTGGTACCGGTCTGGCTGACGCTCGAAGGAGCCCATGCGAACATCGCTGCGTCGTAACTTACGTCACTGAGCAGGGTGCTCCACTTGCTGTTAGGAGTGGTCGAGACTGCGAAACCAGCCTTGGCCTCTTCTGCAGCAATCAGCTTGTTCTCGTCGATACGACGCTGGCTGCCCTTGAACAGGAAGCTGATGTTAACAACCTGGTTGCTAGCCGATGCCGATGGGTAGTACTTCTTGACGAGAGCCAAAGCCGCAGCGGTGCGGTCGGCCTGGGTTCCAGCAACGTACTCTGCGTTACCCGAGTTCTTGGTAATGGTGTCGTAACCGGTCTGACCTGGGAGGGTGAACTGCGAGTTCATCACAACACCCTTTGGGTTGAACGGGGTTACTTCTGCAGCCAAGATCGCGTCGCGTGGCAGTGCGAGCAAGAAGGCGTGACGCAAGTCCTTAGCCTTCTGGCTGTTGCCAGCGAATGGACCGTTGTATGCAGTGGTGTCACCCTGGGCAGCGCCAACGCGAAGGTCTACGTGCTCGTAGGTTGACGAGACGCCACCGTAAACGGTTGCCGACTTGATTGCCTGGAGCTGTGCAAGACCTGCGGTGTCTGGCTGGCCATCGTAGATGTCGATGTCGCCGTTGCGCAGTGCCTGGAATGCAGGCGAGCCGTCAGCGATGAACGAGAAGATGACCTTGTTGATTGGGTTGGTCTTGGCCATTGCTGGGCCCGAGGTGTACTTCGGGTTGCGAACCAAGGTAACCGACTGGTCAGCTACTGCCGACTGCACGATGAATGCGCCGTTGCCAACGAGAAGCAATGGGTTGGTCGACGAGTCAACAGTCTTGATGTTGTAAGCGGTTGACCATACGGCACCCATCTTCTTCAGTGCAGCAGTGTTCTTCGTGGTGAAGTCCTTGAGGAACTGTGCCTTAGCAGCCAAGTTCTCTGCAGCAGTGCCGAGCTTGGTCTTGCCAGCAGCAAGAAGCTCCAGTGCGTGTACTGGCGATGGGCCAGGACCCTGGATCTTGTAGTCAGGCTGAACTGAGTCGTACTTCAGGGTTACCGACATGTGGTCGGCGCTCAAGGTTGGAGTGCCAACGATGTGCGAGTCATACGAACCGCCGTAACCGATGCTGTCGAATGCAGGGGTGCCGGTGCTTGGGTCGCCAAGACCCGCAGCCTTCGAGTATGCGCCGCTCGTAAGAATGTGCGAGAGCAGAAGGTCAACGCCATCGATTGGGGTGCCGTCTGACCAGACCTGGCCCTTGCGAACGGTGTACTTGACCTCGAAGTCAGTTGCGGTGTTCTTTACAACAGCCAAAGTACCGAATGCGGTGTTAGCGATCAGGTTTGGCTTGTTGTCGTAGTAGGTGAATCCGTTGCCGGTGAGGTAGCCAACGTCAGTGTTAGTGACGAGGTTGGTGTCTGGAGTGCCGCTGTTGAGCGAAGTCATAGCGGTGGTCTCCATCATCACGACGGTTGAACGTGCGGCAGCACCAGCTGGAGCCACTGCTACGGCCGAGAGGCCTGCAATGGTCAAACCGGCAACAGCTGCAACGGCAACCGAACGCACAATGCGAGTTGCTTTCATGTAGTTGTTTCTCCTTGTTGTTTCAGCTCACTGGTGTCACCCAGAGGTCTAGATCCTCATAACAAGGAGCTACACCAGTTAAGCCTTGGGTATAGCAAGACTAGGGGAAAACGACAGGCAAACAAATGGTAAATCCCGAAAGTTACCTGTCTTTACATTCTTGTTACAAACGGCAAAGCAGCCTGCTTTGGCTGATATCTTGAACCCATGACCAACTCCCCCGTGCTTATCTACGACGGCGACTGCGGCTTTTGCAAGCAGTGCCTCAATTGGGGGCTCAATCGACTAACCGCGTTTCCCGCATTCCTGGCCAACCAGGAGGCTCGCGCCAAGGCCTATGGACTGAGTGAAGCCGAACTTCAGGCTCAGGTTTGGTTGCTTGGTGATGGGCTGCGCTTGGGCGGAGCCAGTGCGGTTGCCTATGTCTTTCGGATGCAGCCGAACCTCGGCTGGCGCATCCTGGGCTGGTTGATTGTGGCAGCACTACCGCTATCGAACCTTCTATATAGATGGGTTGCCAAGAACCGCGGACACCTGAGCAAAATGATTGCCAAAAAGTAGCCCGAACCCGCGAAACCCACATGCCTAACTTCCAGCAAACGAGCCAGCGCAAGCAACTCTGGGCCGAAATCGGTTTGGTGCTTGGTGTGAGCCTCGGCGCCAGCGCCGTTTATTCCTTGCTGCAACTTTTGCAAACTGCACTCTCGCCTAAGGGAATCGCTGGGTCCACTGCTGCGCTGAACCAGAGCCAGTCAGCCAACCAGATTTTCGATCTCGCACTGCAACTTGTTGACATCGCTTTCGCACTCGTTCCGGTTGCACTGGCGATTTACTTTTTGCGCCTTCGGGAGAGCGAGCTGCGAATTGGTGGTTGGCCGATTCGGGCAAACGATTTAGCTCGAGGCCTCGGCCTTGCCGCGGCAATTGGAATTCCCGGGGTTGCGCTATACGCGCTTGCAAGAGGAGCCGGGCTGGCTACCCAGGTCGTTGCCGCGAGCGCGAACAACTACTGGTGGAGCATCCCGGTGTTATTGCTTTCGGCGCTTCGCGCAGGGCTCACCGAAGAAGTAATCATGGTGGGCTTTTTGTTTCGGCGACTCGAGCAACTCGGGTTTTCATTTGCCAAGCGTCAGGCAATCAGCGCAGTCATTCGCGGTTGCTATCACGCATACCAGGGCCTTGGCGGATTCTTCGGCAACATTGCGCTCGGACTGGCATTCGGTTGGTGTTATCGCCGCTGGGGCCGCATCGCTCCCCTGGTGATCGCGCACTTCGTCCTGGATGTCGTTGTGTTCGTCGGCTTCGCACTTTTGTCTAGGCAACTCGCCAACCTCGGTTGGTGAAGTCAAACAAGGAAATACGGCTGGCGCGCATTTTCACTTCAAAGCCACTCGGTTAGTCTTGAAACGCAGCTTGCTGCAGTTGATGCTTTGTTCGGGGAAAGTCGGGTGTGAATCCCGCGCTGACCAGCAACCGTGAGTCGTCTTGACGATAAGTCGGAGTGCCCGCTCGAAGCAGTAACTCCTTTATCCGTCTAGGTCTGCGGTTGGAGCGCAACGGCACTGGTGGTCAGGCATCCTTGGATGCGCCTGCCGCCCGCCTTTCGCTTCGCCCTGCCAAGTTAGAAGGGCGAAATGCGAAAGCCTCTCGTTACCCGCAAGTTTGTCGCTGCACTGGCTGTGGCCATGCTGACTCTTGGCGCCCCCACAACCCCGGTTCAGGCGGCCAACACTTTTTCGAGCACCGCTGCGTTCATCGCGAGCAAGTTCGTCGACGGCAAATACATTGAGGGCTTCACGCCTGGCAAGCCGGATTGGGGCTTCAGCGTGGAGGGGCTGCTTCAGCTGAAGGGCGCTGGTTACACCAGCTCGAGCCTGGCCAAGGCGATTGCATTCAACCTGACCTCGTTGACCAATCTCGGCACGGCATCGAATCCGGTTGGCTTTTTATATGCACCAGATAAGGCACTGCTGGTTGGGCGTGCCGGCCAGCACCTATTCGCCTGCAAGGTCTTTGCGCTAACCGCCACCCCCGCGTGCAAATCGACGCTTGCATCGCTTAAAAATGCTGTTGCCAAGAACGGCGTGATCGCTCGCGATGCAGGGAATACCTTTAACTATTCGTGGGCCACTCTCGGACTGGTCGCAAATGGCGAAATAACTTTGGCAAGCGCAAACGCTACAAGGCTTGCGAGCTTGGCGCGAGCCGACGGAGGATACGGCACCGACCTAACCGCAGACACCGCGACCAGCGCCCCGGATGCGACGGGCATCGCACTGATGGCATACGCATCCGTGAAAGTGGTTGGCACCTCCGCTCAACTCGCAGCGCGCAAAGCGGCAGTGATTGCTGCGGTGAAGTGGTTAAAGAAAAATGTCATCGCAGATCACTTTGAATCGTGGGGCGACATCGATGTGAACGGAACTGCATATGCCGGAATGGGACTGTCAAGTTATTCGGTTACCACGATTGCTTATGCCAAGTACCTCGCTTCGCGCATTGCACCGGATGGCGGAATAACGACACCTTGGTCAACCAGTGGCGACACCTACGCGACCGTGCAGGGCTACCTGGCTTTGCGTTCGATGAGTTACCTCGACCTAATAAAGAAGTAACGTGTCTCGAATCAGATTGCGCACCGTGCTGATTGCACTTCTCGCCCTCGTTGCCATCGGCGGACTCATCTCGCGCGTGCCAAACGTCGACCTGGGCTTCTACTCGAGCAAGGACTGCTCTGTGCAGAGCACCACCCTGCTCGTGGACTTCGGCACGGGTGCAACTCCGCGCAGTAGCCTTCGTTGCGCAAGCAACTTCAGCGGAACCGGCTGGCAGCTATTTGCGGCGACGGGCTTTCGCGTTGAAGGCACGAGTCAATACCCGACAGGTTTCGTCTGCCGAATTGAGCAGGTTCCGGCCCCGTCGAGCGACACCTGCCTGAACACCCCGGGCGCCAAGACCGGCCACTGGGCCTATTTCTATGCAACCGCTGCCAGCCCGATCTGGCACTACAGCCTGCAGGGCGCTGGCATACGCAAGCCGGCGTGCGGCAACTGGGATGGCTGGCGCTTCCTGCTGCCCGATGAAGCCCCAGCGACTAATCCGCCGAGACAAGAGCCGAAACCTTACTCATGCAAGTAGTCGCGCGCTTTCCTGGTGCCGTTTGGCTGGTGGCCATCGGCACAGTCTTTGAGATCTCGCTTTCCACCTCACTCTGGCTCAACTTGACGGTGCTGATCGGTTCGGTGCTTTTGGTTTGGCTGGTCAGCAGAGTTCGCAAGTCTGCTGTTCCAGTTCGCCTAATTCTTTCGCTAACCATCGGCATCATTCTGATTCGTGTCTTGTTCCGCGTGGTGTTCTCGGGTGGGTCCGAGCCCGATGCGCTTTTTCAGTTGCCAGACATCCGTGTGAATTTCGGCCTTGGCAATCTTGACCTGCTCGGCCCGATTTCGGCTAGCGAGTTAGCTAAGGCCTTCTTCGATGGCTCGCGCCTTGCGGCAATCGTTGCGGTAGTCACTGCCGCCAACCTGCTTGTTGATTCGAGGAGGCTACTGCGTAAGGCACCTGGCGCACTTTTTGAAATTGCAACGAGCGTGGTGCTTGCCCTGAATTTCATTCCGCAACTCACCGAGAGCATCGCTCGAATCAGGCGCTCGTCGCGACTGCGCGGCCACGCAAGAGGCCTTGGCTTTAGCGCGATAGTCGTTCCAGTTTTCGAGGATGCCTTCGAACGCTCAATTCACTTGGCCGCCAGCATGGATGTTCGCGGGTTCGGCTCTCAGGGAAAACTGTCGCCTGCTCGGCTGCGCCTGGCTCGATTCCTCGCAGCTGCCGGCATGCTCGTAGATGCGCTTGGCATCAGCCAATTGCTCTTTGGGCAGCCACCGTTCGCAATCGCCCTGGTGGCAATTGGGCTTGGCCTGGGCGCCGGCTCGCTAGCCCTGCGCAGACGAGTGGCTGGATAATGCTTCAGCTTCGAGACTTCACCTGCACTGATTCGACCGGTCGACCCCTGTGGAGTGAGTTGAATGTCGATTTTGTTCCCGGTGAATTGGTGGCTGTCGCAGGGCCGGTGGGCTCTGGAAAAACCACCCTGCTGCGCGCCATTTGTGGTCTTGTTCCAGAGTTTTGGAACGCAGAGGTTAGCGGCAGGCGCGTGCTTGATTCGCTTGGCATATCCGGTCTCAAGCCGCACGAGACAGCGGCTCGAATCAGCTTCGTGAGCCAGCAGCCAACCCTCGGCTTCGTGGCAGAAACCGTGCGCGACGAGATTGCCTTTGGCCCGACCCAATTGGGGCTGGCTGCGAATTCAGTCAGCGCCCGCATCCTCGATGTCGCCAGCCAATTGGAGATTGCCGACCTGCTTGACCGACGGGTGCAAGAACTCTCAGGTGGAGAGCAACAGCTTGTCGCGATTGCAGCCGCACTTGCAAGCGGAGCCGATTATGTGCTGCTCGACGAACCAACTTCGCGCCTCGATGAAATCAATTCGAAACGAATCAACTCGACGCTTAGCCGGCTGGCCGATGAAAAGAAAATTTGTGTTGTGTTGACCACGCACGACTCAGAGCAAGGCAACCTGAAGTTTGACCGAGTGATAAACCTTGGCTCGACCTCGATACCAGAGCGCAGCTTCAATCAGGTTGCAAAAACTCGCGGGCCCGATCAAGTTGAGAACTACGACCTTGATCGATTCACTATGCGCGCCGGTGAGATTGTTGGCCTAACTGGGCCAAATGCAATCGGTAAGAGCAGATTGCTAGATGCAATCTATGACGGGGCTTCTTCCGGCATCCGGTGCGTGATGGTGCCACAGGAGCCGGCAGACCTTTTGATTTTCGAGACTGTTGCACTCGAACTTACAGACGCAGACAAACTTCGTGACACAGACCCCGGCACTACCTTTGCGCGATTGCGAGCGCTCGGTTTCGATCTTCAACCGGATGCGCATCCGCGAGACCTGAGTGCGGGCCAGCAACTAGCTCTCGTGCTTGCCATTCAGCTGAGCCGCGAGGCCGACCTCTTGCTTCTCGATGAGCCAAACCGGGGCCTCGAACACGCAACCCTCAACCTGTTGCGCCAGGCAATCGCCAACCTCGCGGCCGCAGGCACCGCCGTTGTTGTGGTGAGTCACAATCGGGCATTCCTGGCTGGTCTTATCGACCGAGAGCTACGCCTGACAGAAACCGGTCTTGAGCAGGTGAGCCGATGATTACCAGCAATAAGTCATTAGCAGCCAAGCTGGCACTGACCCTCATGGCCGGCGCATCGCTGCTTGCCTTCGCCTGGCCACTGGTGATTGTGAACCCGAGCCAGGATGCCGTTGCCCAGACCCTACTGATGGCCTTGATGCCCGCTCTCGTGATCTTCGGGCTGGTTGAACTTTCGGCGGGAGCACTCGACAGCAAGAAACTCGCGACCCTGGCGGTGCTGACTGCCGTGAACTCTTTGGTGCGTTTGCTTGGCGCCGGTATGGCCGGAATCGAAACCGTATTTTTTCTGATCATCATTGCGGGCTACGTATTTCGCTCGGCGTTCGGTTACCTAATTGGCTCTCTGTCGCTTTTGGTTTCTGCACTCATCGGCGCGGGAGTCGGCCCGTGGTTGCCGTTCCAGATGATGGCAGCAGGTTTGGTCGGTCTTGGTGCTGGGTTACTTCCGCGCACCAGAAACAAATGGAGCCAGATTGCTATCCTGGTTGTCTTCGCAATCGTGGGCGCATACTTCTACGGAGCGCTGATGACGTTGTGGAACTGGCCGTTTTTAGCCGGCGATCACTCGAGCCTGAGTTATGTTGCCGGCGCGGGCATCCTAGAAAACTTGCAGACTTTTCTGAAATTTGAGTTGTTCACCGGAGGGTTGCTCTGGGACACGGGGCGCGCCGCTACAACCTGCGTGCTGCTTGCCTTAACTGCACCGGCCCTGCTGCCGACACTAAGACGTGCGGCGAACAGGGCCGGATTTGAAAAGAAGCTTTAGAACTTGATTGGCAGAGCAACCAGTGCATCGAGCACTGCTGCGATAACTGCCGGTGCCAACAGGCCAAGGTTCATCTTCAAGGTGTACTTTGACTCGCCGCGCGACTGGTGAACGATGATTGCGCCAACCATGGTCAGTGCGAGGCCGCCGGTTGCTGCAACACCGAAGCCCTGAGCCCACTCGAAACCTGGGATGAGCGCAACGATTGGTGCGACAACAGCGCCGATTGCGCCGAGTACTTCGAGCAGACCGATCAAACGGATGGTGCCGAGCGAGATCTTCTCAGCCCAGCCCCACTGTGCAGCGGCGAATGCCTCTTTGGTTCCGGTGAGCTTGAAGCGGCCAGCCTTGAAGAAGGCGATGGCAACGAAGATTCCGAGGGCGATGCCCGCCAGGGCGATGATGAGACTTAGCATTTGTCTGCCTTTCTATTGTCTTGGCGGGTTCCCGCCTTTATGGTTGTAAGTAAAGCACTACTAGACAGATTTAGTCAAGTAGCCCTAGACAAGATTCTTGGATGCGGAGGTGCCCCTTGGAAATCAAGGCAAAGTTCGAACGACAGGCCGACGGTTGGCGTGTCGAGGTGCCGCAACTTGGCAACCTGGTCACCACCGCAAAGCGCCTGGATAAGGCCACCGAGCAGATCAAAGACCTGGCCGAAGCCGCAACCGGAGAATCACGCTGCGACATCATCATCAAGGTTGAAGCGGTTATGCCGGGAATCATTTGCGACCTAGAGTCTGCACAGGAAAAATCACGTGAGGCAGCTCGCTTGCAAGACGAGGCGTCAAATGAGATTCGCGATGTAGTTTCGCGAATGCGCGACGAAGGGCTCACGATGCGCGACATCGCGGTGTTGCTCGGGGTTAGCCCTCAGCGCGTTGCGCAGCTTGCGCCATGTTCTACCGAAATGGCCGAATAGCCATTTCGAATTTGCTTGGTCAGCAGACTTTGCCTAGATCGACACCAGGATTAGCAGACAGCTCAACGCCCAACCGCCGGTGATGACAAGCATCCAAGGGTCGTGAATTATGCGATCGGTCGGCGACTGTGAGTCAGAAATTGAGTTTGCTAGGCGCCAGAAGCGGGCAACCCCAAGAACCACAAACACGGCAGTGAAAGCGAGTTCGCCGCGCACCTGGAAAGCGAAGACGCTGTAACCAAGCACTGCCCCGATTGCGCCTAGCCCAACCAGCGTGTTTATCAAACCAAGGTTGTAACGACCAAGTGACTTGCGAGTGTTCGATAGGTCACGCAGGAATTCGCTTCGACGCTTCATCGCCGAAAGATAAAGCGCTAAGAAGAATGTGTCAATCAGAATCCACGGGGTAAGTGGCACGGCGATGATCTGCGCGCCAGCCCAAACGCGAGCAACAAATCCGAGCGAAATGATGACCAGATCAACCACCGGTACTCCGCGCAAAATCAGGCTGTAGACAACATTCACAAGGAGGTACGCGATAGTCGGGGCAGCCAAAGCCGGCTCAACCACCATCGCGAGCGCGACCAGTGCCAGCAAGATCAGCGCGAGCATCCGTGCCTGACCAACGCCCACCTGCCCGGCTGCAATTGGGCGAGTAAATCGCTTCGTCGGATGAGCGCGATCGGCTTCGACGTCTAAATAGTCGTTCACGACGTAGACCAGCGAGGCCGCAAGGCAGAAACTTACAAATGCGAAGGTCGAAAGGCCCCAAGCGCTCAGGTCGCCAAGGCGACTGCCGAAGAGAGCCGGCGCAAAAACGAAGAGATTCTTCACCCACTGGGTTGGGCGAAGCAGCCTCAACCAAGCCGGCCATTTCTTCATCGCTACTCCCAACAACTCCTTCAGCCTAGGTCAACCAGAGGTGTCTAGGCTTATGCAGGTTAGGAGCGAAATGAAATTTTCAGGTTGGGGTTTGACCAACCGAGCAGATGCTCGCCTGGTCACCATCTCGGATGCGCCAACCTTCGCTAAAGCGTTAAAAAACGCAAGCAATCTGACTCCTGCGATTCCCCGTGGCAATGGCCGCGCATACGGCGATCAGGCCTTGAGCGACACGGTCTGGTCATCGCGGCGGCTGGATCACATCCTAGATTTCAACGAGCGCACCGGCGTGGTCACCGTTGAGGCCGGAGTGACGCTCGGTGAACTTCAGGCTATTTTTATGCCTCGCGGCTTTGCCTTGCCCGTGACCCCGGGTACCCAGTTCGTGACCGTCGGTGGCGCGATCGCAAATGACGTTCACGGAAAGAACCACCACAGCCACGGAACCATCGGTGAACACATCACCGCAATCGAGCTGATGCGCACCGACGGCACTTTGCTGAGCCTTTCAAAACTTTGGCACCGAGACCTCTTTGCCGCGACCATCGGTGGACTTGGCCTGACCGGGTTCATTGTGAGCGCAAGCATCAAGCTGAAGAAAGTTGCCGGCCCATGGATCGATGCCGAATCACTCTCCTTTGGCTCACTCGATGAATTCTGGTCGCTGACCCAAGAGTCGTCTTCAAACGAATACACGGTCTCGTGGCTCGACATCAAGCGCAATGCGGTTCGCGGTATCTTCAATCGCGGCGATGACAGCACGGATAACCCCGACCGACCTGCACCTTCTGACCGCTCGGTGTCGGTGCCATTTACCCCACCAATCGGTTTCATCAATGGCCTAACCGTTGGCGCATTGGCCGAGGGGTACTGGCAGTTGGGCAAGCGTGGTCTCGGCCGCACGGTCGCCCACTACAAGCCCTTCTTCTACCCACTCGACGCCATCAAGCACTGGAACCGGGCCTACGGACCACGCGGCTTCTATCAGCATCAGGCGCTCATCCCCGCTGACGCTGCCCGCGAAGGTCTCGAGGCACTTGTCGCAGCCGTAAGAAACTCAAGTGAACGTTCGGCAGTTTCAGTGCTGAAGACCACCGGCAAACGCAAACGTCCGGGGTTGCTGACTTACCCAATTGAGGGGGTAACCCTGGCGCTGGACTTTGCCAATCGCGGCGACAGCACCCGAAAGTTGTTAAAGCGCCTGGATGAAATCACCACCGAATTCGGCGGCCGAGTAAATCCGTCGAAGGATGCGGCTATGTCTCAAGAGACCTTCGCCGCAAGTTTCGGCGAAGATGCAATCAGGAAGTTCAACAAACAGCGCGATCCGGGAATTAGCTCGGCGCAATCCAAACGACTGTTAGGAAAATAGTGAAGCGAATCGTCATCACGGCCGCAACCTCTGCAATCGCCGAGGCCGCAGCGCAGATCTGGGCTGCGCGCGAAGCATCCGAGTTCTACCTGATCGCGCGCGACAAGAAAAAGCTTGCCCGCATGGCCGAGAATCTAAGCTTGCGCAACCCCGGCACGGTTGCCCATCAGATTGTGATTGATTTTCTCGATCAAAGGAAAATCGTGAAGACCATCGATTCAATCGTCAAGGATGGCCCGATTGACCTTGCCCTAATCGCCCAGGGTGTGCTCACTGTTCAGAGCGACGCGTCAAGCAGCTTGGAGGTTCTGGCCGACTCGATTGCCATCAACGCAACCTCACCGGCCATGTTTGCCGAGCGCATCCTTGGTGTGTTTGAAAAGCAGAAATTCGGTCGCCTCGCAATCATCGGCTCGGTTGCTGCAGATCGCGGGCGGCGTGAGCTCTACACCTACGGGGCTTCGAAGTCGTTCCTCGAAACCTTTGTGGAGGGAGCCGCCGGCCGACTGACTGGCACAAAGGCGAGCCTGACGATCTGGAAGCCGGGGCCGACCGATACCCCGATGATGACCAGCTCTCAGGGCCCCAAGCCGCTGATCGCCTCGCCGGAGCGAGTTGCCGCCATTGGCATCAAAGCGATGGAGCGGGGCAAGCGTAAGGTTTACCTACCCGGCCGCTGGAGAGTTGTCATGTTTATCGCCGGGTTGATTCCGAATCGAATCTACGACCGACTATCGATTTAGTTTGCCGGTGACTTCATGAACACAGCGATGAAGTCACGAGTGCTCGGGTTCCAAAAGCGAGTAACCTCGCGAGGAATTGTCGGGTCGATTTTCTGTCCGCCTGGATACGGGCCATAGAAATAGCCGTTGGCGTATCCGGAGTTCATGTCGAGAATCATCGAGCGCACTGCCCCGGCACGAACCATCATGTCGGCAAGTGACTTGGCACTCAACCAGTTTCCAACGCAGTAGACAACCGTGCCGTCTGCGCGCACGCCAATTGCTGAACGCCAAACGAGGTTCCCGCCGCTGCCAACTCCATGCCAGACCCAACCCCATTTATTCTGGGTTTCACTCAGCACCTGACTAACGCCGCCATCAACGTTTAGCGAAAGATTCTGCCTTGCCGCCTGGATGTTGCTGCGCACCGGATCGCGACCCCACTGAACAACGTCGATGCTTCCATCCGTGTAGGTGACCAGGGTCGCGCGGCCGTCAACCATTTTGCGAATCACTTTGTCGCCAAGCATGTAGCCGCCTTGGCTGTCGCCAAGCAAGAATGCATCTGCGAGACCCGCAACGTAATAGGGGCGGCGATCTAGAGCAACCTGGCCGGTGCCGTGGTCGTAGTTTCCTTCGGGAACGTGGGTGCCGGGAATTTGCTCGAAGGCCAGCTGCTTCGGATCGAACCACACTAGGTTCGCGTAATAGGAGGTGTGAACGTCATCTGGTCGAATGCGAGCAACGTAAACCGCGGTCGATCCGTTCACCTGAATCTTGGTTGGCTCCCAGATGCCCTCATCTGGCATCGGAGTCTGCGCCGGAGTTGAGACCTGCGGCGGCAGAGTCGAAGCTGGGCTAGCCACCCCCCACTGCGGTTCGTTTGCGATGGTGGCCGGCTTGTAGCTGGTGCTAGGCGTCGGCGATGATGCTGCAGTGGCGCCGCCAAAGTTGGCTGCCTCCGAAGGAGTTCCTCCTACTACCGGGCGCTCAATGTATTGGTAGTAGAAGTTTTCGATAGTTGCCACCACCGGGCCAAGTCCCAATTCGCGAGCCTGGGTGACCACCGTGCCAACCAAGTCTTCGCCGTCTCGCGCCGCAATAATCGCTGAGTTGGCCAGAAACCCGCCGCCAAGCAAAATCAGAATGCCGAGCAAACTAACCATGGTCTGCCGAACTGTTTTCGCAACGAGATGAGCAACCCACCTGGCATCGAAGTCGAGGTCGGCTTTCGCCCTGCCCTGTTTCGCGGCTGCTCGAAGCGCGAAGTGCGCGTAGCCATAGATTAGATCAGCCACCGCGTGGGGCAGGGTCTTGCGAAGTTTCTTGCGATAAAAATCGTGCAACTGAGCACTGCCAACAGTGGCCAATTGCGAGTTACCGAACCGGCACTCGACCAAAACCGCATCCAGCAGAAGTGCGTACTGCCCACGTTTGCCTGATGCAATCTTGGTATGGTCATCCGAGTTCAACCAGGCCTTGAGCCACTGGCCGGTTGTCTGAGTGAGCGATTCGCCAGCAGCCGGCTTAGTCTCGGCAGTCGGCTGTGCGGCACTCGATTCAGTCATCTGCAACAGGATAGGCGGTCGGGCTACTTCCGCCAGCTCGGCACGCGCCACTTCAAGGCAATTACCAGCACCCGAAGTGTGATGATGATCGCTCCACCGAACGCCACAGACCACATGGATGGTAATCCGAGTGAATTGGCCAGCACGACGAACCAGCCGCCGACGAAGGCCACGGCCGCGTAAGGCTCTTGATCTGAGAAGGCTCGAGGAAGTTGGTTGGTGAACAGGTCGCGAAGCACTCCGCCAATAATTGCGGTGAGCACACCCATGATGACGGCCACAATTGCGCTCTTGCCCAGGTCGAGCGCTATCTGCGTGCCGGAGGCAGCGAAAACCCCGAGGCCAATGGCGTCTGGCCACTTCATGGCCCGCTCGGTGATTTCGAGGTGGCTGGAGCGGAGGAACAAAAGCGCGGCTACGGTGAGCCCGATGATGACCCAGATCCACCAGTCGTGCTCGACCCAAAACAGCGGGCGGCGATTCAACAGGATGTCGCGCAGAGTGCCACCACCAAATGCGGTCGCCGCGGTAACCATGGCAACACCAACGATGTCGAGGCCTTTGCGCTTTGCCTCAATCAACCCGGATAGCGCGAACGCCAAGACTCCAAGCACTTCGAATGCGTTGAGAAAGTTGGCAACCAACCAGGTGGCTAAATCGTTGTTCACGGCTCGAGTTTATTGCGCGGGGTTGGCCTGGCCCCGAAGCCCCGCCTGCCAAACCCAGCCAAACCATCTCCTGACCAAAGTCGGTGGCGTTTGCTA
Organism: uncultured Micrococcales bacterium; assembly: GCA_903909605.1. Lineage (GTDB taxonomy): Bacteria > Actinomycetota > Actinomycetes > Actinomycetales > Microbacteriaceae > Rhodoluna. Next base: position 7,572 of record CAIVWH010000015.1, on the reverse strand, counting down.
CATTTGTGGTAAATAAGCGAGGGTGAGAATGGCAACGATTTCAGTGCGCATAGATCAAGAATTAGTCGACTCGGCTCGCAAGGCGGCCCTTTCTGAGTTTCGAACAGTGCAGGGTCAACTCGAATTTTGGGCAAAGGTTGGCCGAGCGGCGCTCGACAACCCCGACCTTCCGGTGAGCTTCGTCGCAGAGACATTGCAGAGCATGGCCGAGCCGCGCGAACTCGCTACCCCGTTTGTGCCGCGCTCTAAGAAAGCCAAATGACCTGGCAGGTTCGGCAGAGCACGCGCTTCAGTCGCACCTATAAACGGCTGAACGATTCGCTAGCCAAAGCGGTCGATAGCGCCGTCGAAAAGATTGCTGCAGACCCATCTGTTGGAGTAAAGAAAAAGGGCGATCTCGCCAAGCTCTACGTCTACAAGTTCCGACACCAGGGGCAGTTGTATCTGCTTGGCTACACGAAAGACTCGGTGATTCGAGTGCTCTACCTAGAAGATCTCGGGCCGCACGAGAACTTCTACCGCGACCTAAAGCGCTAACGACCCCGCGCCTCGCCCACTAAATCGGGTTGCTGAACTCCCAGAGCTGCCCGCTCGGATCAACGAACGTGATGGTGCGAATGCCCCAAGCCTTATCGGTTGGTGGGGTGTTAAGTTTCACGCCGAGCGTCTCTAAGCGAGCAGCCTCGTCATCAGCGCTTTCAACCTGGATGGTCAGCATCGAAGCGTGGCCAGGTCCGGCTGCGACGGCGGCCGGCGCGAAAAGACCTTCGGCATCCTGGCTGTCGAGGCAGTTGATCAGCACAGAGCCGAACTTGAAGACTCGGCTGACTTCATCGCTGTGCACGGTTTTGGCGTCGAACACCTCGCGATAGAACTTCTCGGCCGCGACTAGGTCGCGGGTGACGAGGGTGATTGCGAAGATGTCGTGGCTCATTGCTGGCAACGACTAGGCGAAGGTCAGGGCCGCTGCGGAAACACCGCGCGAAGAACGGCCTGGCAACACCTGGCCACCGAGGTTGTCGTTTGCCTCGTCGACTAGGTTCTTGGCGTCTACAGTGTGGCCGTTCCATGAGTATGAGGTTGTGGTGTGTGCGTCGGTGACGAAGGTCACGTCATAGCCACGATCGAGAGCCGAGTGGGTGGTGTGACGCACGCAATTGTTGGTCTGCATCCCGGTGATCACGAGGTGTGAAATTTGCAGACCCTGGAGGATCGACTCGAGGTCAGTGCCTTCAAATGAGCCCGGGTACAGCTTGCGAACGAACGAATCGGTTGACTGCGGCGATAGTTGCTCAACGATTTGCCAAGCATCCGAGTCGATTGGCATTTCAGAGTCAGAGTGCTGCACCCAAATAACAGGGATGCCCGCCTCGCGCGCCTTTGCCACGGCGACGTTGATGTTCGCCAGAACGGCATCGAGGTTATAGGCGTCAGGCACCACTCCGTTTTGAACATCGATGACCATGAGTGCGGTCTTGCCGCGATTCGAAAGAGTTGTCATAGCAAAAGGCTACACAGCAGTTAAAACAAGAGAGCCACTCTCGCGAACGAGGTGGCTCTCTTCCATCGGGAAATGGTGGAGATGGGGGGAATTGAACCCCCGTCCATCGCAATGATCTTGGCACTTCTACGGGTGTAGCTTTACTGAGGTTCTACTCGGCCCCGGCGCTAGCGTAAAGCGACATATCCGACAGGCCCAGCCTTAGTTAAAGTCCCGAGTGCCCCTAAGACATAAACACTCAGCAAGATTTCTAGATGACGCCAGGCTCCGTTACGAAATCACAAACGGTCTGACGGACTTCGGGGCTAACCTATGCGGCTAGGGCGAAGTCGGTGCTGTTTGATTTGGCACCTATAGTTTGCAGCGGACATTAACGAGTTGACGCTACATTCTCGACCCGCTTCTTCCAATCACAAATTGCGTTGTCGAAACCGATCATCCCCATGTTGAGTTATCAAACGCCTTTTTCAAGACTCCTCAAGGATACGTGGAGTCGCCGACATTAGTAAGGGCTGGAACCTGCCAATGCCCTGTGATGTCCGAGTTACCAGTCTTTGCCCTTGGTCGACATCGCGCGGTCTGCCTCGCGCTTATCCTGCTGCTCTTTGAGGGTTTGGCGCTTGTCGTATTCGCGCTTGCCTTTCGCGAGGGCTAGCTCGACCTTGGCGTAGCCATCCTTGAAATAGAGCGAAAGCGGAATCAGTGTGTAGCCAGACTCTTTGACCTTGCCGGCGAGCTTGGCGATCTCGACGCGGTTCAGCAGCAGCTTTCGGCGGCGGCGGGTCGAATGGTTGTTCCAGGTGCCCTGGGTGTACTCAGGAATGTGCACGTTCTCGAGCCAAACTTCGCCGTTCTCGACAGAGGCGAATCCGTCGACCAGGGATGCTCGACCGGCGCGCAACGACTTCACTTCGGTTCCCATGAGCACGATGCCGCACTCATAGGTGTCTTCAATGTGATAGTCGTGGCGCGCTTTGCGGTTGCTCGCGACAACCTTTTCTCCGCGTTCCCTAGGCATAAGAACCTATATTCGCAGATAGCGACGAATTGCCAGGCCGCTGGCGGCAGCAGCGAGAATCACACCGGAACCAATCAGCGCTGGAACGAGGAGCAGGGCCGAGCCTAGATCGACAAAATTGGTGAACGGCAACTGCTGAGCCAGATAGCCCTGAACGAAGAACTGAACAATCCCGACAACCGCCCCACTTGCCAGCAGGCTTCCGATGATGGCCGCGAAAACACCTTCAAGGATGAACGGCAACTGAATGTAGAAGTTGCTCGCACCAACCAGACGCATGATGCCCAGTTCGCGGCGACGCGCGAAGGCACTTAGGCGAATGGTGGTTGAGATCAACAGCGCGGCCGAGGCGAGCATCAGTGCTGCCACCGAGATTGCCGCAATCGAAGCCGCGTTCAAGATCCCAAAGATTTGATCGAGGTAACTTCGCTGGTCGCGCACCTCTTCGACACCCGCGAACCCGGTGAAGCTCTCGGTGATGATTGCGCTCTGGCTTGGGTCTTTGAGCTTGACCCAGTAGGTTTCGTTCAGCTGCTCTGCGGTCACATACTTAGCAACCGAGTTGCCGGCGAATTCCTGCTGAAACTTTTGATAAGCCGCGGCATGATCTTCGAAATAGTAGCGCTGAATGAACGGTGCAAGTGTCGGCGATTTCAGCTGATTTTCGACCGCGGTCTTGAGATCAGCCGAGGCCTCGCCCTGCGGGCAAACGTCGGCAGGCGAGACATTGCTGCACAGATAAATCGCAACCTCAGCCTTGTCGTACCAGTAGTTCTTCATCTGGCCAATTTGCATCTGAAGCAGGCCAGCGGTGCCAACAAAGGTCAGCGAAATAAAGGTCACCAGGATGACCGAAATCACCATCGACAAGTTGCGCCGGATGCCCTGCCGAACCTCGCTCCAAACAAAACGCATCAGTAACCCGCCGACTTCTCGTCGCGCACGATTTGACCCTCGCGCAGTTCAATCACGCGCTTGCGGTAGCGATTCACGATGCCGCTGTCGTGGGTGGCCATAACAACTGTGGTGCCGGTCTGGTTGATCGAATCGAGCAGCGCCATGATTTCTTCGCTGGTCTTCGGGTCAAGATTTCCGGTTGGTTCATCGGCAAGCAAAATCGCCGGCTTATTCACGATGGCTCGGGCCAGGGCAACTCGCTGTTGCTCGCCACCGGAGAGTTCAGATGGCAGTCGGTCGGCCTTGCCATCCAGGCCGACAAGGCGAAGCACCTCGGGAACCGCGGCCTCAATCAGGCCTGCCGATTGTCCGATTACCTCCATACTGAAGGCAACGTTTTGTCCAACGGTCTTGTTCGGCAGCAGGCGGAAGTCCTGAAAAACCACACCGAGCTTGCGGCGAAAGAACGGGATGCGGCGGCTTGGAATGCCGACCAGGTTTTCGCCAAGCACGTGAACGGCACCGCTGGAAGGAATCTCTTCGCGCAGAATCAGACGCAGCAGCGAGGATTTGCCAGAACCAGATGCTCCAACGAGAAAGACAAAGTCGCCTTTTTCTATTTCGAGCGAAACGTCGGCAAGCGCCGGGCGGTTCGAGCCTCGGTAGTTCTTGCTGACGTTTTCGATGCGGATCATTGCTACAAGGCTAACTTGCGCCAACGAATTCCAGCGGCAATGAAACCGTCAAGGTCGCCGTCAAACACCGCACTCGGGTTGTTCACCTCAAAGTCGGTGCGCAGGTCTTTCACCATTTGATATGGGGCTAGCACATAGCTGCGCATCTGCTCTCCCCAGGATGCCTTCACATCGCCGGCAATCTGTTTCTTCTTGGCTTCTTCTTCGCGGCGGCGAATTTCGAGCAGTCGCGACTGCAGAACGCGCATCGCTGCCACCTTGTTTTGCAACTGGCTCTTCTCGTTCTGGCAAGACACCACGATGCCGGTCGGAATGTGGGTTAGGCGGACTGCTGAATCCGTGGTGTTCACCGACTGACCGCCAGGCCCGGATGAGCGAAACACGTCAACGCGCACCTCGGATTCCGGAATCTCGATGGAATCGGTTTGCTCGATCAGCGGGACGACCTCTACTGCCGCGAAGGAAGTCTGCCGTTTTCCGGCTGCGTTGAATGGGCTCATGCGCACCAGGCGATGCGTGCCGCCCTCGACGCTTAGGGTGCCAAAGGCAAACGGGGCATCGACCTCGAAGGTCGCCGACTTAATGCCCGCGCCTTCTGCATAAGAGGTGTCGAGCACCTGAACCGAGTATTTGTGCTTTTCAGCCCAACGCAGATACATGCGAAGAAGCATCTCGGCGAAGTCGGTGGCGTCGTCGCCGCCAGCCCCAGATCGGATGGTCACCACCGCCCCGCGCGCGTCGAACTCGCCGTTGAGCAGGGTCTGGACTTCAAGTTTGGAGATCTCCTCGGTCAGCGACGAAAGCTCGGCACGGGCATCCTTGCGGGAATTTTCGTCGTTTTCGGCATTCGCCATTTCGATGAGCACTGGCAGGTCGGCCAACCGCACCTGAGTCTCGACGATTTTTGTCAGCAGGGCCTGCTTTTGCGACAGCGCGCTGGTCACCTTTTGGGCGTTGGCCTGGTCATCCCACAGATTTGGCTCGCCAGCGGCAACCTTCAACTGCTCGACTTCGGCGGTGACCTTTGGCAGGTCGATTACCTGAACAATCGATGCCAACGTCGAACTCAATTCTTTGAGTTCTTGAGAAAGATCGAGGTCGGCCATCGCTCCAAGTTTAGGCGGGCGATAATTGACGGGTGTCGAACCCAACGCCTCCATTCAGGATTGCCAGCCTGGTCGGTTCGGTATTCATTCCTTCAACGCTCTATTCGATTGGCGAGTACGCGCTGATTCCTGTAATTCCGGCGAGCGCTGAGCGACTCGGGGCTAGCATTCCCCTCGCAGGATTCATCGCCGGAATGGTGATGTTCGGCCTGCTGCTTGCCGACTTGCCCGCAGCCCGACTTGTAGCCAGCATCGGAGAGCGCAAGGCGATGGCCTGGGCCTCTGTTTCGGCGTTCGTCGCGGTGCTGCTTGGCTTTTTGGTTCAAAACATTTGGGTGCTCGGCCTTGCGGTGACCATAGTCGGTTCATCAAGCGCGGTCTTCTACCTTGCGCGACACGCTTACATGACCGAGCACGTTCCGCACAGTCACCGTGCGCGGGCTCTTTCGCTGCTCGGAGGAACATTCCGCGCAGGCGCATTCATTGGCCCACTGGTGAGCGCGGGCATCATCGCGCTTTTTGGCGTGCCGGCCGTGTTCGTTTTCAGCCTCGTCGTTTGGGTGGCTACTGCACTCTCGTTGGTTACAACCAAGGATGACCGGGTGTTCGAACCGAGCCCGACGCCTATGCGCCACACCTTCCACGTCGCTTATCGCGAGCGCAAGAAACTGGCAACGGTTGGTGTCGGTGCGATGATGATCGGCGTTCTTCGAACGACAAGGCAGATTGGCCTTCCGCTTTGGGCAATCGTCATTGGATTGTCGCCAGACAAGTCAACCTTCTATATCGGCATCGCGGCCATCATCGATTTCGCGCTGTTCTACACCTCAGGTCAAATCATGGATCGCTTTGGCAGGCGCGCCTCGGCAGTGCCGACCATGATCGGCCTGGGCCTCACTCACATCGGGCTGTTCCTCGCAACAAATGAACCGATGTTCCTGGTTCTTGCAGTTCTGATGTCTCTGGCGAACGGGCTTGGCTCAGGCCTCGTGCTCACCCTCGGAAGCGACCTCGCCCCCGCGGATGCGCGCTCGGAGTTCCTGGCCGGCTATCGCCTTTTGATCGACACCGGTGTAGCCGCCGCCCCACCTGTTCTCTCGTTGATGGCTGCCACCATCGGCTTGGCGGCCGGCATGGCCAGCTTCGGTGTGCTCGGCCTCGGTTCGGTTTGGCTCATGTATCGATATATTCCGGTCTACGCCAAAAGCCCAGCCCAGTCCTAGATAATTGGCAGATGCCTAATCTGCGTAAAGTCACCAAGTACAGCCTCGCCTTCGCCTCACTGCTAGCCCTAGCGGCCCCGGGCATCGCCTATTCTGCGAACGCCACCACCGTTGCCGCCCCTACCGCGGCCGAAGCAGCAGCCCTGGCGCAGCCCGAGGTTCGAAACTCACTGGCCAGCGACAGCATCTATTTCGTGATGACCGATCGCTACGCAAACGGTGACACCACAAACGATCACGCAGGCATTGTCGGCGGCACCCCATCCACGGATGGTTTCGACCCAACCAGCGACTCTTACTATCACGGCGGCGACCTCAAGGGCCTAACCGGCGGATGCACGACCGGCACCGGACTCGCCCGAATTCACAAGATGGGCTTCACGACCGTTTGGGTGACCCCACCGTTCAAGCAGCAATATGTCCAGGGCGAATCAGCCGCATACCACGGCTACTGGATCGAAGACTTTTTGAACATCGACCCGCACTGGGGCACCAACGCCGACTTCAAGAACATGGTCGACTGCGCTCACTCGCTCGGCATGAAGGTGGTTCTGGACATCGTGATGAATCACACCGCTGACATCATCCGCTACAAAGGTTTCGGAACCCCTTACATTCCCGCAGGCATGCAGAACGTCAAGAACCCCGCATGGCTCAACAAAATCTCGAACTACCACAACATTGGTGACGTTCAAGACTGGAGCAACAAGTACCAGTATCAGAACGGTGATTTCTTCGGCCTAGACGATGTGAAGACCGAGAACGCCGAAGTTGTAAACGGCTTCGCTGCCGTCTACTCACAGTGGGTCAACGACTATGGCGTCGATGCCTTCCGTGTTGATACCGCAAAGCACGTCGATGACGCATTCTTCGCCAAGTGGTGGCCAAAGATTGTGGCGGCGACCAAGGCCGCCAAACCAAACGTGACTGCATTCGGCGAGTTCTTCGACTCGAACGCAGACAACCTCAGCAGCTACGTTCGCAATCGTGGCTTGCCCTCTGCCCTCGACTTCGCGTTCCAAACCGATGCGGTTGCCTATGCCGGCGGCGACGGTGATGCCGGCAACCTGATGTACATCCTGAACAACGACGACAAGTTCACAACGGCGACCAAGAACGCCTACAACCTGGT
>CAIVWH010000014.1 GCA_903909605.1 uncultured Micrococcales bacterium | reverse complement strand
TCCGTGGGTCGTGATCGCATTGGTCAGCGTTCGTGCCGAGAACGCCAGGTTGTATGGAAGCCCAACGGGTGTCGGCATAACACTCGCCGGCTTGGCCGCCAGTGTGGCGGCTTTTCGCTTCGTGACTTTGCTCGGCAAGGTTGAGTTCGATAGGCGAGTGTTTGCATGATCACCCTTTCGGCAGTTGCGATCTTGACCTGTCTGGCCATGGCCTTTCGATTTGCTCGTTCTAGCTTTGCTCGAGCGGGTCGATTTGATTCGGTGGCAGCCTTCGTGCCCGGCGCCCGAATCGCAGCAATTTCCGATGGTAAGAAGCGGCGCAAGATTCGAATGTCAACCAAGCAGATTGAACTTGTCGACGCCGAGCTGCCTGACTTGGTGGAATTGATGTCTGTCGTGCTGCAAACCGGTGAATCGATTCAGACTGCGGTCGAAATTGTTGCCGAGCGCGGGCGGGGTCGATTCGCGCAGCAACTGAGACAAATGCAAGCTCGAATGAAACTTGGCTCAACCCTCGATACCGAATTACAAATCCTTTGCGCCGAACTTCCCACGCCTGGGGTCAGAGAGTTTGCCAACAAAATCGCCATAGCGATAAATCGAGGCACTCCACTTGCACGGTCGCTTTCGGCCTTATCGCAGACTCTTCGCAGGCGAGCCGATAACCAGTTGTTGCGAAAAGCGGGGGCCAATGAGACCAAGATGCTCATCCCGTTGGTGACCATAGTGCTGCCGGTGACGGTGGTCTTCGCTCTCTATCCGAGTTCGGCCGTGTTGCAGCTCGGCTTTTAGCGTTCAAACGAAAGGAATCCAATGACAAGAAACCCAAAATTCAGTCTGCGTGATGATCGCGGCGATGTGCCCGGCTGGGTGCTGATCACCATCATGACCGCGGGGCTCGTCGTGCTGATGTGGTCAATTGCGGCCCCGGCATTGAAGGGCATTTTTGAGCAGGCGTTGAACAAGGTTGCGTCGTTCTAACCCCTCGGGCGAGCAGGGTGCAGCGCTAGTCGAATTCGTGCTGATCCTGGTTCCCTTCGTGCTGCTCGCCACCCTGCAAATCAACTGGTTGGCCGATGTCATGGAGCGCGCCGAGCTTCGAGCGATCGCAATTGAGACGGTGCGCTACGCGGCATTGGCCGACGTGACCCCGAGTGAGGCGACCGTTCAGCTGAACACGCGGTTGCGGAGCTTCTCAGGTGCTTCGGGGTCTTTGAGTTTCGGTTCACTCGACAGCATTTCGATCAGGTTCCCGAGTCATCAGTGGTTGCCTTGGTCTTCTCGAGTTTTGGAGGTGCGCAGTTTTGCTCAGGCAGAGGTCATCGGTTAGCCGATTCGCGTCACGGCGATCTGGCTCGTGTGAGATTTCATCCGAGAGTGGCAACGCGATCGTCGAATTTGTTGTGGTGGGAGTAGGTTTACAACTTGCGTTGCTGGCCTTTGTAACCTCGATGGCAGCCAAGACCGATTCGCAATCTGCCGCCGACCTGCTTTCTAGGCAGGCGCTTCGAGCCTTGGAGCTCGGGGTTCAACCGGGTGACTTGCAACTGCAAATAGGGCAGCTGGCCAGCACTTTGGGCCTCGGCTCGGGCGATTATTCGGTGACTGCTTCGGGAGATTGTTCGAGCAGAGTTTCAGTGAACGCGATTGTTCGATCTGCAAAGGCGCACCTTGACGCTACCTGCCGATGATGATCGAAGCCAAACAGATTCGGGTTCCACAATCCCGATGATGGTCGCCATCGCGTTGCTGATTCTTTCAGCGTCTTTGGTCATGGTTGATTTGACCGGGGCATTTGCCTTCAGGCAAAGGCTTCAGTTTTTCGCCGATCAAATTGCACTTGAGGCAGCAACCCATCCCTCGCAGGACATAGAGCAGTTATCCCAGGGGCTTGGTCAAGAAATCCGCGTGCCATTGAATTCGAGCAGCATCGAGGTGCAAGGCGGTCAGGCAAGCGTGATGCTTTGCGCGGTTTCGACGCCGGCCATAGTGGTGCCATTGGTGCCTCAGGCAAGCGAGTTCTGTGTAAGTTCAAATGCTCGCTGAAGGCAATCGCACAAGACTATGGAACAGTGACCATCTCAACATTGCTTGTGGCAATGGCACCACCGGTGGTCTTGCTGATGGCGACGAAAGCAATCTTCTTGCCGTGCAGGGCCTTGGTGTAATCCCAGTAAAGGCGATAGGCCGCCGCATCGTCACTGCCAAGGTAAGTCCAGGTCTTGGCTCCAGGCATCTTGAGTGCGAAAGACACAGTTGCTGGGTCTGAAGTTGCCAGAGTCGCGGTCAGGTTTACGGTCTTGTTGTCCTTGTCGAAATCGAACGAGAGCACAGGCTTCACAGCAGAGCTTGCTGCCGGCAACTGGTTCTCGGCACGCAGCACGATGCTCGAGTAGGCGGGCACGGTGATGGTGAGGTTTCCACTTGCATCGCTGGTGACATCCGCGCCTGTGCCCCAGACGCTCTTGAAGAGCGAGCTAGGTGTGCTGGTTGGAATGGTCAGTGTCTTGTCGGTGCTGGCGTTGTTGAAGCCAACCACGAACTCGCGACGATCGGCTGCATCGATGCGGCTTACACCGGCAACTGCGCCATCGCCACCGCGGAAAATCTCGGCCCCGGATGCCAGCGCTGGGTACTTGGTGCGCAAGGTGTTCAGGTCGGTAATGCGCTTCATGATCGGGTTGTCTGTGATGGTCAAGGATGACCCCGAACCGATTGCGGTGCCGGAGACGCGAGGCTCCACCTTCCAGTCGGAGACCTGGGTTGGGAACATGTCTTCTCGAGCGGCCTTGTCGCCACCCCAGCCGATCATGCCAACCTCGTCGCCGTAGTACACGGTAGGAGTGCCACGGTTCAGGAACATCAAGTCGTGGGCAAACAAGTCGGCCTTCAGCAGAGTTGCCGTCGTTGCCCCGGCGTGCAGAAGGTTATAACCAACGCGACCCATGTCGTGGTTTCCGAGGAAGGTTACCAGGTTGTAGGCGTTCTTGGTCGCCGTTGTGAACTTGTCGTCGTTGTTCAGGATGTACATCAGGTTGCCGGCATCACCGTCGCCGCCGGCATAGGCAACCGCATCGGTTTGGAACGCGAAGTCGAGGGCAGAGGGCAAG
>CAIVWH010000013.1 GCA_903909605.1 uncultured Micrococcales bacterium | reverse complement strand
GCCAAGTAGGGTGTTTCGGGCAAAGAAGAACCCCGCCACATCGTTGATTTGGCGGGGTTTTCTGTTTCGCTGCGGAGAATGGGGGATTCGAACCCCCGAGAGCTTTCACTCAACGCGCTTTCCAAGCGCGCGCCATAGGCCACTAGGCGAATTCTCCTGGGTTTTGAAGTCGCTTGCGCGACAACCGAGTAAGTCTATCCGCGCAAAATCGGCTGGGATAGGGGCAGGTAAACTGACTCACGGACTCCCAGTGCGGCGTCATCTTGGAAATCCCCCAGGGCAGAAATGCAGCAAGGGTAACTGAGCTCTGGCGGGTGCGCTGGGAGTTCTTTCATACCGGTTTTGTTTAGGTTGACCCGCTAATCTGACCCTAATTACGTTTGGGGGTCAAAATGTTGGCAAAAATCGAGGATGTTCCAGAGCCGTTTCGCAACCGGGCTCAGTCGATCCGCTCGCTGGGCAAACTGGGCCTAATTGGGCTAATCGGGATGCTTGGGGCTTTGTTGGGGAAGCTGGGATTGCAAGCTGCTGGTGCCGTCGATGATGTGTGGCAAGGCCCTTCCTGGAGCCTGCTTCCTCTTGTGATATTGATTGGCTGTCTCCTGGATGTGGTTGCCATCGCGATGTTGGTGCAGAGCAACCGCCTAAAGAAGGAGCTTGGCACAATCGATGGTCCGGCTCTCGAGATTGCAAACCGCGGCGGAGTTCTGGGCGGGATCGGCGTGATGCTAATTATTGGTGGACCTTTCTTTTTCGGTTGGCTGCTGTTCAACTTGTAAAGATGCTGTGAACGAGAGAGCGCTCGAGGCGGTTCGGCACAGGTACTTACCTGCGACGAGAGGGGTCGTTCGGTTCATTCAGTTTTTCTCGCGTGCGCGAGCACGGTTGTTCGGTTTCGTTTTCGGTTTAGCCACGGATGGCGTAACTGAGTTCACAGCTGAAAGTTCGGGTGCCGAGGTTCGGCCACTGGCCACACTGGGGGTGACCCTGCTGACCTATCGCTACTGGGTGGCGCCGACGATTGTGGGCCACTACCTTTCTGGGCGCAGGCGGTTCAGGGTCGAAAACTAGCGTCGGTGGCAGCGGGTATTCTCTAAGCGTGGTCACCGCTCTTTATCGCCGATATCGCCCAGAAGCCTTTGCCGAACTAATCGGCCAGGCTCAGGTGACCGCCCCGCTCATGACGGCCCTGCGCAACGACCGCGTCAACCACGCCTACCTGTTCAGCGGCCCGCGCGGCTGCGGCAAGACCACCTCGGCGCGCATCCTGGCTCGCTGCCTGAATTGTGCCGAAGGCCCAACCGACACCCCGTGCGGCAAGTGCCCGAGCTGCATCGAACTCTCGCGTGAGGGCACCGGCTCAGTCGACGTAGTCGAGATTGACGCCGCCAGCCACAACGGTGTCGACGATGCCCGCGAGCTTCGCGAGCGCGCCGGCTACGCGCCAGTTCGCGATCGCTACAAAATTTTCATCTTGGATGAAGCGCACATGGTCACGCCTCAAGGCTTCAACGCGCTGCTCAAGATTGTTGAAGAGCCACCTGCTCACGTGAAGTTCATCTTTGCAACCACCGAACCCGAAAAAGTAATTTCGACCATTCGTTCGCGCACCCACCACTATCCATTCCGACTTGTGCCACCGGGCATGATGCACGAATACCTCGAGAAGCTTTGCGCAGAAGAAAACGTGAAGGTCGAGTCAGGAGTGCTCTCGCTGGTAGTGCGCGCTGGAGGCGGTTCGGTTCGCGACTCGCTCTCACTGCTAGATCAGCTCATCGCCGGAAGTGAAAGCGGCGAGGTAAGTTACGACCGCGCGGTTGCCTTGCTTGGTTTTACGCACGCGAGTTTGCTCGACACCGTTATCGAAGCCTTCGCCCTGAAAAATTCAGCAGATGTCTTTGCCTCGGTCGACAAGGTGATTCAAACCGGCCAAGACCCGCGTCGCTTCGTTGAAGATTTGCTCGAGCGACTTCGCGACCTGATTGTGGTCCACGCCCTCGGCGGCGGGGCCTCCGCGGTTATGCGCGGGGTTTCCAATGACGAAATTGAGAAGATGACCACCCAAGCCATTCAGTTTGGGATGGCCGAGCTGACTCACGCGTCAGAGGTGGTCAGCGAAACCTTGAACAAGATGTCGGGCGCAACCAGCCAAAAGCTTCAACTCGAAATCATGTGCGCCAAGGTTCTGGTTCCGGCCGCAGACAACGGCGAAGTCGGATCACTCGCTCGCATCGAGCGGCTTGAGCGTCGCATCGGTGTTGGGGGTGCTGTGCCGGCTGCGGCTCCGGTTGCTTCGACGCCGGCTGTGGCTTCCGCAAGTTCCGCGCCTGCCAAGACTCCAACCGCCGCGCCGGCTGTGGCTGCCGAGCCCGCGCCAGCGGCGGCCGTCACCAACCTAACCACCCAGCACTTCCGCGACGTCTGGCCAGATGTGCTCGACATCGTCAACAAGCGCTCGAAGGCAGCCTGGCTGGTGGCCTACACCCTTCAGGTGGTCAGCTTCGATGCATCCGACGACCTGCTGACTCTGCAGTTTGCAAGCCAACGCGATGTCGACAACTTTAAGAAGGCCGGTGGCGCACCCGACGTTCTGCGCAACGCCATCAACGAATTGCTCGGGGTAGTGGTCAAGTTCAAGCCGGCAATCGGGGCAACCCCTACCAGTGCGATTCCGATTGTCGAAGAGTCGGTTGCACCCGAGGCGAACGATGCAACTTCCACGGTGAACGCGGCAGCTTCCACCGACGTTCTTGAAGAACTTGAACTCGAGATGGCCGAGGCCAAGGAGAACGAAGCCGCAACCGCAAAGGTCGAAGCGCCTAAGGCAGCGGCGAAGCCAAAGTCGCGCAATTCGAAAATGATTGACGAAAAGGCGCGCTACGGCGAGTCAATGCTTCGCGAGGTGCTTGGCGCAGAACCTGTCGACGACAAGAAGGCCGGTCGCTAGTGTACGAAGGCGTCATCCAAGAACTGATTGATGAACTTAGCCGCCTGCCTGGGGTTGGCCCGAAGTCGGCTCAGCGCATCGCATTTCACTTACTACAGAGCGAAGACGATCAGGCAAAGAAGCTCGCCCAAGTTTTGATCGAGGTCAAAGAGCGGGTGCGTTTCTGCGAGACCTGCGGCAACGTGAGCGAAGACCACCTGTGCAACATCTGCCGCGATCAGCGCCGCAATCGAACCATGATCTGCGTGGTCGAAGAGAGCAAAGACGTTCAGGCAATCGAGCGCACTCGCGAATATCGAGGGCTCTACCACGTGCTCGGCGGGGCGATTAGCCCAATCGAAGGAGTCGGCCCAGATCAGCTGCGCATCAAAGAGCTGCTTGGTCGACTAAGCGATAACTCCATCCAGGAAGTCATCATCGCAACCGACCCAAACATGGAGGGCGAGGCCACGGCCACCTACCTCAGTCGCATGATGTCGACCCTCGGCATCACTGTGACTCGGCTTGCATCGGGCCTGCCGGTTGGCGGCGATCTTGAGTATGCCGATGAAGTGACTCTCGGTCGGGCGTTCGCTGGTCGCCGTCCAGCCCAGTAGCCCCAGACAAATCACCTCTTGCGGCCCTGAACCTCAATTGGCAATTGGCCTCCAGGCCCGCACGGGGCTAGACTTTAGTAAGGCAATGGTCGCCGAATCCCCCCAATTTCAAGGAGCAGTCGTTGGCCCTCATCGTGCAGAAGTTTGGTGGATCGTCGGTTGGCGATGCATCCAAGATCAAGCACGTGGCAAAGCGCGTCATCGAAACTCAGAACCAGGGCAACCAGGTAGTCGTCGTGGTTTCTGCGATGGGCGACACCACCGACGAACTGATTGACCTGGCCCAATCTGTGGCCCCAGATCCTTACGCCTCTGGCCGCGAAATGGACATGCTGCT
>CAIVWH010000012.1 GCA_903909605.1 uncultured Micrococcales bacterium | reverse complement strand
TTCATAATCGCGTTGAAGTTCTCCTCGGTGACGTCGAGAAACTTGAGTGGCTTGTTGAAGCCAGCGTTGTTGAAATAGCAGTCGAGTTTGCCGTAGGTCTTGACCGCCAGCTCGATGCCATTTGCCACGGATGCGCGGTTGGTTACGTCGACGTGAGCTGCAATCGCCTGGCCGCCCGCCTCAACAATTTTGTTGGCATGCGCCTTTGCAGCATCGAGGTTTAGATCTGCGATTACGACGTTTGCGCCTTCGCGAGCCAGGGCCGAAGCAATGCCCGCACCAATGCCGGATGCACCGCCCGTGACAATCACTGTGCGGCCAGTCATCTTTGACTCCACAATGCCCTCCTGTGCACGCCTCGCCAAAGGCGGGTGCGTGTTGTTTGTAAAGTCTAGATGAACATTTTTGGCAGAATCAACCAAAGCAAATCGTGGGGCCGGCTGGCTGAATCGAGGCCCTTGCCCCTGCATCCCCGTAAATACAAGCCTTTTGAGGCTTTGGGGGTCTACCCGTGTGCCAAATGTTTCCAAACCGTTATGGTTTGGCAGCCTGCACACCATCTAATCGCTGTTTACTGAGGGTGTAATAGGTCTAGGCCGTTCAGTTCATGGCTTGAATCGCAAAGAAGGGTAGATATGTCGTTCAAAGTCGAAGGCGTGCACCACATTGGCATTACCGTGCGCGATATGAAGCGCTCATTCGAGTGGTACTCAAAAATGTTTGATTTGAAGCCAGGGCCCGTCAATCACGGCCAGGGCAAGGAGCTATCCGACGCCGTTCAGGTTGAGGGCACCGAGCTTTCTTTCTCGATGATCGACATCGGGGCAACACGAATCGAGTTTCTCGAGTACCACAACCCTCGCGGCAAGGACTTTGCCCTGAAAAACGGGGATGTCGGGGCCACCCACATCTGCCTGCAGATCGATGACATGGATGCCGCATACGCCACGCTGCTTGAGCGCGGGGCCGTATTCAATGCCCCGCCGGTCACTCTCACCGATGGCGACCTGGCCGGCTCGCGCTGGGCTTACCTTCGCGACCCAGATGGCATCCAGCTGGAAATTTGGGCTTGGCCTAAGAACTAGCGGCTGCCGCAGCATTCACTTCGGTTCGGCGAGGTTACTGAGGTTCGGCGAGGCCAATTACTGCTTGTAGTCGCCAACTAGGCGCACGGCGCCGCCATCGACGCCCTTGGCGCCCTGCACGTAGTTGCTCAGGTCTTCGGGCTGCCCCTGAATCACGCCAAGCTGCCAGGTGTGGATTCCGAGTGCGGTCAGCTTCGCTGCGATTTCGGTTGCAGCGCCTGCAGAGACGACCAGCGCCTGGCCGAGGCCAAGATTCCAGGTGCCCTCAACCGACTGCAAACCGAACTTGCCCCAGCTGCCAAGAACGCGGAACACCTCGTGCGGCGACCAGGTCGAGCGATCGATATCGAGCGACATGCCCTTGGGTAGCACTCGAGCCAAGTTTGCAGCGATGCCTCCGCCGGTAATGTGACTCATCGCGTGAACCGAATCGCCAAGTTGCGACTCGAGAAGTTCGTTGAGCACACCAGTGTAAAGACGAGTTGGCTCGAGCAAAACTTCGCCAAGTGATCGGCCAGCGAATTCGGCAACTTGATCGCGATAGTCGAGGCCCGCATCCGTGACAATTTTGCGAACCAGCGAGTAACCGTTCGAATGCAGGCCGCTCGATTGCATGCCGAGAACGACATCGCCGATTTCAACTTTGTGCGGGCCGAGCAGTTTGTGTTCATCAACAACACCCGTTGCAGCACCGGCAACGTCGTATTCGTCGGCGTGCAACAAGCCAGGATGCTCGGCAGTCTCGCCACCGATTAGTGCAACGCCAACCGAACCGCAGGCCTGTGCGATTCCGCGCACGATGTCTGCTATGCGCTCGGGCACAACTTTGCCGCACGCGATGTAATCGGTCATGAACAAACTCTTTGCACCAACCACGACAATGTCGTCGACAACCATGCCGACCAAATCTTGTCCGATGGTGTCGTGCTTGTCGATTGCCTGCGCAATCGCAACCTTTGTGCCAACTCCGTCAGTCGAAGTTGCGAGCAGCGGTTTGTTGTAATTCTTCAGAAACGAAACGTCCATCATTCCGGCGAAACCGCCGAAGCCGCCGACCACCAAATTGTTGTGAGTTGCACTGACAGCACGCTTCATCAATTCGACTGCGAGATCTCCAGCGTGCGTATCGACTCCGGCCGCGGCGTATGCGTCGTTCATTAGTCGTTCAAAGTTTCGCTTTGTTCCATGACCAAGCGATCGGTCTCGCTATCTGGGCCAGGGTTGCAGGCTTCTGCCTCGCCGCGCTCGAGCAGATTCTTGCCGAGCCGATCCGAGGCGGGCAGCTCAATCGGGTAGACGCCGGTGAAGCACGCGGTGCAGAGCTGGCGCTCTTCCTGGTTGGTGGCGGCCACCATTCCGTCCTTGGATAGGTATCCAAGCGAATCGGCACCGATCGACTTGCGCACGTCTTCGACGGCAAGGCCGGTTGCAATCAACTCTGCGCGAGTTGCGAAGTCGATGCCGTAGAAGCACGGCCAAGTGATTGGCGGCGATGAGATGCGCACGTGTATCTCGGCGGCGCCCGCCTCGCGCAGCATTTGCACCAGCGCGCGCTGGGTGTTGCCGCGAACAATCGAGTCGTCAATCACGATGATGCGCTTGCCGCGAATCTGCTCTTTCAGCGGGTTGAGCTTCAGGCGAATGCCGCGCTGGCGGATGGTTTGCGATGGCTGAATAAAGGTGCGGCCGACATAGGCGTTCTTCACCAGGCCGTGACCAAACGGGATGCCCGACTCTTGCGAGTAGCCGATTGCCGCCGGCGTGCCCGATTCGGGAGTTGGAATTACCAGGTCGGCATCCACCGGATATTCGCGAGCGAGTGTGCGACCCATGTCTACGCGCGAGTCGTAAACCACGCGACCATTGATTGTGGTGTCTGGACGAGCCAGGTAAACATATTCGAAAACGCAACCGGCACGCTTAACTTCTGCGAAGCGCGAAGAGCGCAAACCGTCTTCATCGATTGCGATTAACTCGCCCGGTTCAATTTCGCGAACGAAGGAAGCACCAACGATGTCGAGTGCTGCGGTTTCCGATGCAACCACCCAGCCTCGCTCAAGACGTCCGAGCACGAGAGGTCGCACTCCTTGAGGATCGCGTGCTGCATACAGAGTGTTCTCATCCATGAAGACGAGACAGAATGCGCCGCGCACCTTGGGCAACAACTCGAGCGCGGTTGCCTCGAGCGTGTGATCTAGGTCGCCGCTAAGCAACGCAGTGAGAACGGCGGTGTCTGTTGTGTTGCCGCCGGTGAGGTCAGTCAATTCTTTGCCGGGGTTCAACTCGCGCAGCATTTCGATGAGGTCTGCGGTGTTGGTGAGATTTCCGTTGTGCGCCAGTGCCACCGTTCCGCTTGCGGTGCGACCGAGAGTCGGCTGCGCGTTGCGCCACGACGAGGCGCCGGTGGTCGAGTAACGATTGTGGCCAACAGCGATGTGACCGACAAGCGACTCAAGCGCGCTCTCACTGAAGACCTGCGAGACGAGGCCCATATCTTTGTAGACCAAAATCTTTTTGCCGTTTGAGGTGGCGATGCCCGCAGATTCTTGACCGCGGTGCTGCAGGGAGTAAAGGCCGAAGAAAGTTAGCTTTGCGACTTCTTCGCCAGGGGCCCAAACGCCGAATACGCCGCACTGGTCTTTTGGCGCTTTGTCATCCGATTCGCTGACCGCGAGATCGAGATTGAGCTTTCCATCGCCTCTAAGCAAGGGCAGTTTCCTGTCGCTGGGGTTGGGCGAAGCGGCAAAAAACTCGCCGCTACCCTTCGATTTTAGTCGCCGAGACCGCCCTAGAGCGACGGCCAAAAATCGCATCCAGGATGGCGTATGCCACCCAACCAACGAAGGTGATGAATGCTGTGCCGAAGGCCAGAACGAAGAGCATGAAGGTTCCGGCGACGCCAACCACCAGCGCGACTGCGAGGGATGCGACCAGGCCGATAACTGCGAAGGTGACCAGAAAGGCAATCAGCTTTGGCGAGCGACGAAGTTGAACAGTAGTTTGCGAGGTTTTAGGCACGGGTCAATTAAACCAGTGGCAGGTGCTTGCTGATGTCGGCTCGGGTGCCAGATGCCGAAATGCGGCCGGCTGCGCTCAGGGCATCCCAGTGAATTTCACCAACCGCGAGCGCGACCCAATCGGCAGGCGCGAGTTCGACGACGTTTGGCGGTGTGCCCCTGGTGTGCCTCGGGCCCTCGATGCACTGCACCGCACCGAACGGCGGCACGCGAACCTCGACCGAATTGCCCGGATAGCGACTGCCCAGCTCTTCGAGCAGAAAGCGAACCGCGGTGGCCAGCTGGTCTTGGTCGCCGGCGCGGTAGTCCGAGAGGGCTCTCAGGCCATCCTCGGGTTTCACTCGTCGTCGCACGACTTAAACTTAGAGGGTGAAAATCTTGGTGCTTGGGTCGGGTGCTCGCGAACACGCGATCACGAAGACACTGATTCGAACTGGCACCCCCGCTGCCGACATCGTCGTCGCCCCGGGTAACGCCGGCATCGCCTCAGATGCACGAACCGAAGCCTCACTAAACCCCAACGACCCTGCTGCGGTGACCGCCTTTGCCCTGGCCGAGGGCATCACCCTTGCGGTGATTGGCCCGGAGGCCCCGCTGGTGGCCGGCGTCTCAGATGCCCTGCGTGCAGCCGGAATCGCCGTGTTTGGGCCATCCAAGCGGGCCGCCGAGCTCGAGGGCTCGAAGTCTTTCGCCAAGGAGGTCATGGCCGCAGCCGGAGTGCCAACCGGCATGGCCCGCGAGTGCCAGACCCTGGGCGAGGTCGAGGCCGCGATGAACGACTTTGGCGCTCCATACGTAATCAAGGCCGATGGCCTGGCCGCCGGCAAGGGTGTGATCGTGACCAGCGACCGCGAGGCTGCCCTGGCCCACGCCGCCAAGTTCATCGACATGGGCATCTTGGTCGAGGAGTTCCTCGACGGACAAGAGGTCAGCCTGTTCTTCCTGTCAGACGGCAAGACCGTGCTGCCGCTTTCGCCCGCTCAAGATTTCAAGCGCGCCTACGACAACGACGAAGGCCCGAACACCGGCGGCATGGGTGCATACTCGCCGCTTCCTTGGTTGCCGGCCGGATTCGTCGAGGAAGTCGAGCGAACTGTTGCACAACCAACCGTCGACGAACTCGCACGACTCGGTGCACCATTCGTGGGACTGCTCTACTGCGGATTGATTGTGACTGATCGCGGCATCCGCGTTATTGAATTCAACGCTCGCTTCGGCGACCCAGAAACCCAAGTTGTTTTGCGTCGACTAATCACCCCACTTGCATCGCTACTGCACCGCGCGGCGACCGGTCGCTTGGATGACGGACCGAGTGCGAACTTTTCAACCGATGTCGCCATCACCGTCGTGCTTGCCAGCGAAGGTTACCCAGAAACGCCAGCGCCTAATCGCGTCATCACCGGTTTGCACGAAGACGAGCACGTGCACATCTGTCACGCTGCAACTGCACTGTCACCGAAAGATTTGTCTGGCGAACCGGAACTGTTGGCAACCGGCGGTCGAGTGCTGAGCGTTGTTGCATCTGCTGCAGATTTCAAAACCGCGCGCGAACTTGCATATGCAAATATCGAGAAAATTTCACTCGAGGGCTCGCACTATCGTCGCGACATCGCAGCCAAGGTTGCAAACTAATGGCGCTTGAGTTGCCGGGTTGGCACCACATTTACAGCGGCAAGGTTCGCGATCTTTACGAATCCGACGACGCTGCGTTCTCGCACCTCATCCTGGTTGTTGCATCTGATCGCGTTTCAGCGTTCGACCACGTGCTCGAGCCGTCGATTCCTGGCAAGGGCGAGCACCTCACGACACTGACCATCTGGTGGTTCGACCGCTTGGATGTGCGCAACCACGTTTCGCACGAATTGCCCGTTCCAGAGCCTGTTCGTGGCCGCGCCACCGTTGCCAAGAAACTCGAGATGTTCCCGATCGAGTGCGTGGTTCGCGGCTACATCAGCGGCAGCGGCTGGAAGGAATACCAGGCCACTGGAGCAATCTGCGGTGTCGCGCTGCCTGCCGGCCTGCAGTTTGGCGACAAGTTGCCAGAGCCGATTTTCACGCCAGCTTTCAAAGCAGAGCTCGGCGAGCACGATGAGAACATCACCTTCGATCGCGTCATCGAACTGATCGGCTCGCATCACGCGACCGAACTGCGCAATTTGAGTTTGCGCATTTTCAATCGCGCAAGCGAACTTGCAGAGGTCGCTGGTTTGATTCTTGCCGACACCAAGCTTGAATTCGGTGTCGACCCTGCAACTGGAATCACAACTCTCGGCGACGAAGTGCTAACGCCTGACAGCTCACGCTTCTGGTCGAGAGAAGCTTGGGATAACGGCGAACGCAAAGACTCGTTCGACAAGCAAATCGTGCGCAATTGGCTCGCTGATAATTGGAATCAGGTTGGTGAGCCGCCGCACCTGCCAGAAGAAATCGTTGAGCAGACCGCG
>CAIVWH010000011.1 GCA_903909605.1 uncultured Micrococcales bacterium | reverse complement strand
GACTCGGCGAAGTAGCGGCCAGGTGATTGCCTCGTCCAAGCTGCCGAATTTTGCCCTTGTGGCAATGAACGTGCCGCCAAGAATGCCGAGCGGTTTACCGATCAGAATTGCCACAGCAATCGACAGCATCAAATAGACATCGAGCCCGCCGGCCAAGCCGGTAAAGGCAACGCCGGCCGAGAGAAAGCCGAAGGCTGGCAGGGCAACCAGGTTTACCGCGGGGTCCAGCGCGGGTCCCAATCGGTGCAGCCCCGGCACCAGCAACCCGAGCGCCAGGGCGGCAAGTGGTACCAGAGCGGTTGGGTTGAGGCTGCCGGCGAAAACCAGAGCAAGCACAACAATCGCGAGCGAATCATCGACCACGGCGATCGAGAGCACGAACGCGCGAAGTTGACGAGGCAACCAGCGACCGGCGATCGACAGCACCGCGAGCGCGAAGGCAACGTCGAATGAAATCACGGTTGGCCATCCCGCGCTGGTTGCTCGACCGATGTTGAATAGCAAGAAAATTGCCGCCGGTGTGACCATGCCGGTGACCGCAGCGAAAATCGGAACGGCCGCAAGTCGCGGATTGCGCAAAATGCCGTCGCGAACCTCGTGGCGTAGCTCGAGCCCGACGTTCAGAAAGAACAGTGCGAGGGCAATTGTGCGAAGACCGCTGTTAGCTGCAAAACCTCGGTAAAGACCATCCAAGGGTGAATTTGCCAGCACGAGTGCGGCCGCGATAGCACCGAGCAGCAGATAGCCGCCGATGCTCTGTCGCTTCATGCTGTTCACCCGACCAGCCTAGCCACGCGGGTAGGCTTGCCTCATGGCCGACCGCAGCAAAATCACAACTTGGCTCACCGACATGGATGGTGTGCTCGTTCACGAGGGACACGTGCTTCCCGGAGCGACCGAACTCATCACCCAGTGGGAGAAAAACGGCACTCCGTTTTTGGTACTGACCAACAACTCGATCTACACACCTCGCGATTTATCTGCACGACTTCGCGCCGGCGGTCTGAACGTTCCCGAAGACCGCATCTGGACATCCGCGCTTGCAACCGCTGCTTTTTTGAAGTCGCAGAACCCACTTGGCACCGCATTCGTGCTGGGGGAGAGCGGTTTGACCCAGGCCCTGCATGAAGTCGGATACACGCAAACCGAGCTGAAGCCCGACTACGTGGTGCTTGGCGAGAGCCGAAACTTCAACTTCGAAAGCCTGACCAAGGCCATTCGACTGATCAACAACGGCGCTCGTTTCATCGCCACCAACCCGGATGCCACCGGCCCTTCGGCCGAGGGCGTTCTGCCGGCTACCGGCTCGGTTGCGGCTCTGATCACCAAGGCCACGGGCAAGCACCCATACATCGTGGGTAAGCCGAACCCGATGATGTTCCGCTCGGCAATGCGCAAGATTGGCGCCCACAGTGAGTCGACCGGCATGATTGGTGACCGCATGGACACGGATGTAGTCGCCGGCATCGAGGCAGGTCTGCACACCGTGCTGGTGCTCACCGGCATCAGCGATGACGCCGAAATTCAGAAGTACCCGTTCCGCCCTACCGAAATTCTGAACTCGGTCGCCGATCTTGTCGACTAACCAGGATGCAGCATCCGGCGAGGCCGAGACTGCAACTTCGGCTGGCCAGCCCGGTCTGCTGCGCACCAAGGGTTTCGCAGCCCTGTGGCTTGGCCAAACCATCTCGACAATTGGCAATCAGCTAAGCGGTCTGGCCTTTCCGGTTTTCGCCGTGACGATGCTTGGCATCAACGAGTGGCAAATCGGAATCTTGAATGCAGCGAACACCGCTTCATTTCTGCTTGTCGGCCTAACCGCGGGCGCACTGGTCGATCGCATGCGCAAACGTCGCGTGATGTGGGTTGCAGACTTTGTGCGCTTCGGCGCAACGCTTTCGATTCCGCTTTTGTATTTCACGGGCGTGATCCAGGTTTGGCACCTCTTTATTGTTGCTGCAATTAACGGGCTGGCGACCGTGTTTTTTGACGTGAGTTACCAGAGCTACATTCCGATTTTGGTGCCGAAAGAAAAAATCGCTTCTGCAAACGGTGCGCTCGAAACGACCAGTCAAATTTCCGGATTGTCTGGCCCTGCGATTGTCGGATTCTTACTGACGGTAATCAAGGCGCCTTTTGTTTTGATAGTCGATGCGTTTTCATTTCTTGCCTCGGTTGCGTCGCTTTCTGTAATTCGCGACCGCGAGGTACCCGTCGCAAAACACGAGCGCCAGCCACTGCGCAAAGAAATTGCCGAGGGCATCAAGTTTGTTTGGTCAAACAAGATCATTCGATCGATCTCTTTCACGACAGCAACCAGCAACCTTTTCTCTACCGCGATCTACACGCTTTTGCCAATTGTGATTCTGCGCACGCTGAATCTGTCAGCAGCCGCATTCGGTCTGATTGAATCTCTCTCGGCAATCGGCGGTCTGCTTGGAGCGGTGTCTGCGGCGAAGTTGGCCAAGCGCATTGGCGAGGGGCAGCTGGTTGCGGTAAGCGCAATCATCACGGGGGTCTGCACCTTTGCACCCGCAATCGCCATCGGGCTTGGGCAACTGCCGGCCATGGTGCTGCTGATTGTGGCTCAGGCACTCACCAGTTTCAGCGTGCTCACCTACAACATCACCCAGGTGAGCGCCCGTCAGCAACTCTGCCCAGAACGCCTGCTCGGTCGAATGAACGCCTCGATTCGCTTCTTTGTCTGGGGCGTCATGCCAATCGGTGCGCTTCTCTCGGGAGCCGTGGCCACGGCCATCGGCATCGCCCCGGTGCTGTGGATCTGCGCGGTCGGTGGATTGCTAGCCGCCAGCTTTGTCACCTTTAACCCGCTTTCGCGCATGCGAATCCTTGGAAACGCCGAAACCACCAACTAGTTATTCACCGAGCGTTTAGATTAGGTGGGTGCCTAAGTCGAAGAGTTTGCGAGCGTTCAACCACCGCAACTATCGAATTATTTACCTTCCTTTGGCCCTCTCGAACATTGGCACCTGGGCCCAGCGAAT
>CAIVWH010000010.1 GCA_903909605.1 uncultured Micrococcales bacterium | reverse complement strand
TTCTGCTGGTGCGGTTGAGTTCGGCACCAAGGGTGGCCGCCGCGTAGTGAACATTGTTGTTGCTGCTGCGTAACTAAAACTTTTTCAGCGAGGCGAGCCCACAGGCTCGCCTTTGCTGTTTCTAAACGATTTCAGGATGGAGGAATCTTGGTTACTTTCGTAGACCAGGTAACCCTGCACCTGCGCGCCGGTAACGGCGGCGATGGTTGTGTTTCGATTAAGCGCGAAAAGTTCAAGCCACTTGCCGGACCTGATGGCGCAGACGGCGGCAACGGTGGCTCAATCTCGCTGATAGCAGACCCAGGTGTCACCACTCTGCTTGATTACCACTTTCAGTCACACCGCAACGGTGGCGACGGTGGCGACGGTGCGGGTGATTTCCGCAACGGGGCAAAGGGTGAGGATGTTCTTCTTCCGGTTCCGATTGGCACCGTTGTAAAAAACGCCAAGGGCGAGGTCATCGCCGACCTAGATGAAGCCGGCATGCAGCTGATCGTTGCAGAGGGCGGCATGGGCGGTCTTGGCAATGCGGCGTTGTCCTCATCCAAGCGAAAGGCCCCGGGTTTCGCACTGCTTGGTGTGCCTGGCTGGAAGGGTGCGATCACCCTAGAGCTCAAGACGGTGGCTGACGTAGCACTGGTTGGCTACCCATCGGCTGGAAAATCGAGTTTGATTGCGGCGCTATCCGCCGCCAGGCCGAAGATCGCCGACTATCCATTCACCACCTTGCACCCGAACCTGGGAGTAGTTCAGGCTGGCGAGTCGCGCTACGTGATAGCCGACGTGCCTGGGCTTATCGAAGGCGCAAGCGAAGGTAAGGGCCTCGGGTTGCAGTTCCTGCGCCACGTCGAGCGCTGTTCCGCTCTGCTCCACGTAATCGACTGCGCAACCATGGAGCCTGGTCGCGACCCGCTTACAGACCTCGACAAGATTCTCGCCGAGCTTCGCGCTTACCAAGTTCCTGAAGGCCAGACACCGCTTACCGACCGACCTCAAATGATCGCCCTGAATAAAGTCGACGTGCCAGATGCACGCGAGCTTGCAGAGTTTGTGAAGGCCGAGCTCGAACAGCGCGGCTACAAGGTTTTCTTGGTGTCGGCCGCGAGCCACGAAGGGTTGCGCGAACTTAACTTTGCACTCGCATCCGTGGTGAAGCAGGAGCGAGCAAACCGCGAAGCCTTAGCGCCGGCCCGCGCGCGCATCACACTAATGCAGGCTCGTCGCGACGAGAGCAAGTTCCAGGTGGTCAAGGATCAGGATCACGACGGCCCGTTCTTCAGAATCATTGGTGCAAAACCCGAGCGCTGGGTTGCGCAGACTCAATTTGGCAATGACGAGGCCGTTGGCTACCTTGGCGACCGCCTGAACAAAATCGGAATCGAAGACGCACTTATTCGAGCAGGCGCGGTTGCCGGCGACATGGTTGTTATCGGTGCCGGCGAAGGCGTGATCTTCGATTGGGAGCCTGCAATCATAAGCGCTGGTGAACTCATCGGCGGCCGCCGCGGTGAAGACATTCGTTTGCGGCAACGAACCAGGCGCACCACCGATCAGCGCCGCGCCGAATACAAAGACATGATGGATTCCCGCGCCGCACTGCGTGAGCAGATGGAAACCGAGCGCAAGGCTGAGGCCAAGGCCGCTAAGGCTAAGCCGGCCAAACCCGTGAGCGATGAAGAACAGCTGGGTGACGAGGAGCTCGGATGAGCATGACTCGCGCGGCACTCTCGACTGCAAGGCGCATCCTTGTAAAAATCGGTTCGTCGTCAATCACCGGCGACAACGCTCAGAACCTAGACAAACTCGTCGACGCTCTGGCGGCTGCCAGAATGCGCGGGCAGCAGGTCATCCTGGTGACATCTGGCGCAATCGCCACCGGCATGCCACTTCTCGGCTTTGAAACCAAACCGGATGACCTTGCCACGTCGCAGGCGTTGGCCTCGGTTGGCCAGGGGCGACTTATTTCGCGATACCAGCACAGCCTTGAACGTTACAACTTGGTAGCCGGTCAGGTTCTGCTAACTGCGGGCGATCTTGAGGCCGAAGAAACTGCGGCCAACGCAAGCTCTGCTATCGACCGACTTCTTGAACTCGGGGTTGTGCCCATCGTCAACGAAAACGACACAGTAGCCACCACCGAAATTCGCTTCGGTGACAACGATCGGCTCGCAGCTCTGGTTGCCGCGCTGGTCAAGGCCGATGCCCTAATTCTGCTCAGCGACGTGGATGCGCTCTACACGCTTCCCCCAACCGATCCTGGCGCCACCCGAATCGAGACTGTGGCTTACGGACAAGAACCGGATGCCCAGATTGGCGGAAGTGCATCCAAGGTTGGCACCGGTGGGGCCGTCACCAAGGTTTCGGCAGCAAAGCACGCCGGCGAACACGGCATCTCGGTTCTATTGACCTCGGCTGCCAACGTGGCCGCCGCAATCGAAGGTGCCGACGTGGGCACCTGGTTTGAAGCCAAGACCAACTAGAGCGGAGCAACTGTGACTACTGCCATCGACAAAATGACCGCGGTCAAGGTTGCCTCGACCGAGCTCGCCAAGGCCAGTTCGCAGCAGCGCAGCGCCGTGCTTGAAAACATCTCCCGCTTGCTAATCGAACGAACTCCGCAAATCATTGCGGCGAACACTCTCGACCTCGAGCGCGGCAAGGCGGGCGACATGACGCCCAGCACTCAAGATCGCATCCGACTCGATGCAACTCGAATCAAGGGCATAGCAGATTCGGTGATCAAGATTGTGAGCCTGCCCGATCCGGTTGGTGAGGTCATCCGGGGCAAGACTTTGCCCAATGGTTTGCAGCTAACCCAAATTCGCGTGCCGCTTGGCGTGATCGGTGTGATCTATGAGGCTCGCCCGAATGTGACCATCGACATTGCGGTGCTTGCCATCAAGAGCGGCAACGCGGTGGTGCTTCGCGGCGGCCGCGATGCTCAAAGCAGCAATGAGATTCTGGTTCAGCTTCTTCAGGATGCACTTGCCGAAGTTGGGCTCAGCCGCGACATCGTGCACACCCTCGACGAGTTCGGTCGCGATGGCGGCACCGCGATGATGAAGGCGGTAGGTCTGATTGACGTGCTGATTCCACGTGGCGGCGCCGGGCTCATCCAAGCGGTTGTCGAAGAGTCGCGCGTGCCGGTAATTCAGACCGGCGATGGGGTGGTGCACATTTTCATCGATGAGACCGCCCGGCTCGATTGGGCTGTTGAGATTCTGCACAACGCCAAGGTTCAGCGCCCGAGCGTTTGCAATGCCGTAGAGACCCTGCTCATTCATGAGAAGGCAGCCGCACGAGTCGTGCCTGCCGTCCTTGAGTGCCTGAGAGCCTCGAATGTGACCATTCACGCCGATGAGGCAACCCTCGGCCTGTTCGCCGACGCAGTGCCGGCCACCGAGCACGACTGGACGACCGAATATCATGACCTCGACCTGGCCGTGAGGGTGGTTGCCAGCCTGGATGAGGCACTTGCCCACATCGCCAAGTACGGCACCAAGCACACCGAGTCGATCATCACCGAAAACGTCGAAAACGCCGAGCGATTCTTGGCCGAGGTCGATGCCTCCACTGTGATGGTCAATGCCTCGACCCGGTTTACCGATGGCGGCGAGTTCGGCTTTGGGGCAGAGGTTGGCATTTCGACCCAGAAACTGCACGCGCGTGGCCCGATGGGTATCCAAGAGCTGACCAGCACCAAGTGGCTGGTTCGCGGCGCCGGCCAAACTAGGGCCTAGCCCGAGGCCCTGCGGTAGGCTTTACAAAGCACTTAGGAGTGAAATGATCAGCATCTTGGCAGAAGGCGAAGGCATCGTCCTTCCTTTTCCGGCACCACTATTTGGCGCAATCGCACTTAGCATTTTTACCGTGCTCGCCCTGGTTACTTGGAGCTACCGCAACGTTGCCAACCGCCACGACCACAAATCTTCAGACAGTCAGGGTCACCACTAAGCCTCTTTGGCTTTTAGGTTTGCCATGGCCAAAGTTCGTCTCGGCGTGATGGGTGGCACTTTCGACCCAATTCACCATGGGCACTTAGTTGCCGCCAGCGAAGTTGCCGCCAAGTACAAGCTCGACGAGGTCATCTTCGTTCCAACCGGCCGCCCATGGCAGAAGCCGATTGTTACCCCAACCGAAGATCGCTATCTGATGACCGTCGTCGCAACCGCGAGTAACCCACGCTTCAACGTTTCTCGAGTTGACATCGATCGTGCTGGCCCAACCTACACAGTCGACACGCTCGCCGACATTCAGGCGCTTCACCCGGATGCCGAGCTCTACTTCATCTCTGGAGCCGACGCGATTAGTCAAATTCTTTCCTGGAAAGATGTCGACAAGCTCTGGGACAAGGCGCACTTTGTTGCCGTAACCCGCCCCGGTCACGAAATCACATTGCCTGATGCGGCGCCAAAGGGTGCAATCGACATACTTGAGATTCCGGCGCTTGCGATTTCGTCGACCGACATCCGTGAACGTGTGCAGCGTCACGAACCAGTTTGGTATCTCGTGCCAGACGGCGTAGTTCAATACATCAACAAGCACGAACTGTATTCGGGTGCGAATGTCTGATTTCTTCGACCCGGATGAGTGGGAGAGCAAGTCGACGCCAAAGCCGGCATCGACTTCGTTTGCGCCAATTCCCGCGCCTGTCTCACCAGCGACTCCAGCGCCTCAAGCTGCACCTCTTGCCCCCGAGGTAAAGCAGACATTCTTCGACCTGAAGCCGGTCGCGCCTCAGCCAACCATCCGGGTTGAACCGTTGGCGATTCCGCAGACGGCGGCCACCTCGACGCGCACTGTTGAACCGGTCGCCCCCGCCGCAGAGGTCATCCCGGTTCGCATGCCAGAGCCGATCGAGATACCAACCGACTTCCCGAGTTTTGAGGCCCCGGATGGCATGCACGTCGACTTGAGCGACCTCGGCATTGGCAGCGAAGGCCCGCTGACTCGTCGTCAGTTGCGTGAGCGTGCTCGACTGACCGGCGATGAAATCATCGAGGATGCCCCGACACAGGCAACCCCTTATGAAGCTCGCCTGCCTTACGACGACGATCTAGTTGAACAACTGCCAGAGCTAGCGCAGACCACCCCGATCGCAACGGTCGAAGATACTGAGGCAATCGCGTTTGAGGCTTCACCTGGCATGCTCATCGAGCCGGTCACGAACTCGATTGTCATCGACCACGTGCAAGATCTAACCAACTACACGGCAACCATCGACTCGACCGGAGAGATTCTCACCACTGGATCGATTCAGATTCCGTTCACCCTGCCAGACACCTCGACCGGCGAAATCAAAGTAATCGAGGAGGCCCAGCAACTCGATGCCGCAATCCAGACAGACAACGCGGCAGGCTTCATCAACTCAGTAGCCCCAATGCGAGTAACCGGCATCGTCCAGGCGATGTCTCGCTCGCGGGTCATCCCAGTGAATTTGCGCAGAGGCAAACAAATGCCGATGCTTGCGCTTTCGGCCGGAGTTCTGATTCTCGGCGGATTTTTCTTGATCACCGCCGTCGTTCTCAAACTCATCTAAACCAACAAGGAATTCGTGACCGCAACCGCAGCAGCAATCAAACTTGCCAATCTCGCAGCTTCGGCCGCCTCAGACAAGCTCGGTGAAAACATCGTCGCTCTCGACGTCAGCGAGCTGATGCCGTTGACCGACATCTTCTTGCTCGCATCCGGTCGCAACGAGCGCCAAGTGCAATCAATCTCGGATGAGATTCAGCTGAAACTTCACGAGGCTGGCATGCGCGTGCTGCGTGAGGAGGGCAAGGCTGGAGGCCGCTGGATTCTGCTCGACCTGGGCGACGTAATCTGCCACATCATGCACGAGCAAGACCGCGCCTTCTATTCGATCGAGCGCCTCTGGAAAGACAGCCCGGTGGTCAAACTCGACTCGGTCGTGTAATCTAGACAAGTTGTTCACGGGCCTATGGCGCAGCTGGTAGCGCACCTGCATGGCATGCAGGGGGTCAGGGGTTCAAATCCCCTTAGGTCCACAACTAACCCTCGGATTCTCTGGAGTCCGAGGGTTTTCTTTTGCCGGGATGTCCGCGGCGCCGACTAAACAGAGACTCGGATGCGCTTGATGCGCGAGCTGTGACCCGACGCGATGTCGACATCTCTCTTGGGCACACCAAAGTGCTTGGCCAGCACCTCGATGAGGGCCTCGTTGGCGGCTCCGTCGACAGCGCGCTGTCGCAGATAGACGGTAAGGCTGCCATCTTCGGCCACCTCAACCAGCGGGCCCTTTGTTGAGCCTGGCTTGACCCGCACCGAAATCTGCATAAACAAAGCCTAGATTTGAACCTGGGGCTGCGAACGGAGATTCCTTGGATTTGAGATCTAAATTGACCAGGCTGCTGCGCTTTGGCTACGGCTTTGCGCTGCTGTTCGCCGTGATTTCGTTCTTCGTAATCTGGGCATTGCCACTTTTGGCAATTTCGCTCGGCGCCAGTGCCTTCCTGATTTCGGACGCGCTCTTTAGGGCTGGCCGCGGGTTCAACATCCGAGGTTTGGTAATCGTAGCCGGCGGTGTATTCGTCGTTTTCTTCGCTATTTACTATGCGATTTTGGGCCTCGGCCTTGATTTGCAAACCACCGAAACGGCGCAGCAGCAGGGCAGTGCCTACCTGGAAATGGCAAAAACTTTCGGCCTGATGAGCGCAACCGGATTGGTGACCCTTACCCTTTGCGGATTGATTGCAATCGTCAAGGCACACCGCGAACTTAGACTGAAGTCATGAGTTACCGCGGATACACCAGAGAACAAGTTGCAGCAACCCTCGAGCACACCGTGCTCAAGCCGGAGGCCACAAAAGAAGACGTCATCAAGAATGCGCAGCTAGCACAGCAAACCGGATGCGCCGCCTATGTCGTTGCCGGCATTAACCTGGCGACCGCCGCTTCGGTCGGTGGCTGGGGTAGCACCGCACTTTGTTCAGTGATTGGGTTTCCGCACGCGAACGTTTCGCGCCACATCCTGGCTGAAGAGGCAGTTGAGGCCGTGAAGAACGGTGTCAAAGAGATCGACATGGTGTTTCCGCTCGGGCATTACCGCTCAGGTGACGAGGATGGCGTTCGTCGCTACATCGAAATCGTCTGCGAAGTGGCTCACGCCAATTCGGCGACCGTGAAGGTGATTCTCGAGACCGCCTCGCTCACCGATGATGAAATTGTCGCAGCTTGCAAGATCAGCGAGGCGGCCGGTGCCGACTTCGTGAAGACCTCGACCGGCTACGGTTCGGGTGGGGCAACGGTGGATGCAATCAAACTGATGCGAGCCACGGTGGGTGACCGCCTTGGGGTAAAGGCATCCGGGGGTGTTCGTACCCTCGACGCGGCAATCGACATGCTGGAGGCCGGGGCCAACCGCATCGGCACATCGAACACGCTTGGCATCCTGGCCGAGTTCGATAACGAATAAATCACAAAGCCTGCCAGGCACCCAGGAATCATGAGCCAGGCTTTACAATTCGAGTGAGGTTGAAACCTCAATTGGGGGGGGCTCGCGAAACTATTTCTTTCGTTGATTTATTAATTTGGGGAGAGTATGAAAACATCAAGAAAATTGGCAATTTTCTCTGGAATCGCAATCAGTGCTTTTCTGCCAATTGTTGGGGCAACCTCAGCTGAAGCAGCCGGAATCACATGCCCTACAGTTGGCGTCGCAACAGACATTCTGGTTTCAGGGTCATGCGTTGGAAATGGTTCCGTGATCATTCACTTCAGTTGCAACGCAGTCTGGCCTTTCACACCTTGGTCGGCTACAAGCCCAGCGATCACGATCACAGGTGGCGGTGGCAGCATCGCCTGGTACCACACCTCATGCCCGACCATCGTGTCCTCGGACTATCTGACATACAAGTAGCGTTTGATTGCAAATTCGCGTTAGCGGGCTGAGAAAGAATTTCGGCGATAAAAGGGTAATTTCGGGCATCAGCTTCACTGTGAAGCCGGGTCAAGTTACAGGCCTGGTTGGCCCGAATGGGGCAGGCAAGACGACCATTCTAAGAATCCTCCTTGCCTTGGAATTTCCTACAGCGGGGAACGCTGATTTTGGCGGGACTGCGTACGCAAAGTTGAAGGACCCCATAATGCACGTGGGTGCGGCCCTGGATGTTGATGGGATGCATCCAGGGCTCACCGCTTACGGTTATTTGCGCTCAATTGCGGCCGCCTATGGGATATCTCGCAAGCGCGTCTTGGATGTCCTTGAGCAAGTAGGTCTCCGGTCGGCAATGCAAAAAAGGGTCGAGTCTTTTTCTCTAGGAATGAAGCAACGTTTAAACATCGCTGGCGCCATGCTTGGTGATCCTCATGTTTATATTTTCGATGAATCACTTAATGGCTTGGATGTTGAAGGGATTACTTGGTTTCGCAGGCTTATGGAGAACCTTTCAAAAGATGGGAAAACCGTACTAGTGTCATCGCACCAGATGTCCGAGCTTGAGCTGTTTGCGCAACGGGTTATCGTCATTGGTGGTGGACGCGTTCTAGCTGATGCTATGACTAGTGAACTTCTAGGCGTCGTGACGTCTGTTATGACTCCAGACTCAAGCAAACTTACTGACGTGCTCACGTCGCACGGTTACCGCTTTGAAGATGTTGGCCAGGAGTTTGTCGTTTATGGTGTTTCTCCCAGTGTGATGGGTGAACTGGCTGCTCTTAATGGAATAATTCTTCACGGATTGACGGCAAAAAGATCATCGCTAGAAAACGTCTACAAACGCCTGGTCGAAAATTCCCTGGAGTTCAGAGCTATAGAAACTAGTCGATGATTTCGACTGTTGCAGGCGGTTCTTGGAAGGCGGCTGGTGGGAGTGTCCAATCAGAGCTCGTCAAACTTCTAAATGTTCGATCCTTTCAGATTCTTCTAGGTCTCATATTTCTTGGTCCCGCCACGTTAGGGCCGCTTTTAGCATTTCTTGCAACCCTTGTCCCACGGCTTGTCATTTTGAACAAGCTTGGACCGATTACCTATATTGAGACGCTCACCGTTTTTGAAATACCGGTTGCTGTTGCATCTTTCGTCGTCGGTTTCTCGTTGATGCGATTTGAAAGGGTTGGTGCAGTCTTTGCCCGATCGAGGTTAACGACTGGTTCACCAAGTCGCATTTTGTTCACCAAGCTTGTGGTTGCACTTTCGGCCTCAGCGCTGGCTTCATTCCTCGGCTTGTCCATGTCCACATTTATTAGTGGATGGATCCTTTCTATTGGTCACGTCGAGACCATACCGGTTTCACATAGATTGGCCTTGGCCGCAGTCCAGTCTTTAGTGGCAGGGCTTTCAGCAACTCTTGGCGTGTGTATACCAACGATTTCTAAAACGTTGAACGGCGCTGCTTTTCATGGTCTATTCGCGTTTCTACTGCTTCCAGTGATCCTGCTAGTTTTCAAGCCTTTCAGCTGGGGTACACTTTCTGACTTCACGCCAGTTGCAGCTATCCAAGGGGTAGTTCAAATGCCTGGAGCGACCGTCTATAGTTTCGGGCCGATTCCCAAATCCAGTTTGAGTTCGGCTTGGTGTCTAGCGGTATTTCTTGTTTGGCTATTTATTTATGTCGCCATTGCGTCTCATCTGCTTCTCAAATTCGATTCTGTTTCAGCTGGAAAGGAAGGCTTCAAAGTAATACAGAGCTACGCTTCGACGAAGTTACCTTCCTTATCTTTGCGGCGACTCGTAGTCGGAGAGATATTAAGCGCAGGCAGATCTCGCATATTCCTTATTTCCATCATGCTGTGCATGGTGTTAGTCGTCCTGCTGCCGGCAATTTCGCCATTACCAGTTTTCACTAGTCTTGATGGATTGGACCCAGCCAACAGTCAAATAATGCAAGAGGCTGGAATAGGGCGTTTCCTATGTGCCGGTATTTGGAGCGCATCGTTGCTGGTTGGTTTTGCCGCACAATCGCTCTTTAGCGAGCGACTCAGCAATCGATCCTTGCGACGTGAGCTAATTGGCGTGCCTTCTAGAAGATTACTTTTGACCGGCAAATTACTTGCTTTGGTCGCTTTGGTCTCGGCGACATCACTTATTTGCGGAATAGTGGGCCTTGCGTTGACGTATTGGACACACCAAGAGGCATTCACCGATAGAGCGGTTTTCTGGTCAGCAGCAGGTTTCTTTTTGAGCAGATTGTTTCTGGTGCAGTTAGCCAGTGGGGTGCTCGGTTTTGCGCTTGGAGTGATCTTTAGGAACCCAGGTCTTGCTACCGTCGCGTTTATATTTGTTACCCAAGGATTCATCCTTGGTTGCGGCTTGATTGAAATCGGTTTAGGAAGTGTTTTGGCGACAGATATTCTGCGGACAACTTCTAATGTGTTTCCTTATGTGGATGGCACCTTGATTTACTACCCTGGAGAGCCAATGGCGGAAGTTTGTCCAGGGGCTGTCATCAATGTCTTGACCTTGTCTCCGGATCATAAATTGCTTGTTCTATGGATGTGGTCCTTGATATTGATGGCTGTGGCCTTCAAGCGATTTCGGCGGCAACGATACTGAAATGGCTTGACTATTTAGTCAAGGGGGGCTTTACTAAATTCATGAACCAGCCACCCGCTCTCTACATCTCACACGGTGCTCCTCCGCTGCTTGACGATCAACTCTGGATGAGTCAGCTTTCTGGCTGGTCGGCCGGGCTCACCAATGCCGCTGGCGAGCTGGTCAATCCCAAGGCGATTCTGATCGTTTCTGCCCACTGGGAGAGTGCTCCTGTAGCGATTTCCTCAACCAGCGCCAACACCCCGCTGATCTATGACTTCGGCGGCTTCTCGCCGCGTTTCTACAACATGAAATACGAGACCCCGGATGCCAGTTGGCTGGGCGAGATGGTTGCCAAGTTGATGCCGGATACCGAGCCGCTGCACCAACACCCTTCCCGTGGCCTCGACCACGGAGCATGGGTTCCGCTCAAGGTCATGTATCCCGATGCCGACATCCCAGTGGTTCAGCTCAGCATGCCAACTCACGACCCGGTTCGACTTCTCGAACTCGGCCGCCGACTTCGCCCGCTTCGCGATGAGGGAGTTTTGATTATTGGCTCTGGCTTCATGACTCACGGCCTGCCATTCATTCGCGACTGGCGCACCGACGCCGCAGCTCCAGGATGGTCATCCGAGTTTGATCTTTGGGCGAAAGAGGCTTTGTCGCGCGGTGATGTCGAGTCGCTCATCAACTACAAGACACTTGCCCCTGGAATGCCGTATGCGCACCCAACCGTTGAGCACTTCACGCCACTGTTCGTGACACTCGGTGCATCGCTCGACCCTGAGCAGATTCCTGAAACCAAGATCGATGGTTATTTCATGGGTCTTGCCAAGCGGTCGATTCAGGTCAACTAGCCAGCATCTCGGATTCCTTCGGGCGAGCTGCACTCCACTGTTGCCAAAGCTCGCGAAGATCCCAGGCATTCTCGGCCATGAGTGAAACTCCGCGCACTCCCGTGCGCCGAGTCTTACCGGCAACCAACAGCAACTTCGTGTTGAAAAGAATGTGACTGCAGCGAGCCTGTGCGTCTTCGAAGAAGGTTGCGTCGGAGCATCCATAGCCGTCGTCGAGGCTGAGAAAGACAACTCGCTTGCCAGAGCGCATCGGTGGGGTCTGGGTGGCGACTCGCACACCGGCAACCAGAACATCGCTCTTGCTGCGCAGGTTTGCCAGCTCGTTTGAACGCACCACGCCCATCTCGTCGAGCATCGGGCGGTATTGCTCGAGCACGTGTTCGGTGTAGTCGAGTCCGAGCAGGCGAAGTTCGGCTTCAACCTTCTCGGCATTGCTCGGCTCGGGGTTTCCGCGCGGCAGGTCGCCGAAGTCGAAGTCGAGGGTCGGCGCCTCTTGCTCAGAGGGCTTGCGCTTCTTGGCCGAGTTCAGTTTGCGAACCATTGCCATGATGTCGCCGCGAGTGTGCTGCGGGCCGAAGTCGCCGAGTTTTAGGCCATCGAGCGCACCTATCTGACCTAGGGTGTCGAAAGTCTTGCGGCTCGGTTTGGCCCGCGAATAGAAGTCGCCGATATCGCTAAACGGTCGCTCGGCCAGAATTCGCCCGATCTCGGCCTGGCTGATGCCGGTGACATCGGTGATTGCTAGGCGCACGGCCAACTCTTCGCCGTGGCGCTCGACGAGGTATTCGTCACTCGAGAGATTCACATCGATCGGCAGGATTCGCACGCCAAGCCTTCTTGCCTCGGCAAGCAGCAGCCTGCGCGGATACATGCCTGGGTCGTGGGTGAACAGCCCGGCCATGAACTCGACGGGGTAGTGGGTCTTGAGCCAGGCGCTCTGGTAGGTGGGCAGGGCGAAGGCGGCCCCGTGTGCCTTGCAGAAGCCGAAACTCGAGAACCCCTCAAGCACCTGCCAGACCCGGTCGATTACCTGCTTCGAGTAACCGCGCTCTGTGCACTTCGTGCGAAAGAACTTTTCGATTTCGGGTTTGACCCGCGGGTCTTCGAGTGAGCGACGTAGTTCGTCGGCTTTGGCTAGTGTGCAGCCGGTCATCACGTTGAGGATGCGCAGTACGTGCTCGTGGAAGACCACGACTCCAAAGGTTTCGCGCAGGATCGGCTCGAGATCTTTGTGCATGTAGTCGGGCTGGGCGAATTTGTGCCGGCCATCTAGGTATGGGGCAATCATGTTGCCCTTCATTGGGCCAGGTCGAAACAGCGAGATCTGAATGGTTAGGTCGTTGAATTCGGTCGGCTGGTGCTTGCCAGTTAATTCACGTTGACCTGGGCTCTCGATCTGAAAGATGCCGAGCGTGTTTGTGGTGCGGATGTTCTTGAAAGTCTCGGGGTCTGCTCTGTCGATGGCATCGAGGTCGAGTTCTTCGCCGCGAACTCGAGCAATCTCGCGAACCGCATAGGCCATGGCGCTTTGCATGCGTACACCGAGTACGTCGAGTTTGAGCATCCCCATCGGGTCCATATCGTCTTTGTCGAACTGGCTCATTGGCAAGCCCATGCCGCTTTGTTCGATTGAGGTGAGTTTTAGCAGGCTCGAGTCGCCCAGAATCACTCCGCACGGATGCATCGAAATGTGTCGTGGTAGTCGGTTGAGTCGTTCGGTGATGTCGACAAGCAAATTCATCTTGCGATCGGATTCGAGCGCGTCGCGTAGTTCGGCAAGCTCCGGCTTCTGGCCAACAGCGTTTCTGAAACTGCCAGCGCTGAGTCGCCAAACGTTCTTGGCGAGTTGATCTATTTCGTCTTCGTCGAGCCCGAGAGCCAAGCCGCTGTCGCGCACGGCCCCACGACCGCGATAGGTGCTCTGCATCGAGAGCAGCGTGACTCGTGATGATCCGTACCGCCTGAAGATGTTGCGATAGATGTCGTGCCGCCTTGCCGATTCGACATCGATGTCGATATCGGGCAGACTGCTGCGCTCGGTGCTTAGAAAGCGTTCGAACAGCAACTCGTGCTCGATTGGGTCGACTCCGCTGATGCCAAGCAGGTAGTTCACCAGCGAACCGGCGCCAGAGCCGCGGGCCGCGATGCGAATCTTCATGTCGCGAATCATTTGGGCGACATCGGCAACGGTCAGAAAGTATGTGGCAAAGCCGAGTTGCCCAATGGTGATCAGCTCTTGGTTGAGCCTGTGGTTCACCTCGCGAAGCGTTGCCTCGGATGCGCTTGGGTAGCGGTGGCTGATGGCCGCCTGTGCCTTTTGCTGCAGCACTTGGAACGGGTCGCCATCTATGCCGAGCGTGCTCTTCTCGGGAGTCTTGGGCTTGCCCCAGCCGCAGTCGCTCGGCGGGTCGAGCCGTAGTCGATCGGCCAGCAGTTGGGTGTCGCGGATGAGCTGCCTGGCTCGTTCGGGGTCGCCGCATACCTCGTGCGCGAGAGCGTGCATGAGCCGCGGTGGTTTGAGCCAGGCTTGGGCGTTCGGTTGCACCTGAAAGAAGCCCAGCGGTTCGAGGAAGCGGGCTGCGTCGAGTACGTCGGCGGTTACTGCATCGTCGGGGGTTAGGTAGCGCACCTGGTTGGTGAGTACGGCGCTGACCCCGGCAAAGTCGGCGAGTTGCAGCATGCGCGATGCCTGAAGTGTTGAACCCTCGGTGTTCGGTTCGGTGAGCAGTGTTGCTACCTCTATGGCGAGTGTGTTTGGTATGGCAAACAGATCGAGCCAAGGTTGCAGCAACTTGAGCGCTTCATCGCGTGACGCGCCGAGCACAGAACGACCAACGTCGCTGTTGTTGCCTAGAAGCACCGTGCAAGCACCAAGACTCTCGGCGATTATTCGCGCTAGGTCTCCTCGGCGAATTGCGATGCGTTCGCTCTTGTTGCGCGCCAACTTCTTGCCGCGGTCGTCAACGTTTGACACGTCGTAGCCGTGTGCGGCAGAAACGACCGAGCACAGCGTTGACCAGCCGATTCCCGAATCGTGACCGCGCGCTAACACCACAACTCGTGCCAGGTGTTCAAACTCGTCGTCGACAACCTCGAGGCTGACTCCGACAATCGGCGAGATGCCGAGCGCGAGACAAGCGCCGATGTGTTTCACCGAACCGTAGAGACCGTCGCGATCTGTGATGGCAAGTGAGGTCATTCCCAAACTTGCAGCAGCCTCGGCCATTAACTCGGGCCGAGTGACTCCGTAGTGTGCCGAATAGGCCGATGCCGCGTGCAAGTGGGTGAAGCCGCTCACGCTGAGCTCCGAAGCATTGGGGGCCAGGGGTCAGCAGCCGCCGGTTTAATACACACGGGTTTAATACACACGGTGCAGCCGCCACTGGTTTTTATCACCGATGGCGCAGTGGGCGAGTTCGTAGTGCCGTTTCTCGCGACCTTCGCTTGCCACCAGCAGCCACATTTCTACTTCGAGAACGCCTGCGCCAACTCCCTTAGGCACGCGGGATGCCTCGCTCCACCATTCGCGCCTAGTGAACCAACGCACCGGCCGGTTGAGCACGCGGTAGCCGCCGCCACGCCAATTGAATTCGACTGGAAAGCCAGCCTCGTTGATCGAGACCGAGACCAATTCGTCTACTCGAGCCATTTGTTGCCCCTAAATTCGAAAGATTATTCGAACAAATGTTCGAACGTTAAGAATCTAGGAACAGCCTCCGACATTGCAAGTTGGTTCGGTGTGGCGAGTTCAACCTTTGGTTGAGGGTTGGCCTGCCTAACCGCGGCTGGCCTGCGCGAAGCGGCTAGATGGCGCGGATTAGCTCGGGCGAGTTGTTGCGAACCGCACCCACGGCGGCATCGACCTTGTGAAACTCGACCTCGGAGGCGACCACGTTCGACTCGGCCGCAACCGCGGCGAGCAACTCCTGATCGCCGATTACGTGAGGGTCAAGCCAGGCATCCAAGGTGTCTGCAGAAAGCAGCACCGGATTGCGATCGTGAATGTGCTCGAGCTCGGGAGCGGTGTGCTTGGTCAACGTGGTCGCAGAAAGCAGCCAGCGACTCGGATCATCTGCTGCCTTGCTCGGATCACGCCACCACTCGTAAAGCCCGGCAAGCGCGAGCATGCCGTCTGGGCCAGCCGAAATGTAGAACGGCTGCTTGGTGCCATCCGGCGCAACGTGCCACTCGTAGTAGCCGCTTGCCGGAATCACGCAGCGGCGACGAACCACCGACTCTTTGAACGAGGGTTTCTCGAGAATGCTTTCGATGCGGCCATTAATCAACGGGGATGAGTTGCCCGGCCCATCCTTGCTCCAACGCGGCACCAACCCCCAGCGCGCCGAGTAGATCTCGCGATGCAGATCTCCGAGCGGCGAGCCATCTGGCGCCTTATCGTCTGGGCGATCGACGATTATCGAAATCTGGTGAGTGGGGGCGACGTTGTAGCTGAGCCCCGGCTGCTCGCCGACAATCTCGTCAACCTCGAAGATGTTCAAAATCTCAGAAACGGTTTTGGCAACTACGAAACGTCCGCACATCAGACAACCCCAATCGGTTCGGCCAGCAGTCGAAGTCTGCGTTCAAACGCCTCGACGTGAGTTGCTTTGGCAAGCGGGCCACCGAGGTTTAGCCATTCGGTGACAGGGCGAATCGCTTGCAGTGAGCTGAGCATCCACACTTCGGTTTCCACCAAGTCGGCAGGCTTCACATTCTCGGTGCGCGTGGTCAGGCCCATTTGTTCGGCGATTGCGAAAACTTCGCGACGAGTGATGCTGTCGAGCCAGCGCGTTTCATGATTCGGAGCGCAGAGCACATCGCCACGCCACCAGACAATCGCACTGAGTGCGCCCTCAATCAAATAGCCATCGCTATCGACAAGCACGGCCTCGTCGGCTCCGAGAATGTTTGCGCGATTGCGCATCTCTGCGCCGAGGGCAAGGTCTGGCCCCTTGATGCTCGGGTTCAGGCGTGGGTCGGCATCCTGGTGGGTGATTAGTGTTGCGGCACCGAGTGGCTCTGGCGCTGGTCGCAGGTGCAGGTGCAGGCGTTGACCGGCCGGTTGGTTGCCGTGCATTTCAAGCCGCGGAAACTGCCTGCCTTCGCGCGGCACAATCTGGCGAAACAGGTCAAACAGGCGGGGTAGCAGTTCCAATTCGCTCGGGTAAGTCGCGGCCACTCCCGCTTCGAAACGCGCGAAGTGGGCGCCAAGCGATCTAGCCCGGCCATCTTCGACCAGCAGGCTATCTGCCACGGCAAGTTCGGTGGCCAGGCTCGGTTCGACCTCGGTCAGCCCAGCGGCGCTGAGGCCAAGCAACTGATTCATCGGCGCCTTTCTGTGCTGGTTGTCTAATCTAATTGTCGTGCCTCTTTATTACGACGAGTTCGCCGGGTGGGTGCATCCGGCTGACGTCTTTGTGCTTCTGCATCGAGGCGACGAGAACGCGTTCTGGCTCGACCGCGAACACCACTGGGATGCTCGCTACTCGGTGATTGGCTCAAGCCCAAAGTTGCTGCGTGGCCCGGGCTCAGAGTTGCTCGAGGCGAACCTTGAGCCGCAGCAAGCAGTCGACCTGCCATTCGAGTTTCGCCCAGGGGTAGTCGGAGTGCTCGACTACGAGGGGCAGGGGCACTTCCTGCACATCGACCGCGCAATTGTTTTCGATCACGACGCAAAGGGGTTCTTCCTAATCGGTGATTTTGCCGGTGCAGAAGACTACGAGGCTTGGAAGCAGGCGGCGTTGTTGCGCATCGGGCTGTGCGGAGGCGAACAGGCCGGTCACAAGCTCTTTCATGCGGGGCTGATTTCTGACGAAATTTCAGTGCGCCACAGCGACGTCGAGTATCTCGCGCTAATCGAAGAGGCGAAGGCGCAGATTGCCGCCGGTCAGGTCTATCAGCTTTGTCTAACCAACCGAATTCGCGTTTCGGTTTCGGGAAGCGCGCTGACGACTTTCATGAACCTGCGCGAAACCAACCCTGCGCCTTACGCTGCCTATTTCAAATTTGGTGCTGTCGAATTGCTGTGCTGCTCGCCCGAGCAGTTCTTGCACATCGACGCAAGTGGCCACATGTCGACCAAGCCAATCAAGGGCACGCGCCCGCGCCACGAGGATGCCGCCGCAGATGAGGCAGCCAAACTCGAGCTGGCGCAAAACGAGAAAGAGCGCGCCGAGAATCTGATGATTGTCGATCTGATGCGTAACGACCTGGGTTCTGTGGCCAAACCCGAAAGCATTTCAGTCAGCAAGCTTTTCGACGTCGAGAGTTACGCAACGGTGCACCAGCTGGTGAGCACGGTCGAGGCAGACTTAGCCGATGGTAAGACTGCGGCAGACGCCATCCGCGCCGCTTTTCCGGGTGGTTCGATGACCGGAGCGCCTAAGCAGCGGGCCATCGAGTTGATCGACCAACTCGAGAGCAAGGAAGGCCATCTCGGCCGCGGTATGTATTCGGGCATAGCCGGTTTTCTGACTCACGGCGGGGTTGCCGACTTTGGCATGGTGATTCGCTCGGTCGTTGTTGAGGGCAAGCACGCCTACATCGGAGTTGGCGGCGGAATCACCATCGATAGCGACCCGGTCGAAGAGCTTGCCGAGATTAAGGTCAAGGCCAAGGCGCTTCTGAGCGCAATAGGAACTGCATACCCGGCCACCTGATTGGTAGCCTAGGGGGATGTCTGAGCAGCTAAACGAATACGACATCTTCGCGATACAGGAGAAGTGGCTTCCCGTCTGGGATGAGCTAAAGCCGTTCAACAGCGGCATTGCTGGCGACCCACGCCCGAAGAAGTACGTGCTCGACATGTTCCCTTACCCCTCCGGCGATCTGCACATGGGCCATGCCGAGGCTTACGCGCTCGGAGACGTAATCTCGCGCTACTGGGCTCAAAAGGGCTTCAACGTAATGCACCCAATCGGCTGGGATTCCTTCGGTCTTCCCGCCGAGAATGCGGCCATCAAGCGCGGCCTCGACCCACGTGGCTGGACCTACGACAACATCGCACAGCAGCGTGCATCCATGCGCCGTTATGCCTGTTCGTTCGACTGGGATCGCGTAATCGTCACCAGCGACCCGATCTACTACCGCTGGAACCAGTGGCTATTCTTGCAGTTCTACAAGCAGGGCTTGGCATACCGCAAAAACTCGAACGTGAACTGGTGCCCTTCTTGCCAGACCGTTCTCGCCAACGAGCAGGTAGTTGGCGGGCTCTGTGAGCGTTGCGACAGCGTGGTCACCAAGAAGGCGCTGACCCAGTGGTACTTCAAGGTCACCGACTACGCAGACCGGCTCTTAGATGACCTCGACACTCTCGAGGGAAACTGGCCGGCCAAGGTGCTGACCATGCAGCGCAACTGGATCGGTCGCTCGACCGGAGCAGAGGTCGACTTCGTGGTCGAAGGCCGCGCCAACCCAGTCACGGTTTACACGACTCGCCCCGACACGCTGTTCGGCGCAACCTTCATGGTTGTCGCAGTCGACAGCGACCTTGCCGCCGAGCTCGCATCGCTTGCAACGCCCGATGTGCGCACGCGCTTCCAGGCCTACTTGGATGAGACCAAGAAATCGAACGACATCGAACGTCTTGCCACCGACCGCAAGAAAACCGGTGTCGACACCGGGCTGTTCGCAATCAACCCAATCAATGGCGAGAAGTTGCCGATTTGGCTGAGCGATTACGTTCTTGCCGATTACGGAACCGGCGCAATCATGGCTGTTCCAGCGCACGACGACCGCGACTTTGAGTTTGCTCGCGAGTTTGGTTTGCCAATTCGCACGGTCTTGCAAACCGAAGAAGGTGACCCGAACGAGTTGGGTCACGCAACCACCGGTGACGGCATCCTGGTGAATTCGGGCGAGCTGACCGGTTTGAACAAGACCGAGGCAATTGCTAAGGCAATCGAGCTGCTTGCCGCGCAGGGCAAGGGCAAGGCTGCCAAGAACTTCAGACTTCGCGACTGGCTAATTTCGCGCCAGCGCTACTGGGGCACGCCGATTCCGATCATCCACTGTGCAGGCTGCGGCGAGGTTCCTGTTCCTGAGAATCAGTTGCCGGTAGAACTGCCAAGTGCTGCTGGGCTCGACCTCAAGCCAAAGGGTTCGTCTCCACTCGGCGCTGCCGAAGCCTGGGTGAACGTCTCGTGCCCAAAGTGTGGCAAGCCAGCCAAGCGCGACAGCGACACCATGGATACTTTCGTTGACTCATCCTGGTATTTCTTGCGCTACCTGTCACCAAATAGCGAGTCGGTGGCCTTCGAGGTTGACGAGGCCAAGGCCTGGGCCCCGGTCGACCAGTATGTCGGCGGCGTGACTCACGCGATTCTGCACCTGCTTTATGCCCGCTTCTTCACCAAGGTTTTGCACGACATTGGGCTTGTCGATTTCGAAGAGCCGTTTACTCGGTTGCTGAATCAGGGCATGGTTCTGATGAACGGTTCGGCCATGTCGAAGTCGCGTGGCAATCTGGTTCGACTCAGCGATCAGCTCGACGAGCACGGGGTCGACGCGGTTCGCTTGACCATGGCATTTGCTGGGCCGCCAGAAGACGACATCGACTGGGCCGATGTTTCGCCCAGCGGTGCATCGAAGTTCTTGGGTCGCGCCTGGCGTTTGGCTGGCGACGTCAGCAGCAAGCCCGGTGTCGATTTTGCCACCGGCAACAAGGATGTTCGCAAGGCCACTCATGGGTTCCTGCGTGACTTTGCGCAGAATATCGAGACCTTCAAGTTCAACGTTGGCGTTGCCAAAATTATGGAACTGGTCAACACCCTGCGCAAGGCAATCGACGGCGAAGTCGGTGGGGCAGACCCAGCAATTCGCGAGGCGGTTGAGGCCGTTGCCAAGGCGTTGTCGCTGTTTGCTCCATACACGGCCGAAGACATGTGGGCGCAGCTTGGGCATCAGCCAGGCGTTGCGCTTGCCGGTCTCGGCGATGCAGATGGGTCACTGTTGGTGGTCAACAATCTGACCGCGGTAGTGCAGGTAGATGGAAAGTTGCGTGACAAGTTCGACGTTTCGGTATCAATCACCGAGGATGAACTTCGCGAGCTCGCGATGAATTCATACAACGTGAAGAAGGCAATCGGTGATCGTGAAATTGCGAACATCATCATCCGTGCGCCGAAGCTTGTGAACATCGCGACCAAGTAGCTCTCACGCACTTGCTAACAAGTGCGTTGCCACTCGGGTTTCTCACAGAATTCGCCATTGCGCTGAACTCGGATTTTCGAACTCATAACTTGAGTGCGTGAACCAACTTCGCACCAAGGTCAATCAGGTAATCGGGGGCAAGCTCAACCTCAAACTGGTTGGCTTCACCGTTGTTTTAGCCATCGGCATAGTTGCTGTTTTGTCTGCACTGAATTCTCCGAAGGCATATCACATCAGCAATTACGCGGCCGACGGCAGTGGTCAGGGGGCATCAGCGGGCTTTGGCGGCTCTGCGGCATATTCGAGTGATGCAGGTGCGAGCCCTGCTTCGGGCCTGAGTGTTAGCGCTGCAAAGATCTATGTGCATGTTGTAGGTC
Source organism: uncultured Micrococcales bacterium (assembly GCA_903909605.1). Lineage (GTDB taxonomy): Bacteria > Actinomycetota > Actinomycetes > Actinomycetales > Microbacteriaceae > Rhodoluna. The sequence continues at coordinate 132,918 of CAIVWH010000010.1, read as the reverse complement.
TTGTGGTCAGCCCAGGCATCTACGAGCTTGTTTCAGGGTCTCGATTGTTTGAGGCCATATTTGCCGCTGGTGGCTTTGCCAAGGGGGCCGATCAGTCCAGCGTGAATTTGGCAAGGCAGCTGAGCGATGGCGAACAGGTTGTGGTCACAAATGCCGCCGCTGGGGCGACACCATCAGGGGTTGGCGGCAGCCAGAGTAGTTCGCTTGTTTCGCTGAATCGGGGGTCTCAGACCGAGCTCGAGAGTCTGCCGCGAGTGGGGCCAGCACTTGCCAGTCGAATCATCGATTGGCGCACCACAAATGGTGGTTTCAAGTCGGTGCGCGACCTGCTCAAGGTCAGCGGAATCGGTCAAAAGATGTTCACGGCAATTGAAAAACTGGTGACCCTCTGATGGCCGCAATTTGCCTTGATTCGGGTCAGGGGCAGTTACCCCGATTCAGCCTCACGCCGATACGGGGGCTGGTGGGCAGGTGAATCTTGTCATTGCGGCGGCGGTTACCTGGGCTGTGTGTCTAGGTCTGGTTGGGTCAGGTTGGCTTTGGCTCGCTATTGCGGCGAGCGTGATTGCTGTTGCCGCTCGTCGACTGAAGGTGTCAGTCGAGGCGCTTGGCCCAGCAGCTTTGCTTGCGGCTTTCTTCGGTGCAATTGCCTGGGCTTCGCACTCGTTCGTTGCTCAAACACCAAATGATTTGAACATCCCGCAATTTGGTTGGCTGCACACCAAGGCGTTAGTTGCGGCTGCCGGGGTCACTCCCGATGCAAAGGCACTGGTGCTTGGCTTGGCTATCGGCGATGACTCGCAACTTTCCCAAGCCAGCGCCACCGCGTTCAAGACAGTCTCGCTCACGCACCTGAGTGCAGTTAGTGGTGCCAACTGCGCGATCCTGGTCGCGGCAATCTATTTCTTGCTCGGCAGGTTGCGCATCAAAGCCAGGGTCGCATCTGCGCTGGTGGCGCTGGTTGGCTATGTGTTTCTTGTCGGCTTTCAGCCGAGCGTACTTCGTGCGGGGGTGATGGCCACCGTCGTTCTGTTAGCCAGCGCCTCGGGTCGAAGAGTGAAACCGATCGTGGCTTTGTCGTTGAGTGTTTGTATTTTGCTTTCCCTTGATCCCGAATTGGTGCTGAGTCTTTCGTTCATCCTGTCGGTTGCGGCAACACTAGGCCTTCTCTGGTTCGCTCCAATCATCAAAAGGCGCTTGGATGCCCGAATGCCGAGTTGGCTTGCTGCAACGCTTTCGGTTTCAATCGCGGCACAACTTTTCTGTGCTCCGATTCTCTTGCAGTTGCAGGGCGGGCTTCCGACCTACTCGTTGTTAGCGAACCTGCTTGCCGAGCCTTTGGTCGCTCCGGTGACCATACTCGGATTGATTGCCGTCGTGATCTCGCCGATCGGCGCAGTTGCTTCGGTGATTTTCTGGGTCGCATCCCTGTTCACCTGGCTCATAGTCTTTATCGCCAGCTGGTTCTCGGCGCTACCTTTCGCAACGCTGCCCTGGGCAGCAGATTTCTGGCCTGAGGGGCTATTGATTGCCCTGATTGTGGCTCTGCTGGTTTGGTTCGCTGCTAAAGCTCAACGATTGCGCAACATCTCGGGGCTCCTTGCAATCGCCCTTTCACTTGGCACGGTTGCGGGGGTAATCAACCGGGTTGTTCAGTTCGCCTCCTGGCCAGATCCGCAATGGCAGGTGGCAAGTTGCGACGTTGGTCAAGGAGACGCCACGGTGGTTCGGTCGGCAAATCAAATTGCCCTTATCGATACCGGAAAGTTCGATGACAAAATCGATGGCTGCCTGAAACATCTAGGCATCAGCCACATCGAGCTGCTGGTTCTTACCCATTACGACTTAGACCACATCGGTGCGATTCCCGGCGCGGTTAGAAATCGCCAGATAGACCTCGCGATGGTCACGAGTTTTCACGACGAGCGGCCTGGAGCAAACTGGGTTCGAGACCAACTTGTGATCGACAAGATCCCATTTGTTGCAGCTGAGTTCGGAATGCACGGTCGGCTCGGTAGGGCCAATTGGCTGGTGTTGAACCCCGAACACGAAGGCGGCGATGCAGAAGATTCCAACGACGGAAGTATCGCGATGCTGTTTCACTTGAACGGCTACAACCTATTGGCGCTGGCCGACCTGGGGGAGCGCGGCCAGATGCGTCTGGCTGCCTCGATGGGGCAATGGTATGACTCCAGGGTTACAGCGGAGCCGCTGATTATGAAGGTTGCCCACCACGGCTCGGCTGATCAATATGCAGAGTTCGTTGAAGCCATGCATCCCGCAGTCGCCCTAATCTCGGTGGGCAAGAACAATGGCTACGGGCATCCGACGGCGCGAACCCTCGACCTGCTCGATCGAACCGGAGCCTTGATTGCCAGAACCGACTTGCTCGGGTCAATTTCTGTAGGAGCTGACGCATCGCATCTTGCTGTAGCCGGTGGCGGTTAGGCTTTTCGGGTGAAAGAGACCTCGGTGAGTTGGCGCAAAGCCGCGCCGGCGCCAGTCGTCTTAATTTTCGGGCCGCAGACGTACCTTGCCGGCAGGGGTATTCGCGCGATTCGCGATCAACTCACTTCAAAGCTCGGCTCAATTGAGGTCGAGCGCGTTTCAGCTAGCGATTACACGTCGGGGCAGATCAACAATCTCGCGGCCCCGAGCCTGTTTGCCCAACCGAAACTCATCATCATCGAAGGCGTCGAGAAATGCAGCGACGACCTAATCGCAGATGGCATTGCCTACCTCGCCAACCCTGAGCCGGAAGTCACGCTCATACTGGTGCACGACGGCTCAAGTGTGCGCGGCAAGAAGCTGCTCGAGGCGATTCGCGCCAGCGACAAGGCTGCCGAAATTGCGGTGCCAAAGGCCGATGCCAAATTCGTTCAGGCCTTCGTCGCAGAAGAATTCCAGTTGGTGGGCAAACAGATTCAACCCCAGGCTATTCGCGCAATCGCAGACGCTTTTGGCGAATCGCTATCCGAAGCCGCCGCAGCCTGCGAGCAGCTCATTCAAGACATTGAGGGCACGGTCACCGAGGAGATTGTCGATCAGTATTACGGCGGGCGAGTAGAAGTTTCAATCTACAAACTCATGGACTCCGCATGGGCAGGTCAGAAGAGTCAAGCGATCGAGTATCTTCGCCACACACTCAGCAATGGCAACGACAAGGTCATGCTGGTTTCCGGCATAGCCAAGCAGGTTCGAGAAGTTGCAAAGGTCTATGCAAATCGAAATGCGACGATTCCCTATCTAAACTCTTGGCAGGTTGATCAACGTCGAAAGGCCGGGGCTGGCTGGAGCGAAGAAGGTATGGCCCGCATAATCAACGCCTGTGCCGAAGCCGATGCAGCGAGCAAGGGTGCAAGTCGCGACCCTGAATATGTGATCGAGCAGCTCATCCTTCTAATCTCGAACAAGGGCAGGTAAACGTGAACCAGAAACGGCACACCAGGCTTGCCCTGCTCGCACTGATTTTTATCTCGCTGGTGCTTAGGCCTCCTATTGCCGCGGTCGGCTCGCTCTTGCACACCATTTCAACCGACCTACACCTAGACCCGGCAAGTGCGAGCCTGCTTGCTTCTGTTCCGGTCTTTTGCTTTGGGCTCGGTGCTTTCATATCCCCATGGTTGATGCGGCGCTTCGGACTAAACCATGCGATGTTCGTGACCCTCGTGGTCTTGGCGGTGGCAATCGCCGCACGAGTCTGGTTTGGCTACTCGATTTTGCTGCTGGCCACGATTCTGGTTGGCCTTGCAATCGCAGTAGCAAACGTGCTGCTACCAACCTTTGTTCGAACCGACTTTGGCGATCGCGCCTCGTTGCTGACGTCTGTCTATACAACCCTGCTTGCCATCGCGGCCAGTTTCGCGGCCGCTTTTGCTGTTCCTTGGAGCCAGGTGCTCGGCGACTGGAAACTCTCCATGCTTACCCCAGATGTGCCACTTTTATTCGCAATCGCATTCTGGTGGCCAAGAGTTCGCGAGTCGGAGCCTCACATTCAGATTGCAGCCCACGCCGCCAAAGATGAAGCGCGAGCGGTTTATCGTTCCCCGGTGGCCTGGGGAATCCTGTTGTTCTTCGGCCTTCAATCGCTTGGCTTCTATGTGCTGCTCGGTTGGTTGCCAACCATGCTCATCTCAATCGGTGTTGCTCCCTCGACTGCCGGTTCATATCTCGGCCTGGCAACAGCCATCGGTATTCCATCCGGCTTTGCACTTGCACCGTTGATCGCAAAGTTGAAGTCGCTCTCGTGGCTCGCCGCCTTAGCGTCGAGCTTCACCACGGTTGGCTTCCTGTTGCTGATGCTTTTGATTAGTCAGCACAACACCGATCCGGCAACCATCATCACCGCCGGCATCATGATTTCGGTTGGGCAGACGGCAACCTTCCCGATGTCGCTCTCGCTCGTCGCAACCCGGGCAAGTTCCAGAGCGCAGACCACCGTTCTTAGCGCCTTCTCGCAGGGATGGGGTTACCTCATCGCCGGCATCGGAACCTTCGCGGTTGGCGCAATCGGAAATTCCATCGGTTGGACGACCGGCGCGCTTTTCGTTGCGCTGCTTTCCCTCATCCAAGTTGCCATCGGCTTCTTCGCCGGCCGCAACGTTCACATCAAGTAGCTCTGCGGCCCAACCCCCAGTTAAAACAAAAGACCCGCCCGAGGGCGAGTCTTTCGATAAATCTTGCGGAAGGGCCTACTTGAGACCGGCTGCCTTCTTGGCGATTGCCGACTTCTTGTTTGCGGCCTGGTTCTTGTGGATTACGCCCTTCGAAACAGCCTTGTCCAGCTTCTTGCCTGCTACTGCAACAGCAGCGACTGCCTTTGCCTTGTCTCCAGTTGCAACGGCCTCGCGTGCGGCGCGAACAGCGGTCTTAACTTCGCTCTTCACTGCCTTGTTGCGCTCAGTAGCCTTTGCGTTGGTGCCAATTCGCTTGATCTGCGACTTGATGTTTGCCATGTTTCACTTTCGTTGTTGCGGTTTCCATTGTGAAAACCACGGATTGCGATGGTGGGGGTCATGGATGGAGACACTCATCCGAACCGACTTCCAACCCTACCAGTCAGGCGGAATTCTGGGCAACTATGCGAGAATAGTTGAGTCCGGCCATCAGGGGCCGGGTCCCAATCCCAGATTTTCAGAGGTCTCTTTTGTCGCCACGCGCTACCACCAGGCTTGAGCCGGCCAAGACCGACCCTTCGCTGATTCGCAATTTCTGCATCATCGCCCACATCGACCACGGCAAGTCGACCCTTGCCGACCGCATGCTGCAGCTCACCGGCATCGTCGACGACCGCTCGATGCGTGCCCAGTACCTAGACCGAATGGACATCGAGCGCGAGCGCGGCATCACCATCAAGTCGCAGGCCGTTCGCATGCCTTGGGAAGTTGCTGGCAAGACCTACGCGCTGAACATGATCGATACTCCCGGGCACGTCGACTTCACCTACGAGGTGTCCCGTTCTCTTGCTGCCTGCGAGGGTGCCGTCTTGCTTGTCGATGCAGCCCAGGGCATCGAGGCGCAGACTCTGGCCAACCTGTATCTGGCGATGGAGAACGACCTCGAGATCATTCCGGTTCTCAACAAGATTGACCTGCCGGCCGCCCAGCCCGAAAAGTACGCCGAAGAACTAGCCAACCTAATCGGTGGCAACCCAGAAGACTGCCTTCGCGTTTCCGGCAAGACCGGCGTCGGCGTCGACGCTCTCCTCGACAAAATCGTTGCGACGATTCCAAATCCGGTTGGCGACCCAAACGCGCCAGCACGCGCAATGATCTTCGACTCTGTCTACGACTCCTACCGCGGTGTGGTTACCTACGTGCGAATGATCGACGGCAAGCTGGCTCCGCGCGAGCGCATCCAGATGATGTCGACCAAGGCCGTGCACGAACTGCTTGAAATCGGAGTCTCATCGCCCGAGCCAGAGCCGACAAAGGGGCTAGGGGTTGGCGAGGTTGGTTACCTGATCACCGGCGTGAAGGATGTTCGCCAGTCGAAGGTTGGCGACACTGTCACCAACGCGCAGAAGCCGGCCACCGAAGCGCTTAAGGGCTACAAGGATCCGCTGCCTATGGTTTACTCGGGCATCTACCCAATCGATGGAAGCGACTACCCGAATCTGCGCGAGGCGCTCGACAAACTGAAGCTCAGCGACGCGGCACTTGCATACGAGCCTGAAACCTCGGTTGCACTTGGCTTCGGCTTCCGCTGCGGCTTCTTAGGGCTGCTTCACCTCGAAATCGTTACAGAGCGTCTCGAGCGCGAATTCGGCCTCGATCTGATTGCCACCGCGCCATCTGTGGTTTACGAAGTAACCATGGATGACGGCAAAGAAGTGACCGTCACCAACCCGAGCGAGTTTCCGACCGGCAAGGTTAAGAAAGTGCTCGAGCCTATGGTGCGCGCAACCATCCTTTCGCCCAAGGATTACGTAGGCGTCATCATGGAGCTGTGCCAGGGTCGCCGCGGCAATTTGGTGGACATGCAATACCTTGGCGAGGATCGAGTTCAACTTCGCTACACGCTGCCGCTTGCCGAAATTGTTTTCGACTTCTTCGACCAGCTCAAGAGCAAAACGCAGGGCTACGGCTCGCTCGACTATGAAGAAATAGGCTTTGCCGAAGGCGACCTGGTCAAGGTCGACTTGTTGCTGCAGGGCGAGCAGGTTGATGCCTTCAGTGCGATCGTGCACAAGGACAAGGCCTACGCATACGGGGTGATGATCACCGGAAAACTTCGCGAACTCATCCCGCGCCAACAATTCGAGGTACCTATTCAGGCAGCCATCGGTGCACGCATCATTGCTCGCGAATCGATTCGCGCAATGCGCAAGGACGTTCTGGCCAAGTGTTACGGCGGTGACATCAGTCGAAAGCGCAAACTGCTTGAGAAGCAAAAAGAGGGTAAGAAGCGCATGAAGATGGTTGGTCGCGTTGAGGTTCCTCAGGAGGCGTTCATCGCCGCGCTGTCTACCGACGGCGAGAAAAAGGGCGAGAAGAAGGGCAAGTAATGGCTAGTTTGCCCGAGGGGGATCCGGCCCCGGCTACTGGCGAACTTCCCGATTCTGCTGCAGTCGACGCCCAGCTGCGCAGCATGCACGCGTATGTGCACATCCCGTTTTGTCGAGTGCGCTGCGGTTACTGCGACTTCAACACCTACACCGCCACCGAATTGCGCGGCGTAACTCCGTCATCATTCTTGGATGACCTCAGCCTTGAGCTGGAACTCGCCAAGCGGGTCGTACGCTCGGCCGGATTGCCCGAACGCGAACTCTCCACAGTGTTCTTTGGTGGCGGCACCCCCACGCAGCTGCGTGCCGAAGAGCTTGTCAACGTGCTCGCGAAACTGCGTGACGGGTTCGGCATTGCAGCCGGGGCAGAGGTAACCACAGAGGCCAACCCAGACAACGTCGATGCCCGCTATCTGCAAACCCTGGCTGCAGGCGGTTTCACCAGGGTTTCGATTGGCATGCAGTCGGCGGTGCCCGAGGTGCTCGCGATACTCGATCGCAGTCACGATCGTGCAAATGTTGAGTTGGCGGTACATGCCGCCAAGGATGCGGGACTGCAGGCCTCCGTCGACTTGATCTACGGTGCACCGGGAGAATCAATCGACCAGTGGAAACGCTCGCTGGATGCCGCACTCGCACTGGGGGCCGATCACATCAGCGCCTACTCGCTGATTGTGGAGCCGGGCACAAAGCTGGCAAGACAAATTCGCTCTGGTGAATTGCCCGAACCAAACGAAGACGAGCAGGTAGAAAAATACGAGATCGCCGATGCAGCATTCAGCGCTGCAGATTTCGAATGGTATGAGGTGAGCAACTGGTCGCGGGGTGCTAGCTCGCGCAGCGCTCACAACCTTGCCTATTGGAAATCGAACGACTGGTGGGGTTTCGGGCCCGGTGCTCACTCACACATCGGCGGAACCAGGTGGTGGAACGTGAAACACCCGGCGACTTACGCGCAAAAGCTTCTGGCTGGGCAGTCTCCGGCACTCGCCCGTGAGGTTTTAGATGAACGCACCAGACTTTTCGAACGAGTCTTGCTCGAGGTACGAATTAGCGACGGCGTGAGCATCGACGTGGTCAAAGCGCTGAACCCGAATGCGTCCCAGCCAATTAGCCAGGCGATCGCAGATGGGCTGGTTGATGCGGTTGAGGCCATCCGTGGCAATTTGACCCTGACCCTCAAGGGGCGTTTGTTGGCCGACGCGTTGGTTCGCGACCTCTTGGGGTAGCGGCTACTTGATGAATCGAATCGTGAGCGGGTACTTGTAAAACTCGCCCTGCGATGCCTTGACCGCGGAAATGATTCTGAAGACCAGTGCATAGACCGGCACTGCCCAGATCACCAGGAGGCCGATGACTGAAATGGCAAGCACAACATATGCAATCAGCAGTGTGAGCGAAAAGTTGAGCGCCTCTTTGGTGTGATGTTTCACGAACGGGCCGCGGTCTTTGAAGGCAAGGTAGCCGATTAGAGGTGAAAGAAATTCGAAGGGGATTGATAAAGCGTGCACCAGAACTGCAGCGGTCTTCTCGTCCTCTGGGGTCCAGGCGCGCCCCGACGCATATGGATTGGTCATATCTAGAGCATAAATGGCGGCTGAGGGTAAAATTGGCACTCAGACAGAGCGAGTGCTAACGAGGTGACCATGATTCCAGAGCGCAGTCTCGAGGTGCTTCGCGCCATCGTCAACGACTACATCGAAACCAGTCAGCCCGTGGGTAGCAAGAGCCTAGTCGAGCGCCACGGTTTCTCCGTATCGTCCGCAACCATCCGCAACGAGATGGCGCTTCTAGAGGACGAGCAGCTCATCGTGGCCCCGCACACCTCAAGCGGGCGCATCCCCACAGACAAGGGCTATCGAATGTTTGTCGATCGCCTCGGTGAGGTCAAGCCGCTGAGCATCGCAGAGCGCACGGCAATTGAAAACTTCATGCAGGGTAGCAGCGACTTGGATGAAATCCTTGGTCGAACTGTACGTGTGCTTTCGCAGCTCACCAATCAGGTGGCGATGGTTCAGTATCCGTCTCTAGAAAACGGGCGAGTCAAGAACATTCAACTCGTGCAGATTGATGCTCATCAGGTGATCATTCTGCTTGTCACCGATGTCTCTCGCGTGCAGCAGCACATGGCGATTCTCGGCGAAGCCGTAGATGCCACTCAGGTAGAAGCCCTTCGTGAAAAACTTGCAACGCTTTCCGACCAACCGTTGGCAAACGTGGCAAAGGCGCTGAGCGATCTGCGCGGGGCAATAGCTCCAAAAGACTTGGTCTTGTTCACTGCCGTTGAGGTCGCACTGCTCGATTTGGTCGATGCCAATCGTCAAGACAAAATCATCTTGGCCGGAACGGCAAACCTGGCAAAAAGTGAAGACCTGCGAGCAAACATTTCTCCGCTGCTTGAAGCCATCGAAGAGCAGGTGGTCTTGCTCAAGCTCATCCAAGAATTGCAGGCAGAACAACACGGGGTCGCGCTTCGAATCGGAAGCGAGAACCCGCTCGACCAGTTCGCCTCGAGCTCGATTGTGATCGGCAGCTACGAGAAGCAGGGTGCTGAGGTTGCCAAGGTTGGAGTGCTCGGCCCAACCCGAATGAACTACAGCAACAACATCGCAGCGGTGCGCGCCGTTGCCAGGTATTTGACTCAAACCCTCGGAGGGATTTAGTGGACCACTACGAAGCGCTTGGAGTCTCGCGCGAGGCTAGCGAAGACGAAATCAAGAAGGCCTATCGCAGGCTTGCCCGGGAACTGCACCCAGATGTGAATCCGGCCGAGGACGCACAGGAGCGTTTCAAGGCCGTCACCCACGCTTACGAGGTACTCAGCGACCCGGATGAACGTCGCAAATACGACATGGGTGGCAACGACCCGTTCGGCGGCATGGGCGGCTTCGGCTTCGGAGACATCTTCGACACCTTCTTTGGTGGCGCTCAGGCGCGAGGCCCGCGCAGTCGGCAGGAACGCGGCCAAGACGCACTTCTTCGGGTCGAGCTCAGTCTGGCCGAGGTGGTCTTCGGGGTCGCCAAGGAAATCGAGATCGATACCGCCGTTCTGTGTGCAACCTGTAACGGTTCTTGCTCGCAGCCTGGCAGCAGCGCCTCGACCTGCGATGTCTGTCGCGGTAGCGGAATGATTCAGCGCCAGGTGCGTTCGTTGCTGGGCAATGTGGTTACCTCGCAGCCCTGCAATGCCTGCCGCGGATTCGGTCAGGTAATCAAGGACCCTTGCGTTGACTGTCGCGGGCAGGGGCGAACCCGCGCTCGTCGCACTCTTGAGTTGAACATCCCAGCAGGCGTCGAAGATGGGCTGCGACTTCAGCTCAGCGGACAGGGCGAAGTCGGTTTCGCCGGAGGCCCGAATGGCGACATCTACGTCGACATCACAGTTCGCGCCGACGATTTCTATTCACGTCAGGCAGATGACCTGCACTGCACCGTCGAGGTGCCTCTTGCAGATGCGGCCCTCGGCGCTCGAACAAAAATCGAAACCTTCGATGGCGTACTCGATGTTCAGATTGAACCCGGTGTGCAAAGCGGCGACCAGCACACAATCAAAAACAAGGGCGTCACGCATCTTCGCGGACACGGACGAGGCGATCTCGTGGTCACGTTCCAGGTGGTTACTCCAACCAAACTCGATGGAAAGCAGAAAGAGCTCTTCCGTCAGCTGAGCGAACTTCGCGGCGGCGAGAAAATTTCAATGCGCAAGCACATCGCCGGCGCTTACTCGAAACGCAAGAAGTAGCTCATGGTCGAGCCGCGGTTCAAGAGAAATTTCGACGCGTTGCCCGAGATTGGTTCAACCGTTTTACTCGACGGCGACGAGGGCAAGCACGCCGCTTCGGTTCGCCGGATGCGCGTGGGCGAGGCAATTGCACTGACCGACGGCCGCGGGGCACAGGTTCGAGGCAGCGTCAGCGGGGTTGCTCCAAAATCGATCAGCATCAAGGTCGAATCGGCCGAGCGCGTTGGCGAACCCGCTCTGCGCATTCGTCTGGTGCAGGCTCTCGCCAAGGGCGATCGCGACGAGCTCGCGGTTCAGGCCGCAACCGAACTCGGGGCAATTGCCGTGACTCCGTGGCAGGCCGAGCGTTCGATTTCGCGCTGGGATGAAGCCAAAGCCATCAAGGGTCGCGACCGCTGGCAGGTCATCTGTGACGAGGCCGGCAAACAGGCCATTCGCGCCTGGTTTCCAGAGGTTGAGCCGCTGGTCTCGACCGAGGCTCTGGCGATCTTCATTCGCAACCGCGATCTAGGCACCGTGCTGGTGCTCGACCCGACCTCCACCAAGGGGCTGAGCCAGGCCGTCGAAAGCATCACCGCAGATGCCTCCATTCGCGAGGTAACCCTTGTCGTTGGGCCAGAGGGTGGAATCTCAGAGACCGAGCTTGAACTGTTTGAAGCGGCAGGGGCCATCCGTGTGCACTTGGGCAGCGACATTCTGCGCACATCGACAGCCGGCATGGCCGCCATCGCGGTTATCAATGCGGCAAACGGCAGTTACCGCTAGGCACCGCAAACTCTAAACTTGCTCTCGGAGGCAAATTGACCAATCAGGATTGCATTTTTTGCAAGATCATCTCGGGAGAGATCCCGGCCAAGCTCATTGCGGAGTCTGAACACGCCATTGCGTTTAACGACATCGACCCAAAGCAGGCCATCCATGTGCTGGTGGTGCCACGGGAACACCACGGCAACATCGCCGAATTGGCATTTGCAAACCCGCCTGCACTTGTCGACCTGATTCAACTCGGCTCCAAGGTGGCCAGCGATGTTTCAACAGGTTCTTTCCGCTTCACCTTCAACACCGGCAGCGAGGCGGGCCAAACCGTCTTTCACGCGCACGGGCACATCTTGAGCAAGACCCCCAAGGCCTAGATGACTACTAACAATCAACCGGTGCGCGAGTTCATTGAAGTCACCAGCGTTCCAATGGTGAACCTGCTCGGCACCAACGATGGACTGCTGCGCACGCTCGAATCAACCTTTCCGACGGTCGACGTTCTGGTTAGGTCAAACAAGATCTCATTGCAGGGCCCGCGCAAGGATGTCGAGGCCGTTCGCGCACTAGTTGCCGAGATGATCGAACTGGTCGCAGGCGGGCAGCAGCTAGAGCCGCAGGCTGTTTCTCGCTCGGCCAAGATGATCGACGAATCTGTGCGCCCCGCCGACGTGCTCAGTCAGAGCATTCTCTCCTCGCGCGGCAAAAGCATTCGACCAAAGACCATAGGTCAGAAGCAATACGTCGATGCAATCGACGAGCACACCATCGTCTTTGGCATCGGCCCGGCAGGAACCGGAAAGACCTATCTCGCGATGGCGAAGGCCGTGCAGGCCCTACAGCGCAAGGAAATCAGCCGTATCATCCTCACCCGACCTGCAGTCGAGGCGGGCGAGCGGCTTGGATTCTTGCCCGGCACGCTAAACGAGAAGATTGACCCATACCTGCGCCCGCTATTTGACGCACTGCACGAGATGCTCGACCCGGATGCCGTGCCAAAGCTGATGGCAGGCGGCACAATCGAGGTGGCTCCACTCGCATACATGCGTGGTCGCACGCTCAACGATTCCTTCATCATTCTCGACGAGGCTCAAAACACCACCAAAGAGCAGATGAAGATGTTTCTCACCCGTCTCGGTTTCAACTCGAAGATGGTGGTCACCGGCGATGCCACCCAGATTGACCTGCCGAACGGCGTTTCCGGGCTCAAGACGGCAACAGAGGTGCTCGATCAGGTTGCCGACCTGAAATTCTGCTACCTAACCTCGGATGACGTGGTTCGCCACTCGCTGGTCGCAAAGATTGTGGATGCCTACACCCGTTTCGACGAAAAGCAGCAGGCTAAGCAGGCGGCGAAGGGGGCGGCCAAGAAATGACAATCGAAATCAACAACGACAGTGGCCAAGCAGTTGACGAGGCTCGCGTTTTGAGGCTGGCAACTTTCGCGCTCGATAAGTTGCACATTCATCCTGCGGCCGAACTCGCCATTCAATTTGTCGACCTCGAGACCATGAGCGAGCTGCACGTGCGCTGGATGGAAGAGGAGGGCCCGACCGACGTTCTCAGTTTTCCCATGGACGAACTTCGAATCGGCACTGAAGAAGATCAGACGCCAGCTGGCCTGCTCGGCGACATAGTGGTTTGCCCCGAGTATGCGCAGGGCAATGCCGACAAGGCGGGCCATCCGCTGATCAACGAGATTCTGCTTTTGGTTACGCACGGCTGTTTGCACTTGCTTGGCCTTGATCACGCCACCCCGGATGAAGAGGCCGAGATGTTCGGGTTGCAGCGCGAAATTCTTGCTGATTTCTATGCGAGTGAGGCTCTTTAGGTGCTTGCCGTGGCGTTTTACCTCTCGGCGATGTTTGCCCTGCTCACCTTGCTGGCCGCAGTGCTCAAGGCCGCGCTCGAGGCCAGCGTTGACAGCAAGCCGAAGGCAGAGTCGCTGAGCTTCGTGCGCATGAGCCTGACCGGAATATTCGGCGTCACAATCGGGCAATCTTTGGTTCCACTGCGCATGACCTGGTGGCTGACCGCGGTTATCTCGGTTGCGCTAATGGTTGCACTTTTACTGCTCTCACAGATCGCGGCGAAGCGGCTGGGGCACCGCAGGTTCGGCCTGACCCTGACTCGCTGGATGTCGCCGCTAATCAACTCAATTCACTTACTGTTCACGCCGCTTTCGTTGCCGAAAGTCGATGAGCCTGAGGAGTTCGAACAAGAGCTGCTCGAGTCGGTCGAGGAGCTTAGTGAGACGTGGATTCGCGAGATTATGGTTCCGCGTATCGATATGGCGACCATCCCTGCCGAATCGACGCTTGCCGAGGCGACCGAGTTCTTCGCCGCCAAAGGGATCACTCGCGCACCGGTCACCGGTAAGAGCGTTGACGAAGTTGTCGGCGTGCTCTACCTGAAGGATTTGGTGCGCACCCTGCACAAGGCGGACAAGGTCGCAGCGAAACAGCTGGTCACCAAGGTCGCTCGCAAGGCTGTCTTCTTGCCCGAATCGCTGCCGCTGGATGACCTGCTGCAGGCGATGCGCGAGCAGAACACCCACATCGTGGTTGTCGTTGACGAATACGGCGGTGTTGCCGGCCTGGTGACGCTCGGCGATGTGATCGACGAGCTGGTTGGCGAAATTTCTGACGCGAATGAAGACGACCAGGGGCCAGACGCTTTGGATGATGGTGGCTATCGAGTCGCCGCCCGACACTCGCTGGTCGACCTCGGCGAGCTGTTTGAAATCGAACTCGAAGAAGAAGACGTCGACTCGGTCGGTGGTCTGATGACCAAGCAACTCGAACGCCTGCCCGCAAAGGGCGACGTAGTTAACTACTCGGGCCTGCGCTTCACCGCAGAGCGCTTCGAGGGGCGGCACAAGCGCATGAAGACAGTTCTCGTGCACCGTGATCAAGACCTGGCAGACGCGGTTGCCGCTTTCGAAGGACAACCTGAATGACATACCGCGCCGGATTCGTATCTTTCGTTGGTCGCCCGAACGTCGGCAAGTCAACGCTCACCAACGCTCTGGTGGGTGAGAAGGTCGCAATCACCAGCTCCAAGCCGCAGACCACCCGTCGAGCAATTCGCGGAATCGTGCATCGCGACTTCGGCCAGCTGATCGTGGTTGACACCCCGGGGCTGCACCGCCCGCGCACACTGCTAGGACAGCGCCTGAACGATCTAGTTGAGGCAACCCTCGGCGATGTTGATGTGATTGGCTTCTGCATTCCAGCGAACGAGAAAATCGGCATCGGCGACACCTTCATCAACGAACAGCTGAGTCGCTACCGACGCGCCAAGTTGGTGGCGATCGTCACCAAGAGCGAGACCGTGTCGCGCGAGAAACTCGCCGAGCAGTTGCTCGAGGTTCAGAAGTTGCGTGACTGGCAGGCGATCATCCCGGTTTCGGCTGTTGAGGGCCAGCAACTTGAAGAGCTGATCAAACTCTTGGTTGAGCACATGCCAGTTTCAGAGCAGCTCTATCCAGATGAAGCGGTCACCGATGAAACCATCGAGGCTCGAATCTGCGAATTGGTGCGCGAGGCTGCGCTAGAAGGTGTTCGAGACGAACTGCCGCACTCGCTTGCCGTGACCCTGGATGAGATGAATCCGCGCGAGGACAAACCACTCATCGATGTGCACGTCAACGTTTGGGTCGAACGCGACTCGCAAAAGGCCATTGTGATCGGCAAGGGCGGCTCGCGTCTGCGCGAGGTGGGGCAACGGGCGAGGCTCGAGATTGAAAAGTTGCTCGGCTCGAAGGTCTTCCTTTCGATTCGGGTGAAGGTCGCGCCCGATTGGCAACGTGACCCGAAGCAGCTTGGCCGCCTAGGCTTTTAGGTTGCCAGCGTGATAACCGCTCGGCTAACCTAAAAGGGTGTTCCTTGGGCTCCTTCTTAGTGGCCGCGACGAGGCCTAAAACCCGGCCTCCTCGTCGCGGAGAGTTCGCTATTCCGGGGCAAACCACCAAGCCCAACTAGGAGCACCCCATGGATTTCAATCAAAAACCTTCCGGTATGCCGGTTCACAAATACCAGCCGTTCCACGAGCAGATCGAAGTTCACCTGCCCGACCGAACCTGGCCAACTAAGCGCATCGCCGAAGCACCGCGCTGGTGTGCGGTCGACCTGCGCGACGGCAACCAGGCCCTAATCGACCCGATGAGCCCAGAGCGCAAGCTGAAGATGTTTCAATTGCTGGTCAAAATGGGCTACAAGGAGATTGAGGTTGGCTTCCCGAGTGCGAGCCAGACCGATTTCGACTTTGTCCGCCTGCTAATCGAGGATGGCCACATCCCAGATGATGTGATCATTCAGGTGCTAACTCAGGCGCGCGATGAACTCATCGAACGCACATTCGAGTCGTTGGGCGGAGCAAAACAGGCAATCGTCCACTTTTACAATTCAACCTCGGTGCTTCAGCGTCGAGTCGTGTTCAACCAAGACAAGCAGGGCATCCTCGACATCGCGCTAAACGGTGCCCGCAAGTGTCTCTCGATGGAGTCGAGTATTCCCGAGACCAAGATTTTCTACGAATACTCGCCAGAGTCATACACCGGCACAGAACTCGACTACGCCCTCGAGGTTTGCAACGCCGTGATCGCGACGATTGCCCCAACTCCTGAGCGCAAGATGGTCATCAATCTGCCTGCAACCGTCGAGATGGCAACTCCAAACGTTTACGCCGATTCAATCGAGTGGATGAGTCGTCATCTTGCTCGCCGCGATTCCGTTCTGCTCTCGCTGCACCCGCACAACGACCGCGGCACTGCGGTTGCCGCAGCCGAGCTCGGCTATCTCGCCGGTGCAGATCGCATCGAGGGTTGCCTATTCGGAAACGGTGAGCGCACCGGAAATGTCGACCTGATCACTCTGGGCCTGAATCTTTTCTCGCAGGGCATCGACCCGCACATCGACTTCTCCAACCTGGATGAGATCAAGCGAACCGTTGAATACTGCAACCAGTTGCCGGTGCACGAGCGCAGTCCATACGGTGGCGACCTGGTCTACACCGCCTTCAGCGGGTCACACCAGGATGCAATCAAAAAGGGCTTCGAGCGCCTGCATGCCGAGGCAAAGTCAAAGGGCGTCGATGTCGACGACTTGCACTGGGCCGTGCCCTACCTGCCAATCGATCCCAAGGATGTGGGCCGCTCCTACGAGGCGGTGATTCGCGTGAATTCTCAGTCGGGTAAGGGCGGTGTCGCATACCTGCTCAAGGCCGACCACAACATCGATCTGCCTCGCAAACTTCAGATTGAGTTCTCACGCGTGGTTCAGAACGTCACCGATGCAGGCGGTGGCGAGGTGACCAGCGAACAACTCTGGGACATCTTCACTGATGAGTATCTGCCGGCCAAAGATGTTGCCAAGAAGTGGGGTCGTTTCGAGCTCAAGAAACTTCGCACCGACAGCGACATGGATGGCGTGGTGAACATCGAGGTAGTGCTGCGCGATGGGCTCAGCGAGGTTGCCCTGACCGGCACCGGAAACGGCCCGATCTCGGCATTCATGGATGTGCTTTCACAGCAGGGCGTAAAGGCAGAGCTACTCGACTACGTTGAGCACACGCTTGGCGCATCAGGCGACGCCCAGGCCGCCGCATACATCGAGCTGAACGTCGCCGGCAAGAGCCTCTGGGGCGTTGGAATCGATGGCGACATTGCTACGGCCTCCCTGAAGGCGATTATCTCGGCAGTGAACCGCGCGATCCGTTAGTTTCCACCTAGGCCCTGCGTGAGCATCCGTGAATTTTCGCCTCCCTGTCGAATACTTGTTCTGTGCCAACATTCCGAGACGAAGCAGTAGTGCTGCGCACCCACAAGCTGGGTGAAGCCGACCGCATCGTCACCTTTTTGAGCAAGTCGCACGGCCAGGTGCGCGCCGTTGCCAAGGGGGTTCGCAGAACCGCATCCAAGTTCGGCGCACGACTCGAGCCGTTCATGGTTGCCGATGTGCAGTTCTACGAGGGCCGCAATCTCGACACCGTGAGTCAGGCCGAAACGCTTTCGGCCTACGGGGCAAGCATCGTCGAAGACTATGCCGCATACACCGCCGCCACGGCCATGGTCGAGACGGCCGAGCGGCTCACCGGCGAAATGGCGACCCCGCAGCAATACCTCTTATTGGTTGGCGCGCTGCGTTCGCTTGCTGCCAAAGAGCATTCCCCGCAGCACATCCTCTCTAGCTACCTGCTGCGCGCGCTTTCAATCGCCGGATGGGCGCCAAACTTCGTCGAGTGCGTGCGCTGTGGAAAGCAGGGCTCGCACCGAGCCTTTGTGATTCAGGTTGGCGGCGTGGTGTGCGAAGAGTGCAAGCCATTGGGGGCCGCACTGATCGGCGCCGAGACCTCGCTATTACTTGGCGCGCTGCTGGCGGGCGACTGGCAGATTGCCGATGAGGCCGATGAAAAGACCACCCAGGCGGCAAGCGGTATCGTTGCCGCATACGCGCAGTGGCACATCGAGCGCGGACTCAAATCTTTGCAACATGTGGAGCACTAATGGCAAATGAACTTCAACCGGTGAGAAAAACTGGCGTCAAAGTTCCAAAATTCAACGCAGTTCCTAGGCACGTGGCAATAGTGATGGACGGCAATGGCCGCTGGGCAAACTCGCGCGGACTAACTCGCGTGGAGGGGCACCGCGCCGGGGAGGCCTCGCTCAACGAGGTGGTTGCTGGTTGCATCGAGGCCGGTGTCGAATACCTCACAGTTTTTGCCTTCTCCACCAAGAACTGGAAGCGTTCACCCGAAGAAGTGCGTTTTCTGATGGGATTCAATCGCGAGGTGATTCACCGGCGCCGCGACCAGTTCAACTCCTGGGGTGTGCGCATTCGCTGGGCTGGCCGCCGCCCGAAGCTCTGGGCAACCGTGATCGAAGACCTGCAAGAGGCCGAGGCACTTACCCGCAAGAACAAGACGCTTACCTTGACCATGTGCGTCAATTACGGTTCGCGAATCGAAATCACGGATGCCGTCAACGAGATCACCCGGAAGGTGGCCGCCGGAGAGCTCACCCCGGGCAAGGTGACCGAGAAGACCATCGCCTCGGCTCTGCAGAGTAACTGGCTGCCCGATGTCGACCTGTTCATTCGCTCATCCGGCGAGCAGCGCATTTCAAACTTCTTGCTCTGGCAGTCGGCATACGCCGAGATGGTCTTTGTCGACACCCTTTGGCCCGACTTTGACCGCACAACCCTATGGGCCGCTATTGGGCAATTCGGCGGTCGTTCTCGCCGATTCGGTGGGGCAGTAGACAAGCCGAAACGAAGTCGGTCAAACTAGACTTAGAACTTCGCGACCAACCAGCACTGCAT
This sequence comes from uncultured Micrococcales bacterium, assembly GCA_903909605.1. Lineage (GTDB taxonomy): Bacteria > Actinomycetota > Actinomycetes > Actinomycetales > Microbacteriaceae > Rhodoluna. The sequence goes on along the minus strand of CAIVWH010000010.1, from coordinate 114,095 downwards.
CCGGCGGTGCCTCGGGAATGGTTGCCCGAATAGGAGTGCTCATGGCAACCCCTAACCGTCTAGATTCAGTTATCTCCCTCGCCAAGCGCCGCGGCTTTGTCTTTCCGGCTGGCGAGATCTACGGAGGAACCCGCTCTGCCTGGGACTACGGACCACTCGGCGTCGAGCTCAAGGAAAACATCAAGCGTCAGTGGTGGCGGGCGATGGTCAACAGTCGCGAGGATGTTGTCGGCCTCGACTCTTCAGTCATCTTGCCGCGCAAGGTATGGGAGACATCCGGGCACGTGCGCGAGTTCGTCGACCCCCTGATTGAGTGCACCTCTTGCCACAAGCGTTTCCGCGCAGATCACCTCGAAGAGGCATTCGAGGAAAAGAAGGGTCGCGCACCGCAGTCGCTTGCCGAGATCGCTTGCCCAGCCTGTGGCAACAAAGACATCTGGACCGAGCCCAAGTTGTTCAACGGTTTGCTGAAGACCTACCTCGGCCCAATCGAGGATGAGTCTGGCCTGCACTACCTGCGCCCGGAGACCGCACAGGGCATCTTTGTGAACTTCGCCAATGTTCTTGGCGCTGCTCGTATGAAGCCACCATTCGGCATCGGTCAAATCGGAAAGTCTTTCCGTAACGAAATCACGCCAGGTAACTTCATCTTTAGAACTCGAGAGTTCGAGCAGATGGAAATGGAATTTTTCGTTGAGCCTGGCACCGACGAGCAGTGGCACGACTATTGGATCAAGACTCGTTACGACTGGTATACCGATCTGGGAATCAACCCAGACAACCTGCGTCTGTTCGAGCACCCGAAGGAAAAACTTTCGCACTACTCGAAGCGCACGGTCGACATCGAATACAAGTTCGGTTTCCAGGGCAGCGAGTTCGGCGAGCTTGAAGGTATCGCGAACCGCACCGATTACGACCTGACTGTTCACTCTAAGGAGTCGGGTGTAGACCTGAGCTACTTCGACCAGGCCAAGGGCGAACGCTGGACCCCATACGTTATCGAACCTGCGGCCGGTTTGACCCGCTCGCTAATGGCGTTCCTAGTTGATGCATACGCAGAAGACGAAGCGCCAAACACCAAAGGCGGCGTGGATGTGCGCACCGTCTTGCGGCTCGATTACCGACTGGCTCCAATCAAGGTTGCAGTTCTGCCGCTATCTCGCAACGAAGACTTATCGCCAGTTGCTCGTGACCTTGCGCAAGAGCTGCGCGGGCACTGGAACATCGACTTCGATGACTCGGGTGCAATCGGTCGTCGCTACCGTCGCCAGGATGAGATCGGCACGCCGTTCTGTGTCACCGTCGACTTCGATTCGCTCGAAGACCAGGCAGTCACCGTGCGCGAGCGCGACACGATGTCTCAGGAGCGCGTCTCGCTTTCTAGCCTGCGCGGCTACCTGGCAGCGAAGTTGGTTGGCTAGTCGATGACGGGTGAGGGCCGCGCTGCGCTGCAGTACGGCAAGTTGGCAATCAAGACGCCGGTTGTGCTGGCGCCGATGGCCGGCATAACCAATACGGCGTTTCGCCGGCTCTGCCGCGAATTCGGCGGCGGCCTTTATGTCAGCGAGATGGTTACCTCACGCGCGCTGGTCGAGCAGACCGAGGGGTCACTTCGAATTATTGGACACCATCCAAGCGAAGAAATTCGCAGCGTTCAGCTTTACGGCGTCGACCCGGCAACCATAGCTCGTGCTGTGAAGCTTCTTGTCGATGAGGACAAGGCTGACCACATTGACCTCAACTTCGGCTGCCCGGTGCCGAAGGTGACCCGCAAGGGTGGCGGTGCGGCCCTGCCTTGGAAGCGCGATCTATTCGAGGCGATAGTTCAGCAGGCCGTGAGAGCAGCCGGCGAGATCCCGTTGACCGTAAAGATGCGCAAGGGTATCGACGCCGAGCACCTGACCTACCTGGACGCCGGCAAGATTGCTCGTGATGCAGGGGTAACGGCTATCGCGCTTCACGGCAGAACCGCCAGTGATTATTACTCGGGCGAAGCCGACTGGAATGCAATTGCTGACTTGCGTGAGGCCCTGCCGGATGTGCAGGTGCTCGGCAACGGCGACATCTGGAGCGCTGCCGATGCGATTCGAATGATGCGTCAGACCGGAGTAGACGGTGTTGTGGTCGGGCGTGGCTGCCTTGGGCGGCCCTGGCTATTCTCCGATTTACAAAAGGCATTCGACGAATATCAGCGCGACCCAAATTCAAATGCAGCAATTGATTTAGTTCAGCCGACCCTTGGCGAGGTCGCACAAGCCTTCAAGCGTCACGCCGAGTTGCTTGTCGAATACTTCGAGAACGAAGACCACGCTTGCCGAGACATTCGAAAGCACGTTGCCTGGTACTTCAAGGGCTATCCGGTAGGTGGCGAATTCCGTGCCGCGCTTGCCCAGGTTCAATCACTTAAGCAGATGGATGAAATCCTGGCGACCATCGACTGGTCTGCACCGTATCCCGGTGAAGAGGCTGAAGGGCCAAGGGGTCGTCAGGGTGGGGTTAAGTCGTGCAGTTTGCCCGATCGCTGGCTAGAGTCGCAGAGTCTCGATGCGGGCGATGCCCGAATGCTGTTGGACGCCGAGTTGAATGTGTCAGGTGGATAGATGGAACCGCTAGAGCCAGGCTATTCCGACTTCGACCGCGAACGCTTCCTGCCAGAAAGCCGCAGCGCTAACACCAAGCGTGGCGAGTTCGCTCGCGACCGTGCCCGCGTGCTGCACTCTAGTGCTCTGCGCCGGCTTGGCGCCAAGACCCAGGTTCTCTCACCGTCAAGCGGCGATTTCGCCCGCACACGTTTAACTCACTCACTTGAGGTTGCTCAAGTCGGCCGAGAGATGGGCGCCGAGCTTGGCCTCAACCCAGAGGTCGTCGACATGGCTTGCCTAGCGCACGATCTCGGGCATCCGCCGTTTGGGCACAATGGCGAGACCGCACTGAACCTCTGGGCGCAAAACATCGGCGGCTTCGAGGGCAATGCTCAGACACTTCGACTGCTGACTCGCATCGAACCCAAGGTCTTCGCCCAAGACGGTCGCTCACTCGGGCTAAACCTAACTCGCGCATCGCTTGACGCCACCTGCAAGTACCCCTGGACCCGGGGCGAAGCCACACCGCTCGACGCCGCGACAGACATGAACATCAAATTCGGTGTATACCAGGATGATCTCGATGTCTTCCGTTGGATGCGCGAGGGTGCGGCCGGAAACCGCAAATGCATCGAGGCGCAGGTCATGGACTTCGCCGATGACGTTGCCTATTCGATTCACGACTTCGAAGACGCGATAGTCAGCGGACATCTGTTGCCAGAGCAGCTCGCCGATTTGCGCCAGCGCGACGATGTTTTGTCTCAGATTTCAAATTGGAGCGGTGGAGCCTTCGGTAACGATGAGATGACTGAGGCGCTGCTTGCACTCGAGGCCAACGACTATTGGCTGACCGCATACGACGGATCGAGCCGTGACCTCGGTGCTTTGAAAAACTTGACCTCTTCTTTCATCGGCAGTTTCGTTCTAGACACCACTGCTCAAACTCTCGCGGCTCACAGCGGCGAGCTAACTCGCTACCAGGCTTCGCTCGTGGTGCCTCAACGAGTTCTTGCCGAGATAGCCGTGCTCAAGGGAATTGTTGCGGTGTTCCTAATGAATCATGAATCGCGCCGCGGCTACTACGAACGTCAGCGCCAGCAGCTGACCGAGCTTGCCGATGCTCTGTTGGCTAAGAACGGGCAAAACCTCGACCCTTACTGCACGCATGCCTGGCAGCAGGCCGGCGACGAGGCGAAGCAGCACCGGGTAATTGTTGACCAGGTGGCATCGCTAACCGACCAATCGGCTCTGGCCTGGCACGCCCTGCTTTGCGCTTAGCGAACCGACCGGCCCGCGTCTTCTTCACAACCTAGGATTAGTGGCATGGCTGGCAAGATCCGCGCGCGCGACATTGAAGAAGTGAAGGCGCGCACCAATATTGCCGATTTGGTTGGCGAATACGTTCAACTGAAGCCAGCAGGGGTCGGTTCACTGAAGGGGCTTTGCCCGTTTCATGACGAAAAGTCGCCGTCTTTCACGGTTCGACCAAGCGATGGTTTTTACAAGTGCTTTGGTTGTGGCGAGGGTGGCGATGCCATCAAGTTCGTGCAGCAGCTTGAGAAGCTCACCTTCACCGAGGCAATCGAAAAGCTCGCCGGCCGCATCTCCTTTCAGTTGACCTACGAGGAGGGCGGCGGTCAGCAGGTCGATCACGGACTTCGCAATCGCATTCTTGCAGCCAACCTCGCTGCCGCCGAGTTCTACCAGCAGCAGCTGCCGAAGCCAGAATCTGAGGTTGGCCGAGACTTCTTGAAGGGCCGGGGTTTCGATCGAGCCGCTGCCGAACACTTCGGCATTGGGTTTGCCCCCAAGGCCTGGAGTGAGCTCTACAACCACCTAAAGTCAACCGGCTTCACCGACGATGAGTTGCTAGCTGCGGCCCTGGTAACCAAGGGTGACCGTGGCTTTTACGACAAGTTCCGTGGTCGATTGATTTGGCCTATCCGTGATGCGGCCAATGCCGTAATTGGCTTCGGCGCTCGCAAACTCTTCGACGATGACAACGGCCCGAAATATCTGAACTCGTCAGACACTCTCGTCTATCACAAGTCACAGGTGCTCTACGGAATCGACCTAGCCAAGAAAGAAATCTCGAAACAGCAGCAGGTAGTGGTTGTCGAGGGCTACACCGATGTCATGGCTTGCCACCTCGCTGGCATAACCACGGCGGTGGCAACCTGTGGAACAGCATTTGGCGATGATCACATCCGTCTTCTCAATCGAATGCTCACCTCAGACACCAAGCCAGCCGAGGTGATTTTCACATTCGACCCGGATGCGGCCGGTCAGAAGGCTGCCATGCGTGCCTATAACGACAGCGGCAAGTTCAATGCTCAGACTTTCGTGGCCGTCGGCCCAGATGGACTCGACCCGTGCGATCTTCGCAGTGCCCGCGGCGATGAGGCAGTGGTCGAGATGATTTCAAAGCGCAGGCCAATCTACGAATTCGCGCTCAAGCAAAAAATCGCACCGTTCGACCTCTCGAGCGTCGAAGGCAGGGTCGCCGCCGCTCGCGCTGCTGCTCCCGTCATCTCCTCGATTCGCGATGCCGCAATGCGCCCCGCGTACATCCGTGAGCTAGCCGGTTGGGTTGGTCTAGAGGTTGGTGAAATTGCTGGCCTTGTCGAGGTCTCGGCAAAGCAATCGCGCTCGGATGCAGTCAACAGCCTTCGTCGCGACCAGCAGCTTGTGCCTCCGCCGATTGACGAGGGGGCCGAGCCGAGCGCATACCCGGCGGTGAATCTGCGAGACCCAATCCAGATGTTCGAGCGCCAGGTGCTCGAGGTTCTGATTCAAGTGCCAGAGTCGTTCACTCGAGAGCAAGCCGCTCGCATTGTGCTCTCTGGTTTTAGCGCTCCAACTCACATCGCCATCGGTGCAGCAATTGAAAGCTCGCTCGACCACTTTGGCACCGCGCGATTCTTGCCTGAGGTCATGGGTGCTTTGCCCGACGAACTGCACGGTGTGTTGCTCGAAGTCGCAGGCAAAGAGCTGCCGGCAATCGACCAGGATGGGCTGATTCGCTACGGTCGAGGTGTAATCTCAAAGGCCACCGCCTCGGTGCTGATGCGCGAAAAGAACGAACTGCTTGCTGCCCTGCGTCGAACCGATGCCGACCTAGAACCGCAAACCTATGCCGAACTTCAGCGCCAGCTGGTCGCTATCGAAAAAGAGCGTCGAGAGGCTACCCTTTCCTGATGGTTAATCGAAGCAAGGTTGCAATCGCACCACACTCAAACGCGGCCTATGAGGCCGCGGTCTTGGCAGCCGGTGGTCAGGTTGCCCCGCTTGGCCCGGATGTCGCCGCCATGATCTGGACGGATTACTCGAAGCCACACGAGCTCGACGAGACTGTGCGCGCCAATCCTCAGCTCGAATGGGTCCAACTTCCATTCGCGGGTGTAGATGCGTTCCAGCAGAGCCTGAATCTCCCGGTCACATTTACCTCGGCAAAGGGCAGTTATCGACGGCCGGTTGCCGAGCATGCACTGACCCTTTGTCTTGCACTGGCAAGAAAAATCCCGGAGCGAGTTCGCGCCAAAACCTGGGGCGACAAGTTTGCGGTGAGTCTCTACGACTCTGAGATTCTGATTGTCGGCGGCGGAGGAATCACCGAAGAGTTGCTCAACCTGCTGGCTGCCTTTAACACCACCGTCAACGTCGTGCGCAAGCACGTGGCTCCGATGACCGGGGCAAACGTCTTTGGTTTCGAACAGCTCGACTCGCTTCTGCCCAGCGCAGATTTCGTTGTGCTCGCTTCTGCCTTGACCGATCAGACTCGCGGGCTATTTGACGATGCCCGGTTTGCCATCATGAAGCCGACCGCCTACCTGGTGAACATCGCACGCGGGCCTATCGTCGACACGGATGCGCTCATCCGAGCCCTCGAAAACGAAACCATTGCCGGTGCCGGGGTAGACGTGACCGACCCCGAACCGCTTCCCGATGGACACCGCCTCTGGAGCACCAAGAACGTGATCATCACTCCGCACACCGCCGATACGCCAGCCCAGGTCGTGGGCTTGTTTAGTAAGCGCATCGATGAGAACGTCAGAGCCTTTATTGCCGGTAGGCCCCTGGTTGGCCTGGTCAGTCCGGAACTCGGCTATTAGCCCAAGCCTGTTTGGTTTTCCCCGCCGTTCTTTGTTAGCATTGGTGACTGCGTAAGCATTCCTCGGTAGCTCAATTGGCAGAGCAATCGGCTGTTAACCGATAGGTTCTTGGTTCGAGTCCAAGCCGGGGAGCCACTTTTTAGGCGGTTCCCAGCCCCAAAGGCGCCTCAGGCACCACAATTCGGAGGTTGCAATGTTGCTTTGGATCCAGCGCAACGTCCTCAAATCGAGCGCATACATCTCCCTCGCGGCTTTTTTCGGCTTCGGCGGCCTTGACCTGGCAATCAATGGCCCAGCGAGTCTCATCCCCGCCGCGATTCTGGCAGCGGGCTTGTTCGCCGCCCGGTTACGCGATTGGGCCGCGGTAATCGCAATCGTGTTGGCCGCAGCAGGCAACTTGTTTTTAGGTGTGAAGCCCGGCTTCGCCGGTGGCATCACGTTGTGTGTTATCGCGATGGTTGCTGCATTTGGGTCTCGGCTTTGGTCGCTAATCACTCTCGGAGTTGCCGTTGTTGCCGGCATCGCCCTGGTGAGCAAGTTGGTGTTCGTCTCTGGCCTCGGTGTTTTCGAAGTTCAAACCTACGGCCCTAACGCCGCACTCAATGTTGCGCTTTTTGGTTTTGGCCTAGTCATCGCAACTTCGTTTGCAGCGTTCCTAATTGGTCGTCTGACAATCACGCGGGCGAGGCACGTAGGAACATCGACCGATCAGGTAGTCGCCTTTCGCGAACGAGCCAGGCTCAATCTGCAAATCGCCGAACAGGATGCTCGCTTTGAAATTGCCAAGGACATCAGCGAGCTGGTGATTCAAAGGCTGACCGCAGCGGTGAGCCTTGCCGACGGTGCGACTTTTGCTCTCCGCGGCGAGTCAGAATTGGCAGAGCGAACCTTGAGCCAGGTAAGCCAGAGTGCTCGACAGGCGCACATCGAATTGCGCCGCCTCTACGACATGCTCAACAAGCTCGACAAGGTGAATGCGGCTCCGCCCGGAATCGCAGACCTGGACCCACTGATTCCGCTTTACCGCGAGCTGGGCTACAACATCAACCTGAACCACCTCGGCAAGAAGCTGCCTCTAGAAGAGGGGCTGGAGCTTGCTATATACCGAATCGTGTTCGACGCGTTAGAAAACATCCAAGTCCACGTTCCACACGGAGCCGACGTGAGCATCGACTTCATCTGGAGCGAAGCTGGCCTGCAGGTGTTGGTCAAGGACAACGGGGTAGAGGTTGCAAACCGAAAGGCTGGCCTTATTGGAGGCGGATTTGAAGTCGCCGATGACCAGAGGGCCCTTGTGGAAACCATCACCGGTGCAGGAATAACGGCAATGCGTGAACGTGCGGGGCTTTACGGTGGTGCAATTGAAGCCAACCGTGTGCCTGGCGTTGGTTTTACCGTCTCCGCGATTTTCCCGGAGCTTTCACGTTGAGCCTTTTTCGAGTCGCGATACTCGATGGCGATCCGCTAATCATTGCCGGCAAGCGGCTACTAATAGATAGCCAGCCGGATTTATTGATTGTCTACGAACAGGCAAGCGCGCTGAAGGCGATTGAAGAGCTGCCAGAGTTGCTGATCGACGTGATCCTGATTGACCAGCGATTGCGTGGCTTGGATGGCGTTGCCACCGCAACTGCTCTCGCCAAGGCGTACATCGACTCGGATCAAAAGGTTCCGGCAATGATTCTGAGTGCCCCCTATGCGAGTGTCGAGCTAGAGCAGAATGCCGTGGCTGCAGGAATCTCTGCAGTGGTTACGGTTGAGAGCGAACCGGCATTTCTGCTGGAAGCAATTCGCAGGGCTCTGAGCTAGCGCCCCTCAGCTCGCCAATTTGTGCTTAGCCTTCGAGGTTGTCTTGCCCGGGAAGCCAACTTTTTCCATCGACACCCCAACCCTCATCCTTGGTGATTTCTTCGACGTCGTCTAGCCATTCGGAGCGAAGTTTGTCGATGTAGAGAAAGCCATTCAGGTGGTCAAACTCGTGCTGGAAAATTCTGGCGAACCATCCACTGGCCTCAATCTTGATTGGGTTCTGCTCGAGGTCGACGCCGGTAACAGTGGCCACCTCGGCCCGCTTCAGAGGAAACCGGTAGCCGGGGAAGGATAGGCAACCTTCGGCTTCTTCTTCGATGTCCGGTTCCTCTTCGCTGATTGGGCCAAGTTCGAGAACCGGATTGATCACCACTCCGCGACGGTGGGTGCCGTCATCCTCGGTGTAGGTATAGGTGAAGATGCGCTTGCCCACACCGATCTGAGGCGCGGCCAGGCCGACGCCGGGGGCCTTATCCATCGTCTCGAACATGTCGGCAACCAGCTCGCGCAGGTCCTGGTCGAAAACGGTTACCTCGTCGGCCCGTCGGTGCAGCACCGGGTTGCCTTTGATCACGATTGGTCTGATGGTCATGGCACAAATTTACCCGAAGCCTCAGCGGCTTGGAGCGGCTAAGTGGGTAGCCTTTACCCGATGTATCAAATCATTGGACCAGCCGAGCAGTTGCGCTATTTGGCAATCGGCCTTGCCGTGCTCGCAGCCGTCGCCTTGGCATTTGGGGCGCAATTTCAAAATAACGCCGTCGATAAAAACAGCAAGGGCACGGATGGACATGGACTGCACTTCAAGCAGCTGCTTCGTCTAATCACCCGGCCAAAGTGGATTTCAGGCCTAGGCCTGATGACCCTCGGAATGATTCTTCAGTTGGCAGCCCTCTCGTTGGCGCCGCTCATCGTGGTTCAGCCAATTGGAGCGATTGCTCTGGTCATCACTTCGCTGCTGAATGCTCGAGCTACCGGCACCAAGCTCAGTCGCGGCATCATCGTTTCGATTGCGCTGTGCACCGTTGGCATCGCAATCTTCGTGATTGTGGCATCCGGGGTGGCCCACCAGATCAAGCTGGGCGATAACGACCTCTGGACAATTCTCGGAATTCTGATCGGTCTACTTATTGTTTTTGCAGTCACATACTTTGTCGGCGGGCGACAGGCCAAACCTTTGACCTACATCGTTGGCGCAGGAGTGCTCTACGGCTTCGTTGCAACTCTCGCCAAGGTAGTAATGGTGCGAATCTATTCGCTGCAATTCGACTGGCTCGGAATCCTGTGCCTGATTGGGCTGATCGCCGCAGTTGCGCTCGGCGGCTGGTTCGTGCAAAACGCCTATGCCTCTGGCCCGCCAGATTTGGTCATCGCAGGCCTTACGGTGATCGACCCTATGGTTGCGGTCGGCATTGCTGTGGCAATCCTCGGTGAGGCACGAGACGCGTCTATTGCCACCATCCTGGCATTCGCCGTCTCGGCCGCGATGGCCGTTGCCGGTGTAGTGACCCTAAGCCGCGTGCACCCCGAAGTCACGGCCAAACGCCCATCCCAAGGCTAAAATTGACCGAACCCGGCGAAACCGGGCAAAACCGAAGGTCAAGATTGCCTAAGCAGAAGTCAGCCAGCCAGCCGCCACTCAAGGTGGTTATTGGCTCAGACACCTTCCCGCCAGACATCAACGGCGCGGCTCGTTTCGCAGAGCGCCTGGCGGCCGGCCTGGTTCGTCACGGTCACGACGTGCACATCATCGCTCCGGCTTTTAGCAAGGAGCACGGCACCTTCATCGAGACCCACGACGGAGCCAAGATGACGGTGCACCGCATCAAGAGCTACAAGTTGATCAACCACAAGACTCTGCGCTTCGTTTGGCCATTCACACTAAAGGGCAAGACCGACCAAATCCTTGACTTACTCAACCCGGATGCGGTTCACGTGCAGTCACACCTGGTGATGGGCAGAGCGCTGGTTCGCTCGGCAAAGCAGCGCGGTATTCGGCTGCTAGCCACCAACCACATCATGCCCGAGAACCTGATTCGCTACTCGCTGATCATTCCCAAATTCCTTGAGCCATGGGCCATGAAAATGGCTTGGAAAGATGCTGGTCGAATTCTTGGCAAGGTTGACTACATCACCACTCCTACTCGTCGCGCAGCCGAATTGCTTGAGCAGGCGGCCGGGGTCAAGGATGTGTTGGCAATCAGCTGCGGCATCGACTCATCCAAGTTTGCAAATGCCACGCCAACTTCAAATAAACCACCGCGAATTTTGTTTCTCGGTCGACTCGACTATGAAAAGCACATTCACAACCTGCTGAAAGCGGTAGCGAAATTGCCAGATCGACTCGGCACCCTTGTCGAAATCGTCGGCGATGGTGGTGAGCGAAAGAATCTTGAAGCCCTCGCACTCGAACTCGGCATCAGCGATCGGGTGAAGTTCCTGGGTCACGTGACCGAGCAGGAATTGCCAAAGGCATACGAACGGGCAACGGTCTTTGCCATGCCCTCGATTGCAGAGTTGCAAAGCATCGCCACCATGGAGGCAATGGCTTCGGGTCGTCCGGTGGTTGCTGCCGATGCCATGGCGCTTCCGCACCTCGTGCACGATGGCGACAACGGTTACCTTTTTCCTCCAGACGATGTTGATGCATTTGCAGATCGGCTGCTTCGTGTTCTCGATGCAGACAAGAAGGAGCTCGCTCGCCTAAGCGAAAATAGCCTCTACCTGATTCAGTCTCACGACATCGAGCGCACCTTGACGATCTTCGAGGGGCTGTATCGCGGAGATGTGGATGCTGCCAAGACCTCTGACGACAACAGCAGCGAGTACCTGCTTCCGATTGGGCGACTCAACGCAAGGCTGCATTCACAGGTGCTTCAGCTGCGCCGTCGTGCCCGACTTGCCAATGCGCTGGTGAAGAAGAACACAGAGGTCACCGCAAAGCGCGCCCGAGGCGCAGCCAAGAAGGCCAAGGCGGCGGTTATCGAGATAGCCGAGCGCCTCAAGTCAGACGAATAGACTGATCGAATCGGGGAGTTAGCTCAGCCGGTTAGAGCAGCGGACTCATAATCCGTCGGTCACGGGTTCAAGTCCCGTACTCCCCACAAGCGCCGAGAGTCGCGAATCTGTGATTCCACTGTCTGCAATAACCCGCCGCTGGTTTGCAGTAACTTAAGGGTAGAAATATCAGCTTCAAGGATGAAGGACCGATGACAACGCAAAACCCAGACGACGTCGTGGCGGTTCCACTCAAGCACCCGTGGCGCTGGGTATCCGCGGTCATCCTGTTGCTTCTCGGTGGTGGCTTCGTCTGGTCGCTCTACGCCTCGCCAAACATTGTGCACGCGACCGTCATCAAGTATCTTTTCGATCCACAGGTTCTCGGGGCCGCCTGGCTGACCGTGGTGCTCACCATCGTTTCGATGACCGTAGGCGCAATCTTGGCCATCATCCTGGCCATCATGAAGCTTTCCCATAACCCGATTCTCAAGTTCATCGCAACTCTCTACATCGGCTTCTTCCGCGGCACACCGCTATTGCTTCAGGTCGTTTTCTGGGGATACCTCGGTTTGATTTATCCGAAGATCATCCTCGGCATTCCGTTCACCGACATCATCTTCCATCAGTGGAAGACCGCAGATTTGTTGCCCTCGGTAATTGCCGGCATCCTCGCGCTGTCGCTGAACGAGGCGGCATACGCAGCCGAGATCGTGCGCGCCGGAATCCTTTCGGTTGATACGGGGCAGGGCGAAGCGGCAAAGTCACTCGGAATGAATTCGGGGTACACCCTTCGTCGAATTGTGCTTCCACAGGCGATGCGCGTGATCATTCCGCCGATGGGCAACGAGTTCATTTCGATGCTCAAGAACACCGCGCTGCTTCAGGTGATTGCCGTGATGGAGCTCTACGCACGAACCAACCAGATCTCCGCGCAGAACCTCGCGCAGGTGGAGCTGCTAATTGTGGCCGGTTTCTGGTACTTGGTGATGACCACGATTCTTTCTGTGCCGCAGAACTATTTGGAGAAGCGCTACGGCAAGGGGTTCTCGGCGAACTCCACTAAGTTCCGATTAATTCGCGTTCGAGCAAGGGGCAACGTATGAGCCAGAAGCTAATGCTCGACGCACGCTCGATTCGAAAGAGCTTCGGCTCAAACGAAGTACTCAAGGGCATCACCCTGAGCATTAAAAAGGGCCAGGTGCTCTGCCTGCTCGGGCCTTCGGGTTCGGGAAAGTCGACCTTCCTGCGCTGCATCAATCACCTCGAAACCATCAATGGCGGTCGACTCTATGTCGATGGCGAGCTGATGGGCTTCGAGGAACGCGGCGATGCCATATATGAGCTGAAGCCAAAGGAAGTCGCACTTCAGCGCAGCGAGATCGGCATGGTGTTCCAGCGGTTCAACCTGTTTCCGCACCTGACTGCCCTGCAGAACGTCATCGAGGCGCCAATTGGGGTGCTCAAGATCTCCAAGGATGAGGCCACCAAGACCGCGCGAGAGCTGCTCGCTCAGGTGGGGCTTTCCGACAAGGCGGATCACTATCCGAGCCAGCTCTCGGGAGGCCAGCAGCAGCGCGTGGCCATCGCTCGAGCCCTTGCCATGAAGCCAAAACTGATGCTTTTCGATGAGCCAACCTCGGCTCTAGACCCCGAATTGGTCGGCGATGTGCTCGATGTGATGCGCAAACTAGCCGACAGCGGAATGACCATGATTGTGGTGACCCACGAGATCGGCTTTGCCCGCGAGGTCGCCGACCGGGTTGTCTTCATGGATGCCGGCGTGGTAGTCGAAGAGGGAACCCCATCCCAGGTAATTGACAACCCGCAACACGAACGCACCAAAGCCTTCATCACCAGCGTTCTCTAACGCTAGGCTCTCACTATCGACCCCTCTAAGGAGAAATAGTGAGCAAGTTCAAGATTGCCGGTATCGCCATTTTGGCTACCGCAGGCTTGGTTGCGATGACCGGATGCTCATCGAGCACTCCAATGGCATCGTCAACTCCAAGCGCAAGTGCCTCAATCAGCGTTGACGCAGCCGCAGCTGCTCTGCTGCCAGCACAGTACAAGACCGCAGGTGTCAGTGTCGCATCTGACATCCCATACGCTCCAATGGAGCTATTCGACGCAAACAACAACCCAACCGGTTTCGACTACGACCTCTCGCAGGCGCTCGGTGCGAAGCTCGGAGTAACTTTCAAGTTTGAAGAGCAAACCTTCGACAGCATCATTCCTTCGCTCCAGGCAGGCAAGCACGACATTGTTATGTCGAGCATGACCGACAGCGCTGAGCGTCAGAAGGTTTTGACCTTCGTCGACTACTTCAACGCAGGTTCGGGCATTCTGGTTCCAAAGGGCAACCCTAAGAACATCACCACCTTCGCCTCGCTCTGTGGTTTGAATGTTGCAGTTGAGAATGCAACCACCCAGGCAGATCTGGTTGCCGCACTCAACAAGGGCGCATGCAAGTCGAAGCCAGTAGTTCTCACCACCTACCCAGACGAGAACGCCGCCGAGACCGCAATTCGCGCCGGTAAGGCCGATGCAGACCTAAACGATGGTCAGGTTTCGGCATACAACGCAAAGCTCGCTGGCGACGGCAAGTACTTCGACGTAGTCACCCCAACCGACGCGCCTGATGGCTTTGGCGCTTCGCCAATCGGCATCGGAACCCTGAAGGCAAACACCGGTCTGGTCTCCGCTTTGAAGGCTGCTCTGCAGTCGCTCAAGGACGACGGAACCTACGCCAGCCTCTTGGCCAAGTGGAACCTCACCTCATTTGGGTTGAGCACCATCACGGTCAACGGCAAGTAAGCATTAAACACGGATGGGGTCGGCGAAAGCCGGCCCCATTTGCTTTAAGCGCTACCTAGGTTGGGTTAGCTCTTGCCAAGCATCTCGTAGTAGCAACTTGGGCAGAGCGACTCGTAGGTCACGTTGCCCTGATCGATTGCCACCTGATCGCCATCGAAGGTAAAGGCGCCATTTACTCGGCGAGCGTTGAACAGAGCCTTGCGACCGCAGCGGCAGATGGTCTTTAGTTCTTCCAGGCTGTGAGCGATCTCAAGCAGTCGGATGCTACCTGGAAAACCATTGGTCAAAAAGTCGGTTCTGATTCCGTAGGCCAGCACTGGCACGTCATCCAAGACGGCTATCTCCATGGCCTGGTCGACCTGCTCGCGAGTCAGAAACTGGGCCTCATCGAGCAACAGGCAGGCGATGGCCTTGCCGGTTTCTGCCGTGAAGCTGGCCCTTCGAGCATTGAACTCGACTCGCAGGTCTTGCTCTGGGGTAATCAGGAAGTCCACGTCGCGATTGACGCCCAGGCGGCTAAGTATCGAGCGATCGCCCTTGGAGTCGATTGCCGGCTTTGCAAGCAGCACGTGCTGGTCGCGTTCCTCGTAGTTGTGGGCCGCCTGCAGTAGGGCCGTGCTCTTGCCGGAATTCATGGCGCCGTGTCGGAAATATAGCTTGCTCACGCGGTTAGGGTAGCAGGGTTTCAGCAGCCTGCTTGGCTAGAATTTGCTAGAACCAGATTGGATACCAATGAAGCTAGTCCGCAAGCCGCGCCTCCTTGTTGCAGTGATTGCAGCAATCACCACCCTCATCTCACTGATGGGTGGTTCGGCCGCAATGGCAGCCATCCCAGACAAGATCACTGTCACCGTGCACTATCACCGCACCGCAGCCGACTATGACAACTGGGGCGTATTCACCTGGAAAAACATGAACACAGGCACGGATGGAGCCTCCCAGCAGTATTCGTTCACTGGAACTGACGCCTTTGGTGCGACCGTGACTTTCCCTGTCGATGGCATGACCGGCTACGACAACTTGGGATTCATCCTTCGTCCGGGCACCGACTGGAACAAGGCAGACCGCGACACGGCAAAGTGGGCCAACGGTGGAGATCGATTCATTTCCACCTTCGACTCGCAGGGCAGGGCAGAGATCTGGTTGCTACAGGCAGACCAGAAGGTCTATTCGAGCGCACCAACAGTGTCTGCAGTTACGCCAGCAATTAGCTCAGCGGTATTCAACGACTTCAAGAAAGTCACGGTCACACTCAATTCGCCGATGACACTTGCCGGCACCACCACCGAAGGATTCACCGTCACCAACGCTGCCGGAGTTTCGCAAACCATCACCTCGGTTTCGCTGCCGACAGGCAAGACCTCGTCGAACCTAGTCACCCTGAACCTGGCAAGCGCGATTGATCTGACCACCTCGTACACAATCAAGCAGACCACCTTTGGCAGCGCCACGGTGAGCGTAGGAGCAATCATGGATTCGCAGGCATTTGCCGACGCCTACACCTACACCGGCGACGACCTGGGTAACACCTACACCTCGGCTTCGACCAAGTTCCGCGTCTGGGCGCCGACTGCCTCCGCAGTTTCACTCAACACCTACGCGAGCGTGTCTGCCAAGACCAGCACGGCACTCAACATGACCAAGGATGTCAACGGCACCTGGATCTACACCCTGCAGGGTGACCAGAGCGGAACCATCTACACCTACAAGGCAACCGTCGGTGGAGTTACCCGCGAGGCAGTTGACCCGTATGTGCGAGCAACCACAATCGAGGGTGACCGCGGTGTCGTGGTTGACCTCGCTAAGAGCAATCCGAGCAACTGGACGCCGGCGGCTAAGCCTGCATTCAGTGGGAATGCTACGGATGCCTGGATCTATGAGACCCACGTGCGCGACCTGTCGATTGCATCGGACAGCGGCATCCCGGCTGCTCACAAGGGTAAGTTCCTTGCGTTCACCGACTGGAACACCACGACCACTCAGACCGTGACAAACGCCAAGACCAAAAAGAAGACGACGGTTTCGACCACCAACCCTTCCGGCGTCTCGGCAATCAAGGATCTGGGCGTAACTCACGTTCAGCTGCTGCCAATTTTCGACTTTGCCTCGGTGACTGAGGCTGCTCCAAGTTTCAACTGGGGCTATGACCCGAAGAACTACAACGTTCCAGAGGGATCGTATGCCACGAACCCGAGCGACCCATACAACCGCATCAATGAGTTGAAGCAGGCGGTTCAGTCGCTGCACGACCACGGTCTGCGCGTGATCATGGATGTGGTTTACAACCACGTTTCGAACGCCGATGAATTCAGTGAGCAGCAACTGGTTCCTGGTTACTTCTTCCGCACCGAAGCTGATGGCTCGATGGCCAACGGCACCGGTTGTGGCAACGAGGTTGCCTCGGAGCGCCCAATGGTTCGCAAGTTCATCGTCGACTCGGTCAAGTACTGGGCTTCGCAATACAACCTCGATGGCTTCCGATTCGACCTGATGGGCATCCTGGACAAGACCACGATGAACCAGATTCGAACCGAACTGAACAAGATTGATCCAACCATCCTGATGATCGGTGAGGGTTGGAACATGGGAGATGTGCTGCCTGACGCTCAAAAGGGCGCGCAGATCAACGCATCATCGATGCCTGGAATTGGAATGTTCAACGACCAGATTCGCGACTCGGTCAAGGGTTCGGTGTTTGATTCAGCCAACAAGGGCTTTGTCCAGGGCAACTTCAGCAACATTGACGGCATTCGCGCTGGCGTGGTTGGTCAGATCAACTACAGCCGCGCGATCAACGGAGCCTGGACCGCATCGGCGCCAGGTCAGGCTGTCAACTACGTTGAGGCACACGACAACCTGACTCTCTACGACAAGCTGGTTGCCAGCGTGCGCGGAGCAAGCAAGGCCAAGTTGACCTCCATGGATGAGCTAGCTGCGTCGATCACCTTCCTGTCACAGGGAGTTCCTTTCCAGCAGGCGGGCCAGGAGTTCTTGCGCACCAAGAGCGGTGACGGTAACTCCTATAACTCTGGTGATGGCGTCAACAAGTTGCAGTGGAACCAACGTGCGGCCAACATCGCCGTGGTGAACTACTACAAGGGCCTGATTGCCCTTCGTCTGGGCCACAAGGCATTCCGCATGACCACAGCAGACCAGATCAAGGCAAACTTGACCTTCCTGCAGACCAGCGACCCAGTTGTGGCTTACTCGCTCAACGGCGCTGCAGTTGGTGACAGCTGGAACAGCATCGTTGTTGCGCACAACCCAAGTGCCAGCGCGTACACCCTGACCCTGCCTTCGAGCGGCAGCTGGCAGATTGTTGCCACTGCCGGCAAGGCCGGAGTAACCACCATCTCGAGTGTTACCGGAAGCACGGTCAGGGTGCCAGCCGGAGCAACCCTGGTGGTTCACAACTAATTTCGTAACCTGAGCAGAGGGTGTCAGCTCGCTGGCACCCTCTGCTTTTCTTTGACATAGTGGCCGCCCAGAAGTAACCTGATTGCCTGCCGCGTGCACAGGTCGTTGGGGAAGACGTACCTAGGTGAAGGCGGCGCAATGAATGGTATTTCTGCCCAGGGTTCGGTGATCATCCACTCGGCCCCCAGGGCTCTTTTGGCGCACGTGGAATGGACAATCGGGCGCACAGTCGGCTATCCCGTGAGTCTCGACTGGAAGCCCCGCAAAGGCTCACAGGGCGAGTTTCGGGCCGAATCCGAGTGGCAGGCCGATCGTGAGCTCGGGGCAGCTCTAGCCAGCGATTTACGGGGATGGGCGAGCATCCGTTTCGAGGTAACCCAGCAGTCGAGCGACCAGGTCGAGGGCTACCGCTGGGCATTTACGCCTGCTCTCGGGCTCTTTGGCGCTCAGGCAGATCGATTCGGCAACGTGCTCGTGAACGAGCTGGAACTGGCCATGATTCTCAATCAGGCCGGAGCAAGCGGAATCGAACTTCAGCGCCTGATCAGAAACGCGATGGGCGAGCCTTGGGACTTGGAACTTGAGCCCTACCGAGCCGACAGCTGGGATGAGCCTGTGCGGTTGCGTTCGATTGGTTAGTTTGCGCTGCGGAAGGCAATGACGGCGTTGTGACCGCCGAAGCCAAATGAGTTCGAGATAGCGAGAATGTCGCCGGCTGGCAAGGTACGTGGGCTGGTAACCACATCCAAGTCGATTGCAGGGTCTTGGTTATCGAGGTTGATAGTCGGTGGGGCGACTCGCTCGTGCAGTGCTAGCACGGTGAAGATTGCCTCGATGGCGCCAGCGCCACCAAGAAGGTGACCCGTTGAAGACTTGGTTGCCGAGATGCAGATCTTGTCAAGCTGCTCGCCGAACACTCGACGAAGCGCGGTGTATTCGGCAATGTCGCCAACTGGGGTCGAGGTTGCGTGCGCATTGATGTGTACGACGTCCTCGATGGACGCATTCGCCTGCTTGAGCGCTGCGAGCATAGCTCGAGCTGCGCCGGTACCCTCAGGGTCCGGGGCGGTGATGTGGTGCGCATCCGAGGTGACAGAGCCACCAACCAGGTATGCGTAAATCTTTGCTCCGCGAGCCTTTGCGTGCTCTTCGGTTTCGATAACCAAGGCTCCGGCTCCCTCACCCATGACGAACCCATCACGGGCCGTGTCGTAGGGGCGTGAAGCCTGAGTTGGATTTTCATTGTTGCGCGAGAGCGCGTGCATCGAAGCGAAAGCTGCGATCGGTAGTGGGTGAATGGCTGCCTCGCAACCACCTGCCACAACGATGTCGATCTCGCCGGATTCTAGGCGGATGATGGCGTTGGCAATTGCCTCGGTGCTGGATGCACAGGCAGAAACCGCCGTGCGAACGCCTCCGCGAGCGGCGATGTCCATACCGATTGCCGCAGCCGGTCCGTTAGGCATCAACATCGGCACGGTCATAGGTAGCACACGACGAGGGCCGTGTTCTTTGAGAGTGTCGAATGCATCGAGCAGGGTCCAGACTCCACCGATTCCGGTTGCGAACTCGACAGCCAAACGCTCTGGAGCAACCTCTGGTTTGCCAGCATCCGCCCAAGCCTCGCGAGCAGCAATCAAGGCAAACTGGCTAGACGGGTCGAGACGCTTGGTCTCGGGAACCGAAAGCACTTCCTTGGCCTTCACAGCGGCTTGGCCGGCGAAGGTCACAGGAATTTCGTACTTTGCGACCCAATCCTGTTCAAGGGTGCTGATGCCAGATTTGCCGGCAAGCAGAGCCTGCCAGGTTGATTGCACGTCGCCACCGAGCGGGGTGGTTGCACCTAGCCCAGTGACAACAATCTTGCGAGTCAAAGTGTGTACTTACGAAGCGCTGACGATGAAGTTGACTGCGTCGCCAACAGTCTTGAGGTTTGCGACTTCGTCTTCAGGGATGGTGACGCCGAACTTGCCCTCAGCATTTACAACGATGGTCAGCATCGAAATTGAATCGATGTCTAGGTCGTCAACAAACGACTTGTCCATCTGAACCGAGCTGGTGTCGATGCCAGTCTCTTCGTTAACGATCTCTGCGAGTCCTGCAAGGACGTCTGCCTGCGAGTGAGCCATTGGTTACTCCTAGTTGGGGATTATTGGAACTTGGTCAATTTTAGGGCAAGACAACTACTTGGGCGGCGAAGGCGAGACCCGCACCGAAGCCAATTTCTAGCGCCAAACCGCCCGATTTCACGGCTCCCGACTCGAGGAGGGCATCCATGGCCAGCGGCACGCTGGCAGCCGAAGTGTTGCCGGTATAGATGATGTCGCGCGCAACAACCACGTTCTCAGGTACTTCGAGCTGCTTCGCAAGTTCATCAATGATTCGGATGTTGGCCTGGTGAGTCACGATGGCGGCCAGCTCCTCTGGCTTTACGCCGGCAACCTCAAGTGCCTGGCGGGCAACCTTGACCATCTCCCAAACAGCCCACTTGAACACGGTGGCTCCGTCTTGGCGCAGAGTTGGCCAGGCCGAAGTGCCATCGCGAAGTTCAAGCAGCGAGGCGGTCATGCCAACCGCGTCCCAGTGCGAGCCGTCAGAACCCCAAACCGTCGGCGAGATACCGGGGGTGTCGCTTGGGCCGACAATCGCGGCACCCGCACCGTCGCCCAACAGAAATGAAATCGTGCGATCGGAGGGGTCGATGAAGTCGCTCAACTTCTCGCCGCCGACAACCAGAACGTATTTGGCAACGCCTGAGCGAACAAGGGCATCTGCCTGAGCAATGCCGTAGCAGTAGCCAGCACAAGCGGCCGAGATGTCGAATGCCGGTGCAGGATTTGCGCCAACCCGGTCTGCAAGCAGCGCTGCCGCTGAAGGTGTTTGGTGCGGATGAGTAATTGTGCTGAAGATCACAGCGCCGATTTCACTTGGCATGATGCCAGCTCGCTTGATCGCGATGTTCGAGGCTTCGACCGCCATGTCTAGAAGCGAGACATTCTCGGATGCTCGGCGACGACTAATTATTCCGGTGCGGCGTTGAATCCATTCGTCGCTCGAGTCGATTGGGCCAGCAATATCGTCGTTAGTGACAACCAAATCTCCGCGTGCCGCACCGAGTGCGTAGATGCGCGAGTAGCTTGTCGGTTGATATTGCTTCAGAGTTGGCTGGGTCATCAGTCTCCGCTCGATTAGGTCAAACTTATCGGCGATTAGCCGGCGTGGTTGGCTAGAAGTTCGCGTGCGGCATCCAGATTTTCAGGAGTCTTCAACGCGAGTGTTTCGATGCCTGGCATCGAGCGTTTGGCCAAGCCCACCAGGGTGCCGGCAGGTGAGACCTCAATCAATGCCGTCACTCCGGCCTCCAACATGGCAGCCATGCAGAGGTCCCAGCGCACCGGTGACGAGACCTGGTTTACAAGCAGATTGAGGTATTCCTGGCCGGATGAAATCACTCGACCACCGGCGTTAGTCCAGAGTGTGGTGGCTGGGTCTTGTACTTCGACGGTTTCGGCGTATGCGCCAAGAGCGGCAACGGCTGGCCTCATGTAGCGAGTATGAAAGGCGCCAGCGACCTGAAGCGGAATAACTCGCGAGCCGGCAGGCGCATCGGCCTTAAGCGCTTCGATGCCGGCGGCGCTGCCGGCTGCCACGATCTGCCCGCCACCGTTGTAGTTGGCTGGTTCCAGGTCGAGTTCGTGAAGTTTGGCCTCAATGAGTTGCTGCTCGCCGCCGACGATGGCCGCCATTGAGGTTGGTTCGATTGCGGCCGCGGCCGCCATTTCGTTGCCACGCTTTTGAACGAATTTGATTGCACTGGCCGAATCGAAAATGCCGGCGATGCTCGCGGCGGCTATCTCACCAACCGAGTGTCCGGCGACTCCTGCCACACCTGCCTGTGCCGCGTGTCGACCACCGAGCAGTGCCGCCGCGCTTGCGATGCTCGCCGAGACAATCAGTGGTTGGGCAACCGCCGTGTCGCGAATTGTGTCGGCATCGCTCTCGGTTCCGTGTTTGATCAGGTCAATGCCAGAGGCACTCTGCATTGTTTCAATCTGCGAGCGGAACTCGGGAAGCTCAAGCCACGGAGCAAAGAATCCTGGAGTCTGTGCACCCTGACCAGGGCAAACGATTACCAGCACGCTTATGCCTCGCCGCCAGCTGAACCCGAAGTTCCTGCGTTGACATCGTGAAGCTGGTAGCGGTCGATTGCCTGCTGAGGAATCGATGCGTCGATTTTGCCCTCGGCGACGAGTTGCTCGAGCACGCGAACCACGATCGATGGTCCGTCAATCTTGAAGAAGCGACGAGCCGCAGCGCGCGTGTCCGAGAAGCCGAAACCGTCGGCGCCCAGAGTTGCGTAGGAGCGTGGCACCCACTTGCGAATCTGGTCTGGTACGGCGTGCATGTAGTCGCTCACGCCAAGCACAGGGCCTTCGGTTGAAGCCAGTCGGTGGGTCACGTATGCATCCGGCAGCGTCTCGTTCGGGTTCAAGAACGCGAACTCGTCGCGCTTGAGTCCGTTGCGACGAAGCTCGGTCCAAGAGGTCACCGACCAGATGTCTGCCGAAACACCCCAATCTGACTGGAGCAATTGCTGAGCCTCGTGTGCCCAAGGCAGCGCGACACCAGATGCCAAGATCTGTGCCTTGTGGCCATCGGCACTGTTCTGGCTGACTAGGTGCATACCGCGCACGATGCCGTCGATGTCGACACCCTCAGGTTCGGCTGGCTGCACGATTGGCTCGTTGTAAACGGTCAGGTAGAACACCACGTTTGGATCCTTGTGGGTCCCGCCATACATGCGGTCGATGCCGGCGCGGATGATGTGCGCAATCTCGTATCCGTAGGCCGGGTCGTAGGAGATCACGCCGGTATTGGTTGACGCCAGGATAGGCGAGTGCCCATCTGCGTGTTGCAGACCTTCACCAGTGAGAGTGGTGCGACCTGCAGTTGCTCCGATCATGAAGCCACGCGAAAGTTGGTCGGTTGCAGCCCAAACGGCATCGCCGGTTCGCTGGAATCCGAACATCGAGTAGAAGACGTAGAACGGAATCATCGGCTGACCCTGAGTTGCATACGAGCTAGCTGCAGCGGTGAATGCCGCCATTGAGCCGGCTTCATTAATTCCGGTGTGCAGAATCTGCCCAGATGGGCCCTCCTTGTAGGAGAGCAAGATGTCGCGGTCTACGGAGATGTAGTGCTGACCAGCTGGGTTGTAAATCTTGGCGGTCGGGAAAAATGCATCCATGCCGAAGGTGCGAGCCTCGTCTGGGATGATCGGAACGATTCTGCTGCCGAACTCTTCGCTCTTGAGTAGGTCCTTCATCAAGCGAACGAACGCCATCGTCGTCGCAACCTCTTGGGTTCCCGAGCCGGCGCGCGCAACCTTGTATGTGTCTTCGGTTGGCAGTTTGAAGTCAACATACTTGCTACGGCGTTCTGGCAAGTACCCACCGAGTGCGCGACGGCGCTCGTGCATGTACTGAATCTCGGGAGCATCCTGGCCGGGGTGGAAATAAGGCGGCTGGTAAGGATTTTCTTCAAGCTGCGCGTCGGTGATTGGCAAACGAAGTTCGTCGCGGAAACCCTTGAGGTTATCGAGGGTCATCTTCTTCATCTGGTGAGTGGCGTTGCGGCCCTCAAACGACTTGCCGAGGGTGAAGCCCTTGATGGTCTTAGCCAAGATGACGGTCGGCTGGCCCTTGTGCTCGGTTGCCGCCTTGTATGCCGCATATACCTTTCGGTAGTCGTGGCCACCGCGCTTGAGCCCCCAGATCTCGTCATCGCTCATCTTTTCGACGAGCTTCAGTGTGCGAGGGTCGCGGGCGAAGAAGTTCTCGCGCACGAATGCACCGTTCTCAGTCTTATAGGTCTGGTAGTCGCCATCTGGCGTTTTATTCATCAGGTCGACCAGCGCGCCATCGTGGTCGCGGGCGAGCAGGCCATCCCACTCTCGGCCCCAGACAACCTTGATGACATTCCAGCCGGCGCCGCGGAAGAAGCTCTCGAGCTCCTGAATGATCTTTCCGTTTCCGCGAACCGGGCCATCGAGGCGTTGCAAATTGCAGTTCACCACAAAGGTCAGATTGTCGAGTCCATCGTTTGCGGCAAGCTGCAATGCGCCGCGTGATTCGACTTCATCAAGTTCGCCATCGCCGAGGAATGCCCAAACGTGCTGCTCGCTGGTGTCGCGGAAGCCTCGGTTTGCGAGGTAGCGATTGAACTGTGCCTGGTAGATCGCGTTGATTGGGCCGATACCCATCGATACCGTCGGGAACTGCCAGAAGTCAGGCATCAAGCGTGGGTGTGGGTAGGAGCTGAGGCCGCCACCTGCGTGTGATTTCTCTTGACGGAATCCGTCGAGCTGCTGCTCGCTCAGGCGGCCTTCGAGAAATGCCCTGGCATATGGTCCGGGAGAAGCGTGTCCCTGAATGAAAATCTGGTCGCCACCTGATGGGTGGTCTTGCCCTTTGAAGAAGTGGTTGAAACCAACTTCGTAGAGCGATGCCGATGAGGCGAAGGTAGAGATGTGACCGCCGACACCGATGCCTGGGCGCTGGGCTCGATGAACGAGCATTGCCGCGTTCCAACGCATCCATGCGCGGTAGGTGCGCTCAATCTTTTCGTCACCAGGAAACTCCGGCTCGTTTTCGGGAGCGATGGTGTTGATGTAGTCGGTGGTCGGAATCATCGGCACACCAAGTTGCAATTCGTGCGAGCGACGAAGCAGGTTCAGCATGATCTCTCGTGCACGACCGCGACCGTGCACTCGGGCGACGGCGTCAAGTGACTCGAGCCACTCGCGGGTCTCCTCTGGGTCAAGGTCAGGAGAGTTCACTGAGAAGGCATCTTGGTTATTGAATGACACCGGACATTCCCTTTCGTGGGGGACTGAAAAGTGGCTCGGGTAAGAGCCTGCACCAGTTTAACTGCCGAATTCGGGGAAGTTTTCACCCTGGGATGGGGTTTGATAGACAGGTAGGCCAAAGGACAAGGCTCAAAAGGAGCAAACATGACCCTGATCGTCGGCGATAACGCCCCAGACTTCTCGCTAACCAACCAGTTCGGTGAGATCGTGAGCCTCAGCGACTTCCGGGGTAAGAAGGCCGTTGCCCTGGTGTTCTATCCGCTAGCTTTCTCGGGCATTTGCACCGGTGAGCTCTGCGAACTGCGCGATAACTTCGGCGTCTTTGAGACCGAGGGTGTTGAGTTGATCGCCGTCTCGGTTGACAG
This sequence comes from uncultured Micrococcales bacterium, assembly GCA_903909605.1. Classification (GTDB taxonomy): domain Bacteria; phylum Actinomycetota; class Actinomycetes; order Actinomycetales; family Microbacteriaceae; genus Rhodoluna. The sequence continues at coordinate 89,128 of CAIVWH010000010.1, read as the reverse complement.
CAAGTTCGTGCAGAAGAGCTTTGCTGAGCAGGAGGGCTACAAGTTCTCGGTGCTTGCCGATTTCTGGCCTCATGGCGGCACTGCAAAGGCCTACGGCGTATTCAATGAAGAGGCCGGCATCGCCCAGCGAGCAACTTTTGTGATCAACAAGGATGGCCAGATTGCTGCCAAGTTCGTCACCTCTGTGGGCCAGCCACGCAGTTTTGCCGAGTATAAGAAGGCAATCGAGGCTCTCTGAAACCGAAGAGGGCAGGAATAGGGCCCTTTGAGTTGTTTCAGCGGCCGATTCTGTATTAGGCTCTCCTCGTTGGGCCTTTAGCTCAGTTGGTAGAGCGCCACGCTTACACCGTGGATGTCATCGGTTCGAGCCCGGTAGGGCCCACTGTTCTTGTAAGAGAACGTTAATGCCGCGTCTTTATGGCGCGGCATTAGTATTTTCGGTATGACCGGCCCCTTCACGCCTCCTGCCCGCAAGGCGCTGAGCGAAGTCGACCTGGCCGAACGGCTTGAAAAATTACAGGCCACAGCCGGGCCTTTGGAAGCCCTCGAGTTCCTGAAATCAGAAAATGAACTGCGCGCAGCCGACGAAATCGCTTTCATTGCCTGGATTAGAGCTATGGAGGCCGATGGCAGTGCCGAAGCACTAGCAGCGCTGGCCGCCGCAAGAGCCGAGCATTCGGGAGTCTCGGTCGAGACCTCGCTTCTTGAGTCCGAGCTAAAAAGCACCCTTGAGGGCGATCTAGCTGCCCTAGGTGACTGGCAACTGCGCGCGGCCGAGGCGGAGGCTAGGCGCGTGCAGTTGGAGGCCGAGCAGGCCGAGCGACTCGAAGCCCAGCGGATTGAGGAAGAACAGGCTCAGGCTCGGCGTGAGGCGGAGTTGCAAGAGGCTCAGAAGCAGGCCGAGGAGCAGGCCGCAGCTGCTCGTTTCGAGGCAGAACAGATTGCCCTTGCTGCCGAGAAAGCTCTTCAACTCGAGCTTGAGCAGCTTGAGTTGCAACTGCAGCAACTTGAACAGGCTGAGGCGCAGCTGGAGGAAATCCAACAGGCTGAACCGCAGCTGGAGGAAGTTGAGCAGGTTGAGGGGCAGCCTGACGATGCAGAGTCGCAGGACGCTCATCCGTCTGTGACCGAAGAAGAAGTTGAACCGCAACGTGCAAGCGATTATGCAACCGGCAGCTTCGACATCATCGAGACAGCTCAGGTAACCATTGTCGACGAGGTCGATTCGGCTACGTTTCAAAATCTTCTGCAACAGGATGAGCTTGCCTTCACCGAAGAGCGAAAGAAGCAGAAGCCTGCATTTGTTGAGGTTGCTCGCAGATCGAAGGCGCTCTCTCAATTGTTCGTCTGGTCGGGCATCACCGTTGGCGTAGTTCCAATCTTGCTCGGCGCCTTCGCCACCCAGTCAGGTCTACCAATTCTTCTTGTGCTCGGTGCGCTCGCACTGGGCTTTGGAATCAGCGCAGTTCTCATCGCATCCGGAGCAGTTGCAGGTAAGCGAAGTGGCCTACAAACGCTGATGCTCTCGCGGGCGTCGCTTGGGGTCAGGGGTGGTTCGGCAGTTGGCATCCCAGTATTTGTTTCAAAGATTTTTGTTGGCACAGTCACGGTCGCTGTAATCGGCAAGCAGCTCTTCGATGGAACAGTGGCGGGATTGCCCGCATTTGGTTCGAAGTTGCTGGTCGGTTCGGCCTCTGTCAGCTGGTTGCAAATTCTTTCGGTTGCGCTTGTCGTTCTCGCCGCCTTGTTCGCAACCTTGGGCGGCCGAGTGCTGTATTGGCTGCAGTGGGTTTCTTCGATAGTCGGGCTGTTAGCAATCGCTGCTTTCGCGATCACGGCTGGCGGGCAGTTTGCCAGCGCAAAGATTGCTTTCGACGCGGCGATCTCTGGGCCTCAGGTGGCGCAAGCGTTGGCCCTTGCCGGACTTCTTGGAGCCGGGCTCGGTGCAATCTGGGCTGCGAGCGTTGCTGACTTCACCAGGCAGGTGCCGATGAGCGAGAACGGCAAGAAGGTTGCGCTCTTTGTGTCGCTGCCGGTCGGCGTGCTGTCATTGTTGTCGGCGGCCTCTGGCGGGTTTGCCTACGAAGCGGTGAAAAGCTCGGCAACTCGCGGAGTCATGACAGGACTGCTCTCGCTGCTGCCTGAGTGGGCCGGTTCGGTGCTGCTTATCGGGGGCGCGCTTCAATTGTTGGTCTGGTGCGCATCCTGGTTGTATTCGTCGAGTGTCTCGCTGCGTGGGCTCGGGGTTCGCACCGGCCGTGTGCTTAGCCAATTCATCGTCTTGGTATTAGTAATTGTCGTCATCGCAATCGGCTCTTCGACTTCGGCTGAAAATTTGCGAACCAGCTTCTTGATCGCTTCGGTTATCTTGATGGCCTTCGCCGGAGTGTTTGTGGCCGATGTTTGGCGACGCAAGGCGGCCTACGACGAGACTTCATTGCGTGAATCGTTCGGGTACTACGGTGCAGTGAACTGGCTGAACCTGGCGGGCTTCATCTGCGCAGTTGTGCTTGGGCTCGCATTTGTTTCGACCTCGCTCGATAAATACTTCGTCACAAACTTTCTCGGTCGCTACCTGAGCGCAATTGACTTCAAGGATGCTCAAGCAGGATTGCTCGTCGCCTTGGTGGTCGCCGCGTTGGTTCCTGCAGCATTCGGAGGCAAGCGCATCCGCGGTCAAGAGGCAAAGGTGTTTGAGGTGGAATCGCGCCGCAATACTTTTGATTCGATCAATCTCGGTTCGATCCAGTGACAAAACTCGCCTCGCTAGCCGTTGCATTTTCTAGACGTTGGCCACTCGCTGAAGCCGAGGATTGGGACAGAGCCGGCCTGATTGTCGGAGTTGAATCAAGCGAGATTCGCAAAGTGTTGCTAACTGTCGACCTGACCTCTGCGGTGATTGCAGAAGCGATTGATTCGGGTTTCGATTTGGTGGTCTCTCACCATCCGGTGTTGCTTCGCAAAAGTCAGGCGCTCACCGACGACACCGCCAAGAAGCGCATGCTCGCGGCCGCAGTTTCGGCCGGGGTCGCCGTGTATGCGGCGCACACCAACGCCGACATAACCGACACCGGGGTTTCAGCTTCTCTGGCACGCACGGCAGGCCTGGTTGATTTGACCCCGCTTGTGCCTGGCGAAGGAGGCAATGGGCATGGTCGCCTTGGTCGCTTGGCCCAACCTGCAACACTGCTCGAGTTCGCACGAAAACTTGCCGCGGCGCTGCCATCGACGGCCACCGGGGTTCGAGTGGCGGGCGACCCGAATCAGCTAATTGACCGAGTTGCACTGTGTGCGGGGGCGGGCGACAGCTTTATTACCGAAGCGCTTCAGGCGGATGTGGATCTATACCTCACCTCTGATTTGCGCCACCATCCGGTTCAGGAAGCCCTTGAATTTGCGGCTGCGGCAGGACGCCAATTCTCAATGATCGACATCTCGCATTGGGCTGCCGAGTGGTTGTGGTTAGAAACCGCGCGGGAAGAGCTGGCCACCGAGTTTCCACAGGTAACCTTTGTAGTGAGCGACCTGCGCACGGATCCCTGGGATTTCGTGGTCACGCAATAGCAAGACAAACTCAAATTCAATAGGCAAGGTCATGAAAGCTACATCAGTCGAACAGCAGGCATTGCTAGATCTAGCGGCCATTGACCTCGAGATTTCTAGGGCCAACCGGCGCATAGCCGAAATTCGACAAGCCAGCCAGCGAGATGAAGCTCAGGCAAAGTTGTCTCTCGCTTCAGAAAAGCTGCTTATCGCTCGGCATGTCGCCGATGAGCTTTCGAGTGAAATAGCTCGACTCGAGCAAGATCTCCAGCTGGTTGATACACGTATCGCCCAGGACAAGTCACGACTTGCCAGCAGCAGTAATCCCCGCGACATCACGGGCATCCAGCACGAGTTGGCTTCACTCGAGAAGCGCAAGTCCAACCTCGAAGAGCTTGAACTCGAATTGCTTGTGCGACGCGAAGGCAACGCTGCCGAGGTCGCTGCAGCAGTTGCTGCTCGCACCGAAGCACAATCCGAACTCGACGAAATCGATGGTCAACTCGAAGCCGCGGGGGTCAAGGCAGTCAGCGGCCTTGCCCTGCTTGCCCAGCAGCGCGAAAAATACGTTGCACTGATTTCTGCTGAACAGCACGAGCTCTATAACAAATTGGTGGGCAAGACCGTTCCGGTGGCAAGGCTTGAGGGTTTCACCTGCGGCGCCTGCAACCTGGCGCTCTCCGGGGCAACCGTTGATGAGATTCGCTCGACAGCCAAAGACGAACTTGCCCGTTGCCCAGAATGTGCCGCGATGTTGGTAACCATCTCGTGAAGTTGATTATCGAGGCAGACGGCGGCTCCCGCGGTAATCCCGGTGTTGCGGGCTCGGGCGCCGCGGTTCTCAGTGAATCCGGCGAACTGCTGATCGAGATTGCACGCTTCCTGGGAATTGCAACCAACAATGTCGCCGAGTACACCGCGCTGATTGCAGGGCTGCAGGAGGCCTTGAGGCTAGACGCCGGTGCGAGCATCCATGTGCGAATGGACAGCAAGTTGGTCATCGAGCAAATGGGTGGCGGTTGGAAGATCAAGCACCCAGACATGATTTCGCTCGGGGCCAAGGTTCAGGAGCTAGTTCGCGGCCGAGAGGTCACCTGGCAGTGGATTCCGCGCGAGCAGAACTCCCGTGCAGACGCCTTGGCCAACAAGGCCATGGATGAAATGGCCGATTACACTGCCTATCTACGCTCACCAGCAAGAGACGTTTCGACACCAGCGGCCAAGGCGTCATCTGCCGCGTTGACCGAGTTCAATGCGAACCTGCCTTCCAGCGTGCGCGCGCCAGGCAAAGTGACCGAACCGCTCACCACTCTCATCCTGGTTCGACATGGGCGCACCGCACTCACCGAAGCACACAAGATCTCTGGTGGCGATGGCGATGACCCTGAACTTAGCGAAGCAGGTCGCCAGGATGCCAGTGCTGTTTCAAAGCTGATTGCGAGTTTCGGCAAGCCTGGCCGCTATGAGCACCTGGCACCGGCTTCGGCAATTGTTTCTTCACCGATGCAGCGCACACGCGAGACCGCCGCGTTCATCGGCGAGGCCGTTGGACTCGAAGTTGAGACGTTAGAGAACCTCCGCGAAATTGGTTTCGGTGACTGGGATGGGCACACCAGTGCTGAGGTTGCCGCAAGTGAGCCAGAGGTTTGGGACGCCTGGCGTGGAAGTTGGACTTTTGCGCCTCCGAATGGAGAGTCTCTAGAAACTTTCGATAAGCGGCTTCAGGCGGGCCGCGAGAAGATTCTGCGCGAACATGCTGGCAAGACCGTAGTCGTGGTGGCTCACGTCATGCCGATTCGTGGCTTCCTACGCTGGGGCTTTGCAGCCACCGAGGCGAGTTACTGGCGTTCGCAGGTTGCCCCGTGTTCGGTGACAATCATCCGAGCTTGGGGCGATCAGGCAGCCGAGGTGCTAGCTGTAAACGTCACCGAGCACCTCTAGGCATTCGCTCTGTTCATTACCGACTGCGCTGGCTAACCTTGTCTACGGATGGGTCGGCCAGGCGATCGCGGCGCGAAAGCGACGAGGAACGTCCGGGCTCCATAGAGCATGGTGGTGGGTAACACCCACCCGGGGTAACCCGCGAGAAAGTGCAACAGAAAGCAGACCGCCGCGCAAGCGGTAAGGGTGAAACGGTGGTGTAAGAGACCACCAGCGTGTCGGGCAACCGATGCGGCTAGGTAAACCTCGCCAGGAGCAAGACCAGACAGAGCGCGTTTAGCCTGCTCGGCTAGCGTTCGGGTAGGTCGCTTGAGACCGTCGGTAACGGCGGCCCTAGATAGATGATCGTCACTCGAAAGAGTACAAAACCCGGCGTATCGGCCGACCCGTCCAATACTTAGTTGCCGTGAATTTTGTAGGCCAAGCGGGCAGCGCCAAGGATTCCCGCATTGTTCTTCTTTGCCGCCGGCACAATTTCACACTTGATTTTCAGAAGCGGTAAGAACTCGTCCGACTGCTTTGAGATTCCGCCACCGACAATGATGAGGTCTGGCGAGAACAGGGCTACCAATTCGGAGTAGTACTTCTGCAGGCGTTGTGCCCACTGCTTGAAAGTTAAGCCTTCGCGTTCCATTGCGGAGTAGGCGGCCTTGGTCTCATAGTCGACACCGTCAATCTGCAAATGTCCGAGTTCGGCGTTCGGGACGAGTGTTCCGTCGTAGAAAATTGCGCTTCCGATTCCAGTTCCAAGAGTGGTCATGATCACCAATCCGGTTTCGTTTTGACCGGCTCCGTATTTCATCTCGGCTATGCCTGCGGCATCCGCATCGTTTAGAACGTGTACGTGACGCTTGAGCGCCGCTTCGAAGGCTGCGTCAGCGTCAAAGCCAATCCACTTCTTCGACACATTCGCAGCCGACATGGTTACGCCTTTGCGCACCACCGCCGGAAAGCAGATGCCTATCGGTGCTTCGGCGTCGTGCTTTGGCAGCTGTTTCAAAAGCCCCTTTACCGCTTGGATGATGTCATCGGGCTCACCGCCAGCTGGAGTCTCGACTCGCACCCGATCGCCAATGAGTTCGCCAGACTTCACGTCAACCAAGGCGCCCTTGATTCCTGTGCCACCTATGTCGATTCCAACTGCGATCTTTGCCATCTCAACTCCCTAGACAAGCGTAAGAATGTCGGCACCGTTTTCGGTGACGACGAGGGTGTGTTCGAACTGTGCCGTGAGGCTGTGGTCGCGGGTGGTGACGGTCCAGTCATCGCGCCACATGTCCCATTCGTAGCTGCCCAGGGTTAGCATCGGCTCGATGGTGAAGACCATGCCCACCTGCATCTCCTGTGAATACGCCGGAGCGGCGTCGTAGTGGGGGATAACCAGGCCGGAGTGAAATGCCCTGCCCACGCCGTGGCCCGTGAAATCGCGAACCACGCCGTAGTTGAATCGCTTGGCGTAGGCCTCGATGGTGCGGCCAATCGTGTTGATTTGGCGGCCCGGCGCGACAACTGCAATCGCTCTGGCGAGGGCCTCTTCGGTGCGCTGGATGAGGAGCCCGGCCTCTTCGGTCACGGAGCCAACTGCGAAGGTGCGGTTAAGGTCGCCGTGCATCCCGTTCTTGAATGCGGTGATGTCGATGTTGATGATGTCGCCGTCTTGCAAAACCGTGTCGTCTGGGATGCCGTGGCAGATCACTTCGTTCAAGGATGTGCAGATTGACTTCGGGAACCCGCGATAGCCGAGTGCAGAGGGGTATGCACCGTGATCCAGCACAAATTCGTGGCCAATCCGGTCGAGTTCATCTGTGCTTACTCCAGGAACGCAGTGTTTGCCGACTTCCTCAATAGCGCGCGCCGCAATGCGGCCGGACTCTCGAATCAGTTCAACTTCTTCTGGGGAGTAAATGTCTCCGTCGGTGTATTTCGAAGGGCCTTTTCGACCGACGTATTCAGGGCGAATGATCGAATTTGGAACGTTTCGCAGCGGTGAGAGGTTGCCCGGTGTGAGGAATCCAGTCTGTTCATCGCGAGGCATGGCTCTAGTCTAGAAGTCGAAAGCGAGAATGATGGGCGAGCAGCAGGAGTATTGGTTCAACTCGAAAACAGGGCAGGTTGAAGTTGGCAAGCAGTCTGCAGCGATCTTCAGGGTTGGCCCGTTCGCGACTCGCAAAGAAGCCGAGAATGCTAAGCAGCTGCTAGCAGAGCGCGCTGCTGCTTGGCGTGCTGAGGATGCCAGCGAAGATGGCGACTAGCGGTCAATACCTCTTGGCCTAGTCGGCGAAGCTTTCTTCTGAATTTGGAAAAGCACCGCTGCGCACATCCGATACATAGTTCGCAGCCCCGGTCAGAAGCACGTCGCGCAGGTTGGCATACTGGCGCACGAATCGGCGTGGCTTTCCTGGCGCAATTCCGGCGAAGTCAGTCCACACCAGAATCTGTCCATCCGTGCCGTTGCCAGCCCCAATGCCGATGGTTGGAATTGCCAACTGCTTGGTGATTTCGGTTGCGAGCTCTGCCGGCACGAGCTCTAGCACTACGGCAAATGCGCCAGCTTCTTGAACTGCGATTGCGTCTGCGGCAAGGTCTGCGGCTGAGTCGCCGCGACCCTGAACCTTGAAACCGCCGAGTGCGTGAACACTCTGCGGTGTGAAACCAATGTGCCCCATAACCGGAATGCCAGCCTCGACAATAGCCGCTATCGCAGCCGCGCTTCGTGTGCCGCCTTCGAGCTTGACTGCCGCTGCCCCGGTGGCCTTCATGATCTTGATGGCGTTCTCGAGTGCCTGCTGCGGCGACACTTCATAGGAGCCAAACGGCATATCGACCACGACCAGCGCCTGCTTGACGGCGCCGGCAACGGCTCGCCCAAACGGGATGATTTCATCGACTGTGATTGGCAGGGTCGTTGAATAGCCGAGGGCGTTGTCGGCTGCCGAGTCACCGACCAAGAGCACATCAATCCCCGCTTCATCGAAGATCGCGGCGGTCTGCTGGTCGTATGAGGTGAGGCAGGCGAACTTCTGGCCGCTCGCCTTGAACTCGGCAAGCGCGCCGATGCGTTTGGTCTTAGCCATTAGTTTGCCTTCCAGGCGTCGACTTCGATTTCGACAAGCATCTCCGAGTTGATGAATTGAATGCCCGCCAGCATCGTGGTTGCAGGTCGAATCTCGCCAAAGATCTCTCCGTGAGCCTTGCCTGCGGCATCCATGTCTTCAGCATTAGCTAGGTAGACCCGAGTGCGCACGACATCGGCCAGGCTATAGCCGACCTGAGCCAGGGCAGGGGCGATCACCTCGAGTAGGGCAATTTTTGCCTGAGAGTAGGCATCACCCTTGGCTTGAAGTTCGCCGCCGATTGTTGCGGTTGAACCAGAAACGTGCACGTATGGCCCCGCCACAGTCGCGCGCGAATAGCCGATGACAGACTCCCATGGTCCGCCGCTCGAAATTAGTTTGTCTGCAGCCACGATTTCCTAACGGTACCTATTTGTGATCGGTAGTCGACGGTCTCGACCAAAAGACATTGCGCTGATCTTCGGGCCGATTGCGCCTTGTCGGCGCTTCCATTCGGCCTGGTCAATCAGCTTCGCAACTCTGTCTACGGTGGCGGCTTCGAAACCCGCCTCGACAATCTGTTGCTTGCCGAATCGGCGACCTACGTAAAGTTCGATAATCGCATCCAAGATTTCATAGTCGGGCAGGGAATCTTGATCGACCTGGCCTGGGCGAAGTTCGGCGCTTGGCGGCTTGATGATCGAGTTTTCAGGGATGGGCGGAACCTCGCCATTTTGCAAGGCAAAGTCGTTGCGCCACTTAGCCAATTGCCAGACCAGAGTTTTGGCAACGTCTTTGATCGGCGCAAACCCGCCAACCGAGTCGCCGTAAATCGTGCTGTAGCCAACGGCGAGCTCACTCTTATTGCCAGTGGTGAGAGTCAGGTGACCCTCCTGGTTGGCAAGCGACATCAAAATCGTGCCACGGATGCGCGCCTGAAGGTTCTCTGCTGCAAGGCCCTCGAGTTTCAGCTGCTTCTCGAGTTCCTTGACGGCTCCCTTAATCGGCTCGGTGCGGATAGCAATACCCAGTCGCTTGGCCAGGTCGAATGCGTCTGACTTTGAGTGATCCGAGGAGTATTTGCTTGGCAGGCTGACGCCGAAAACGCGATGGGCACCAAGTGCATCCTTGGCAATGGCAGCGCAAACCGCCGAGTCAATGCCGCCGGAGAGCCCGAGGATCACCGATTTGAAACCGTTTTTGTTTACGTAGTCGCGAAGTCCAACGACCAGAGCGTTCCAAACCTGCCAGTTGTCATCCTGTTTGTGCGTCGGCAGGGCGGAGGCCGGGCGGATGTCGGTTTTCGACTCGAAGTCGAAAACCACTAGCCCGTCATCGAACTGGGGGCCACGGCCAATCAGGTTCTGATTGGCATCGACCATCAGGCTATCCCCGTCGAAAACCAAGTCGTCTTGGCCGCCAACGAGGTTGACGTAGGCAACCGCGACGTTTTGATTCTTGGCAAGTCGCCTAACCAAGTCGACGCGCACATCATCCTTGTCAATCTGAAATGGCGAACCATTCAGCACAAGGGCGACATCGCTGTTCTCTTCGGAAAGCCTTGCCACCGGCCCGCCTTCTTGCCAGATGTCTTCGCAGATCAACAGAGAGAACTTCAGGCCCTCGAACTCGAAGCTGATCAGTTGGTCGCCAGGTATGAAAATTCGATACTCGTCAAATACCGAATAGTTCGGCAGGTGGTGTTTGGCGTAACCCGCCCAGACCTTTCCATCACGGACGATCACGGCAGTGTTCTGCGCAATGGCCCATGGGCTGCGGTGTTCGGGTGCAACGATTGCGGGGGTGCCAAGCACGACAAGCATGTGGCCGAGCCCGCGCTCGGCGAGAGCCGCTGCAAAGTTTTTGACTGCGCTAACGCAGTCGGTCAAGAAAGTTTCACTCGCTGCTAGGTCTTCGATCGGGTAACCCGAGACAACCATTTCGCCAAAAACGATTAGGTTTGCGCCCTGAGCTGCCGCGTCTGAAACATGCTGGAAACATTTCGCCAGGTTGCCCTGAATATCACCAACGGTTGGGTTGGTCTGGGCGAGAGCAATGCGAACCGCAGGCATACCGACTAGCCTAATAGCAGGCAACGAGAGGAATTCCGATGGATAAGCAGCGCGATTTTGTGCTTAGAACTATCGAGGAGCGCAACGTTAAATTCGTGCGACTTTGGTTCACCGATGTAGCCGGAACTTTGAAGTCTGTGGCCATTGCACCTGCCGAAGTTGAAGGTGCATTCGCAGAGGGTATCGGCTTTGACGGATCTGCAATTGAGGGTTTGGCCCGCACCTATGAGGCCGACATGCTCGCAGTGCCAGACCCAAGCACCTTCCAGATTCTTCCTTGGCGCGGCGAAATCGAACCCACCGCCAGAATGTTCTGCGACATCAAGACCCCCGATTCCCAGCCCGCTTCGGCCGATCCGCGCAACGTTTTGCGCCGTGCGCTGGCTAAGGCTAGCGACAAGGGGTTCTCGTTCTACATTCACCCCGAGATCGAGTTCTACCTACTGAAGTCGTCGCAGATTGGTCCGGAGGGCCCCATCCCGGTTGATAAGGCCGGCTACTTCGACAATGTTCCCGGCGGCACGGCACACGATTTCCGCCGTCGCGCTGTCTCAATGCTCGAGCAGCTTGGCATCTCGGTTGAGTTCAGCCACCACGAAGGTGGCCCAGGTCAGAACGAAATCGACCTTCGCTATGCAGATGCACTCACCATGGCTGACAACATCATGACCTTCCGCACCGTGATCAAAGAGGTCGCAATCGAGCAGGGCGTCTATGCGACGTTCATGCCAAAGCCTTTCACCGAGCATCCCGGCTCTGGAATGCACACCCACATGTCGCTGTTCGAGGGCGACAACAACGCATTCTTCGATCCAAGCTCTCAGTACCACCTGAGCAAAACCGCAAAGCACTTCATTGCCGGATTGTTGCGTCACGCGCCTGAGATCACCGCCGTTACAAATCAGTATGTGAACTCATACAAGCGACTTTGGGGTGGGGGCGAGGCGCCGAGTTACGTCTGCTGGGGACACAACAACCGTTCGGCGCTGTTGCGCGTTCCGCTTTACAAGCCGAACAAGGCCAACTCGGCTCGCGTCGAATACCGGGCCGTTGACTCTGCGGCCAACCCTTATCTCGCCTACGCGCTAATTCTTGCGGCCGGCATGAAGGGTATTGAAGAGGAATACGAGATGCCTGCAGAGGCCGAGGATGATGTCTGGTCATTGAGTGATGCAGAACGTCGCGCCCTGGGAATTCAGCCACTGCCAACCAGCCTCGAGCACGCGATTCGCAAGCTTGAGGAATCAGAGTTGGCTGCCGAGACCCTCGGCGAAGAGGTCTTCTCTTACGTTCTTGCCAACAAGCGTCGTGAGTGGAGCGAATATCGTTCGCAGGTCACTCCGTTCGAGCTGAAGCAGAACCTCGAAGTTCTCTAAGCGTCATGGCATTCGAGCGGTCGTCCGGGCTCTCTGAGCTCGCCCGATTCGGTTTCATCGACCTCTCCGGGGCGGTGGCCAAGCTCGAGCAACTGGTGAAGCTAGTTGGCGACTCAGGTCGTTCGGTACTCGCAAGCCTAGGTCGAAGTGGCAATCCTGACCAGGCGCTCAATTTCCTCATCACCTTTGCCGAAATCGATCGGGCACGAGTAAAGAAGTTGCTCGGTAAGGCAGATTCTGCCGACCGCCTGTGCAAGGTGCTTGGCGCATCCGAGGCGATGGGTGATCTGATTCGTCGGCGAATTGAGCTTCTGGAACACTTCGAAAAGAAGATCGAGTACCTGAAGTCTGCGGCCGATTTGAAGCGACTGCTCACTGATACGGCGAGGGTGCAACTCACAACCGGCTTCGAATCCCAGACGGCATGGGCTGCGATTCGATTTGCATACCGGCGTGAGTTGCTTCAAATCGCAATCTACGACTTGTCGCAAGAATCTCCCCAGGATGGACTTCCGCAGATCGCCGCCGCGCTAGCCGACCTCGCCGGCGCTGTCTTAGAGGCCGCTCTTCTAATTGGTCGCGCCGAACTCTCCGTTGGCGCAGGCAACGGCGGATACGAATCGGCGGAGGTTGAGGCCACAAAACTCGCGGTTATTGCAATGGGTAAAACTGGTGCCCGGGAGCTCAATTACATCAGCGACGTCGATGTAATTTTCGTTGCAGACACCGCCGACGACTCTCTCGAGATTTCCCGTGCCCTCGACATTGCCACCAAGCTAGCCACTCGTATGATGCGTGCAATTGACGCCACGGCAACCGAGCCAGCCCTCTGGCAGGTAGACCCAAATCTTCGACCTGAAGGCAAGAGCGGGGCACTGGTGCGCACGTTGGAGTCGCACGTTGCCTACTACGACCGTTGGGCAGAGAGCTGGGAATTCCAGGCGCTGCTCAAGGCCAGGCCGATTGCCGGTGATGTCGATCTGGGCCAGCGTTATGTTGCAGCCCTGGCGCCGAAGGTTTGGTCGTCGGCTACCCGCGATGGTTTCGTCGAATCGGCCCAGCGCATGCGCGAGCGTGTGCTCGAGAACATCCCAGCTGGTGAGGTTGACTCGCAGATCAAACTAGGCCCGGGTGGTCTGCGCGATGTGGAGTTCACTGTTCAGCTGCTGCAGCTAGTGCACGGGCGCACCGATGAGTCCTTGCGCCATCGAGACACTTTGAATGCAATTGCCGCGTTGAGTGCTGGCGGTTACATCTCCCGCGACGATGCCGATGCCTTCGCTAGGCACTATCGGTTCCTGCGACTTCTCGAGCACCGCATCCAGCTTTCGCAGATGCGCCGCACCCACCTGATGCCGCAGAGTGAGTCTGCAAGGCGCGCGCTTGCCAGAACTGTTGACCTAAAACTGAACGCCGAAATCCTTATGTCTGTCTGGGAGAACGTTAAACAGGAAGTTGGCACCCTGCATCAGCGAATCTTCTATCGACCACTGCTCAGCGCTGTTGCCCGGCTCGACGATTTCACCCTCGAGCTCAGTAATGAGCAGGCCATCGATCGTCTCGCGGCAATCGGCTTCGCAGATGCGAAAGGCGCGCTGACGCACATCGCTGCATTGACCAGCGGTCTTTCTCGCAGGGCTTCAATTCAACGTCAGCTGCTCCCGGTGCTCCTCGAGTGGTTTACTAAGGGCACCGACCCGGATGCGGCGCTGCTTGCTTTCAGGCGGCTGAGCGAAGACCTGGGCGAGTCGCACTGGTATCTGCGAATGCTGCGCGACAGCTCCGGGGCCGCCGAGCGCATGACCCAGGTGCTGTCCAACTCTCGCCTTGCCACTGCGCTGTTCGAGCGCATCCCAGAGGCTGCTGCCTGGTTCGAATCGCTTGATGACTTGAAACCCCAGACCGCTGAGGTACTCGCCTCTGAGCTCGAGGCCTTCGCCGAACGGCATCGCGACCTCGAGGCTCTGGTCACGGCAATCAAGCAGATTCGTCGTCGCGAAACTCTGCGCATCGCCATGGGCGCGGTGTTGGGCAAGTTGACCATCGAGGATGTGGCCGACGGGCTGAGCGCACTTACCGAGTTGTATCTGCAGGGCATCCTGGATGCCGTCTTGCGGCTGGGTGGCATCGCCGATGCCGAAACCATTGAGCAGTCGATTGACTTTGGCATCATTGCGATGGGGCGTTTCGGCGGTCAGGAGCTTGGCTTCGGGTCGGATGCCGACCTGATGTATGTCTATCGGCCACTAGCCGACACGGATGCCGCCCAACGACTTGCGGAGGCAATCATTGCCGAGATCAAACGACTCAGCTCAGATCACCTGCTCGAGTTTGAAATCGACCTCGACCTGCGTCCCGAGGGTAAAAACGGGGCAGTTGCAAGATCTCTCGACTCTTACCGGGCCTACTACGAGCGCTGGGCAGATACTTGGGAGGCACAAGCGCTGCTTCGGGCTCGGCCAATTGCCGGCTCGAAGGAACTTCGCGACGAATTCGCCCAGATCATCGATGAGCACCGCTATCCAAAGACGCTAGAGCAGTCGGCGATTACCGAAATCCGTCGAATTAAGGCGCGCGTTGAAACTGAGCGCCTCCCACAGGGCGCAGACCCAAAGCGACACCTCAAACTTGGCCGCGGTTCGTTGAGCGATGTCGAGTGGCTCGTGCAGCTGTATCAGATGCGTTTTGGGCAGCAGCACCCAGGTATCCGCACTCCAAGAACCCTCGACGCCTTGCGGGCGATGGTCACTTCCTCACTCATCGAAGAACACGATGCCCGAGTGCTCACCGAAGCTTGGCGGCTGGCTTCGCGAGTAAGAAGCGCAAGCGTGCTCTGGGCAAACAAACGCACAGATGTGCTGCCAACCGATCGTCGTCAACTCGAGGGGCTAGCCCGCATCCTTGAATATCCCGCTGGAAATGCAACTCGATTGGAAGAGGACTACCTTGCCTTCACCCGTCGGGCACGCTCGGTTTTTGAGCGACTCTTCTTCGCGTAGTTTTTCGATTGGCCTTGCTTCCTGAATCTGCCAATTGTCGATTGCCGCAGCAGTCGCGCGCAAAACAAAAAGGGCCACGCCTTAGCGTGACCCTTTTCGAAGATTCGACTAAACGCCGTAGTACAACTCGAACTCGTATGGGTGAGGACGAAGTGCAATCGGCTGGATCTCCTTGGTGCGCTTGTAGTCAATCCAGGTCTCGATGAGGTCCTTGGTGAATACGTCGCCCGCAAGCAGGTAGTCGTGGTCCGCCTCGAGAGCCTTGAGCACGTCTTCGAGGTTGCCTGGAACCTGAGGAATCAGTTTGGCTTCCTCCGGTGGCAGCTCGTAGAGGTCCTTGTCGACTGGCTCGTGTGGCTCGATGCGGTTCTTGATGCCGTCGAGGCCTGCCATCAGCATCGCAGCGAATGCGAGGTATGGATTGCTCGATGCGTCAGGAGCGCGGAACTCGATGCGCTTGGCCTTCGGGTTGGTGCCGGTCATCGGGATGCGGATCGCAGCTGAGCGGTTACCTGCCGAGTAGACCAGGTTCACTGGAGCTTCGAAGCCTGGAACCAGGCGGTGGTATGAGTTCACGGTTGGGTTGGTAAATGCCAGCAGTGATGGTGCGTGCTTCAAGATTCCACCGATGTACCAGCGTGCGAGGTCTGAAAGACCGCCGTAGCCCGACTCGTCGTAGAACAGCGGCTTGCCGTCTTTCCAGAGCGACTGGTGCACGTGCATACCCGAACCGTTGTCGCCGAACAGTGGCTTTGGCATGAAGGTTGCGGTCTTGCCCCAGTTGTTCGCGACGTTCTTGACGATGTACTTGAACTTCAGGATGTCGTCGGCGGCGCTAACCAGGGTGTCGAAGCGGTAGTTGATCTCGCCCTGACCCGCGGTGCCAACCTCGTGGTGGCTGCGCTCTACGCGAAGGCCTGCAGCCTCAAGCTCGAGAACGATGTTGTCGCGCATGTCCGCGTGCTGGTCCACTGGGGAAACAGGGAAGTAGCCACCCTTGTATGGGGTCTTGTTGGCGAGGTTTCCGCCGTCTTCCTTGCGGCCCGAGTTCCAGGCTGCTTCGCTCGAGTCGATGAAGTGCATCGAGCTGTTCTGCTTGTACTCGTAGCGCACGTCATCGAAGATGAAGAATTCTGCTTCAGGTGCGAAGAACGCGGTGTCGGCGATGCCAGTGGTGCCGAGGTATGCCTCTGCCTTCTTGGCTACCTGACGTGGGTCGCGACCGTAGATCTCCCCGTTGCGTGGGTTATAGATGTCGAAGATCATGACCAAAGTCTTCTCGACTCGGAATGCGTCAAGGTAAGCGGTGGTCACATCCGGAATCAGCTGCATGTCTGACTCGTGAATCGACGCGAAACCGCGGATCGACGAACCGTCAAACAACTGACCATCGCGGAAGAAGTCTTCGTCGATCATTGCTGCTGGTAGGTTGAAGTGCTGCTGCACACCAGGTAGGTCCGTGAAGCGAACATCAAGGAACTTTACGTCGTTTTCCTTGATGTACTTGACGACCTCAGATGCGTTCTTGAACATGGGGATGTCCCTTCGATAGCTGAAGCGAAATGTGTTTGGTGGCGCGCCTTTGAAGCCAACCGGTTCAGTTTATCGCCGGGGTGGGGGGTGACCCGTCCGTAACTTGTTACGCCGATGTAAAACTTAGCGCTGGCGCTGCTGGCGAAGTTTGTTTGGGTCGATTCCCTTTGGCACCGGGATGTTCGTGCCGATTGAGTCCAGTCGGTTTGCCACGACCGATACCTCGCTTCGGTTCAGGCTGCGCTTTAGTTTCAGGATGGTTGGTCCTAGTTTCGCCAGCGAAGTGGCGTGCGGGTCGCCGGGGATGACGTAAAAAGTCTGAATCTGAACTCCGGGGGCGATTCGGGCTGCCTTGCGACGCTCATCCTCGACCATCGCTTGAACGCGAGCCTTGGAAGTGCCTTCACCAATCAGCACGATGCCGGCTGGGCCTACCGCGCGAAAGACTAATTCCTGAGTCTTGGGGCTCACGTGAACTGGCATTTCGTTGAAGCGCCATCCGCGTCTGAGAGCCGAGTTGAGAACAGCACCGGTTGCGCCTGGCTGACCTTCGAATCGAGCGTAGGCTGCTGCCTCTGCTCGCCGAGACATGATGATCATGGCAATCAGCAGACCTGCTGCGGCGCCAAGCACACCCCAAAGAACATTGGAGATTACGTTTCCAGGAGCAACAACGTTGGCAACAACCAGCCCGATTGCAAGCGGAACCAGGAAGCCCAGAATCGACCAGAACACCGCAGGCTTGTCGGTCTTGGCGGTAAGTGCGTAAACCTTTAGCAGCTGACGGAATCGTCCGGGTTCACGAGTGGTCTTCACATTTGTCTTTGGTGCGGTGCTCTTAGCCATGCGCAATAGCCTAAACGATTTAGTGAACGGCTTGACTGAAGCCCTGAGCCAGGGCTGCGTCGGCCAAGTGCTGCAACTCTGCCGGGATGGCGCGGCCCTTCTTAACCATCGAGGATGCCCACAGCCGGCCAGCCCGATAGGAGGAGCGAACCAGTGGACCACTGAGCACGCCCAAGAAGCCCATCTCCTCGGCAATCTTGTTCAACTCAACGAACTGCTCTGGCTTCACCCAGCGGTCGATCGGGTGGTGGCGAGGTGTTGGGCGAAGGTATTGAGTGACGGTGATGACGTCCGTGCCGGCATCGTGAAGATCTTGAAGCGCCTGGATGATTTCTTCGTCGGTTTCACCCATGCCGAGAATCAGGTTCGACTTGGTCACCATGCCGGCGTTGCGAGCCTGGGTAATGACATCGAGCGAACGCTCATAGCGGAAGGCCGGGCGAATCTGCTTGAAAATTCGTGGAACCGTTTCGAGGTTGTGAGCAAATACCTCCGGCTGCGCATCGAATACCTGTTGCAACAGTTCCGGCTTTCCTGAGAAGTCAGGAACCAGAATTTCTACTCCGGTGCCAGGTGATTGCTGATGAATTTGACGGATGGTTTCGGCATACAGCCAGGCGCCTTCATCCTCGAGGTCGTCTCGTGCCACGCCGGTCACTGTTGCATAGCGCAGATTCATTTGCTTCACCGAATCGCCAACGCGTCGCGGCTCGTCTGCATCGAAGGCAGCTGGCTTGCCGGTGTCAATCTGGCAGAAGTCGCAACGACGTGTGCACTGCGAGCCACCGATTAGGAATGTCGCCTCGCGGTCTTCCCAGCATTCAAAGATGTTTGGGCATCCGGCTTCTTGGCAAACGGTGTGCAGACCCTCGTTCTTAACCAGTAGTTGAAGCGATTGGTACTCGGGGCCCATTTTGGCGCGAGTCTTGATCCATTCGGGCTTGCGCTCGATCGGCACGGATGCGTTTCGCACCTCAATGCGTAGCAACTTTTTTTCTGGCTTGTCGTTCATCGTCGTTTCTCGATTTCGCCTAGGTGTCTTACGACAACTTCGGCCGCCATCGCTGGCGTGATTTCCCGCCCAGCAAGCCTGGTCAGGGTGGTGGTCTTCGCGTCACGAATACCGCAGGCAATAATCGTTTCATACGGGTTGAGGGAGTTGTTGCAATTTAGGGCGAATCCATGCATCGTCACTTTTTCGGCAACCCGGATGCCGATGGCAGCAACTTTCTCAAACGCCCCATCGACGTTGACCCAAACACCGCTTCGTCCACCGACTCGCTCACCGAGCACCCCGAATTCGGCAATCGAATCGATTAGCACCTGCTCCAGCCATCGCACATAGCCAACCACGTCGATTGGGTCTGGCAGTTGCATAATCGGGTATCCGACCAGCTGTCCTGGCCCGTGCCAGGTAATTTTGCCACCGCGATCGACATCGATCACCGGAGTGCCGCCTGTCGGACGTTCTTCGGGCTCCGTGCGCTTGCCAGCGGTAAAAACCGAGGCGTGTTCGAGTAGCAAAACTGTGTCGCCTCGCTGGCCTGAGGCGACCTCTGAGTGCACTTTGCGCTGGATTTGCCACGCCTGCTCGTAATCCACAAAATTGGGGTCGAGTCCTAGAGTTTCGAACAGGGGCATAGTTCTAGTTTAAATCCACAGATTCGACTCTTTATTCCGCTTGCTCTGCCAGTTCGGGCAGCATCTTTCAATGCATGATTTCGGCAGGCGCGCACCTCGAATGCTGGGCAACTGGTTCACCGCCATGACTCGGCTTGCCGATCAAGGCTTCAAGGTTCAGCCCCTGATGCTCAGCAATGGCCGGGTGTACCTGCAAATCGATATCGACCCAGCTGCGCAGCCCGAGAGTGGGGCGGCCTCAGAGTTTGGGCCAAGAAGGAGGCTGCTTTGGCTGCCAGTCGCGAGCGCCTTGATGCTGTGCGCGATTCTCACAACTCTGCAGGCGGTGCAAAACTCGCAGCAGATTGCATCGGGTAGGCGAGGTCTTCCGCATCATTCGGTCCTGCCCAGTGCTGCCTCGCCGCCTGTAGCCTCACCAAGCCTCACTACAGAAATCTCGTGCAGTCCTTCGGTTGGGCAGTTGCTAACCGATTTCCTAGATGGCCATCCCGCCATTCGAGTTAGCAGCGACATCACACTCGGTCAGTTGCGAGCAGTTCAATTGGCGGGCGAATGTGCGCAGACTCGACTGTCAGTGCAAATGTATTTGACCTCGACTGCGAAGGGCTGGCAGATAGAAAAAGTGTCCCAGCCTTTCGACCGGGTCACTTCAACTAGTGCAAATTAGATTCCGAGGTTCGCTACGAAGTTGCCCTCTTCGAGGCGGTTCTTCACATCAACTAGGAAGCGGCTGGCGTCTGCACCATCGATCAGGCGGTGGTCATACGAAAGCGCCAGGTAGACCATGTGGCGAATCGCAATGCTGTCGCTGCCGTCAGCTGCAGTTACAACCACCGGACGCTTGGTGACGATACCCGTGCCAAGGATTGCCGATTGAGGCAAGAACACGACCGGGGTGTC
The DNA here is from genome assembly GCA_903909605.1 of uncultured Micrococcales bacterium. GTDB lineage: Bacteria > Actinomycetota > Actinomycetes > Actinomycetales > Microbacteriaceae > Rhodoluna. Next base: position 69,224 of record CAIVWH010000010.1, on the reverse strand, counting down.
AAACAGTGCGCCGCGTGAACCTGTGTTGGTGAGAGTGAAAGTTCCACCGCTTAGTTCGTCTGGCTTCAACTGGTTGTTTCGAGTGCGATTAGCCAGGTCAACAATCTGTGCGGCGATTTGCGCCAGCGTCAACGATGCAACTTCGCGAATCACCGGAGTAAGCAATCCGCGCTCGGTGTCGACAGCGAAGGAGATGTTCTCGCCGTTGTGGTAGACGATGTTGTCGCCGTCGATTGAAGCGTTGATCTTCGGGTGCGAGCGCAGTGCCTCGGCAGCGGCCAAAGCAAAGAACGGCATGAAGTTGAGCTTGTTGCCGGTTGCTGCCTGGAACTGAGCCTTTACTGCCTCACGCATATTTGCGATGCGAGTGACATCAACTTCAACAACAGAGGTGAGTTGGGCGGTCGAAACCAAGGATGCAACGGCACGCTCTGCAAGCACCTTGCGCAGACGCGACATTGGCTCAACGGTTCCACGCAAGGCCGACGGTGCGGCCGCAACGTGCGGCGCCGATGCAACAGGGGTTGCAACTGGTGCTGCGAACTGTTGCGCGGCTGGTGCGGCGGTAGCCGAGAGCACGTCTTCCTTACGGATGCGACCTCCGACTCCGGTGCCGGCGATGGAGTTCAGATCCACGCCAGTCTCGTTCGCGAGCTTACGAACCAGGGGAGTGACGTAGCCCGCATCGCTGGTGTGTGACGCGATGTGCGAGGCAACTGGAGCTGCCGCTGGGGTCACAACTGGAGCTGACATCGGGGTAGCAACTGGCGCTGCAACTGGTGCGGCAGCAGGTGCCTCGGCCACAGGTGCCTCAACTGGAGCGACAACAGGTGCCTCAGCAGCAGGAGCTGGAGCGGCTTCGATTACTGGAGCTGAGGGAGCTGCAGCACCCGAGCCCGAACCTACGATCGCTAAGACCGCACCGACGGCAACGGTCTCGTCTTCCTGAACCAATATCTGTTCGATGACTCCGGCAACCGGCGACGGAATCTCGGTGTCTACCTTGTCGGTTGAAATTTCAACCAGCGGCTCATCGACGGCAACGGTGTCGCCAACCTTCTTGAGCCAACGGGTTACTGTGCCTTCGGTAACACTCTCGCCGAGTGCTGGAAGTACTACTTCGCTCATTTACTTTTCTCCCGAGTCTTAAGCGTGTGCGTGGAGTGGTTTGCCGGCCAGCGCAAGGTGAGCCTCGCCGATTGCCTCGTTCATAGTTGGGTGAGCGTGCACCAGGGTTGCGACATCCTCTGGATACGCCTCCCAGTTCACGATGAGCTGTGCCTCACCAATTTGCTCGCCCACGCGAGAACCGATCATGTGAACACCGATGACCGGGCCATTGTTCTGACGAATCAACTTGATGAAACCAGCAGTGCCGAGAATCTGGCTCTTGCCGTTTCCGCCCAGGTTGTATTCGTAGGTCGAGATGTTCTCAGCACCATACTTCTCTGCGGCCTTGGCCTCACTGAGACCGACCGAGGCAATCTCAGGCTCGCAGTAGGTGACCTTAGGAATTCCGTTTTCGTCGATGACAGCCGGCTTCAATCCAGCGATCTCCTCGGCAATAAAGATGCCCTGCTGGAAGCCGCGGTGGGCAAGCTGTAGGCCAGGAACAATGTCGCCAGCAGCGTAGACGCCTGGAACGCTGGTTTCTAGGCGCTCGTTGGTGAGCACCCATCCGCGATCCATGTTGATGCCGTTTTCTTCGTAGCCGAGACCAGCAGTGTTTGGGCCACGGCCGACTGCAACGAGCATCAATTCGGCTTCGAGCGTCTCACCGTTTTCAAGCGAGACGACCACGCCGTTCTCGTGCTGCTGAACACCCGAGAAGCGAACACCGGTCTTGAACTCGATGCCACGCTTGCGGAACGCCCGCTCGAGAGCCTTGCTCACAGAGGCATCCTCGTTAGGTACCAGAGTTGGCAAGCCTTCGACGATGGTCACTTCGGTGCCGAATGAACGCCAGATTGAAGCGAACTCAACACCGATTACTCCACCGCCGAGCACGATGACCTTGTTTGGCACGAAAGTCATCTGCAGTGCCTGTTCAGAAGTTATTACGCGGCCGCCGATCTCAAGACCTGGCAGTGAACGAGAGTATGAGCCTGAAGCCAGAACCAGGTTTGTGCCGGTGTACCGGTCTTCACCAACCTGGATGGTCTTAGGGCCAACCATGCGGCCTTCGCCCTTGACGACATTGATGCTCTTTGAGTTCACCAGGCCGGTAAGTCCTTTGAACAACTTGTCGACGATGCCATCGCGGTAAGTGTTGACAACGGTCATGTCGATTGCGTTGAAGTTCGCGCTTACGCCGTAGTGTGCTGCGTCTTTAACGGTGTCTGCAACCTCGGCTGCGTGAAGAAGAGCCTTGGTTGGAATGCAACCGCGATGCAAGCAGGTTCCACCGAGCTTGTCTTTCTCAATGAGGGCAACTGACTTGCCCAGCTGAGCGGCACGAAGAGCAGCTGCATAGCCACCGCTTCCTCCGCCGAGGATTACGAGATCAAAATTGTGCTCAGCCAAAACATGCTCCTATTAGGTGACGAACCTTGTCGAGTTTACTACTTGAGATTGCCGCAAGGCCGAGTGGGCCACCCAGAAATCCCCGGATGGCCCACTCGAATTTTGGAAGCTATTTGATAACAGCCTCGGCGAAGTTCACCAGGCTACGAACGTAGGAGCCGGTTGCTCCCTTCGGGATGAAACCGTATCCGGCGCCTTCGTTGTCGGCAGGGCCGGCGATGTCTAGGTGGGCCCAGTCAATCGACTGGCTTGAACCCTTTTTCTTGCCTACAAACTCGCGTAGAAACAGCCCGCCAATGATCATTCCGCCGGCAGTGTTGCCTACCTTGGCATTCTGCAGGTCGGCAATTTGACCGTCGATCAGTGGGCGGAGGTCTTCGGCAAGGGGCATCGGCCAGGCAAACTCGCCAGCCGACTTGATTGCCTCGGCCAGTTTGGCCACAGTGGCGTCGTCACCCATAATTCCGGCGTAACGGGTGCCAAGGGCGACCCGTTGCGCGCCAGTTAGGGTGGCGACATCGATGATGTAGTCGGGGTAAGACTCGCTGGCCAGGCTCAAGCCGTCGGCCAACACGACGCGGCCTTCGGCATCCGTGTTTGTGACCTCGATTGTCTTGCCATTTCGGGCCTTAACAACGTCGCCCGGGCGGGTAGCCGTGCCTGAAGGCATGTTTTCGGCTAGGCATAGGTAGGCGGTGGCGTGCACCTTGAGCTTGAGGCGGGCAATTGCCAGAACGGCGTTTAGAACCGTGGCAGCGCCGGTCATGTCGTACTTCATGCCTAGCATCGAAGCCGCCGGCTTCAGCGAGAGGCCACCGGTGTCATAGGTGATGCCCTTTCCGACTAGAGCAATCTTTTTCTTTGCGCCAGCTGGCTTGTATTCAACCTTGACCAGGCGTGGTGGGCGAGCAGAACCTTTGCCTACGCCAATCAGGCCACCGAATCCTCCTGCCGCAAGCTTCTTTTCGTCTAGAACCGTGACCGTGACGTTCGCACCCTTTGCCAACCGGGATGCTGCTGCCGCGAAGCTCTGCGGGTACAGGTCGTTTGCCGGCATCGAGACCAGATCGCGGGTGTCGTGCACCGCAGCGCGGAGCACCTCAACACGGCCGAGTGTGGCTGGCTTCACCTTGTGCTTGGTGGACAAGACGAGGGTCTGGGCAGGAGCCCTCTTCGCTTCTGATTTGTACTCGATGTAGTTGTAGTGGCCAATCGCATAGCCCTCGAGTAGCGCGCCAGCCTCTGCATCGTTTGCAATAGGTAGCCCAACGACAACCTGCTTGAAATCGTTGACAGTGCGTCCGACGGTGCCGCCGAAGTAGCGAAGCCGCTCCAGGCCAGCATCGCCGAGTCCGCCGATTAGGGCAAAGACTGAACCATTTGGCCCAGGCACACGCAGAACGGCGTCATTGCCAGCTCGCGCGCCAATTTTCTGAAGGTCAAGGCCCTTTAGCGATGAAACATCGATTGAACCTGAGTGCAACTCGAGCTTGCCGCTTTTTTCGACAACGGCGACAACGAAAACGCTGTCCTTCGAGAATGCCGGGGTGGTTGGGGAGACTTTGATGAATTGTTTAGCCATGGCTTCACTCTAAACCTCGATTTACAATATTTGAGTGGTAGCACCCAGTGATTTATTCACCCTAGAAAACCAAGACTTTGAGGTTCCTCTCGGTCTTCACCTGGTCGCCGGACTTACCGGATTCACCGATGCGGGTTCTATGGTTCGCAGTGCGAGCGAGCACATTTTCGAGAATCTTGACTACCGATTGGTGCTCAGCTTCAACAACGACGAACTCCTCGACTATCGCTCGCGTCGCCCGGTCATGTACTTCGAGAAAGATCACATCGCAGACTACGAGCCAGCATCGCTCGCCATTTATCTAGTCACGGATGAGGTTGGCCAAAAGTTTCTTTACCTGGATGGCTATGAACCCGACTTCCGTTGGGAAGGGTTCGCCGGCGCGATCGAACAGATCATCGAACTCTTTGCCATCCAAAGTCTGACCTGGATTCACTCCATCCCGTTTCCGATTCCCCATACGCGTAACTTCGGTGTCACGGTGTCCGGAAATCGCAAGGAATTGATTGAGCGAATTTCGGAGTGGAAGCCTCAGACTCAGGTGCCAGGAAATATTTTGCACTTGTTGGAATATCGATTGAGCATGACGGACTTTCCGACTGTCGGGTTCGTGATCTTGGTGCCGCACTATCTCAGTGACACGGTAGTTCCATTGGCGGCGGTTTCGGCCTTCGAGCAAATCACGGCGGCAACCGGAATCGTTTTCCCGACCGACAAACTTCGCGAAGATCACAGCGAGTTTCTAAAAAACCTTGAGCAAAACATTTCTCAAAATCCAGAGTTAGCCAAGATGGTGGACGGGCTGGAGCGTTCCTTCCAGAGCGAAGGTAATGGACCAATGAGGTTTGAGCGCCAGACCCCGAGTGTTCCATCTGCCGATGAAATCGCTGCGGAACTTGAGGACTACCTCTCGCTCAAGCGCAAAAACGACGACGATAAGTAGTGCCTAAGCGCTCTTCGGTCTTAGCGGCCGCCACCTTTGCATATTTCGCAGCCGTTATGCAGCGATCTTCTCTTGGCGTTGCGTCACTTGCCGCGGCCAGTCGCTTTCATGTCTCGGCAAGTGCTCTAGCCGGGCTGGCGGTTTTTCAACTTGCGGTCTATGCCGTAATGCAGATTCCCGTTGGCATTCTGCTTGATCGATTCGGCGCAAAGGTGCTGCTGCAGGTTGGCGCGGTTGGCATGTTTTGCGGCCAGCTCTTAGTGGCAAATGCCGGCGACATCAACGCCGCCTATCTGGGGCGAGCGATGGTCGGGCTTGGCGATGCTTTCACATTCATTTCGCTTCTGCGGTTGGTTGTTGCCTGGTCGCCATCTCGCGTTGCCGGTCGCACGCAACAGAACCTTGCCGCTCTTGGGCAACTCGGTCAGGTAGCAAGCGCAATACCCTTTGCGATTGCACTTGCCAACTTTGGTTGGACAACTGCGTTCGAGATCGCATCGAGTGTTGTGCTTATCGGCCTCATCCTGGTTTCACTTTTAGTCAGAAATCAGTCAGGCACGGATTCATCACCGCTTCGAGCGATGAGCATTCGACATTCGATGAGCCTGCTTGTCGAGAACATTCGATTCTCGGGAACTCGGATGAGTTTCTGGATTCACTTCACTCTTCAATCAAGTGGTTCGGTGTTCGCTCTGCTGTGGGGTGTTCCATTTTTAGTTGCGGGCGAAGGACAAAGTCGGCAGTTCGCATCCGCGCTGCTCACGATGCAAATGGTGCTTTCTCTGGTCTGGGGCGTTTGCCTCGGTTGGATTGCAGAGCACAAACCGCAGTGGCGGGCACGGGTAGTTCTAACCATCGCAATGTCAATAATTGCAATCTGGATTGTGTTCGCATGTCTTCCGGTTCAGGCCCCCGGATGGCTGCTGGTGCTGCTCGTCGTGATCATCTCCATGGGTGGTTCGGGCAGCATGCTGGCGATGGACTTCTCGCGCGGCTTCATTCCGAGTGAGCGACTTGGCTCGGCAAACGGTTTCATCAACGTCGGTGGCTTCCTGGCAACTTTCACCATGATGTGGCTAGCCGGCCTCATCCTGGACGGCGTTCAGCGTTCAACCGGCTCAGCATCGGCTTTCACTTTCGGAGGATTCCGTTTGGCCTTGGCCGTGCAAATCTTGGTGGTGGGCTTCGGGCTGGTCATGTACCTAATCGAGCGGGCGCGAACACGCAGGACTCATCCGGTCTAGCCGAAGCCGAGCTCGAGCTGTAGGTCTGGGCCTTGCGCTTAGACGCTAGGAATAAAGGGCCCGAATTTTCTGTTTCCGCTAGGGCAGGTGTGGCTAAATCGGGCAAATGTCCGTATTTGCTGCCATAATTGCACCAAGACCCAGTCGATCCGCAAGGACTTGACATGGGTCCAAGTTATGCCCGAAACACCAGAACGATCACCCGTATATCACTGGAGGCAAAATGGCTCAACCGAGTAATAAGCGCGGATTCTTGAGTGGCCTCCTGGGTGGAAGCAAGGCTAAGTCGGCACCAGTAAAGGGAAAGACCATTTCAGTTTCAACTCCAAAGAGCGGTAAGCCAGCCGCTGGGCCTGCGGCCAAAACCGCTGCTAAACCATCAGCCAAACCAGCAACTAAGCCGGCCGTGAAGCCAGCTGCCAAGGCTGCTTCTAAGCCCGTAGCCAAAGCAGCTACCAAGCCGGCCGCCAAGGCAACAGCCAAGGAAGCCGTTAAGGCCAGCAAGCCTGCAACTAAGCCAACCGCCAAGCCGGTAGCGAAGACCACTGCTAAACCGGCAGCGAAGCCAGCCGCGAAGTCGACCGCGAAGCCAATCGTTAAGGCCACCAAGCCTGTAGCCAAACCAGCCGCCAAAGCAGCAACCAAAACGGCGGCGAAGCCCGCTGCCAAGGCTGCCGCCAAGCCAGTCACAAAGTCATCAGCCAAACCTGTCGCCAAGCCGGCCGTTAAGACCGCAACGAAGACCGCCGCCAAGCCAGCTGTCAAGCCGACAAAGGCAGCCACCAAGCCGGCCGCCAAGGAATCTAAAACCACCAAGCCAGCAACAGTCAAGAGCACTGGCCCAGCGGTAAAGCCGGCCGGAAAGGCCAAGCCAGCCAAGGCGGTCAAGGGTGCAAAGGGGTCAGATCTTCCTGAAGACGACGATGAACTAGACGATGATGTCGTTGTAGTTGACAGCGACGACCTTGCAGTCGAAGAGATTGTTGCCGAGGCGGTAGCGGCTGTTCCGCTGGTGGTCGAGGACGACGAAGAAGATGAAGACGAGCATCCTGAAGGTGTTTTGCTCTTCAAGAACAAAGAAGACGACATCGCGATTCAGACAATCGCGATTCCAGGGGCAACCAACGACTCTGTAAAGGATTACCTGAAGCAGATCGGAAAGGTTGCACTGCTAAATGCAGAGCTCGAAGTTGATCTCGCGATGCGCATCGAAGCCGGTCTTTTCGCAGAAGAGAAATTGGCTACCGACAAGCGCCTAAGCAAGACAATGACCGAGGATCTGCGCTGGGTGGTCAAGGATGGCCGCCGCGCGAAGGCGCACTTGCTCGAGGCAAACCTTCGTTTGGTTGTTTCGCTCGCGAAGCGCTACACCGGTAGAGGTATGCAGTTCCTCGATTTGATTCAAGAGGGAAACCTCGGATTGATTCGTGCGGTCGAGAAGTTTGACTACACCAAGGGCTTCAAGTTCTCTACCTACGCAACCTGGTGGATTCGTCAGGCAATCACTCGCGCAATGGCTGACCAGGCTCGCACTATCCGCATCCCGGTTCACATGGTTGAAGTGATCAACAAGCTCTCGCGCGTTCAACGTCAGTTGCTTCAGGATCTCGGCCGCGAACCGACGCCAGAAGAGCTCGCGCACGAGCTCGACATGACACCTGAAAAGGTAGTCGAGGTGCAGAAGTATGGTCGCGAACCAATCTCGCTTTCGACTCCGCTTGGCGAAGATGGCGACAGCGAATTCGGCGACCTGATCGAAGACGTCGAGGCGGTATCGCCTGTTGAGGCTTCGGTCACTCGTGCCCGCAATGAAGCGATTGAGCGCCTGCTGCAGGGCCTTACCGAGCGAGAGGCGAAAGTCATCAAGTCACGTTACGGCCTGGTCGACGGTATCGCCAAGACCCTTGACCAGATTGGTGAAGAGCTAGGCGTGACCCGTGAGCGAATTCGCCAAATCGAATCAAAGACCATGCAGAAGCTGCAGCACCCTTCTAGGGCGCAGTTGCTCCGAGACTTCATGGACGTACTCTAAAAAGTGTTTTACCTGCCTGCGATCCTGATTAGTCGCTTGGCGCGAAGGGCTATCCGTCGTTTTCGTCCTGGCGGGGGCTCTGCCGCTCCAGGCCTGTTGTTGAGCAAGCTGGCTCCCGGACTTCTGGCAAAGACACTTGGTGCCTTCCCGCAGGGGCTAGTGATTGTCACTGGCTCAGCCGGAAAGTCGACCACGACAAAAATGGTTGTCGCGATCGCCAGGGCACACGGCCTAGAGGTGTTCACAAATCCAACCACGGCAAACATTCGACAGGGATTCTTCTCGTCGATAGTTGAACAGAGCAATCTCTTCGGAAAGATTCCAGGCGACATTGCGATTCTCGAAGTTGACGAGGCTCACGCCGACACGCTGAGTGCGGAGGTGGCGCCTCGACTCGTGACTCTGCTCAATGTTCTCGAAGACCAGTTAGACCGCTTTGTTGACCCTGCGTTAGTGCGGGAGAAGTTGGCAAACGTCGCGGCTCGCGCAACCCAGAGTGTGCTGATGAACGCGGATGATCAGAACATCCTGTTGATTGATGCTGAAATTCACCCTCCTGAGAAGTCATACTTCGGGGTTTCGCCAGATGTGCTGCACGGCGATGACCTCGGGGTAGCCCCGACCTATCTCGAGGAAATTGCCCGGCCGACAGTTTCGGCCGAAGTGGTGTCGCTGAATGATCGTCGATGCATGGTGCGATTGGGGGAGCGCGAGATGATCTTTGAGCTGCCAAACCGCGGTACTCACTATGCCCTCGATGCGGTTGCAGCTATCGCCACTGCGCGCGAACTTCTCGGTGCCGAATTCGATCTGGAGCTCGCCGAAAAGGTAATGGCAGAGTTGCCACCGGTATTCGCTCGCGGCGAAATCGTGGAGATTCAGGGCAAGCCGGTGGAGTTTGTTCTCGTGCAAAACCCGACTTCTTTCCAATTGAATCTGGAAAACCTGGAACTTCCGCTCGACCGACTAATGATTGCCATTGGGCGAGACGTACATGACCCTTCTTGGATGTGGACTGTAGATCTTTCACGCTTGACCCACGTGGACATAATCAGCGGCTACAACTATGCAGAGCTTGGCCTTCGCTTGATTTATGAAAACATTGCTGTCGATGATGTCGAGCCAGACTTGTTCGCCGCCATCGACAAGTTCATGTCCCTGCCAGAGCCTAAATCGGGTATCCGCACCGTCGTTTTCAGTGCAGACGCAATGCGTCGCCTGCGCAGGCATCTTGGCTTCACGAGTCCAGACGAGGTTCAACGATGATCCGCCTGCTCCAGTTGTTTCCTGAACACCTCGACCTCAACGGTGATGCCGGCAACCTGCTGATTCTGCAGCGCCGTGCGCAGTGGGGTGGCCTCAGCGTCACGTTTGAGAAGGTGGGCCTCGGAGCAGGTTTGCCCCAGGAGCGCCCCGATGTGGTGCTTATCGGACATGGTTCAAGCGCAGCTTGGCGCCAGGCCTACCCGGCACTGAAGGCTCTGATACCCGCTATTGAGCAGTGGGTGCAGCAGGGCACGCAGGTGATCGCCATCAACAGCGGCTTCGCCGCCCTGCACGGCCTCTTGCCGGCGTTGCCATCGACAATTGAGCGACTGGATGAGCGGTTCTCTAATTTCGTCGTCGAAGATTTCGACGGGCACGTTCTTGCGGGTTATAAAAACACCGACCTGCTTTTAGAGAATCTGCTGTTGAGTGAAAACTTGATTGGGTCTGCACTGCATGGCCCATTGCTCGCCAAGAATCTGTGGCTTGCAGACAGAATTCTCGGAAGAGTGGTTGCGCTTCGCCCCGAGGTTCGAGCTGCGCAAGGCGAAGTCGATGGGAAACGATTTAGCCAAGTGGCTGCTCTAGCCAAAGCGGCGATTGAGCTAGCGACAGAGATCGCAGCTAACTAGTTCGTTGAAATTACTTCGAAGATTCGAGCTTTGAGGTCTCGTCGTGCCAGGCAATAGCAATAGGCTCAATGGCAGCACGCTTCTCGTTTGCGTGGTGTGCGCAGAAGAGAAGTTCGCCGGTCGATAGTTCGACTCGCACATACGCCTGTGCGCCACAGATGTCGCAACGATCGAGTGCGTTCAACTCACGTGGAGTTTCGGTTTCGTTCTCAAGTTCAGCAGTAGACATTAATTCCTCTCGGCCTCTATCTGAACACAGACCCCCGACAATTTATTGCCGATTTCACCCTATTTCGCTATCTGCGAATTTCCAGCCACGCTTCAAATCCAAGGCTTTGTAGGCGGCCGCAGGTATCCTTTCGAGGTGTCCAAAAGCGAATACTCAGCCCGCCACCTCTCAGTTCTCGAGGGTTTAGAGGCTGTTCGCAAGCGCCCAGGAATGTACATCGGTTCGACCGATTCCCGCGGCCTGATGCACTGCGTTTGGGAAATCATCGACAACTCCGTTGACGAGGCCCTTGCGGGCTTTGGCAATCAGATCGATGTGACCCTGCACAAGGACGGCAGCGTTGAGGTTCGCGACAAGGCCCGCGGCATCCCGGTTGACATCGAGCCAAAGACTGGGCTTACCGGTGTCGAGGTTGTTTTCACCAAGCTGCATGCCGGAGGAAAGTTCGGCAGTGGTTCATACGCGGCCTCTGGCGGCTTGCACGGAGTGGGTGCGTCTGTGGTCAACGCGTTGAGTGAGCGTCTCGACGTCGAGGTAGATCGCGATGGCAAGACCTACGCGATGTCCTTCCGCCGTGGCGAACCAGGCGTGTTTGATGACGCCAAGGGCATCAAGCCAGGCAATCCGTTCAAGCCCTTCGATGAAGCTAGCGAGCTTCGGGTAATCGGCAAGGCTCCAAAGGGTGTTACCGGCACTCGAGTGCGATATTGGGGCGACCCACAAATCTTTGTCAAGGATGCCCAATTCAGCATCGATGAGCTTTCTGCAAGGGCGCGACAAACGGCGTTCCTGGTGCCAGGGTTAGGCATCACCGTCGATGATCAGCGCGACGGGAAATCGACCAAGCAAGACTTCCGCTTCGCCGGCGGGATTGTCGAATTTGCGAACTACCTTGCCAGCGACAACCCGATTACCAGCACCTGGCGGCTCAGCGGGTCGGGCGATTTCACCGAGACCATCCCAGTGTTGGATGAATCGGGCAACATGGTCAGTCGTGAGGTCACTCGCAACTGCGAAGTCGACATCGCCGTTCGATGGGGCAGCGGTTACGACACGGTGGTCAAGTCGTTCGTAAACATCATCTCGACGCCAAAGGGTGGCAGTCATATTGCCGGTTTCGAGCAGGCGCTTCTCAAAACCATCCGTGGGCACATCGAAGCAAACGCTCGCAAATTGAAGGCTGGTAACGACAAGGTCGAAAAGGAAGACATCCTCGCCGGCCTCACCGCGGTCGTCACTGTTCGCCTAGCCGAACCGCAATTCGAGGGGCAGACCAAAGAGGTGCTCGGCACTCCAGCGGTTCGAAACATCGTTGCCAACGTGGTCACCAAGACTTTGACAGATCGCATCAACAGTTCCAAGCGCGACGACAAAGCGCAGACTGCGATTCTGTTCGACAAGATTGTCGCCGAGATGAAGTCTCGAATCTCTGCCAGAGCGCACAAGGAGACGCAGCGTCGCAAGAACGCTCTCGAGTCGTCCTCGCTGCCGACCAAATTGGTCGATTGCCGAACCACCGACACAGCCGACAGCGAGTTGTTCATCGTTGAGGGTGATTCGGCGCTAGGTACCGTGAAGCTTGCCCGAAATAGCGAGTTCCAGGCTGTTTTGCCAATTCGCGGAAAGATCCTGAATGTGCAGAAGGCCTCGGTTTCCGACATGCTTTCAAACGCCGAGTGCGCATCAATCATCCAGGTGGTCGGGGCAGGCAGCGGCCGCAGTTTCGAACTCGAACTTGCTCGCTACGGCAAGATCATCCTGATGAGCGACGCGGATGTTGACGGCGCTCACATTCGAACCTTGCTGCTGACTCTCATCTATCGATACATGCGACCACTGATTGAAGACGGACGAGTTTTTGCCGCAGTCCCGCCGCTACACCGGGTCGAGGTAATCAACCCCGGTTCGAAGGCAAACGATGTTCTCTACACCTATTCCCAGCAAGAGCTAGAGCAGTTGCTGGTGAAGCTGGAGAAGTCTGGAAAGCGCTACAAAGACCCAATACAGCGCTACAAGGGTCTCGGCGAGATGGATGCGGATCAGCTGGCGGAAACCACGATGGACCGCGCACACCGCACCCTGCGTCGAGTTCGAATGGAGCAGGCCGAGCAGGCAGACAAGGTATTCGAGCTGCTGATGGGCAACGAGGTTGCACCTCGTCGTGATTTCATCATCGATTCAGCCGACAGCTTCGAACGTGAGCGAATCGACGCCTAATAGTCGCTCTGTGCTGTCGCGCTTGGAAGTTCTAAAAGCGTCAGCAGGCTAAGCGATGCCGATAGCACCAATCGCGGTTTGCAATTTGGTGCCACTCGCATCTCTCTTAGCAGGCTCGAGTTTTAGATCGAGTGGCTTGCCATCCGAGGCGGCGGCGAGGCAGTGGCCATCGCCAACCCAGGCAAAGTAGAGCTGGTCTTCATTGCGAATGAACTTGTGAGCTCGCACTCCACCTGTAGCGCGCCCCTTGGCAGGAAACTCAGCGAAGTCGGTGACCTTGACGCTGCCCGGGTCTGCGCCGGCAAGAGCGCCCGAGTAGTTTGCGGCAGTGACTACAACTGCGTCTCCACCAATTGCCGAGAAGTAGATGACCTGGTCATCCTTGGCGAGGTTGATGCCTGCCACGCCGGCGGCGCCGCGGCCCTGCGGGCGAACCGAGTCGGCCTTAAATCTTAGAAGTTGTGCCTGCGCCGTCACGAAGACCAATTCGTCGGAATCTGTCGCCTCGCATGCCCCGACCAGTTCATCGCCAGGTTTGAGTGCAATGACCTCGAAGCCGTTCTTGTTGGCCCAGTCGGCGGTCAGGCGCTTAACGGTTCCCTGCTTTGTTCCGATGGCAAGTTGCGCCTTGTCGTCGAGAACGAAGGCGTGCAGCACGCTTTCTTTTTTATCTAGCCCCAAGAATTCGGAACTCTTCACACCGCTGGCATAGTCGGTAGGGTCGCTAGTGGCTGGGATGTCTGCCGCGTGGATTCGGATGATTCGACCGCGATTCGTCACGAAACCGATATCGCTTCTGGTGGTGGCTGTGAACTTGCGAGCAAGCGCATCGTGGCGCTTTCGCTTGGCCCCAGTCACTGTGGAATCTTCGGCGGCGTCGAAGCGGGAGATGAGGCCAGAGGTGGTCATGCGGATGGTGGTGGGAGAGTCGGCGAGTTGTGCATCCATGCCGGCGATCTTGGCAACTGCTACCGGCTTTACCTCTTCGAAGTCGGCAATCAAGGTGGTTCGCCTGGAGTCGCCATACTTCTGCGCGACTTCTGCGAGTTCGTTCGAGACCAGGTCATCCAAGGCCTCTTTGCTTGCCAGGATGCGCTTCAGGTCTTTGATCTCGGAGAGCAACTGCGCCTTTTCATTCTCAAGTTCGATCTGAGAGAACTTGGTGAGGCGGCGCAGACGAAGTTCAAGGATGTATTCAGCCTGAATTTCTGTCAGGTCAAACACCTGCATCAAACGTTGGCGAGCCCGATCGACCTCATCGCTGGCCCTGATGACCTCGATCACCTCATCGATGTTTAGGGTGGCAATCAGCAACCCTTCAACCAGGTGCAGTCTGGCTTCGCGCTTGCCAAGGCGATTCACGGTGCGTCGCTTGGTTACCTCGAGGCGGTGGTCGAGGTAGACGCGCAGCATTTCTTTGAGGCCAAGGGTGGCGGGCCGGCCTTCAACCAGAGCTACGTTGTTGATGCCGAAGCTGTCTTCCATTGGAGTGAAGCGATAGAGCAAATCGAGCACTACCTGAGGGTCAAAGCCGGTCTTGAGCTCAATCACCAGCTTCATACCATTTGTGCGGTCGGTGAGGTCTGTTACGTCTGCGATGCCGAGCAACTTCTTGCCGTTGACTCCGTCTTTAATCTTCTCGATGACCTTCTCGGGGCCGATTAGATACGGCAGTTCGGTTACTACGATGCCGAGCTTTCTTGGGCTCACGCTCTCGATTGAAACGCGGGCGCGAGTCTTGAAAGTTCCTCGCCCGGTTTCGTAGGCATCCTTGACGCCGTCGAGGCCCATGATGATGCCGCCGGTTGGTAGGTCTGGGCCTGGAACATGTTTCATCAGCTGCTTGAGCGTGGCATCTGGGTTGGCGAGAAGGAAACGCGCAGCCGCGATCACCTCGCGCAGATTGTGCGGGGGCATGTTTGTCGCCATGCCCACAGCGATTCCAGAGGCGCCATTGACAAGCAAATTGGGGTAGGCGGCCGGAAGAACCTCGGGTTCGGTCAACTGTGCGTCGTAGTTTGGTTTGAAGTTGACTACATCTTCATCCAGCGATTCATTCATCAGCAACGCAGCTGCCGATAGTCGCGCTTCGGTATATCGCGCCGCCGCAGGGCCATCGTCGAGCGAGCCAAAGTTTCCGTGGCCGTCGACCAGAGGCTGTCGCAAGGTGAATGGTTGGGCCATACGAACAAGCGCGTCATAAATGGCGCCATCGCCGTGCGGGTGCAGCTTGCCCATCACTTCGCCGGTTACTCGGGCGGATTTGACGTGACCGCGATCAGGGCGAAGGCCCATTTCGCCCATCATGTAAACAATGCGGCGCTGCACGGGTTTGAGGCCATCGCGGGCATCCGGCAGGGCGCGAGCGTAGATGACCGAATAGGAGTATTCGAGGAAGGAATCCTGCATCTCTTTTGAGAGATCGATGTCGACGATTTTCTCGTTGCTAGATTCTGCTGTTGTCATCTTGTCTGTCATGTAAAACTTGGTCGGATGCCTACGATGCTACCTGCGAGCCCCGACAGCCTAGGGGACATCCGCCACGTGTTGCCGTCGGCCTTTGCCTCGCTAACTGGTACCTCGAATCCGCTGAATCTGGCCAAGGCAGAACATGTCGTCGTAGTGATGGTTGACGGACTTGGGCGAAATAACCTTCAGGCGCGTGCGCAGTTCGCGCCAAACCTGTCTTCGGGTTCACTAGCCTCAGGTCTCACGGCGGGCTTTCCATCATCCACGGTGGCGAGCATCACTTCGCTCGCAACCGGAGTCGCTCCTGCGGAACATGGACTGTTCGGCTATCGAATTTTCGACAGGGCAGCCGAGGTCGAAAATAACCTGCTCACTGGCATGGATAAGTACTCGATTTTGGACTACCTGAAGCAGGAGCCGCTCTCCGCATCGCACCGGATGAACGCAATCACGCTTAAGGCCTATGCCGATAGCGGATTCACCCGAGCAACGATGCACGGCGCGACCCATTACTTCGGGTCGAGCATCCTTGATCGATTCAAACTGGCCGCAGAACTGGCGAAGGAATCGGCCGTGGTTAGTTACCTGTATGTGCCAGAGCTCGACCAGTGCGCTCACTCGATGGGGTGGCAGAGCCAAACCTGGTCTGAGTTAGTAGCCGAACTTGATGCTGCCCTGGGTTGGTTGCTGCGAAATGTGGGCGATCAAGTTGGAGTTCTGGTTGTTGCAGATCACGGCGTCGTTGATGTCGATTCAACCGGGCACATCTTTCTTGACGAAATTTTCAGCACGGATGAACTCCTAAGTCTCGGCGGCGACCCGAGGGCCGGTTATCTCTACTTTGCAGAATCTTCGCCAGAGTTGCGAGAGAGACTGCAACGCTGGCTGGTTGACAGGGGGCAGGTGCTCTCCGCCGAAGAGATGTTTGAGAGCGGTTTGTTCGGCTCGAGTCTTAGGCACGAGCCCGAGTTGCTTCCAGACCTGGTTTTGCTTGCGGGCGATGGCCACGCGGTCTATCACCGCGGTCTCTCTAAGGCTGCTTCGATGCGCATGATCGGACAGCACGGCGGGCTAAGCCCAATGGAGCTAGAGGTTCCGCTGATTCGACTGGGTGTCTACTATTCGTCTTCCGACTTAGTGCCCTGAACGATTTCGTCGAAGCTCGGAATTGACGGGCGGGCGTTGCGCCGAACTGGCGCAGGCCTTGGCGCTGGCTCCTGCTCAGCCTCCTGCAGATGAGCTGAATCCTGAGTCTCTTCGACAGGTGCCGCACTGGCTTCCGCCTCAGAAATAGTTAGAGACTGGGCAACGTCAATCTCAAAGGTCTGTGTCGAGGGATGCTCGCGTCCAGCGCGCTTTTTCTTGAGCGCATCAAGAAGATCTGAGGTCGTCGCTAGGTCTTCGTTCTCAACTGCAGTAGCAGTCGTCAGATTGCGCTCACTTGAACGACCGAGTGGCACAACGGTGTCAACTTGGATTGTGTCTTCGAGTTGTTCAGTCAGCTGCGCCGGCGACTCAACAGCAGCGAGTTTCTTCTGGGTAGGTGCATTCAGGCTGTTTTGAGTTGACAGAGCGATTGCGTTCTGATTCTCCGGAGAGAGGATTAGCTTGCGAGGATCAAAACTCCAGATCGCCTGACCTTCCTCTCCGCCTAGCGAGTAGTTGACGCTGACGCGCCAGGTGCCACTTTCATCGCGGGATGCATTCCAGGAAACTGCGCGTGCCCCACTTGCATCGAGACGGGTAGCAATGATGTCTCCGAATTCGGTGTGGCTCACTTCGTTGTAGCGGTCGCCGGCAATCGAAATGCGAACGGCCTTGGCCGCGTGAACAATGTGGCCCAATTCATCGATGATCGGCTGTGCGAACTTTGCGACGTATTCGATCGGGTCATTCCAGCGTTTGACCAATTCTTCGACCGTTGCTCCGGCGCGAATCTCTGCCTGAATCTCACGCGGGGTAAGAGTGAGCGAGGTCTTATCGAAGGTCGTGTGGTTTCGAACGGCGGACTTCAACGGCTCATCGATTGCCAATTTGAAGCGCTGGCCATCCTGGCTCTCTAGATTCAGAAAATCGCCATCGGCGCCGCTTAGGCGTAGTTCGTGCATCGGGGCCTCCTGCCAGAAAGTTTGCCATCTAAGCCGCAGAACCCGGCGGATTTGCGAGCGAGAACTTGAGGCTGGATTTAAACACTCCAGCGTGGCGAGTTTGATTTTTCGAACATTAGGTAGCAAACTAGGCGCGCTTGCGCAAGGAAAGGTTCAAATGGCCGCGGACTACGATGCACCCAAGAAGACTGACGATGATCACGAGTCTTTGGATGCCATCAAGCAGAGCACCAAGCCGACTTCTCCGTCGATCATCGATGTTGAGGAAGACGGAATTGCCGAGGACCACGAGCGCGAACAGCTAATTGACGAGGCCCTTGAGGTCATGGTCATCCCGCCACAGACCGACGAGTTCACCTGCAGCGAGTGCTTCATCGTGAAGCACAAGTCGATGAAGTCAAACAAAAAGGGCAAGTACGGCCCTATTTGCCTCGACTGCGCTTAGTTGACTTAGCGGCTTCTGCCTTCTTGGATGCATTTAAAGCGGCGATGAGTTCGCTCGATTTCCGGCATGACACCAGCGCGTAGGGCGTCGGATCGCTCGGGTCGGTAATTTCGATTCTCACCAGTTCTGGCAGACCAGACTTGAGTTGGAAAAAGGCCCGGTGGTCGGCTAGGGCTCCGCGCGCGAAGAACTGATCCTCTTTTGCGATTGCCTCGGCTCTGCCGATGAACTCCAGGGGCAGAGTTGCCTTACCAAGTTGAAGCACTGTGTCGGTAACGATGATTCGCCGCGCAACCGCAAACCGAAGCGCAACGGTGGCCGCCGTCAGGGCCACTCCAACAATCGCACCGATCTGGCCATTGAAAGGGGCGAGGGTCATCCAGATTGCTGGTGCAATCAGCAGATGCGGCAAGAAAGATGAGAAATTTGGCAGCTGCCATTCTGAAAAGCGCGGGGTGGGGCTCATGCTTTTTAGACTACGCTCAATCGGGATGAAAGAAGTTCCAGTTCTCATAGTCACCACCTCCGATGTGCCTGAATACGCACACCCAGGTGATGCCGGCGCAGATCTTCGCGCCGCAGAGGCCCTTGTCATCCCTGCTGGTGAACGCCGAACGGTCGCAACCGGCATTGCCATTGCCCTTCCAGACGGATACGTAGGCCTCGTGCATCCGCGTTCTGGGTTATCGGCAAAGTTCGGCATTACGGTGCTCAATGCGCCGGGCACCGTTGACGCCGCCTACAGGGGTGAGATCAAGGTGACTCTTCTGAACACCGACAAACACAATGATTTCGAAATCAAAATCGGCGACCGCATCGCTCAGCTTGTCATTCAGCAGGTTGAGGCCGCGAAGTGGATTCGCGTCGAGAAGCTACCAGACAGCCACCGCGGTGAAGGTGGTTTTGGCTCAACCGGAGTCAACTAATGCACCACTCTGCACTGGGTCCATTCGACTCTGATGATCTTCAAGAAATCAGGCCTTACGTCGATTTCGGCGCCCTGCGAATCGAGCCACGTGCCGATGTCACTATCTCGGTTGAGATCGAGCCCGCGTCGGGTCGAGTTCTTTTTATTACTCTCGACTGCAATGGCTCAAAGCTCAAGCTCTCTGCCGTGGCCGCGCCGAAGAATGACGGAATCTGGACTGAGGTTCGTGCAGCGATAGCCACCCGCATTCAAGAAGAGGGCGGTAGTTCAGAGGAATCCGTTGGCGCTCTCGGCGTACACCTCGATGCAAAGTTGCCGCTTGTCGACGAACAAGGCCGACCATCGGGTTACCGATTGGCCCGATACGTCGGCTTCGATGGCCCGCGCTGGATGCTGCGTGGGGAGATTTCGGGCGCCGCACTTGGCGACATTCGGTCCGAGGCAGAGATCGTTGAGCTGTTTCGCTCAGTAGTCGTGGTTCGAGGAAATGAGCCACTGCCACCGAACGAACCACTGTCGCTGAATGTGCCAACTGGTTCGGTCATCCCTCCGGGATTGACTCAATCTTGAGCCAGCAAAGAAAGGTCGTCGCCGACAGACTGGGAATTCGCGAAGTCGACGGCGTTCACCAACTCGATAGCAAGTCACTTCTGTCTGGGATGGGCGGCCTGCAGGGAATTCTTGAATCGATTGTGCCTGGCACCATCTTTGTTCTGGTTTTCGCAATTTTCAGAAGTCAGGTCGCGGCTGTAATCAGCGGAGTGGTTTCATCATCCGCGTTTATCTTGGCGCGAGCCGTTCGACGACAGTCACTTCTCAATGCCTTGGTTGGCCTTGCAGGAATTGCCATCGCAGCCTTTCTGGCCTTGCGCAACGGCGGATCAGGGCGCGACTACTTCATTACCGGGTTCATCACCAACTTTTCCTATGGGGCGGTCTTGGGTCTCTCGGTACTGGTTAGGTACCCGATTTTTGGCCTCATTGTGGGATTCGCAATCGGGGAAAAGCTCGAGTGGCGCAAGAACAAATACGAGATGCGGATATTCAGCGCGGCAACGTTGGTTGCCACCAGCATCTTCGCTATCCGCCTAATCGTCGAGTTGCCGCTGTATTTCTCTAATCAACTGGAGTCCCTGGCCATTGCCAAGCTGATTCTTGGGCTGCCTCTGTATGCCTGCGGGCTGTGGCTTTGCTGGTTGCTCATCCGAGGAGTTTTTAGGCGCAGGGCACCAAATACAGGCGCGCCAGACACGCAGAACGAGAGCGCAAGCAAGCCCTAGATTGGCGCTGCTTTGTCGGTTTCCACAGGATTCGGTCTGGTAATTTTGCTGTAGGCACTAGCAATCAATAAGGACCAGGCATGTCAAAGGTAAATAGCTTCAACGCTGCTTCGACCCTCAAGGTGGGTGACAAGTCCTACAAGATCTTCAGACTCGACTCTGTCGATGCGAAGACCCTGCCATACAGCCTCAAGATTCTGCTCGAGAACCTTCTGCGCACCGAGGATGGCGCCAACATCACCAAGGGTCACATTGATGCACTGGTCAATTGGAATCCTTCCGTGGAGCCAGACACCGAGATCCAGTTCACGCCCGCACGCGTCATCATGCAGGACTTCACCGGCGTTCCTTGCGTGGTTGACCTGGCAACAATGCGCGAGGCCGTTGCCGAGCTTGGCGGCGACCCGAAGCGGATCAACCCGCTTGCTCCTGCCGAACTGGTGATTGACCACTCGGTTGTCATTGATGTTGCAGGTTCGCCGGATGCTTTTGAAAAGAACGTTGAATTCGAATACCAGCGCAACGGCGAGCGCTACCAATTCCTGCGTTGGGGACAGACCGCCTTCGATGACTTCAAGGTTGTTCCTCCTGGCACGGGAATTGTGCACCAGGTAAACATCGAATACCTTGCTCGCACAGTGATGACCCGCGAAGTTGGCGGAGAGCTCCAGGCTTACCCAGACAGCTGTGTCGGTACCGACTCGCACACAACCATGGTGAATGGTCTAGGTGTGCTCGGCTGGGGTGTTGGTGGCATCGAGGCCGAGGCTGCGATGTTGGGCCAGCCGGTTTCAATGTTGATTCCAAAGGTGGTTGGTTTCAAGCTAACCGGCCAGATTCCTACAGGGGCAACCGCAACCGACGTCGTGCTGACAATCACCGAGCTGCTTCGCAAGCACGGCGTGGTTGGAAAGTTTGTGGAGTTCTATGGCGAAGGTGTCACCTCGGTGCCGCTTGCCAACCGAGCAACGATCGGCAACATGTCACCGGAGTTCGGTTCGACCGTTGCCATATTCCCAATCGACCAGGTCACCCTTGACTACCTTCGCATCACCGGTCGCAGCCAGGAGCAAATCGACCTGGTTGAGGCTTACAGCAAGGCGCAGGGGCTTTGGCACGACCCGAGCATCGAGCCTCGCTTCAGCGAATACCTCGAACTCGACCTCTCGACCGTCGTTCCTTCTATCGCCGGCCCAAAGCGCCCACAAGACCGCATCGTTCTCACAAACGCCAAGAAGGCTTTCGAGGATGTGCTTCCTACCTACTCGGCAGAGCGAAACAAGCCGGCCAAGGTTGAAGGGGAGAGCTTCACCATCGACAACGGCTATGTGAGCATCGCCTCGATTACCTCTTGCACCAACACCTCGAACCCTTCGGTGATGTTGGCCGCGGGCATCCTGGCCCAGAAGGCCGTCGAGAAGGGGCTGAAGGCGAAGCCGTGGGTTAAGACTTCGCTTGCACCAGGGTCAAAGGTTGTCACCGAGTATTACCACAAGGCGGGTTTGACTGATTCGTTGGATGCACTCGGCTTCAACCTGGTTGGTTACGGATGCACAACCTGTATCGGAAACTCCGGCCCGCTCGATGAGAACATCTCTGCGGCTATTAACGCAAACGACCTTGCAGTTACCGCCGTGCTATCTGGCAACAGAAACTTCGAGGGTCGCATCAACCCCGACGTCAAGATGAACTACCTTGCGTCTCCGCCTCTCGTTATCGCGTACTCGCTTGCCGGCACCATGGACTTCGACTTTGAGCACGAGGCACTTGGCAAGGATCACAGCGGAAACGATGTGTTCCTCGCAGACATCTGGCCAACTCCAGATGAGGTTCAGCGCACCATCGATTCGTCGATCAACTCTGAAATGTTCAAGACCCAATACGCCGGTGTGTTCGACGGCGATGCACGTTGGAAGGCAATTCCTACCCCTGAGGGCGCCGTCTTTGAATGGGATGAGAAGTCGACTTATGTGCGCAAGGCCCCATACTTCGACGGAATGAACAAAACCCCTTCGCCGGTTACCGACATTCACTCTGCTCGAGTTCTTGCAAAGCTCGGCGACTCGGTTACCACCGATCACATCAGCCCAGCTGGTTCGATAAAGGCCGACTCTCCAGCTGGTAAGTACCTAACCGAACACGGAATCTCACGCGTCGACTTCAACTCGTATGGCTCCCGTCGCGGAAATCACGAGGTGATGATTCGTGGAACTTTCGCGAACATCCGACTGAAGAACCAGCTGTTGAATGGCGTAGAGGGCGGATACACCCGCGACTTCACCAAGCCGGATGCTCCGCAGGCGTTCATCTTCGATGCATCGACGAACTACCAGGCAGAGGCGACTCCGCTGGTGATCCTCGGTGGCAAGGAATATGGTTCGGGTTCATCTCGTGACTGGGCCGCCAAGGGCACCAGCTTGCTCGGTGTTCGCGCCGTGATCACAGAGTCGTTCGAGCGCATCCACCGAAGCAACCTGATCGGCATGGGTGTCTTGCCCCTGCAGTTCCCAGCCGGACAGACCGCCGACTCGCTCGGGCTTGACGGAACCGAGGTGTTTGACATCACCGGTATCGATAAGCTGAACGCCGGTGTCACGCCAAAGACGGTTCGGGTAGTTGCTAGGCCATCTAGCCACTCTGAAGAAGGCAAGCCTGTCGTTGAGTTCGACGCGGTAGTTCGAATTGACACACCTGGAGAAGCGGATTACTACCGTAACGGCGGAATTTTGCAGTACGTGTTGAGAAGTTTGGTGGCTTAGTCTTTCCAAATGACGATTCTCGATGGAGTAAACGGCCCTGAAGACCTGAAGAGTCTTAGTCAGGCTGAACTCATCGAGTTAGCCTCCGACATTCGCGCATACCTGATTTCTTCGGTTGCAAAGACGGGTGGCCACCTTGGGCCAAACCTTGGGATGGTAGAAACCACAATCGCTATGCACCGTGTCTTCGAGTCGCCGAAGGACAGTTTCATCTTCGACACCGGTCACCAAAGCTACGTGCACAAATTGCTCACTGGCCGTAAGGACTTCACGGCCCTTCGCCAGAAGAACGGCATCGCAGGCTATCCGCAGCGAGCTGAGAGTGTTCACGACATAGTCGAGTCGTCACACGCATCCTCGTCGCTATCTTGGGCAGACGGCATCGCCAAGGCCTACAAAATCACCGGCCAGGATGAACGTTTCGTTGTTGCAGTAATCGGTGACGGAGCACTGACCGGTGGTATGGCCTGGGAGGCGCTCAACAATATTTCGCACGACAACAATCGGCGATTGGTGATCATCGTCAACGACAATGGTCGCAGTTATGCTCCGACAATCGGCGGGCTTGCTAGAACGCTCAATGGAATTCGCACCCAGCAGTCGTACCGCAAGCTTTATAGCCTTAGTCGTGACGTGTTCGCCAAGTTCGGCCCTATTGGACGCATGGTTTGGAACGTAGCTCGTGGCGCAGGCAAGGGTCTTTTCAACGCCACCACGCCTAAGTCGATGTTCCCTAACCTCGACCTCAAGTACGTTGGGCCAATCGACGGGCACAACCTCGAGCAGGTCGAAACCGCGCTGCAGCAGGCTAAAAATTATGGCTACCCGGTGATAGTCCACGTGATCACTCAAAAGGGTAAAGGTTATGATCCTGCCGTCTTGAACGAGGCCGACCAGTTCCATGCAGTTGGGCAGATCAACCCTGAGACAGGCGAGTCGCTCGAAGAGTCGACAAACTCATGGACAAAGGTCTTTGGCGACGAGCTGCTAAAACTTGGCGAAGAAGATGGCAGGATCGTTGCCGTCACCGGTGCGATGTTGAACCCTGTTGGCTTTGGCCCGTTCTCTAAGCGATTCCCCGATCGCACCTTCGACGTAGGCATCGCCGAGCAGCACGCCGTCACTTCGGCTGCCGGTATGGCCTTTGGCGGGCTTCATCCCGTCGTCGCGGTCTACGCCACGTTTATGAACCGCGCTCTCGACCAGGTCATCATGGATGTGGCCCTGCACAAAGAGGGCGTGACCTTCGTGCTCGACAGGGCGGGAGTGACCGGCCCCGATGGCGCAAGTCACCACGGACAGTGGGATCTCGCGCTGTTCCAAGTAGTTCCGAACATCCGAATGTCTTCTCCTCGTGACGAGACTCGACTGCGGGAATTGCTTGTCGAGGCAGTCAAGGTAGATGATGCTCCGACCATGATTCGTTTCGGCAAGGGTTCGGTCGGGCAGGATATCCCGGCAATCAGGCGAACGACCGATGGCGTCGACATTCTGCTTGAGTCTGCAGCCAAGGATGTTTTGCTGGTTCCGGTTGGTTCTATGGCAACCACCGCACTTGAGGTGGCAGCGCTACTTGCAGCTCAGGGCATCGGCGCTACGGTAATTGACCCGCGTTGGATGGTGCCGGTTGCGCCAAGCGTCATCGAGCTTTCGGCTAAACACCGACTCGTTGTCTCAATCGAGGATGGCGTCAAAGTTGGCGGAATTGGCACGCGCATTCGTCAGTCATTGCGCGCTGCCCAGATTGATACTCCGCTAAACGAACTTGGCTTGCCGGATGAATTCCTCGAACACGCGTCACGCTCAGAGATACTGCGCCAAGTGGGGCTCGATGCAAAAACCATTGCGCAGGACATCGTCGCGCAGGTGCTGGGAGCTAAGGTTCCGTTCGCTCGGGCTCTTGACGAGTCAATTCCACGTCAGCCTTCTGAATCGCAGCAATAAGTATCGGCGCGGCGAATTTCGCCTGCCAATTGCGAACGCCAAGCGCAAGAAGTTCCTGCGTTAGCGCATCTAAGTCAGCGTCATCGCGTTCAATCCAACAGACCTGTCTCACCGGTTCGGGTGAAATCAAATTCTCCACCGGCAATTTCAGCTGCTTTGCAAGTTCGGCTAGTCCGGTGCGCGCCAAAGACAGGCGAGCAGCCGCCTTCGGGAACTTATTCGGCCAGTTTCGGTGGTTTGGGATTCCGGTGGCCGCCACCCGAATCGGGGGTAGATCAGTGGTTTCCAGCCCGCGGCTTACCGCATCCCACCAGGTGTCTAGGTAGTTTCGCGAGGCACGGCCGTGGAAAGATTTGTCGGCAGCGAGAATCGGCCTGGAGCGTGGAAGCGTCTTTGCCACGTGGCTAATTGAAACATCCGGGATGAGTCGACCGGGTGAAACATCGAGTTTGCGACCGAGATCCTCGCGCGCTTGCCAAAGTTCCCGAGCCACCGCAAGGCCTCGCTGATCCTTCACGTCGTGCAAGCCAGTTGTGCCGCGCCAGCGATCGACCTTGGGTGGTTTTGGTGCAAAACTCAGAAGTGCTTGAAACTCCTCGGCCGCCCAGGCGGCCTTGTCTTCGGCTGCTAAGTCACCACGCACGCCGTCCATAACCTCGTGCATCACATCGACATCCAGGGCCGCATAGTCGAGCCAAGAGGCCTCAAGCGGACGTTTCGACCAATCGACAGCCGAGTGCTCCTTGGCCAGTCGAAGGTTGAGGTAGTGCTCGACAACCGCGCCTAGCCCGACGCGCTCCAGTCCGGTGAGTCGTGAACCAAGTTCGGTATCAAATATGGAAGTTGGTCGTAGCCCTAGCTCGGCGAGGCAGCCCAAGTCTTGCGTTGCCGCGTGCAGAATCCAAGTATCTGTAGCGAGAAGTTTCTCAAGTTCGCTGAAACTCTCCACGCCTCCGCCCGGCGCAATTGCGATGGGGTCAATTAGGTAAAGCTTTGAGCTTCTCCGGCTGATTTGAATCAAATAGGCGCGTTGAGAATATTTGAAACCGGATGCGCGCTCCGCATCCAGAGCGAACTCACCCGAATGCGTTGCCAGTTCAGCCACGCAATCGGCCAAAGATTCTGCAGTATCGACGAAAACCACTTCGCGGCGAGGCTTGAGAAGGGCAGTGAGTTCGTTATCTGGCATGAACTAGGCGAGGCGGTCGAGTTTCTCGATGCCAGGTGCAATCGAAAGTGCCGACATCGCGCAAATCAGGTTTTGCCACGCCTCGAAGTGCTGGCCCATCTCGGTGCCGTGCGGAGACCAACTTGCTCGCAGCTCAATCTCGGCATGCTGGTTTTCGCTCGCTAGGTCACCGTGGCCGTTCGAAATAATCCGCGTCGTCGTGCCCGCAAGAGCACTGAACTCGGCTCCAGCAAATTTCAAGGAGTCGAGCATCCAGGCCCAGGTAAGTTCTGAACTGTCTTCTTGCGTACCGATGTCGCTCTCGAGAGGTGCTCGTGCATACACAACGATGCGAAATCGCGTGGTCCAGTTTTCCTGCGGTTCGGGTGACCAGAACAGCACAAAGCGTCCGGTTCCCGCGGGCGAGTGATCGTGGTCTTGCTCGGTCTTCACCGAGGCTGCAAAGGCAATCGAACTCTCGGCAATTTCCTTGGGCGCGGGAATCTGTTGAATGTCGAGTTCGCTGCGCTGAAACGCCACCCGCAGGGTGTGCTCCGCCGCCTGAAATTCAGGGCTCAACTTGTTCTCGGTCACCTGTTCAGAATATTGGCGGGATTAGCGCTTCAACGTCTGCCACGCCGCGCGAAAAGAGCATAGCTATTGCTTTCACCTAGGCTCCAAGTCGCCTCCCACTCATTCAAGTCTGCTGCTAGGTTCGCAAGCAGATCCAGAGTCGCCCGCCTAGCAACCTCGACATCTCGGGTGGGAACAGTTATAGCCAGTGAACCCATCCACGGCATCAGCAATCGACTGAGGTTCGGGCCGGTTTCCAGAAGCACCGCGCCAGGCCCGAGTTGCTGCACTGCCCTGGGTAGATCAGAGCTATCGATCAAGTTCACGGGCTGGCCACCCGCCGCCTCAATTGGGCGCCAAGTGCGGGCCCCCGGGTTTCTCGACCAAACCTGGATTGGGGCCAGTTTCGACTGGCGGTAGCCCTCACGCTCGGCAGTATTTGCATCGGTGACAATCAGGTCGGCCAGTGCCCGAAGCGCCATAAGTTGGGCACGGTCTTCAGGGTTACTCACGCTGTGGCTGGTGCCATCGCTTCCGCGCGAGAGCCCATCAGTGCCAACCACCATGGCAAGTCGCAAACCTTGCCACGGGCCGAATTGGCTGACGGTCATTGCGACTTCTCGGCAACTTGCCTCTTGATGCGAGCAAGCATCCCGCGGATGCCCCGCATGCGAAGCGGGCTGACCAATCGGGTCAAACCGAGGCGCTCGGGAAAATCATCGTCGAATCCGAGCACCGTCTCTACCGATTGAGAGTCGAGCGCCTTGTGCAGGATGCTGGCGAACGCGCGAGTGGTTGGCGCCTCCTTTGGAGCGGTCAAAAAGAGTTCGACTCTTCCGTCGTTCACTTCAACAAAAAGAAAAACCGGTGACTGGCATTCCTCAACGCGTTCGAGCAGATCGGGATGTTCGCTGTATCGAGCAGGCAAGTCGGGGAGTGCATCCGCGTATTCAATGAGAACCTCAAGCCGGTCTGTCTCGGAAACCGAGGCTAGCTCTTCAATGGATTGCTGGGCGTTTGAGGTAAGCGACATTTAGCTTGCTGCGTAGCTTCCGCGCTCTGGTCCTACGGCAATCGGAACGCGAACCAGCGAACCCCATTCTGTCCATGAGCCGTCATAGTTGCGCACATTGCTAAAGCCGAGCAAGTAGGTGAGAACGAACCAGGTGTGGCTGCTTCGTTCGCCAATGCGACAGTAGGCGATAGTGGCGGCAGTCGGGTCGAGTTGCTCGGTCTCCAGATACAGTTCGTTCAACTCGGCGCGAGATCTAAAGCGCCCGTTCTCCTGCGCAGCCTTTGACCATGGGATCGAAGCCGCGCCTGGAATGTGACCGCCGCGAAGTGCGCCCTCCTCGGGGTAGTTAGGCATGTGGGTACGCTCGCCGGTGTACTCCTGAGGGCTGCGAACGTCGACCAGCGGGCCACCAAGGTGCGCGAGAACGTCATCGCGGAAAGCGCGCAATTTGCTGTCGTCTCTCACAATCACCGGGTAATCGCTCGGTTCGACAACGGTGACCTCGGTCGTGATTTGGCGACCCTCTGCGATCCAGACCTCGCGACCGCCATCCAGGATGCGAACATCTTGGTGACCGAAAAGCTTGAACACCCAAAGCGCATAGGTCGCCCACCAGTTCTTGTTATCGCCATAGATAACCACGGTGTCGTCGCGCTTGATGCCGCGACTTGATAGCAAAGCGGCGAACTCCTTGCCCTGCAGGTAGTCGCGCAGAACTGGGTCGTTCAGGTCGGTGTGCCAGTCAATTTTGACGGCGCCTTGGATGTGGCCGGTTGCATAGAGTAAAACGTCTTCGTCGGATTCGACGACCACTAAGCCGGGTTTGCCCAGATTGTCAGCAAGCCAATCAGTGGAAACGAGGACCTCCGGATGTGCGTATTCTGCGAATTCCGGGTTTGAATCTAGTTCGACTGGCATCTAAGAGGCTCCGCTTTCTTGATTTACCCACTTAGGCTAATTGACGGCTCGCAATCGCGCCAACGGTGAGGAAAGAATTGGCAAACCAAGCATTTGAATCGGTCTGTGCCCGAGTGCCTCAGCCAACCACGGCCGCCTTGCTTGGCGACCTAGTTCCACCTCGCGAGTTTGCCAAGGCCAGCTTCAAAAACTATCTGCCGCACAGCGAATACCCATCACAGAGCACGGCTTCGAAAACCGCCCAGGACTTCGCTCTCGGCAAACGAGAGCGCAAGGGCCTGTTTGGCAAGTCTGAACTGCCCGCGGGCATTTACCTGGATGGCGGTTTCGGGGTTGGCAAGACGCACCTGCTAGCAGCCGCATATCACTCGTTTGCTGGTCGAAAGGCCTTCGGGGCGTTCATTTCTTATACGTCACTGATCGGCGCACTCGGTTTTGCCGAAGCTGTTCAGGCCCTCTCGAAATACGAATTGCTCTGCATCGACGAGTTTGAACTGGATGATCCAGGTGACACCATGATGATGTCTCGATTGCTCAATGAGCTCAGCGGCAGCACCCGATTTGCTGCCACCTCAAACACTCCACCAAACGCACTCGGCGAGGGGCGCTTTGCTGCCGCTGACTTCCAACGCGAAATTCTAGGAATCAGCGACCGCTTTCAGATGATTCGCATCGAAGGTGAAGACCACAGGCATCGTCCCACCGAGGTTTCAGCCGGTGAATTCGATGAGAAGCAAATCGACTCCTGGCTTCATGGTGCAAAGCACGTTGCCAAGGATGACTTCAGCGAGCTGCTAAAGCATCTTTCCCGTGTGCATCCATCGAACTATGGGGTTTTGGTTAAGGGGCTAGATCGCCTAGGGCTCATCGGCACCAAGGTGATTCAAGACCAGTCGGATGCGCTCAGATTCGTGTCCTTTGTCGATAGGGCATACGAAGAGCAGGTGGCCATCCGGGGTGCTGGCGTTGACACCACCAAACTGTTTCGGGTGGAGCACATTGAGGGTGGCTTTCGCAAGAAGTACCTTCGAGCCGTCAGTCGCCTGGGCGCACTAGCCGCCATGTAACTTTTACATCTTCGTAACAAGTCACGCCTCTTCGTGAAACTTCGTCTCTGCAAACTGGTCGCAGACCTAAGGGTTTCAGACGAAAGAGGTATGAAATGGACCAGGGCAACACCGCGTTTGTTTTGATTTCGGCGGCACTCGTGCTGCTCATGACGCCAGGCTTGGCGTTCTTCTATGGCGGCATGGTTAAGGCCAAGAGCGTTGTGAGCATGATGATGCTGAGCTTCGGCTCACTCGGACTAATTGCCGTCTTGTGGGTCGTTTACGGCTACGCGATCGCGTTTTCGAACGGCGGCACGTCAACCTTCCACGGTATCGACGGCTGGTTCGGCATCGACACAAACTTCATCGGTTTACAGCAGCAGGTGCATGACGCATTGAACCCGGTTGCCGGCGCTACCTATCCATCTCTTGCCTTCGTTTCCTTCCAGGCCACCTTCGCAATCATCACGGTCGCGCTCATCTCCGGCGCCATCGCCGACCGAGCAAAGTTTGGTGCCTGGATGGTCTTCGCCGGCGTCTGGGCCACCCTGGTCTACTTCCCGGTTGCAAACTGGGTCTTCAACTTCACGATGGCTAACGGCAAGGTCGTAGACGGTGGCTGGATTGTCAAGGATCTGGGCGTAATCGACTTCGCCGGTGGAACGGCAGTGCACATCAACGCCGGGGCCGCCGGTTTGGCGCTGGCGCTCATCCTTGGTAAGCGCTTTGGCTTTTCAAAGGGGATGCACCAACCACACAACGTGCCACTGACCCTGCTCGGTGCTGCACTGCTTTGGTTCGGCTGGTTCGGCTTCAACTCGGGCAGCGAGATTGCAGCCGACGGAATCGCTTCAATTGCCTTCATCAACACAATTGGCGCGCCAGCTGCAGCGATGCTCGGTTGGATCATTGTCGAGAAGTTCAAGCACGGTAAAGCGACCTCGATTGGTGCAGCATCCGGTGCGGTCGCTGGGCTCGTCGCAATTACTCCTGCCTGCGCCCAACTCGACCCGATGTGGGGCCTTCTTCTCGGTTTGGTTGCCGGTGCTCTCTGCGCTCTAGCCATTGATCTGAAGTTTGCCCTGGGCTTCGATGACTCTCTCGATGTTGTTGGCATCCACCTGGTTGGCGGCATCGTCGGAACCCTTTGGATTGGCATTTTCGGTCGAGGTGTTGGAGCGGCCTTCGGTTTTGGTTTCCACCAGTTCTTCGCTCAAGCACTCGGTGCAGGAGCGGTATTGGTCTACAGCTTTGTGATGGCATACGCAATTGGCTGGGTTGTAGAAAAGACCATCGGTTTCCGAGTCAAGGCAGAAGACGAGATTGCCGGAATCGACACCGTGGTTCACGGCGAAGAGGCATACGCCTTCGGTTCAGACCGCGGCTAATTTCACGCTAAACGGGAGCAACCTATTTGGTTGTTCCCGTTTTGGCGCGTTTGACTTGAATAGGATTCCCCAATGCACCACGACGCAACATTCTTTCTGATCACCTGTTCGGCCCTTGTCTTGTTCATGACCCCTGGACTGGCATTTTTCTATGGTGGCCTAGTTCGCGTGCAGAGCGTTGTTTCGATGATGATGATGTCGATTGGCTCTCTGGGGTTGATCGCGGTGCTCTGGATTTTCTACGGTTATGCCGTTTCCTTCGGCGACCCGACCGCTGGGGGATTCATCGGTTGGCCCGGCGTCTTTGGCTTCGAACCCGGCAAACTGTTTTTCGCTGATGCCCTGAAGTCTTCGTTGGCTGGCGATGGCTTCCCGATGGTGTTTGGCGGCTTTCAGGGCACCTTCGCGATAATCACGGTGGCCCTTATCTCGGGAGCAATCGCCGACCGAGCCAAATTTGGTTCCTGGATGTTGTTCGCTGCCCTTTGGGCAACCATCGTCTATTTCCCAGTGGCATCCTGGGTTTTCAACTTCAAGTCAGACAACGGCAAGGTAGTTTCGGGCGGCTGGTTGGTGCACAACGTGGGCCTTCTCGACTTTGCTGGTGGAACGGTCGTTGAGGTCTCATCCGGGGCATCGGCTCTCGCGGTTGCGCTCGTTGTCGGCAAGCGCTTTGGCTTCAGCAAGGGGATGCACGCGCCCCACAACGTGCCGCTGGTCTTGATTGGCGTCGCGATTCTTTGGTTCGGCTGGCTTGGTTTCAACGCGGGAAGCGAACTCGCCGCCGATGGAACGGCCTCTCTCGCCTTCATAAATACTCTGGCCGCGCCGTCCGGAGCGATGCTCAGCTGGGCGGTCTACGAGAAGATTGCACACAGGAAAGCAACCGCAATTGGCGTTGCATCCGGTGCCGTTGCCGGCGCCGTCGCGATCACTCCGGCCTGTGCGTTCATCACACCAATTTGGGCTCTGGTGTTGGGCGCAATCGTTGGAGTGGTCTGCGCGCTTGCCATCGAACTGAAGTTCTCTCTTGGCTTCGATGACTCGCTCGATGTGGTTGGTGTGCATCTGGTTGCTGGACTGGTAGGCACACTTTTTATTGGTTTGGTCGGCAACAATGTCGGACTCATCCAAGGTGCAGGTGCTGCGCAACTCGGCAGGCAGACGATCGGCTGCGTGGCGGTTGGTGTCTTTGCGTTCGTTGCATCTTGGTTGATTGCACAGGCGATACAGAAGACCATTGGCTTTCGAATTTCAACCATGGATGAGATTGCCGGGGTCGACCTGCTGCAGCACGGTCAGTCAGCCTACGGTGGGGAAGACCCACGCTGGACCTGGCGCAGCAGCTAGTGAAGTTTTTGAGCTGACAGTATTGCCAGAACGGTGATGACGGTGAGCGTCACCACGATCCGGCTAATTACCGTGATCCGCTTTTTGACGCTGTACTCGGCCCAGCGTTCTTTTATGTTTGAGAAAACATATGCGCCGCCAAAATAAAAGGTTCCAAGCAGCATCGCGACCGCGAGTAAAACGAAGCAGGCGGCCAGTATCACGTCTGGCCAACTGGTTTTATTCACCATCAGCATCTCTAAAGGCTAAACCCTGCGCGTGGTGAGGTTGCCAAACCGCGGGATTCTGGGTTAGGATTTTCGAGGTTTCGCAAGGAACCATGCGGATGTGGCTCAGTTGGTAGAGCACAACCTTGCCAAGGTTGGGGTCGCGAGTTCGAATCTCGTCATCCGCTCGGGTAAAACTCGAGCTTTAGCTCGCGGGAGCTCGCACGGTGGAGTGGCCGAGAGGCGAGGCAGCGGCCTGCAAAGCCGTCTACACGGGTTCAAATCCCGTCTTCACCTCGAAACACCTAACGGTCGATTGGCGCAGCGGTAGCGCACTTCCTTGACATGGAAGGGGTCACTGGTTCGATCCCAGTATCGACCACCAGGGGCACTAGCCCCAAACGTTATGGATTTTTTCAAAAGACACATTCGCCCGGCGCTTATCGGCCTCGTCGTGATGTTGATTCCAATTGCCGTTATCACGGTCATCGCCAATCTGCCTCCGAGCGACCCACCCATTCCCGACTATTACAAATCGCAGGGATTCTCGGCGGTGAGTGGCGAAAAACTCGAGAAGTTCATCGCTAGCGCAGCTTCGTTTGACGCTAAGAGTGTTGCCATTGCCTGCCCAGATGTCACTGTTGTGTCGCAAACGCAGCCAGGTTTGTGCGGCTACTGCAAGGTCAGTGACATGACCGTCTACCCATTTTGGCAGTCAGGCTTCACGGCAAAACTTCGACCGGAACGATACGACTATCGAGCCTTCTACGTCGATCAAATTCATCGCCGATATGTCGCCTTGACTCACGGTGATTATTCACCATTCCAAGTCAGTGAGCAGCAAGGGTTCTGGACCCCTGGTGACGGCAAGTGGTTCTTCTGCAAAAACTCGGGTCTACTCGACTTGAATGCCTACATCAAGGTTTATCGCGATTGGTCGGCGTCGAATGGCCTGCATGTTCGCCTCGAAGTCGGAAATTATGCGACGCTGAACCCCGTGTTTGATCAGATCAGGGTTGAGAAGCCGACTCCTAAGCCGAGCGCGAAACCCGGCAACTAAAGCTTTAAAGCTTTTGCAGTGCGCTTCAGCACATCTGCGGCGAGCTTTTTATCTGCGTTGATGTCTTTGCCCAAAGTTGGGATCATCTTTTGAAGTGACTTGTGCCAAGTTGGAAACTCATCGGCGAAACAGCGCTGCAGCACGTCGAGCATGATGTGCACAGAGGTCGACGCGCCGGGAGATGCACCGAGCAGCCCGGCGATTGTGCCATCGGCGCTTGAGACGACCTCGGTTCCAAACTGGAGAGTTCCGCCACCTTTTGGATCACGCTTGATGACCTGCGCACGCTGGCCGGCAACGATTAGCTTCCAATCCTCGGGCTTGGACTCGGGTGCAAAATCACGAAGCGACTGGAACTGGGTGGCCTTTGACTTGAGTAACTCGGTGACCAGGTACCTGATCAGGCCCAGATTGCGAACCGCGACTGAGAGGTAAGGGATGACATTCGAAGGCCGGATTGCCTTTGGCAGGTCAAGCAGTGAACCATACTTCAGGAACTTTGGAATTGCTCCCGCGAACGGCCCGAACAGTAAAGAAGCCTGCCCGTCAACAACTCGAGTGTCGAGGTGTGGCACCGACATCGGCGGCGCTCCAACACTGGCCTGTGAGTAGACCTTGGCCTGGTGCTTGGCAACAATTTTTGGATTCGTGGTCTGCAGGAACGAACCACTGACGGGGAAGAGTCCGTAGCCTTTGGCCTCAGGAATGTGAGCCTTCTGCAGAAGTTTCAAAGCCCATCCGCCGGCGCCGACAAAAACCTTGTCGGCAAGAACGTAGCGCTTTTCACCGGTCTTTGTGTCTTTGACTGTCAGGTGCCAGCCTTCTGGGATGCGACGGACACCGACAACTTCGGAGTTGGTTTGTGTCGCAACTCCTTGGATGCGAAGGTGTGAAACCAGTTGACGAGTGATTGCTCCGAAATCGACATCAGTGCCACTTGAGATGCGGGTGGCCGCAATCTTCTCGTTTGGGTTTCGACCGGCCACGAGCAGAGGTGCCCATTGACCAATCTTTTTGTGATCGGTGGTGAACTCAAAACCAGCGAACAGGGGTTGGCCCTGAAGCGACTTCGCGCGTCGTGCAAGGTAGTCGACGTCCTTGTCGCCGCGAACGAAAGTCATGTGCGGCGCTGCATGGATGAAGGTGCTCGGGTCGCCGAGAATCTTCTTTTCAACCAGGTAACTCCAGAACTGGCGAGAGAGTTGAAACTGCTCGTTGATTTGAATTGCCTTAGTCGGCGATGGCAGCGAACCATCCTTGCTGTCGGGCATATAGTTCAACTCGCAGAGAGCTGCGTGGCCGGTGCCTGCGTTGTTCCAGGGGTTTGAAGATTCGAGGGCGACCTCATCCAAGCGCTCGTAGATCGAAAGCTTTAGGGAAGGATCGAGCAGTTTTAGGAAGGTCGCCAGGGTAGCGCTCATGATGCCGCCACCGACTAGGGCAACATTGACTTTTTCTGGCTTCGGCACGCCTTCGATATTACGTTGCTTAGACGTTTCTGCCCACGAGCATGCCGATTCCGTAGGTGATGCCCATTGCGGCTACAGAGATGACAACGTTGCGAAGCATGGCTCGACCGGGGCGGGCTCCACCGATTTTGGACCCTAGGTATCCGGTCAGTGCCAATGCGATGACAACGGCCACAACGGTGACCGGGATGCGCCATGCGGCAGGAGGTGCCAGAACTGCAAGTAGCGGAAGCAAAGAGCCTGCCGAGAAGGCAACGAATGATGAAATCGCCGCCTGGCTTGGGCTGGCGTGGTTGCCAATCTCGATGCCGAGTTCTGCTTCGGCGTGAGCGCGCAAGGCATCCTTGTCGGTAAGTTCTCGAGCGACCTGCATCGCGGTTTCGAGGCTCAGGCCCTTTTGCTCGTAGAAAAAGGCGAGTTCACGGAGCTCGGCCTCCGGGTTTGCTGTAAGTTCGGCCCGCTCGATTTCGAGGGCGGCCATCTCTGAGTCTTTCTGGGCGCTCACCGAGGTGTACTCGCCGCCAGCCATTGAAATTGATCCGGCAACCAGCGCCGCAACGCCGGCGATCAGAATGGCCGGTGTGTTGTTCGGGTTCGCTCCAGCTACTCCCATGACCATGCCCGCGGTAGAGGCGATTCCGTCATTGGCACCTAGCACTCCGGCTCGAAGCCAGTTCAACTTTGACGACATTGAGACCTTTTGGAACTCATCACTGGCCATGACTGCCTCGTCTAGGGCGGGGAGGTTCGGGATGCTGTTATCGCTCATCCGGCAATGAAACCAGAACAAACCAGTGAATCTCTAGCAAGGCTCACCTAAACACGCAGATTAGAATTGGCGAAATCGAGAGGATTCGAAGTGCAGGTCAAAGTAAACGGGCAACCGGTTGAAGTCGATGCAGGTTCCGATGGCTTCAAGCTGTTCACCGAAAAGACCATTGTTGCCATGAGGGTTGGCGGCGAACTTCGCGACCTGGCCCACAAGCTTCAAGATGGCGACCAGATCGAAGGCGTCTCAATTGGTTCGCCAGATGGCCTCAACATACTTCGCCACTCTGCCGCTCACGTTCTTGCTCAGGCGGTGCAGAACATCAATCCCGAGGCGAAACTCGGCATCGGCCCACCGGTCACAGACGGCTTTTACTACGACTTTGATGTCGACCAACCGTTCACGCCAGAGGATTTGCGCGCGCTCGAAAAGCAGATGCAGAAGATCATTCAATCTGGCCAGCGTTTCGTTCGCCGGGTTACCAACGACGGAGATGCTCGAGTCGAACTTGCGAGCGAGCCATACAAGCTCGAACTAATTGGATTGAAGGGTTCGGATGTCGGCGACGGCGCCGCCGAGGTTGGCGCTGGCGAACTCACGATTTACGACAACATCGACCCAGCCACCGGAAACACAATTTGGAAAGATCTTTGCCGCGGGCCACACTTGCCAAACACTCGCATGATTGGCCAGGCATTCGCGCTAACCCGCGTTGCAGCTGCCTATTGGCGAGGCAACGAGAAGAACAAGCAGCTGCAGAGAATTTATGGCACAGCCTGGCCATCCAAGGATGAGCTGAGGGCCCACCAGGAGCGACTAGAGGAGGCTGCCAAGCGCGATCACCGACGCCTCGGAGCCGAGCTCGACCTGTTCTCGTTCCCCGAAGAAATCGGTTCCGGTCTGGCAGTGTTCCACCCCAAGGGCGGCACTATGCGTCGAGTGATGGAGGACTACTCGCGCAAACGCCACGAGGAATCCGGTTACGAGTTCGTCTATTCGCCACACATCACCAAGTCGCACCTGTTTGAGGCATCTGGCCATCTTCAGTGGTACGCAGACGGTATGTTCCCTCCGATGCGCCTCGATGAGGAAATCGATGAGCAGGGTGTAGTTCGCAAGCAGGGGCAGGATTACTACCTCAAGCCGATGAACTGCCCGTTCCACATTTTGATTTTCAAGTCGCAGAGCCGTAGCTATCGTGATCTGCCTCTGCGACTTTTCGAGTTTGGGTCGGTTTACCGCTACGAGAAAAGCGGCACGCTGCACGGCCTAACGCGCGTTCGCGGCATGACCCAGGACGACGCTCACTTGTTCGTCACGCCAGAGACAATGGAGTCCGAGCTAACCAACGTGCTCAACTTCGTGCTCGGCCTGCTTCGCGACTACGGCTTGGATGACTTCTACCTGGAGCTCTCTACCAAGGAAGCCGGCAACCCGAAATTCGTTGGCGACGACTCGATTTGGCAGAGCGCCACCGCAACCCTCGAAAAAGTTGCGCTTCAGTCCGGATTGGAATTAGTGCCGGACCCAGGAGGCGCTGCGTTCTACGGTCCGAAGATTTCGGTTCAGGCCCGGGATGCAATCGGACGAACCTGGCAGATGTCGACCATTCAACTCGATTTCAACCTGCCCCAGCGTTTCGACCTTGAGTACACGGCGCCCGACGGAACTCGTCAGCGTCCAATCATGATTCACCGCGCCCTGTTCGGTTCGGTCGAACGCTTCTTCGGAGTTCTCACCGAGCACTACGCCGGTCACTTCCCAGCATGGTTGGCTCCGGTTCAGGTTGTCGGCATCCCGGTTGCAGATGAGTTTGCGCCTTACCTCGACGAGATTGCAACCCAGTTGCGTGCGAAGGGTGTTCGCATCACCGTTGACCACTCTGATGACCGCATGCAAAAGAAGATCTTGAACCACACCAAGGCCAAGGTTCCGTTCATGCTTATCGCCGGTGGACAAGACCGAGATTCGAATGCAATTTCGTTCCGATTCCTCGATGGCACTCAACAAAACGGCATCCCGGTTGCTGGGGCCATTGAGCGAATCTTGAAGGCAATCGATAGCAAGGCTCAGGTCTAATGCTCGAAAACGCTGCGGATCTACCAGGCGTGCCGAATGCGTTTCAGCACCTTTGGACTCCGCACCGGCTGGTCTACATCCAGAATGGGCAGCAGCCAGAAGAACACGAGTGCCCGTTTTGTCTCGCC
Organism: uncultured Micrococcales bacterium; assembly: GCA_903909605.1. Lineage (GTDB taxonomy): Bacteria > Actinomycetota > Actinomycetes > Actinomycetales > Microbacteriaceae > Rhodoluna. The sequence goes on along the minus strand of CAIVWH010000010.1, from coordinate 31,451 downwards.
CCCGGCAAGGATGACGAGACATCGCTGATCGTTCATCGCGGCGAAACCGGATTCGTGCTGCTCAACCTGTTTCCTTACAATTCAGGCCACCTGCTGGTTTGTCCCTACCGCCACGTAGCAACCTACGACCAAGCAACCAAAGAAGAGGTTGCCGAGATCGCCGAGCTAACCCAGCAGGCCATGCGGGTGCTTAGCGGAACCAGCCACTGCCACGGGTTCAACATCGGCATGAACCAGGGAGAGGTTGCCGGCGCCGGCATTGCCGGGCACCTGCACCAGCACATCGTTCCGCGTTGGCGACACGACTCCAACTTTTTTCCAATCATTGCCGAGACCAAAGCTCTGCCAAGACTGCTCGGCGAGGTTCGCGAGGAAATCGCCTCAAACTGGCTCAAATTCGGCTGATAAAGTTGCCCTATGAGCGATAACAAACCAACCACCGGATCATCTCTAGTCAAGCGCGGCCTTGCCGAAATGCTCAAGGGCGGCGTCATCATGGATGTCGTCACAGTCGAGCAGGCGAAGATTGCCGAAGACGCGGGAGCGGTGGCGGTCATGGCGCTCGAGCGAGTGCCAGCAGACATCCGTGCTCAGGGTGGCGTTTCGCGCATGAGCGATCCAGACATGATCGATGGCATCATCAATGCGGTTTCGATTCCGGTCATGGCCAAAGCCCGCATCGGTCATTTCGTTGAGGCTCAAATTCTTCAGTCGCTAGGCGTCGACTACATCGACGAGTCCGAGGTGCTTTCACCTGCCGACTACGTCAACCACATCGACAAGTGGAACTTCACTGTTCCTTTCGTTTGCGGCGCTACCAACCTGGGCGAGGCGCTTCGTCGCATCACCGAGGGTGCCGCAATGATTCGCTCGAAGGGCGAGGCAGGCACCGGCGACGTCTCGGAGGCAACCAAGCACATCCGCACAATCTCGAGTGAGATTCGCGCACTTGCTGCCAAGACCGAGGATGAACTCTACGTAGCCGCAAAGGAACTTCAGGCGCCTTACGAATTGGTTCGCGAAGTTGCTAAGACTGGCAAGCTTCCGGTTGTCATGTTCGTCGCCGGCGGAGTTGCTACTCCAGCCGACGCAGCCATGATGATGCAGCTCGGAGCAGACGGCGTTTTCGTTGGCTCTGGCATCTTCAAATCGGGCGATCCGATTGCCCGCGCCAAGGCAATCGTTAAAGCAACCACGTACTTCAACGACCCAGCGGTTTTGGCCGAGGTGTCGCGCGGTCTCGGCGAAGCGATGGTCGGCATCAACGTGAGCGATCTGCCAGCGCCGCACCGTTTGGCCGAGCGCGGCTGGTAATTGAGCACCAAGCGCATCGGTGTTCTCGCGCTTCAGGGGGATGTGCGCGAGCACGTAGCAATTCTTGAGACACTCGACTGCTCAGTTTCAGAAGTAAAGACTCTCGCAGCGTTACAAGCGATAGATGGCCTGGTCATCCCAGGCGGCGAATCGACCACCATCTACAAATTGAGTGAGATTTTCGGTCTCTATCAACCAATCAAGGATGTCATCGCTGAGGGCCTTCCAGTCTTTGGAACCTGCGCCGGGCTGATCATGCTGAGCAGTGAAATTGTGAATTCAGCCAGCGGGCAGAAGCCCTTTGGTGGCATTGATGCCGTGGTCGAGCGCAACGCATTTGGCAATCAGAACGATTCATTCGAAATTGATCTGAACGTCAAGGGCATAGATCACCCGATTCACGCGGCCTTCATCCGAGCCCCGATTATTGCCAGTGTTGGGCCGGCCGCCGAAGTCATTGCCACTTTGCCAGATGGCCGCATCGTCGGAGTTCGCCAGGGTAATGCCATGGGAATCTCTTTTCACCCTGAAATGGTCGGCGAGGCTGCGGTTCACGAGCTGTTTCTGCGAAGCATCGGTTAGCAAACTAAACTTTCCAAAGACCAAAACCGAACTCGGGAGCATCATGTCCGGCCACTCCAAATGGGCGACAACCAAACACAAAAAGGCAGCAATCGACGCCAAGCGCGCCAAGCTGTTTGCCAAGTTGATTAAGAACATCGAAGTGGCTGCCCGCCTCGGCGGCACAGACCTCGATGGCAATCCCGCTTTGTACGACGCTGTGCAGAAGGGCCGCAAGTCATCCCTGCCAAACGACAACATCGATCGCGCAATCAAGCGCGGTGCCGGAGTTGGCGGCGAGGCGATCGAGTATCTGACCATCATGTATGAGGGTTACGGTCCCAACGGAGTTGCCGTTCTTGTCGAGTGCCTCACCGACAACAAGAACCGCGCCGCGGCTGAGGTTCGTCTTGCGATGACTCGCAACCACGGCACCATGGCAGACCCCGGCAGCGTTTCTTACCAGTTCAGCCGCAAGGGCATCATCGTGGTCAACAAGACTGCGACCACAACCGAAGACGCGATTCTTGAGGCTGTTCTCGAAGTGGGCATCGAAGACATTGAAGATCGTGGCGAGCAATTTGTGCTGACCACCGATCCAAGTTCAATGGTCGCTGTTCGCACGGCCCTGCAGGCTGCAGGTTTCGATTACGAAAGTGCCGACGCCGAGTTTGTGTCATCTCTGCCGCTTCAGGTTGATGTTGATACTGCGCGCAAGGTCATTGATCTCATCGATGCCCTCGAAGATCTTGATGACGTTCAAAACGTCTACTCGAACTTCGACCTGAGTGCGGACGTGCTTGCTCAGCTAGAGAGTGAATAACTCTTGGCTAGGCGAGTACTTGGCATAGACCCAGGGCTTACTCGCTGTGGTTTGGCGATTGTCGAGGTCTCGGCCAATCGCTCGCTGAAGTTCATCGCGGTTGAAACAATCACCACAAGCCCCAAGGATGAACTTCCGACCAGACTGATTCAGATCGCAGAAGTGATCGAGCAGCAACTCTCGACCCACAAGCCAGACCTGATCGCACTTGAAAGGGTGTTCGCGCAGGCCAACCTCAGAAGCGTAATGGGGGTAGCCCAAATTAGCGGGGTGATTCTCTACCTTTCGGCCAAGCACAACATTCCGTTGCAGTTTCACACCCCATCCGAAGTGAAAGCAGCGGTCACCGGCAATGGCAGGGCCAACAAGGCTCAGGTTGGAACCATGGTGACCAAGCTGCTTCGGTTGAATGAGATTCCCAAGCCAGCCGACAGTGCAGACGCACTTGCAATCGCGATAACTGCGGGATGGCGTCCAAGTGCATTCGTTGAATCCAAGCCATTGACTAGAGCGCAAAGAGCTTGGGCAGACGCCGAAGCGGCATCCAAGAAAACTAGGTAGCAGCGATTAGCCTTTTTGGGTGATCGCATCGCTGACCGGAACAGTTCAGGGCAAGGGCCCGCAGAGCCTCATTCTTGACGTCTCTGGAGTTGGCTATCTGGTGAACGTTCCAATTTCTCTGCTGGCGAGCGCCGAGATTGGCAAGTCACTCACCGTCCACACCGCACTGATTGTGCGCGAGGATGCATTCTCACTTTTCGGCTTTGACTCTGCAGAGCAGCTCTCGCTCTTCGACCTGCTCCGAAGTGTCACCGGGGTCGGCCCAAAGCTTGCGCTCTCCATACTTTCGTCACTGACACCAGAGCAGATTGCCGGAGCCGTGGCTAATGAAGAGGCTGAGACTTTTCAAAAGGTAAGTGGCGTTGGAGCAAAGACCGCCAAGCTCATTGCGGTAACCCTGGCTGGCAAGTTGAAGTCGACCTCTGGTTCAACAGACGACATGGAGAAGAGCATCCTGGAGAGCCTCACGAGGCTGGGTTGGCACGAGAAATCCGCGGCGGCCGCGATTAAAACAGCACGCACCGCCAACCCGAACGCAGACGTCGCCACCATAGTTCGCGCCGCGCTCATCGAACTAGGCAAGAGCTGATGTCTGATCTAACCGATCCAGGCTTGGAGTCAAGCGAACTGGCCTTTGAGGCATCGCTCAGGCCACAGAGCCTCGATGAATTCGTCGGGCAGGAAACTGTTCGCAAACAGATCTCGCTAATCATCGAGGCCGCTCGAATCCAGTCCCGCAATCCTGATCACATACTGCTCGCCGGGCCGCCAGGCCTTGGCAAGACCACTTTGGCAATGATCATCGCCAACGAAACCGGTGCGAATCTGCGATTGACCTCGGGGCCAGCGATTCAACACGCAGGCGATCTTGCGGCGGTGCTCTCATCACTGGCACCCGGCGAAGTTTTATTTATCGACGAAATTCACCGCATGGCTCGCACCGCCGAAGAGATGCTCTACCTAGCGATGGAGGATTTCCGCATCGACATCATGGTCGGTAAGGGCGCTGGGGCCACGAGCGTGCCTCTGGAACTTGCTCCATTCACTCTTGTTGGTGCCACCACGCGTTCGGGAATGCTGGCTAGCCCGCTTCGCGACCGTTTTGGGTTCACAGCCAACCTGGAGTTTTACTCGGACGAAGAGCTGGCCGAGGTCATCACTCGCACCGCTACCAGACTCGACGTGAGAATTCAGCGTGAGGCGATTGAGGCGATCGCGCTGCGAAGCAGAGGCACACCGCGAATTGCCAACCGATTGCTTCGAAGAGTCAGGGACTTTGGGCTTGTCGAGGGCTCCGGGCCTATTGGGCTCGAAATGGCAATCCAAGGTCTGAACCTGTTCGAGGTCGACGGGCTTGGGCTAGATCGTCTCGACCGCGAGGTCTTGCGGGTGCTCTGTGGGCACTATGCCGGGCGAGCAGTGGGCATTTCTACGATTGCCGTATCTGTTGGCGAGGAGCCAGACACCATCGAGGCGGTAGTCGAGCCGTTCCTGGTGCGAGCGGGCTTGGTCATCAGAACCCCCAAGGGCCGTCAGGCTACCAGCAGGGCATACCAGCACCTCGGGCTGGCCACACCTGCCCAGGCGGCAAGCCTGTTTGACCTATGATTGTCTAGGTGCGCCTGAGGCGCATTTATTTTGTCGAATGAAAGTCGGTTAGCCCGTGGCTTCTAACATTTTCCTTTTCGCTGTTCTTGCAGTGATGATCGTTTTCATGTTCACCAACAACAAGAAGCGCAAAGCTCAGGCTCAGAAGCTTCAGGACACCGTTGTGCCAGGTGCCTACGTAATGCTGACCAGCGGCATCTACGGCAACGTTGTGAGCGTGGACGAGGCCCGAGTCACAATCGAGACCACCCCAGGAACCCGCCTCGAGGTTAACCGCCTCGCGGTTCGTCAGGTAGAGGCCAACGCACCTGTTGCACCGGTCGCTAAGAAACCTGCTGCAAAGTCAGCAGCAGTTGCCCCAGCAGCGAAGAAGCCGGCAGCTCGCGCGGTGGCTGTGAAGAAGCCGGCTGCCAAGCCAGCACCAAAGACCTCAACCAAGAAGTAAGTCACCAAAGGAAAAGTTTTGGCTGTTTCATCGGTTACCAAGATCGCGCGTAAGCGCCTAGCTTGGCTCCTTACCCTCGCAATTACCTTCGCGGCTATCATTGGTCTCGGGCTGGTGACCAAGCAGGCGGGTGCCACATTCGCACCGCAATTGGCACTAGACCTGCAGGGTGGAACCTCGATCATTCTTTCGCCGACCGTTGGCGAAGGTCAGAAGGTAACTCAAGAACAGCTGCAGCAGGCAGTTTCGATCATTCGTCAGCGAATCGACTCGACTGGTGTGTCTGAGGCCACGATTACCACATCCAGCGACAACAACATCGTCGTTGAAATCCCTGGCACTCCTAGTGAGCAAACACTCACTTTGATCAAGAGCAGCGCCAAGCTCGAATTCCGCCCAGTCATTCTCTCTGACTCGGGAGCAACCACGACAATTGGCGGAAACACCTCGGCAACCGCAAGCCCTTCAGCTAAGGCAGCTGCCAAGCCGAGTGCCACTCCAGCTGCAAGTGCCGCGCCAACTCCAACCGCCACGCCAACCGACGCAAGCGACACCAACTGGGTAAGCCCTGCGCTTCGCACCCAGTTCAATTCGCTGAACTGTGCAACTGAATTCCGCAAGCCGGGTCAGGTCGACGACCCAACCAAGCCGCTGATCACCTGTGATAGCAGTCGTTATCAAAAGTTCTTGCTCGGCCCTGTCGAGCTTGACGGAACCAACATTTCGAACGCGGATGCGGGCACCGTAACGACCTCAACTGGCGCTTCAACCAATACCTGGGCCGTAAACCTCTCGTTCGATGGCAACGGCACCAACATTTTTGCCGCTGTGACCAAGCGTTTGGTATCGCTTTCATCGCCTCGCAACCAGTTCGCAGTTACGATCGACGGCTACGTCATCACCGCACCTGCAACTCAGGCCGTCATCGCTAACGGCAACGCTCAAATCACCGGTTCGTTCACTGCCGAAAGCTCCAAGGCGCTTGCCGACCAGTTGAAGTATGGCTCGCTGCCATTTGGCTTCCAGGTGCAGAGTCAGGAAAACATCTCGGCAACTCTTGGTTCGGCCTCTCTTCAGGGCGGTTTGCTTGCGGGCCTAATCGGCCTTTTGCTTGTGGTTATTTACTCGGTATTCCAATACCGAAGCCTTGCAATCGTCACGATTGGTTCGCTCGTCGTGGCTGCCGTGATCACATACCTGGTTATCGCATTGCTTTCTTGGCGACAGGGGTACCGCCTCTCACTGTCGGGTATCGCCGGTTTGATTGTGGCAATCGGAATCACGGCCGACTCCTTCATCGTTTACTTCGAGCGCGTTCGTGACGAGCTTCGCGACGGTCGACCTCTTAACGCAGCGGTGGAGGCCGGGTGGAAGCGTGCGATTCGCACCATCCTTGTCTCAGATGGTGTCAGCCTGCTTTCAGCTGTTGTGCTGTATCTGCTGACCGTCGGAAGTGTTCGAGGCTTCGCCTACACTCTCGGACTAACCACTTTGATCGACCTCTTGGTTGTAACTCTGTTCACCCACCCGATGCTTGAGCTGCTTGCACAGGTTCAATACTTCGCTTCAGGTCACAAGTGGTCTGGTTTCGATGTGAAGACCTTCGCGGCTACCGCCTACGTGGGTCGCGGCAAGTTCAACGTCTCAGAGAGTGTTAGCGACGCAAAGCGCGGCAAGGCTTCGAAGGAGGCCGCAAAGCGCCAAACGATTGCCGAACGCAAGGCGGCTAAGAGCCAGGAAGGCAACGACTAATGTCAAAGTTCAGCGACCTTGGAAACGCTCTCTACAACGGCCAGCGCTCGATCAACTTCGTAGGGCGTCGCAAGTACTTCTATGTGGTTGCAGTTGTGATGATTGCGCTTGCCGTGATTCTCCCTATGCTACGAGGCGGGTTCAATCTCGGCATCGACTTCCGCGGCGGAAGTGAATTCCGACTTGATGGCGTTTCGCAGACCACCCAGCAGACAGCAATTGACGCGGTTCACACTGTGGTTCCGAATTCTGAGCCAGTCGTAACCGCTGTCGGCACCTCGTCACTGCGTGTTCAAACTCAGGAGCTCTCAGACGTTAACTCAGAGGCTGTTCGTGTAGCCCTCGCAAAGGCCTACAACGTTGACAGCTCAAAGGTTGCATCATCGTTCATTGGTGCCAACTGGGGTTCCGACGTAACGGGCAAGGCCCTGAACGGTCTAATTGTCTTCATCGTTTTGGCTGCGATTTTGATGGCGATCTACTTCCGCACGCTAAAGATGTCGGCCGCCGCCATGATCGCTCTGATTCACGACTTGATCATCACCGCTGGAATCTACGGTGCACTCGGCTTTGAAGTGACGCCAGCTGCCGTCATTGGGTTCCTCACCATCCTCGGCTACTCGCTCTATGACACCGTGGTTGTCTTCGACAAAATTCGCGAAAACACATTTGAAGTTGAATTCAGCGAGACCGCAACTTTCGCAGAGCGCGTCAACCTAGCCATCAACCAGACTCTGGTTCGTTCGATCAACACTTCGGTAGTGGCGGTCTTGCCGGTAGCGGCAATTCTGTTCATTGGAGCGACCTTGCTTGGCGCTGGAACCCTGCGCGACATTTCGTTGGCACTGTTCATCGGTATCATCATCGGCACCTACTCGACCATCTTCATCGCTGCGCCGATTTACTCGCAGTTCCGTGAGAAGGAGCCGAAGTATGCAAAGGCCGCCGAGAAGGTAATCGCTTCGCGAGCCTAGATCGTTTAGCAGCGCTGGGCGATAGGTAAACTCACTTCTAGGAGTTTCCCAATGACAGACGCATCGCCAACCAGTAGCATCAGTTCGCTGCGCGACCGTCTGCCTAGGCTGTTCGGCAAAAGCGGGCCTTACCAGCGTGAGCTTAATGAGCTCATCCGTGTTGTTCGATCCAACCACCCCAAAAGTGATCTGGCACTGATTGAGCGAGCCTTCGCGACCGCCGAGGAGGCACACCGCGGGCAGAATCGAAAGAGCGGCGAGCCATACATCACCCATCCACTTGCAGTTGCTCAAATCCTTGCCGATTTGGGAATTGGAGCGGTTGCCATAGCTGCAGCGCTATTGCATGACACCGTCGAGGACACCGACTACAGCCTCGAGCAGCTGGGCAAAGAGTTCGGTGCCGAAGTGTCGATGCTGGTTGATGGGGTAACCAAACTCGACAAAGTCAAGGTCGGCGACCACGCTCAGGCAGAGACCGTGCGCAAAATGGTCGTTGCGATGTCGCGAGACATTCGAGTCTTGGTCATCAAACTGGCCGATCGACTGCACAATGCCCGAACTTGGGGTTTTGTACCAATCGAATCGGCTCGGCGCAAGGCGCAGGAGACGCTGGAAATCTACGCACCTCTAGCGCATCGACTCGGTATCAACACCATCAAATGGGAGCTGGAGGATATCTCGTTCTCGGTGCTCTATCCCAAGGTCTATGAGGAAATCGTCAACCTGGTTTCGCAGCGCGCCCCTCAACGTGAGCAATACATCGATGGCGTGATCGCCGAGATAGAGAGCGATCTGCGCGAGAACAAGGTCAAGGGTTCGGTCGCCGGCCGCCCGAAGCAGTATTACTCGATTTACCAAAAAATGGTGGTTCGCGGTCGAGAGTTCGACGACATCTACGACTTGGTGGGCATCCGGGTTCTTGTTGGCTCAGTGCGTGATTGTTATGCGGTGCTCGGTGCGATTCACGCCCGGTGGAACCCGGTGCAGGGACGATTCAAGGATTACATCGCGATGCCGAAGTTCAACCTGTATCAGTCGCTGCACACCACGGTCATCGGCCCCGGTGGTCGAACTGTAGAGATTCAAATTCGCACCAACGAAATGCACCAGCGCGCAGAGTACGGTGTCGCTGCCCACTGGAAGTACAAGGAGCAGGTCGGCACCAGCGGTGAGGTCAGCGAAGAAGACATGACCTGGCTGAAGCATTTGACCGACTGGCAGGCCGAGACCCAAGACCCTGGCGAGTTCCTCGACGCGCTTCGTTTTGAGATCGGTGCAAAAGAGGTCTACGTCTTCACGCCAAAGGGCAAGGTAATTGGCTTGGCCGGCGGTTCAACATCGGTTGACTTCGCCTACGCAGTGCACACGGATGTCGGGCACCGCACCATGGGCGCGAAAGTGAACGGTCGCCTGGTCCCGCTAGACACTCCGCTTAACAGCGGCGACGTAGTGGAGATTTTCACAAGCAAATCACCCGAGGCTGCCCCTTCAAAGGACTGGCTCAACTTTGTTCAATCGCCGCGCGCCAAGGCCAAGATCAAGGCTTGGTTCAGCGCAGAGCGACGCGAGGATGCGATCGAGCAAGGTCGAGAGTCAATTGCCAGGGCGCTTCGCAAGCACAACCAACCGCTGCAGAAGATGATGTCCAGCGAGTCGCTGCTGAAATTGGCACAGGATCTTCGGTTGAGCGATGTCGAGGCACTTTTTGCAGCCGTTGGGGAGGGCCACGTCTCGGCGCAACAGGTCGTTGAAAAGCTGACTGCTTCAATTGCTACCGACTCAGACGACGCAGAAGCTGTATTCGAGCTTCCAACCAAACCGCGCGGATTCAATCGCGAGAGAAGCAATGACGCCGGAATCTTGGTCAAGGGCGATGCCGATGTGATGGCGAAGCTTGCCAGGTGCTGCACTCCGGTGCCAGGCGACGACATCCTTGGGTTCGTAACTCGAGGAAGCGGGGTCTCTGTGCACAGAACCGACTGCAAGAACGCAGCCCAACTGCTTCTAGAACCAGAGCGAATCATGGAGGTGTCTTGGGCACCAAACTCGAAGGCGCTGTTCCTGGTTCAAATTCAAATTGAAGCCCTCGATCGCTCCGGCCTGCTGAGCGACGTGACTCGAGTGCTCAGCGAGCATCACGTCAACATTCTCTCGGCATCAGTATCGACTCGAAGCGACAGGGTAGCCCTAAGCCGCTTTGTCTTTGAGATGGGCGACTCAGGAGCCCTGGAACACTTGCTCAATGCGGTGCGCAGAATTGAAGCCGTTTACGATGTCTATCGAGTGAACAACACTTAGAGCTCTAAGCGGTAGGCAAGAGGCTTTCGACTGTTACTTGCTAGCCGCAACGACAGCAGCCAACCAAGACTTTCGAGCCTCAAGTGCCTCGGTAGCCTGCTTGATCGACTTTTCGTTGCCACTCTTCTTTGCAGCCTCAAGCTCTGCCTCAAGTTTTGCGATGCCCTCTTCAAGTTGAGCAACCATCGAATTGCTGCGCTCAATCGAAGCGGGGTCGGTCTTGCGCCAGTGATCTTGCTCGGCCTCGCGCACCTTCGACTCAATCGCACGTAGCTTGTCCTCTACAGAGCGAATCTTGTCCTTTGGAACTCGTCCGATCTTTTCGAACTTCTTCTGCAACTCCAAAAGGCTCTGCTTTGCCTGAGCAAGGTTGGACTTCGGATCGATGGATGAATACTGAGCTAGCAATGCCAGCTTGGCCTCAAGGTTTGCAGACTGCTCGCCGTTTTCTACAACAGCAGTCTCTTGACGCTTACTGTGGATGGTGTCGCCGGCTGCCTTGAACCGTGCCCAGAGCGCGTCATCTGATTTGCCAGGCGTGCGGCCCGAAGTCTTCCACTGGTCCAGAAGTTTGCGGTATTCAACAACAGAGTCACTGCCCGATGCGGCGAGTTTCTCGGCTTCTTCAACGATGGCATTCTTCTTGGCGCGAACCGCCTTGTTGGTTGCATCTAGCGAAGCGAAGTAGGCACGCTTGTCGGTCTCGAAACGGCTTCGAGCCAGCGAAAAACGCTTCCAGATTGGGTCGGCATCTGACTTGTTTACGCGACCGCCAGACTTTTGGATTTCCTGCCACTGGGTGAAAAGAGCGGTCATCTTTTCGGCGGATTGCTTCCACTGAGTCTTGGCTGCATCCTGGTTCGCAATTTCCTCGGCCGCAACGGCAATCGCGATGCGAGACTCCAGGGCCTTGGCGCTTGCCTCCCTGTTGGCGGCCTGGCGCTTGATGCCCAGCTCGGCAATTTTCGGGGCGAGAGCCGCGACTCGGCTGCGCAGCGAGTTCAGATCTCCCACGGCAGCGGGCTCAACGAGGTCGGTTGTTAGTTTTTGGTGCTGCTTCACGATGTTGGCGGCATCGACATTGTTTGCGATGCGTTGCTCAAGGATGCGAACCTGGGCTTCGAGGTCGGCAAACTTGCGCTCGAAGAATGCGAGTGCCTCGTCTGGCGAAACGTTTGGATACTGCCCGACCTTGCGTTCTGATCCGAGCTCGAAAACATACACATAGTTCTCTGAATCGACTCGACCGTACTTGTTAGTCATGGGTAGCTCCTTATGCCAGACGCAGATTGCGTTCGTTTACGCGGGTGATTTCTTTAGTTTAGTTTGATAGCGCCAAGGGTGGTAGGCACAGCTGGCTTGCCATCGCCAGATCCGTCAGCCACACCGGCCTTGATGATTGGGTTCAGGCCCGAGAGGCCCGAGGTGATTTGACCGAATACTGTGTAGGCCGGCGAGAGCGGCGAATCCTTGTAGACGATGAAGAACTGCGAGCCGTTCGAATCAGGGGTGCCAGCATTTGCCATGGCAAGGTAGCCGGTCTTATAGGTGGCGATGCCCTGTGCGTTCGCCGCTGGCACGTTCTCGATTGGCCCGAATGAGTAGCCCGGGCCGCCAGTGCCGTCACCCTTTGGATCTCCACACTGCAGCACGTAGATTCCCGACGTGGTTAGTCGGTGGCAGGTGACGCCCTTGTAAAAGCCCTTGTTTACCAGCGAGATGAAGTTCGCTGTGGCCTGTGGCGCTTTGTTGCCAAAAAGCTGGATACCCAGGGTGGCGTTGTTGACCTGCATGGTGCCGTTCCAAAGGCGGTTCTGCGCGATTGCAGGGTTTGGCACAAGCGGATTGGTCGAGGCACTTGGGCTTGCAGACGCTGGAGAGGAACTGCTACTTGGCGTGGCCGATGCGCTTTCGCTAGGAGCAGCGGTTACGGCACCTGTCGACTTTGGACTTGGGTGCACGAGCGAGTAACTAACCTGCGAAATGCCAGCGATCAGCAGGGCGGCAATGCCAGCGATGATTGCGATGCGATTGTCGCGGCTACGACGAGCAATTCGAGCTTGCCCCTCTGCCTGCTTTGCCTCGTAGGCGGCCAACTTGCCTTCGGCGCCCTTGAATAGATTCTGCTGTTTCTTCTTCGAAGCCACGGTTTCCCTTTCAAACAATCTCGTCAAGTTTAGACGGCTCTTTGGCAGGTAACCTTGCCTCATGACTTCTGCAGCATTCTCTAGCCTTGCGCCACTGGCTAGCCGGATGCGCCCCCAAAGCATTGACGAAATCGTCGGCCAGCAGCACCTTTTGAAGCCAGGTTCGCCGCTTCGCAAGCTTGCGGAACCGATTGACCAGGCCAGCACGATTGGCACCACCAGCGTCATCCTCTGGGGCCCGCCGGGAACCGGCAAGACCTCGATCGCTAAGGCACTTGCAAATAGTTCGGGCCGGCGGTTCATCGAACTGAGCGCCATAACAGCTGGCGTCAAGGATGTTCGGGAGGCGATGGAGAAAGCCCGCACCGACCGGGACGGCTTCGGCCAAAGCACCATCTTGTTTCTCGATGAAATTCACCGATTCACGAAGGCCCAGCAGGATGCGCTGCTGCCGGGCGTCGAAGGTGGCTGGGTGGTGCTGGTTGCAGCGACCACCGAGAACCCGTCATACAGCGTGATTTCGCCGCTTCTCTCGCGCTCGCTTTTGCTGACATTGGATTCGTTGACCGTTGACGACATCACAACCCTGCTCGAGCGGGCGGTCAGCAGCCCTCGGGGACTTAATGGCACGTTTTCGGTTGAGCACGAGCAATTGACGCAGATTGCCACTTTGGCCAGCGGGGATGCCAGGCGAGCACTTACTGTGCTGGAGGCCTCTGCCTTGGCGGCAGAGGCTCGCAAGTCGTCAGCAATCCTTGCCACCGACATCGAAATTGCGATTGACAAAGCCTTGGTTCGCTTCGACAAGGATGGGGATCAGCACTACGACGTGATCAGCGCATTCATCAAGTCGGTTCGAGGCAGCGATGCCGACGCCGCCATTCATTACCTGGCGAGAATGATCGAGGGTGGGGAAGACCCAAGGTTCATCTCCAGAAGGCTGATCATTTTGGCAGCCGAGGACATCGGCCTGGCAGATCCGGCCGCACTTTCGCTTGCGGTTTCCGCGGCAGAGGCGGTTGCCAAAATCGGGATGCCCGAGGGTCGCATTCCACTTGCCGAGGCCACGATTTACCTGGCCCTAGCGCCAAAATCAAACACGGCGTACAACGCCATTAACTCTGCAATTGAAGACATCCGGGTCGGCAAAATCGGCAAGGTACCGGCCGGCCTGCGCAGTTCGGCGTTATCGAAGGCGGCAGATTCATCCGGCACTGGCCAGCCCTATGTCTACCCACACGATGACCCCAGGGCAGTGGTGGAACAGGCCTATCTTGACGACGCTTTGAGCTCAGCTCGTTACTACCAACCAAAGGCGCTAGGAGCTGAGGCCGAGATTGGTGCTCGTCACTCGAAGCTGCGGCAAATCATCCGTGCCTTCAAAGGCAAATAGTTCGCTGAAACCCTTTATTTGGGCAGAACTCCGCTGATAAACTCGCAAGGTTGCCGACTTTTCTCAACAATCGGCTGAACGTTGAGAAGCGGTGCGGTTTGCCTAATAGCCAGGCGAATCCGTGGCAAAAGGTTCGACCTCTCGATCCGCTTTTGTGAATAGAAATCGCTATTGGGATTAATCCCATGAAAGGAACACGTGTCAAAGACCACACGTACTCGTAGCAAGACTCGTTTGTCTCGCTCACTCGGCATTGCCTTGACTCCAAAGGCTGCCAAATATCTGGAGAAGCGCCCATTCGGCCCAGGCCAGCACGGACGCAACAAGAAGAAGGCCGACAGCGACTTCGCCGTTCGTCTTCGCGAGAAGCAGCGTCTGCGCGCTCAGTACGGAATGCGTGAGGCTCAGCTTCGCAAGACTTTTGAAGAGGCTAAGCGTCAGGAAGGCCTTACCGGTGAAAACCTGGTTGAGCTTCTCGAAATGCGTCTCGACGCACTCGTACTTCGCGCCGGCTTCGCTCGCACCATTGCGCAGGCACGTCAGATGGTTGTTCACCGCCACATTCTCGTAAACGGTGAGCGCATCGACCGCCCTTCGTTCCGCGTCAAGCCTGGTCAGATGATTCACGTTCACGCAAAGAGTGAACTAACTGAGCCATTCCAGGTAGCTGCCATGGGAGGCCATGTCGATGTACTGCCTCCAGTGCCTGGCTACCTTGATGTTCAACTAGACAAGCTGCACGCAACCCTCGTACGTCGCCCAAAGCGCGCTGAAGTTCCAGTTACCTGTGAAGTTCAGCTCGTTGTTGAGTACTACGCAGCTCGATAAGTAGGCCTTCGGATGAGTGGCGGAGAGATCGCAGCACTGATTGCAGCCGGCGGATTTGTTCTGCTCGTGCTTTTCATTGCTGTTCCGCTAATTAAACTCGGCGGTCTAATCGACGAGGCTCGCGATTCTGTTCGCGAACTCAACGATTCGGTCGCTCCGCTACTCACTGAAGTCACCACCACGGTCACCCAGACCAACAAGCAGTTGGCTAAGGTCGACCTCATTTCTGAAAACCTCGTCGAGGTGTCCACCAACGTAAAGTCGCTGGTTGCAGTGTTCAGTGCCTCTGTTGGTGCTCCGCTGCTGAAGATTGCTGGTCTCACCCAGGGTCTGCGCAGCGTCATCATGGGCAGGAAGAAGTAGGTCGTCATGAAGAAGTTTCTTTGGTTTGCAACCGGCATTGCCGCTGGACTTGCAGTTGCCAAGCGCGTGGCAGAAGATCCGCAGGCGCAGGCGATGCTCGACGACGCCGCCAAGCGGGCCCGCGACTTGGGCGCCGCACTAAGCGAGGGTTTCAAAGAGCGCGAAACCGAGCTGAGTAAGCCAGCGCGCGCCACAGTCAAGAAGCCTGCAGCGAAGGCGGCTGCGAAGAAGCCAGCAGCTAAAAAGCCTGCCACCAAGAAACCAGCGGCCAAATAATGCAGACCGCCGAAATTAGACGGCGGTGGCTCGAATTCTTCGAGAACAAGGGCCACGCTGTAGTACCTAGCGCTTCGCTGATCAGCGAAGACCCGTCGCTGCTGTTCACAGTTGCCGGCATGGTCCCATTCATTCCATACATGAGCGGATTGGTTCCCGCTCCTTTTCCTCGCGCCACGAGCGTGCAAAAGTGCATTCGCACGCTAGACATCGACGAGGTTGGCAAGACCACTCGTCACGGCACGTTCTTCCAGATGAATGGAAACTTTTCATTTGGTGACTACTTCAAGCGTGATGCGATCAGCTTCGCTTGGGAGTTTCTAACCGGTTCACGCGAATCAGGTTGCTTGGGAATTGAACCGGCCAAGTTATGGGTAACCGTTTACAAGGATGATGACGAGTCGATTGCAATCTGGCGAGAGATTGCTGATATTCCGATGGAGCGCATCCAGCGTCGTGGAATGAAGGACAACTACTGGTCAACCGGACAACCAGGCCCTGCGGGACCATGCTCTGAGATTTACTACGACCGCGGCCCTGCCTACGGCATTGAGGGTGGCCCGGAAGCCGACGAAGATCGCTACATCGAAATTTGGAACCTCGTCTTCATGCAGTACGAGCGCGGCAAGGGTATAGGCAAGGACGATTTCGAGATTCTCGGGGAACTGCCGAAGAAGAACATCGACACCGGCATGGGCTTGGAACGTGTTGCGTTTCTGTTGCAGGGAGTCGAGAACCTCTACGAAATCGATCAGGTTCGCCCTGTTCTAGATCTGGCTGCACAACTCGCCGCGATTCGCTACGGCAGCGATGAAACCAACGACGTTCGCCTTCGCGTTATCGCGGATCACGTGCGAAGTGCTCTGATGCTCATCGGAGATGGCGTGACCCCTGGCAACGACGGACGCGGCTATGTTCTGCGACGTCTGCTTCGCCGCACCATCCGGGCCATGCGCCTTCTTGGCGTCGATCGCCCGGTATTCGCACAACTTTTCACGGTGTCAAAGGATGCTATGAAGTCGGCATACCCAGAACTTGAAACCGACTTCGAGCGCATCCTGCGCACGGTGATCGCTGAAGAAGAAGCGTTTTTGCGCACACTGACTTCTGGCACTGCCGTGCTTGAAGAGGCAATCGGTTCGGCCAAGGGTGCCGGGAGCCAACAGATCGGCGGCGACGCTGCGTTCTTGCTTCACGACACATACGGTTTCCCAATCGATCTAACTCTCGAGATAGCAGAGGAGAGTGGGCTTTCAGTTGACCGCGATGGCTTCACAGCGCTGATGAATGAGCAGAAGCAACGCGCGAAGGCAGATGCTCGTGAGAAGAAGCTGGGCGGCACCGACCTCTCGGTCTATAGCGAATTCCGTCAGTTGGGCGTGACCAAGTTCACCGGCTACGAGGAACTCGTCAGCGAGGGCAAAGTTCTTGGGCTAATTTCCAATGGTTCGAGTGTTAGCACGGTTGGCGAAGGTCAGATCGCCGAGATAATTCTGGACACCACCTCGTTCTACGCAGAGTCGGGCGGGCAGGACTCTGACGCCGGAATTATTTCTGGAAACGGCTTCGAGCTCGAAGTTTTGGATGTTCAAAAGCCAGTCAAGGGCCTAGTCAGTCACAAGGTTTTGGTGCGCTCAGGTGAGGTTCACGCAGGTGCAATCGCTGCCACCAAGGTCGACGAAGACTGGCGCATCGGAGCCGCGCAAGCCCACTCGGGCACCCACGTGGTACACGCGGCACTGCGTCAGGTGCTTGGGCCAACCGCACTTCAGAGCGGCTCATACAACAAGCCGGGCTACCTACGCCTCGACTTCGCTTGGGCTCAGGCTCTAAGCGCCGATACCAAGAGCGAAATCGAAGAGGTAACCAACCTCGCCATTCGCCGCGACCTCGCAGTATCGGCACAGCACATGTCACTGCCAGAGGCCAAGCAATGGGGCGCAGTCGCACTTTTCGGCGAAACCTACGACGAGAGCGTACGAGTGATCCAGATCGGCGGCCCCTGGTCGCGCGAGCTTTGCGGCGGAACTCACGTTTCGCGGTCATCCCAGATTGGGTTGGTTTCGCTAATTGGCGAGGCTTCTGTCGGAAGTGGTTCGCGTCGACTAGAGGCGCTTGTCGGCTTCGAAGCATTTAGGGCTTTGGCTGCTGAACGAGCACTGGTTTCACGACTTACCGACCTGGCGAAAACGAATCGCGACGGTCTCGAAGATCGACTGGCCGCAAGCCTAGAGGAGCTACGTGTTGCTCAGCGCAAACTGGCTCAACTTCAGGCAGCCTCACTCGCGCAGCAACTTCCAGAGGTAATTGCCAAATCAACCACTGTTGGCACGTCTCGTTTCGCCTGCGAGAACTTTGGTGTTCTGGACTCGGTCGACGATCTCAGAACGCTGACTCTGCAGCTAAGAGATGCAATGCAGAACCAGGATGCAGTTGCAGCACTGTTCGCCACCATCAACGACAAGCCGATGCTGGTAGTAGCTATCACCAAGCAGGCTCAGGCTTCTGGCGTAAAGGCTGGCGCCCTGGTTCGTGCAGCGAGCGCTGTGCTCGGTGGCGGAGGCGGCGGCAAGGACGACATCGCGCAGGGTGGCGGAACAGACGGCACCAAGATTGATGCCGCAATGGCTGCGATCAAGAGCGAGCTGGCAGGCTAATTGCAGACCGGACGCCGAATCGCGTTCGATGTCGGTAAGGCCCGCATCGGTGTAGCCGTTTCTGACTTTCACGCAATCCTGGCCAGCCCTGCAGAGCACATCAAACGTGCCGCCGACGAGCTGGCCGTAGAAGAGATGTTGAAGGTCGTTATCGAGGTTGAAGCTACAGGCGTGTACGTGGGCTTACCGATAAATCTTCGTGGTGAGTCAACAGAGTCAACCAGGGATGCCGTTGCTTTGGCCAAGCAGCTGGCATCTGTCACCGATGTTCCTATCTACCTAATCGATGAGCGATTGACCACCAGCATGGCTAGTAAGGCACTGTCCAACGCTGGCAAATCAACTAAAGACCAGCGTGCTTTCATCGATTCTGCCGCCGCTACCGTCATACTCGAACATGCCCTTGAAGTCGAACGTCGAACTGGCGAAGTAACGGCTCAACTTGCAAAGGATTACATCGATGCGTAAACGCAGATTGTTTGTGCTCACGGCGCTGCTCGTCGTTGTGCTAGCACTCGGCTATGCGAACAGGGCCTCGGTGCGCAACCTCTGGGATCAAGTGACCGGTGCCGACTTCGCCGGGGGCGGTCACGGAAGCGTGACGCTGGTGATTCATCCTGGCGAAACAGGAACCGACGTTGCAAATGCGTTAGTCAAGGCCGATATCGTCAAGAGCTTTCACATTGTCTATGGTTTGCTAATTGCTCGAAATCAGACCTTCTATCCGGGCACCTATTCGATGCGACTCGAAATGAGTTCTCTCTCTGCGCTGACTGCGCTGGGTGATGAGCGCAACAGGATCAGCGAGGTTGTAGTCATCAAGGAGGGCTACCGCCTCTCCAACACCTTCAGCGCACTGAGCGCTGCAACCGGCATCTCGGTTTCGCAGTTTCAGCAAACCGCGGCTGATCTCGGCGCAATCGGAGTGCCAAGCGGAGAGGTCAGCGCCGAGGGTTGGCTGTTTCCCGCCACCTATTCTTTTGACCCGAGTCAGAGCGCGCTCCAAATGCTAGCGGCGATGGTAGATCGCACCAAGCAAGAACTGCGCCGCTATTCGGTGCCGGCGGCCCAGTGGCACAGGGTGTTGACTCTCGCGTCAGTGGTGCAGAAGGAGGGTCGCCAGACTCCCGACTTCTACAAAATCTCACGGGTCTTTCTGAATCGAATTGCGGCTGGGATGAACCTGCAGTCTGACGCGACAGTCAGCTACGGAGTAAGCGGCAACACCGTTTCAACCTCTGCTGCAGATCGAGCAAGCGCCAACGGCTACAACACCTATCTGCACGCCGGGCTGCCAATTGGTCCGATTAGTGCGCCGGGGTCCATCGCTATTGACGCGGCGCTGCATCCTGCTGAGGGAAAGTGGCTTTACTTCTGCGCCATCAACCTGGCCACGGGCGAGACAGTATTTAGCGAGACCTATGCCCAGCACGAGGTGGCAGTCAAACAGTGGCAGGCATGGATGAGAGCGAATCCGGGCTATGGCGGATAAGCATCTGGCAGTGGTTGGCTCGCCAATCGCACAGTCAAAGTCGCCTGCCATCCATTCGGCAGCCTATCGAGTGTTAAAGAACGATTGGGACTACTCGGCCATCGAAGTGGGCAAGGGCTCGCTCGTGCACTGGCTTTCGAGCCTGGATTCATCTTGGATTGGCGTGAGCGTTACAGCACCGCTCAAGGAAGAGGCTACGACTTTTGCGGCGACCGATCTCGAGAAGACACTTGGCAGTGCCAACACGCTGGTCAGAAGTGGTCACGAATGGCTGGCCTACAACACGGATGTCTTCGGCATAGTCCAAGCACTTCGAAATGCAGAACTTGGCGATGTGAAATCGGTGGCAATCATCGGCTCTGGAGCCACCGCTAAGTCAGCTTTGGCCGCGGTAGCAGCAGAGTATCCGAATGCGAAGCTGACCTTCGCCGCCAGGCGCGAGGATGTGCTGACCAAGTTGGCCAATTTCGCTTTGCACGCGTTCAAGTTCGAGGCGAAAACCACCACGAACATCGCGGGGGCCCTTTGCGGCTCTGATTTGGTGATCTCGACGCTTCCGGCCGGGGCATTGGATGAGTACGCAGTCAAAGCGCGAAAGTCGCTATTGCGCAAACCTAGAGGCGCTCTGTTCGACGTTGCCTACAATCCCTGGCCATCCTTGGCTGCAAAAATCTGGGCCGAGCGAAAGTTGCCGGTTGTCTCTGGATTGGAAATGCTGCTGTGGCAGGCTGTTGCGCAAATTCGTCTGTTCTCGGGAGGCTCTGTGGACCACGAGTTGTTTAACGAGCTCGCGGTAATACACGCGATGCGTGATTCTGTCGGACTGCTCTAGGCCCGCTGTGGCCTCTCGTGGCAGAATAGTCAGATGCTGCGTTGGATAACTGCTGGTGAATCGCATGGCCCCGAACTTGTTGCCGTGCTTGAGGGGCTGCCTGCTGGCATTCCAGTTGTCACCAAAGACATCCAGGATGCGCTTTCTAGACGCCGACTCGGCTACGGCCGCGGCGCCCGCATGAAGTTTGAAGAAGACCAAGTCGCTTTCTCGGGTGGGGTTCGACACGGGCTAACCATGGGCGGCCCGGTGGCACTCACAATTGCCAATACGGAGTGGCCCAAGTGGCAAGAAGTCATGTCGGCAGACCCGGTCGATCATGAACTAACCGGCGCCAGGGCCGAAGCACTAACCCGGCCAAGACCGGGTCACGCCGATTTCACCGGCATGCAGAAGTATGCCTTTCTAGATAGCCGACCAGTTCTCGAACGAGCAAGCGCCAGAGAGACCGCTGCTCGAGTTGCCCTCGGCGAAGTTGCCGCCAAGTTTCTAGGCGAACTGGGCATCAGGCTGGTCACGCACACTGTGGCCATCGGCTCGATTGAACAAGGCCGCGACTACGTTTTGCCGAAGCCAAGTGATTTGACCTCGATTGATGAAGATCCGTTGCGGGCGTTCGATAAGAACCTGTCACAGCGAATGATCGACGAAGTTGACGCGGCCCACAAAGACGGCGACACCCTCGGTGGGGTAGTCGAGACCTTGGTTTACGGTTGCCCGCCGGGCCTCGGCAGCTTCGTTCACTGGGATAGGCGACTCGATTCGCAACTAGCCGCTGCAATCATGGGCATCCAGGCAATCAAGGGCGTTGAAATTGGCGACGGATTCGAAACCGCTCGACGCAGGGGATCGGTTGCGCATGATGAGATTGTGCAAGACGGGGACTCTGTAGTTAGAAGTACGGACCGTGCCGGTGGCATCGAAGGCGGCATGTCAAACGGCGAGGTGATCAGGGTTCGCGCAGCCATGAAGCCGATTAGCACAGTTCCTAAGGCGCTGAAAACGATCGACGTGGCTACCGGCGAGGCAACCACCGCACACCATCAGCGCAGCGATGTCTGCGCTGTTCCGGCTGCCGGAGTGGTAGCCGAGGCGATGGTAGCCCTGGTCATTGCCAATTCGGTTCTCGAGAAATTTGGTGGGGACTCTGTCGCCGAGTGCAAGCGCAATCTGCAAAGTTACCTCGCGAGCATCCCGGCTGTTTTGAAATCTCACATCGCCCAAGGCGACTAGTGCTCGGCTCAAACACGATCGTCTTGGTTGGCCCGATGGGGGTTGGCAAGACCACCATTGGCAAGAAACTCGCAAGTTCACTCGGCCTTGCATTCAGGGATACCGACGCTATCTTC
Source organism: uncultured Micrococcales bacterium (assembly GCA_903909605.1). GTDB lineage: Bacteria > Actinomycetota > Actinomycetes > Actinomycetales > Microbacteriaceae > Rhodoluna. Next base: position 9,775 of record CAIVWH010000010.1, on the reverse strand, counting down.
GTTTCAAGATTCGGAGACATCCCGCACTACTTCGCGGCCCACGGCGAAGGCGCGTTTCGAACTCATGAGGAAGACATCGTTGCCGAAGCTATCGCAGAGCCCGGAGTGGTTGCCACCGGAGGCGGGGCAGTGCTCAGCGCGGTTACTCGTCAAAGATTGCTCACCTCGACGGTGGTTTATCTTTCGACCGATGGAACTCACATGGCTAAGCGCTTGAGTCAGGGAAGCCGCCCGCTGCTGAAGAACGGTCTGCTCGACTGGCAGCGGATTTACGATCAGCGTCGAGAGCTGTATGCGTCGGTGGCTGACATCGAAGTAGATTGCTCGGGTGCCCCAATTAAGCAATCGGTTCATGAGATCAGAGCGGGGCTCGGACTAGATGAATAACACGGTAATTAGCGTCTCCGGTGAAAATGCCTACAACGTAATCGTTGGGCGAGGCTTGCTCGGCGAGCTAGCAGCAACCCTCGGGGCTGGTTTGCAGAAGGTCATGCTCATCTACCCGCAGGGTTTCGAGGCGAGTGCCGAAGAGATCAGAGCCTCCCTCGCCGAAACCGGTTTGCAGGCCTACGCCCTTGAGGTGCCAACCGGTGAGGATGCCAAGCGCATCGAGGTCGCTGCGTTCTGCTGGCAACAATTGGGCAGCCTTGACTTCACTCGAAGCGATGCCATCATCGGCTTCGGCGGCGGTGCGGTCACCGATCTCGCCGGTTTTGTGGCGGCGACGTGGTTGCGCGGCGTCAAGTTCATTGCAGTACCGACAACCCTGCTCGGCATGGTCGACGCAGCCATCGGCGGCAAAACTGCGGTGAACACCGCCGAGGGTAAAAACCTGGTCGGCGTCTTCCACGCTCCGACCGCTGTGCTGGTCGACCTCGATACACTTCAGACACTCCCACGCAACGAACTTCTCGCCGGCTTCGGCGAGGTGGTCAAGTACGGTTTCATCGCGGATGAGCGCATCCTCGAAATTATCGAGGCCGACCTAGTGCTGGCCACTGACATTAACTCGGATGAGTTTCGCGAAATCGTAGAGCGCTGCATCGCAATCAAGGCTTCGGTGGTGGGCGAAGACTTCAAGGAATCAGGCTTGCGCGAAATCTTGAATTACGGTCACACTCTGGGTCACGCAATCGAACTCAATGAGCGCTACCAGTGGCGTCATGGAGCGGCAGTTTCGATTGGCATGATGTTCGTCGCGGAGTTGGCGCGACTTGCGGGCCGGCTTTCTGATGAAGTGGTTGACCGTCACCGCGCGATTCTCACAAGCCTCGGATTGCCGACTCAGTATCGAGCATCCGAGTTCGAAAAGGTTCTGGCGGCCATGCAACGCGACAAGAAGTCGCGCGCAGGGGCACTTCGCTTTGTGGTGCTCGATGACATTGCCAAGCCGACAATCATGAACGCTCCGACCAACGAGATGTTGTTCGCCGCCTACCAAGAGATCGCCGAGTAATCTGTAGCCATGTCAAAGGTAATGATTCTCAATGGCCCAAATCTTGGGCGGCTTGGCTCACGAGAGCCTGAAATCTACGGTTCAGCAGACTTTGACGAGCTGACTCGTCAGGTGCTCGCCAAGGCTAAGGGCCTGGGGCTAATGGCAGAGATGCGCCAGACCGACAGTGAAGCCGAGCTGATCAAATGGCTGCACGAGGCCGTTGACAGCAAGTCCAACGTAGTTTTGAATCCCGCAGCCTTCACTCACTACTCTTATGCCACCCGCGACGCAGCAGCGTTGGTCACCAAGGCTGGCCTCAAGCTGATCGAGGTGCACCTCTCGAATCCGCACAGCCGCGAGGAGTTCAGGCACACATCCGTGATTTCGGGCGTGGCTACCGGGGTTATCGCGGGATTCGGTGCCGGCTCATACCTGGCCGCCCTCGACTTGCTTGGCTAGTCGTTTAGACTTATCCAGATTTCATTCAATCCCCAAGAAACGGATCACTTTCGCATGGCAACTTCAAATGACCTCAAGAACGGCATGGTTCTGAACATCGACGGACAGCTGTGGGCGGTCGTCGAGTTCCAACACGTGAAGCCTGGCAAGGGCCCAGCATTCGTGCGCACCAAGCTCAAGAATGTTCTGAGCGGCAAGGTTGTCGACAAGACCTTCAACGCCGGTGTCAAGGTCGAGACAGCCAACGTCGACAAGCGCAACATGACCTTCCTTTACAACGATGGCTCGGGATTCGTTTTCATGGACGTCGACAACTACGATCAGTTCACCGTCTCTGCCGAGACCGTTGGCGATGCGGGCGGCTATATGCTGGAGAACCAGGAGGCCGTAGTTGCGCTTCACGAGGGCAACCCGATCTATGTCGAACTTCCTGCCTCGGTAATTTTGGAGATCACCTACACCGAACCTGGCCTGCAGGGCGACCGTTCGACCGGTGGCACCAAGCCAGCAACGCTCGAGACCGGCATCCAAATCAACGTTCCGCTGTTCGTAGAACAAGGCACCAAGGTCAAGGTTGACACTCGCACTGGCGACTACCTCGGTCGCATCAGCGAATAACCGGTGAGTTCTCGCACTAAGGCTCGAAAGCGGGCCGTTGACGCCCTGTTTTCCTCCGATCTGCGAGGCGAGCAGGCTGACGTAATGATCGAAGCCGCCTTTGAACACGCCGAAGACCCGGCTGCCTCGCGCGAAATCTTCGACTACGCAAAGACAATTGTGGCTGGCGTTGCAGAGCACCAGGCAGAAATCGACGAGACTCTCGAAACCTACGCACACGGCTGGTCGCTGGCCAGGATGCCGAACCTCGACCGCGCGATACTGCGAGCTGCCACCTGGGAGATCCTGTTCAACGACCAGGTGCCTGACGCTGTAGCCGTCGACGAGGCTGTCGAACTTGCCAAGGACTACTCGACCGAGGATTCATCTGGCTTCATCAACGGACTGCTCAACAAAATCTCGGCCACCAAGGCCTAGTAGTATTTACGAAGTACCAATCCTTTAAAGGCGTCCAGAGAGGCGCAGAAGGAGGTGGGCGTGGAATCACGCACCGTCCTATCTAGCGACGACATCAGTCGGGCAATTACCCGCATTTCCCACGAAATTCTTGAAGCCAATCACGGCACAGACAATCTCGTCATACTCGGCATTCCTACTCGCGGCGTCGCTCTAGCAGAGCGCATCGCAGAGGTGATTCGCCGCAACGGCAACGCAATGCCTGCAGACTTTCTCGGTCGCCTAGACATCACCATGTATCGCGATGATCTCGACCGCAAACCAACCCGCGAAGTGACCCCCACGGATGTTCCCGCCGGTGGTCTCGATGACAAGGTCGTCGTTCTGGTGGACGACGTGCTCAACAGCGGTCGAACCGTGCGTGCAGCCCTCGACGCCCTTCGCGAGTATGGACGCCCACGCGCGGTTAGGTTGGCTGTGCTTATCGATCGCGGCCACCGTGAGTTGCCCATCCGTGCCGACTTCGTAGGCAAGAATCTACCGACTAACCGCGATGAGAAAATCCGTGTGCACCTAAGCAGCGTCGATGGCGACGATTCGGTGAGGATCGAGAAGTGAGGCACCTGCTCAGCACTAAAGACCTGACTCGCGACGAGGCAATTGCGCTTCTCGATCTCAGCGACGAGATGGCTCAGGTAAACGAGAGAGGCCTGCGAAAGCTACCAACGTTGCGTGGCAAGACTGTGGTCAATCTGTTTTTCGAAGACTCAACCCGCACTCGCGTGTCATTTGAGATTGCGGCAAAACGACTCAGTGCCGACCTGATCAACTTCTCGGCCAAGGGCTCGAGCGTTTCCAAGGGTGAAAGCCTGAAAGACACAGCGCAGACACTTGCCGCCGGAGGTGTCGATGCCTTTGTAATCCGCCACGGGGCATCGGGGGCACCGCAGGCTCTTGCAGAACGCGGCTGGACGGATGTGCCCGTGATTAACGCGGGCGACGGCACACACGAACATCCGACGCAGGGCCTGCTCGATGCAATGACAATGCGTGAGCGCCTGCATGGTTTCGGTTCGACTCGCGGCAAAGCGCTCGACGGAGTGAAGGTTGCAATCGTTGGCGACATCGCTCACTCGCGAGTTGCCCGATCAAACCTCTATCTTCTGAAGACCCTTGGCGCAGAGGTGCACCTAGTCGCGCCGCCTACACTGATGCCGCGCGGCCTTGGCCTGCAGCACTACGACCTGGATGAGACCCTCGCTTCCGTGAAACCCAATGTCGTGATGATGCTGCGCATTCAGCTCGAGCGAATGAACTCGGCTTTCTTCCCATCGGCGAACGAATACTCGAACATCTGGGGTTTGACCGAGGAGCGGTTCGCTCGGCTTAGCGACAAGACAGTGATCATGCATCCTGGGCCGATGAACCGTGGATTAGAGATCGCCAGCTCGGTAGCAGACAGCCCGCAGTCGGCAATAGTTCGACAGGTTGCCAATGGCATCTCGGTTCGCATGGCGGTTTTGTTCAACTTGATTTCGCAGGAAAGGCAGATTCATGAGTGAGTTCGTTCTGAAGGCAGCGACCCTTCCTGATGGTTCCGTTGCCGATGTAAAGGTCAGCGGCGACCGCATTGTCGAGATTGGTCAGGGGCTTTCCGGCGGCGAAATCATCGATTGCTCTGGGCTCAACCTGCTTCCTGGTTTTGTCGATCTGCACACACACCTGCGCGAGCCGGGCTTCGAGCAGAGCGAGACCGTTCTCACCGGATCACAGTCGGCAGCCAAGGGTGGCTTCACCGCCGTTCACGCAATGGCTAACACCAACCCGGTCGCAGACAACGCGGCTGTTGTCGAGCAGGTCTGGTCGCTCGGGCAGCGCGCGGGCTACGTGGATGTCTACCCAATTGGCGCTGTGACCGTCGGTCTCGCTGGTGAGCGCCTCGCCGAACTTGGCAGCATGAACCGCTCAATAGCGGGAGTGCGCGTGTTTAGTGATGACGGCAAGTGCGTCAGCGATCCTCTGGTGATGCGCCGAGCTCTCGAGTACGTTAAGGCCTTCGATGGCGTAATTGCCCAGCACGCCCAAGAGCCCCGACTCACCGAGGGAGCGCAAATGAATGCGGGAGCGGTCAGTGCCGAACTTGGCCTCGCCGGCTGGCCCTCGGTTGCCGAGGAGTCGATAATCGCACGCGACGTCTTGCTTGCTCAGTCGCTTGATGCTCGCATCCATGTCTGTCATCTCAGCACCAAAGGCTCTGTCGAGATTGTGCGCTGGGCTAAGGCGCAGGGTATTCGGGTAACGGCCGAGGTAACACCGCACCACCTGCTGCTTACCGATGAATCTACGCGAAACTACGATCCGACATACAAGGTCAACCCTCCGCTTCGCTCTGCTGAGGATGTAGCGGCACTGCGCGAGGCGTTGATCGACGGCACCATCGACATCATTGCGACCGACCATGCCCCGCATCCAAGCGAGTCGAAAGACTGCGAATGGAACGCAGCGGCCTTTGGCATGGTTGGACTCGAGACAGCTGCCTCGGTGGCGCAAATGGTTTTGATTGATTCAGGCAAATCGACTTGGATGCGCCTGGCCGAGGTGCTGTCGCACGCGCCGGCGGCCATCGCCGGTCACACCGAACAGGGCAACCCAATTGCCGTTGGCTCGATTGCAAACCTGACCCTCATCGCAGCAAATGTGGCACGCAAGATTTCCCGCGGCACCGCATCCAAGGGCCAGAACAATCCGTATGCCGATCTCGAACTTCCTGGCGAAATTCGCCACACGATTTATCGCGGCTACTTCACTGTGCGCGATGGCCGACTAGCAGAGGATGGTCGCCACTAATGCAGAAGTATTTGATGGCCGCGATCAGCATCGTCATATTGGCAATTGCTGTGTTCCTGACAATTCGCAGCAGTCGACGCAAGTCGCGCTCTCAGACCGAGAACCCAGAGCTCGGATCGCTGATTGACCTGACCGCCCTGCAGGGCACGCCGCTGGTAGCCGCGAAGGGGCAATACGTGGCAACCGTATTTCGCGATAAGCCGCTCGAGCGCGTTGTAACCGGCGGACTCATGTACCGCGGCAAGGCTCAGCTCGTAGTCACTGACCGGGGCGTGGGCATTGAGCGTCTCGGCGAGGAGAGTTTCGCCATCCCTGCTGAATTGATTCTCGAAGTTGGCAGGAGCTCGGCGACTATCGATCGTAGCGTTGAGGCCGATGGCCTGCTGTCCATCTCATGGCTGCTCGGAGCAACCGAGGTAATCACCCAGCTGCGTCTCGACCGCGTCGACGACACCGAAGAGCTGGCAAAGGCGTTAAAGCAATTGGTAGAGAAGGATGGTGCGCGATGAGCGCGGTATTGGTGCTTGAAGACGGCAGAACTTTCCGCGGAAGGGCTTACGGGGCACAGGGGAGAAGCCTGGGCGAGTTGGTGTTCGCCACTGGCATGACCGGCTACCAAGAGACGCTGACTGATCCTTCGTATGCCGGACAAATCGTGGTGCAGACCGCTCCGCACATCGGAAACACCGGAGTCAACGCTCGCGATGAAGAATCAAGCAGAGTTTGGGTGGCCGGTTATGTGGTGCGCGATCCGTCTCGAGTGGTCTCCAATTTCCGTGCCGAAAAGTCGCTCGAAGAAGAGTTGATCAACTACGGCATCGTGGGCATCAGCGGCATAGACACCCGCGCGCTGACTCGTCACCTTCGAGACAAGGGTGCAATGCGCGCCGGCATCTTCAGCGGTACCGCGTCAGAGGCAAGCCCAGAAATGCTGCTGGCGATCGTTCGAGGCGGCGAAGAGATGACCGGGTTATCGCTGAGCGATACCGTCACCACCGCTGAGGACTATGAGGAAGGTCCGAAGGTTGGCGAGGTTGGCCGGGTCGCGATACTCGACTTGGGGATCAAGCGCTCAACCATTGAGCACATGCTTTCTCGCGGATTGCGGGTTCGAGTGTTCGGTGCCAAGACCGACGCAAACACGCTTTTGGCTTGGAACCCGGATGCCGTGTTCTACTCGAACGGTCCTGGTGACCCGCAGGCTGCTGCAGGTCAGGTGGCAACGCTTCGCGAAATCTTGGATGCGCGCATCCCGTTCTTTGGAATCTGCTTCGGCAATCAACTGCTCGGACGAGCCCTCGGATTCGACACCTACAAGTTGCCATTTGGGCACCGTGGAATCAACCAACCGGTGCTAGACCGCAAGACCGGCAAAGTCGAGGTAACGGCACACAACCACGGCTTCGCTGTGAAGATCGCGGGCCGCGACGATGTCGAGAGCCCTAACGGCTACGGCCGCGTGCGCGTTTCACACGTATCACTCAACGACGACTGCGTTGAAGGTCTCGAATGTGTAGACATTCCTGCCTTTTCTGTGCAGTACCACCCTGAGGCAGCGGCTGGCCCACACGACAGCAGCTACCTCTTCGACCGCCTGGTCGAGATGATTCAGAACTCGAAGGTGAGCAACTAATGCCAAAACGTAGCGACATCAATTCGGTTCTGGTAATCGGCTCTGGCCCGATCGTTATCGGTCAGGCGTGTGAGTTCGACTACTCGGGCACCCAGGCCTGCCGCGTATTGCGCGCCGAGGGCATTCGAGTGATTTTGATCAACTCGAACCCGGCCACCATCATGACTGACCCAGACTTTGCCGATGCAACCTATGTCGAACCGATTACCCCCGAGGTCATTGAGTCGATCATCATCAAGGAAAGACCAGACGCGATTCTGCCTACGCTCGGCGGTCAAACCGCGCTGAACGCGGCAATGGCGCTGCACGAGCTCGGCATACTCGAGAAGCACGGTGTTGAACTAATCGGCGCCAAGGTTGACGCCATCAAGAAGGGCGAAGACCGCCAGTTGTTCAAGCAACTGGTGCTCGATGCCGGGGCAGACGTGGCAAAGTCGGTGATCGCACACACCATGGATGAGTGCATCGCAGCCGCTGATGTGCTCGGCTATCCGATGGTTGTTCGCCCATCATTCACCATGGGTGGCCTGGGCTCGGGTTTTGCCTACAACGAGGCCGACCTGCGCCGCATCGCCGGTGCCGGGTTGCAAGCCTCGCCAACCACGGAGGTGCTGCTCGAAGAGAGCATCCTCGGTTGGAAGGAATATGAGCTCGAACTGATGCGCGACAGAAACGATAACTGTGTCGTGGTCTGTTCGATTGAGAACGTCGACCCGGTTGGTGTGCACACTGGCGACTCAATCACAGTTGCGCCTGCGCTCACGCTAACCGACCGCGAGTTCCAAAACCTGCGCGACATCGGCATCCAGATCATTCGTGACGTTGGCGTTGATACCGGTGGTTGCAACATTCAGTTTGCTGTCGACCCCTCGGATGGTCGTGTCATCGTCATCGAGATGAACCCTCGTGTCTCGCGCTCGTCTGCGCTTGCCTCGAAGGCAACCGGCTTTCCGATCGCCAAGATCGCGGCGAAGCTAGCCATCGGCTACACGCTTGATGAGATTCCTAACGACATCACAAAGGTGACGCCGGCTTCGTTCGAACCGACTCTCGACTACATCGTTGTGAAGGTGCCGCGCTTCGCCTTCGAGAAGTTCCCAGCTGCAGACGCCACTTTGACCACGACCATGAAATCTGTTGGCGAGGCCATGGCCCTGGGGCGCAACTACTCGCAGGCGCTGCAGAAGGCACTGCGTTCACTTGAACGACGCGGCTCGTCATTTCACTGGGATGGCGAACCGGGCGACAAGCACGCACTGCTCGAGATTGCCAAGGTGCCAACAGACGGCCGCATCGTGACTGTTCAGCAGGCATTGCGTGCTGGAGCCAGCATCGACGAGGTGTTCGAGGCAACCAAGATTGACCCCTGGTTCATCGACCAGATTGTTTTGATCAACGAGGTGGCCGCCGAGATTCAATCTGCTCAGGCTCTCGATGCCGACCTGATTCGCCACGCCAAGGACCACGGCTTCAGCGATGCGCAGATTGCTGCGCTGCGCGGCCTGGCCGAGGCAGAGGTTCGCGTTATTCGTCACGAGCACGGTCTGCGCCCGGTTTACAAGACCGTTGATACCTGTGCCGGCGAGTTTCCTGCAGAGACGCCTTACTACTACTCGACATACGAGGAAGAGACCGAGGTCTTGCCGTCGTCCCGTCGCAAGGTGGTCATCCTTGGCTCGGGGCCAAACCGTATCGGTCAGGGCGTCGAGTTCGACTACAGCTGCGTGCACGCATCGTTTGCACTGAGCGAAGCTGGCTTCGAAACCATCATGATCAACTGCAACCCAGAGACGGTTTCAACCGACTACGACACCAGCGACCGACTCTACTTTGAGCCGCTGACCCTCGAAGACGTTCTTGAGGTTATTCACGCTGAGTCTCAGTCGGGTGAGTTGGTAGGCGTCGTGGTGCAGCTGGGTGGTCAAACCGCCCTCGGCCTCGCCAAGGGTCTAGAGGCAGCCGGGGTTCCAATTCTCGGCACCTCGCCAGAGGCCATCGACCTTGCCGAAGAGCGCGGTCTGTTCTCGAAGATTCTCGACGAGGCTAAGTTGCTTGCTCCGGCTAACGGCACGGCAATCACCTTGCGAGAGGCCGAAGTCATCGCGGCCCGCATAGGTTATCCCGTGCTGGTTCGTCCAAGCTTCGTGCTTGGCGGCCGCGGTATGGAAATCGTTTACGACCAAGAGTCACTGGTGGATTACTTTGACCGCATCAAGGACCAGGGCATCGTCGGCCCAACCCATCCGTTGCTTGTCGACCGATTCTTGGATGACGCAATCGAAATCGACATCGATGCGCTGTTTGATGGCGAGCAACTTTACGTTGGTGGCGTCATGGAGCACATCGAGGAGGCTGGCATCCACTCGGGTGACTCGAGTTGCACC
>CAIVWH010000009.1 GCA_903909605.1 uncultured Micrococcales bacterium | reverse complement strand
GCCACCACCTGGATTGACGTCACTGTGCAGATTGGCGCAGACGCCACGATTTTGCCTGGCACCTACCTGCATGGCTTCACCAAGATTGGCTCAGGCGCGAGCATCGGGCCAGAGGTTCACATGACCGACACCGAGGTTGGGCAGTCGGCCAGCGTGGTCAAGGCGCACGTGACTGGTTCGCGTATCGGCGATGGCGCATCCGTGGGGCCGTTTGCCTACCTGCGCCCTGGCACAGACCTCGGCAAAGACGGCAAGATCGGCACCTTTGTAGAAACCAAGAACGCCAAAATCGGCGAGGGCACCAAGGTTCCGCACCTTACCTATGTGGGCGATGCCGAAGTGGGCGAGCACAGCAACATCGGGGCCGGCACGATTTTTGCCAACTACGACGGCGTTCACAAGCACCACAGCAAGATCGGTTCGCACGTGAAAACCGGTGCGCATAACGTGTTCGTCGCACCGATTAGCATTGGCGATGGAGCCTATACCGCTGCCGGTTCTGTGATTCGACGCGACGTCGAACCAGGAGCACTTGGCATCAGTGTTGCTCCGCAAAAGAATTTGGCTGACTGGGTGCTGCAAAAGCGCTCCGGCAGCGCAAGTGCAGAAGCGGCCCAAAAGGCCAAGGAATAGAAAGCGGTATCGCGTGAGTATCCTGGCCAGCAATCAGAAGCGCATGGTGATCGTTAGTGGTCGCGCTCACACCACTCTGGCCGCCGAAGTCGCCGAACTGCTGAACACCAACGTTCTGCCAACCACCGCTTATGACTTTGCCAACGGCGAAACCTTCGTGCGCTACGAAGAGAGCGTGCGCGGTGTCGACGCATTCGTGATTCAATCGCACGCTGCCGGCATCAACAACTGGGTGATGGAGCAGCTGCTGATGTGCGACGCCCTCAAGCGCGCATCTGCCAAGCGCATCACTGTGGTTGCACCGTTCTTTCCTTACGCTCGTCAAGACAAGAAGCACAAGGGTCGCGAGCCAATCTCTGCTCGCCTCATGACAGACCTATTCAAGGCCGCCGGTGCCGACCGCCTCATGAGCGTCGATCTGCACACTCCGCAGATTCAAGGTTTCTTCGACGGCCCGGTCGATCACCTTTGGGCATTACCGCTGCTGGCCGACTACATCGGTGGCAAATACGCCACGGATGAACTAACCGTAGTTTCGCCAGACTCTGGCCGTGTTCGCGTGGCAGACATCTGGGCCGAGCGTCTTGGCTCGCCGCTGGCAATCATTCACAAGCGTCGCGACCCAGACAAGCCAAACCAAGTGGAGGCACACGAGCTGGTGGGTGACGTTGCCGGCCGCACCTGCATCCTGGTTGACGACATGATCGACACCGGCGGCACCATCGTGGCCGCAGCCAAGGCCTTGAAGGCCAACGGCGCCAAGCGCGTTATTGTTGCCGCAACCCACGCTGTGTTCTCGAACCCAGCGGTTGAGCGCCTTTCGAGCGGTGCCGTCGACGAGGTTGTTGTTACCAACACCCTGCCGATCACCCCCGAGAAGGAATTCGAGCAGCTGACCGTGCTGTCAATCGCCCCGCTGATTGCTGAGGCCATCCGTGCTGTGTTTGACGACGATTCGGTTGCCAAGCTGTTCCCGGGTCACGCCTAGTCTTTAGGGCTTTCTCGCATTGCGCGTGGGCGTTGCCCGCGGCTAAACTGGCACAAGTACAACGGCGAGGGCTGTTCGAGAATTCGAGTGGCCGTTATCGACGGGGCAAAAGTCCAGAAATGGCATGCGTCCTCGCGTAAAACGCTTGAGTTGACCGAAAAGAAAGAATCAAATGAACGAAGCAATCAAGATCAAGGCCGAGCTGCGCACCAAGTTCGGCAAGGGCGCTGCCCGTCAGGCTCGCGCAATTGGTCGCACCCCAGCCGTAATTTACGGCCACGGCACCGACCCAATCCACGTAACTCTTCCTGCACACGAGATCGCTCTCGTCCTGCGCCACAAGAACGCGCTGCTCGACCTCGACATTCAGGGCAAGCAGCAGACCGTTCTGGTTAAGTCTGCAACCAAGGATGCAGTCACCCAGATCATCGAGCACATCGACCTTGTCACCGTTGTGGTTGGCGAGCGCGTGCACGTTGAAGTTCCTGTACACATCGTTGGCGAGGCCCTTGCCGGTCACACCATCGACCTCGTGCACAAGACCGTAAAGGTCTCGGTTGCTGCAACCGCCATCCCTGAGTTCGTTGAGGTTGTCTTCAACAAGGAGGGCGACGGATTCCACGTTCTGGCTAAGGACGTCAAGCTTCCTGCAGGCGCGGCTCTCGACCTCGCCGCAGACGAGATCGTTGCATCGGTTTTGGTCAACGCCAAGGAGCACTCGGCTGAGCTTGCTGCCGAGGCTGCTGCACCTAAGGCCTAATTGCCAAACGAAACCTGGCTTGTGGTCGGGCTCGGTAATCCCGGGCCCGACTACGCCGGCAATCGCCACAACGTCGGCCAGATGGCCTTGGATGTGCTGGCGAATCGAATTTCAGCGACCTTCAAATCACACAAGAGCAATGCGCTCGTGGCTGAGGGTCGCATTTCTATTGGTGGCCCTAAAGTGATTCTCGCCAAGCCGCTGAGTTACATGAACACCAGCGGCGGCCCCGTTTCGTCGCTGATGAAGTTTTACGACATCCCGGTTTCGCGGGTTCTCGTGGTTCACGACGAGCTCGACATCGACGCTGGGCTGGTGCGGGTGAAGGTTGGCGGCGGTCATGCGGGGCACAATGGG
>CAIVWH010000008.1 GCA_903909605.1 uncultured Micrococcales bacterium | reverse complement strand
TTGACGACCCACGCATTCGCAAGTCGAAGATCAAGGCTCGCACCTTGTTCGAGCGCATCGCAGAATTGCAGTTCGAGTCGGGCTACCCATACATCATGTATGAGGACACCGTGAACAACACCAACCCAATCGAGGGTCGCATCAACATGTCGAACCTCTGCTCAGAGATTCTTCAGGTCAACACTCCAACCACCTACAACGAAGACCTCAGCTACAACCAAATCGGCAAGGACATCTCTTGCAACCTCGGTTCGCTGAACATCGCAATGGTCATGGATGGCCCAGACTTTGGCAAGACCATCGAGACGAGCATCCGTGCTTTGACCGCCGTGTCAGACCAGAGCGACATCGAGTCGGTTCGTTCGATCTCAGACGGAAACCACAAGTCGCACGCGATCGGTCTCGGTCAGATGAACCTGCACGGCTACCTCGCTCGCGAGAAGATGCACTATGGCAGCCCAGAGGCTCTCGACTTCACCAACATGTACTTCTACACCGTTGTGTTCCACGCAATCAAGGCGTCGAACAAGTTGGCCATCGAGCGCAAGTCGAAGTTCCACGGCTTCGAGAACTCGAAGTATGCAACCGGTGAGTTCTTCGACAAGTACACCGACCAGGTCTGGGCTCCAGAGCACCAGAAGGTCAAGGAGCTATTCGCTGGTTCTAACATCGCGATTCCAACCCAGGATGACTGGCGCGAGCTGAAGGCTTCGGTTCAGGCTCACGGAATCTACAACCAGAACCTCCAGGCCGTTCCTCCTACCGGTTCGATCTCGTACATCAACAACTCGACCTCGTCGATTCACCCGATTGCCTCGCGCATCGAGATTCGCAAGGAAGGCAAGCTGGGCCGCGTTTACTACCCAGCCCCATTCCTTTCGGAGGAGACCTGGGACTACTACGAGGACGCCTACGACGTGGGCCCAGACAAGATCATCGACACCTACGCCGTGGCTACCCAGCACGTCGACCAGGGCCTCTCGCTGACCTTGTTCTTCAAGGACACCGACACCACCCGCGATGTCAACCGCGCCCAGATTTACGCCTGGCGCAAGGGCATCAAGACCATCTACTACATCCGCATTCGTCAGCAGGCCCTCAGCGGCACCGAGGTCGACACCTGCGTCAGCTGCATGCTCTAGCCGAAAGCAAAGAAGAAGAATGAACCAGCAAACCAAACTGATCAGCCGCCCGATCAACTGGAACAAGATTGAAGACCCAGTTGACCTCGATGTGTGGAACCGCCTAACCCAGAACTTCTGGCTGCCAGAGAAGGTGCCGGTGTCTAACGACATTCAGTCGTGGGAGACCCTGCGCGAGCACGAGCGCAAGCTCACCATGCACGTGTTCACCGGCCTGACCATGCTCGACACCATCCAGGGCACCGTTGGCGCAGTTAGCCTCATCCCGGATGCGCGCACTCAGCACGAGGAAGCCGTGCTTACCAACATCGCGTTCATGGAATCGGTTCACGCCAAGAGCTACTCGAGCGTATTCTCGACTCTCTGCCTCAGCAGCGACATCGACGAGGCATTCCGCTGGAGCGAAGACAACCCGAACCTTCAGAAGAAGGCCGAGATCATCCTCGGTTACTACAACGGCACCGACCCACTGAAGCGCAAGATTGCCTCGACCCTGCTCGAGAGCTTCCTGTTCTACTCGGGTTTCTACCTGCCGATGTACTGGTCATCGCGAGCAAAGCTCACAAACACTGCTGACCTGATTCGTCTGATCATTCGCGACGAGGCCATCCACGGTTACTACATCGGTTACAAGTTCCAGCAGACCTACAACGAGCAGCCAGCTGCAGTTCAAGACGAGTTGAAGCAGTACACCTACGACCTGCTGCTCGAGCTCTACGAGAACGAGATCAAGTACACCGCCGACCTCTACGACGAGATGGGCCTCACCGCCGACGTCAAGAAGTTCTTGCACTACAACGCCAACAAGGCGCTGATGAACCTTGGCTTCGACCCGCTGTTCCCGAAGGACGAGTGCGACGTGAACCCTGCGATCTTGGCTGCACTTTCGCCAAACGCAGACGAGAACCACGACTTCTTCTCAGGTTCGGGTTCGTCGTATGTCATCGGAAAGCACGAGTCGACCACCGACGACGACTGGGACTTCTAACAGTTCTCTTCGAATAATTCGAAGATGGCCGGGGGAAACCTCGGCCATTTTCGACATCGGCTCCAACCACGAAAGGCACGCAGAGTGAAACCGACCACCAGGATGCGCGGACTGAGCCTGCTCGGCCCTGCAATCGTGGCCGGTGTCGCCTACCTCGACCCGGGCAACGTAGCCACGAATCTCAGTGCTGGCGCGGCCTACGGCTTCACACTGACCTGGGTTATCGCCCTAGCCACCATCACCGCCTGGCTGGTGCAATACCTCTCGGCCAAGCTGGGCCTGGTAACTGGGCGAACCGTGCCCGAGTTGCTCGGCGAGCGCTTTCGCACGGATGGTCGACGCGTCGGTTTTTGGCTGCAGGCCGAAATCGTGGCTATTGCTACCGACATCGCCGAAGTAATCGGTGGCGCGATTGCTCTGAATTTGCTTTTCAATTTGCCGGTTCTTATCGGTGGTTTGATCACCGGCATCATCTCGATGTTGTTGCTCGGTTTGCAATCGCGGGGTCTGTTGCGAGTCTTCGAAGTGGTAATTCTTGGTTTGGTTTTGGTAACCGGAATTGGCTTCTTTGCCGCCTTGGTGATTGCTCCGCCAGATGGTGCACAGGTAGTTGCAGGGCTGGTGCCGCAATTCAGCGGCTCTGGGTCGGTTCTGCTCGCAGCAGGCATGGTTGGAGCCACGATCATGCCACACGCAATCTATGCCCACTCTGCGCTAAGTCGCGATCGCTTTGCCGGGCTCATCGACACCAGCAACATCAAGCGCCTGCTTCGCGCCACCAAGTGGGATGTCACCATCGCGATGGTGATTGCCGGTTCTATCAACCTTGCAATCTTGTTCATGGCGGCGACATCGCTTGCCGGAGTGCCGATGGCCAACTCGATTTACACCGCATACCTAGCCCTGAATGCCGACCTCGGCCACGCGGTTGCCGCACTCTTTGCGTTCGGACTCTTGGCCTCGGGCCTGGCCTCGAGTTCGGTAGGCACCTACGCCGGCGGTGTCATCAGCTCTGGGCTGCTTCGCCGCAAGTGGTCAACACTCGCGCTTCGCGCAATCACGTTGGTGCCTGCGCTGGTTGTGCTTGCCTTCGCCGCCGATCCAACCTCTGCCCTGGTCTACTCACAGGTGCTGCTGAGCTTCGGCATTCCGTTTGCACTTTTCCCGCTGGTTCGCCTCACCTCGGATGCGACCCTGATGGGTTCGAACGCAAACAGTGGGGCCACGCGCATCCTGGGTTTTGGGGTCGCCGCGGTGATCAGCGCGCTGAATGTCTATCTGCTCGTGGTGTCGATTTTCGGTCACTAAGCCCGGCCGCTGAGGGTTAGATTTGACCCAATGACTATGCATGGCGGCCCGATGGGGCGATTCGGCGGAGACGTCGACAAACTTCGGGCGAAGAACTCAGAAGCCCCGAAAATCAAGGACCTCGGCAAGCGAATCGCCGGCCTGTTTACCCCGCACAAGGGGCCGTTGAGCCTCACCATCGTTCTGATTCTGGTCAGCGCGGGGCTCAGCATCATGCCGCCGCTGCTAATTCAAGAGGCCTTCAACCAGGGGCTGTTCCCGGCACATGGGCTGCCAGATTTGGGATTGCTCACCTCGATTGTCTGGCTGATCATCGGCATCTTTGTGGTGAACGGGCTGCTCGGCATCGGCCAGACCTACCTCACCACCAAGGTTGGCAACAACGTGATGGGCGCCCTGCGAGTGAAACTGTTCGACCACCTGCAGTCGATGGAGCTGGCGTTCTTCACCAAGACCAAGACCGGCGTGATTCAGTCGCGCCTACAGAACGATGTTGGCGGCGTGGCCAACGTTTTGAGCAACACGGTTTCGACTGTGATTGGCAACACCGTGACGGTGCTCGCGGCAATTGTCGCGATGCTGCTGCTGAGCTGGCAGCTGACCATCGTCGCCATGATTCTGCTTCCGTTGATGGTGCTGCTGCAGCGCAAGGTTGGACAGCTTCGCGGCAAAATTGCCGGCAAGACCCAAGAGTCGCTGAGTGAGATGTCCGCAATCACGCAGGAGGCACTGGGCGTTAGCGGAATCTTGCTTGCAAAATCGTTCGGTCGTCAGCAGCAGGAAGTCGAGCGCTATAAGAGCGAGAACCAAAATCAGGTCTGGCTGCAGATTCGACAGACCATGAGCGGCCAGGGCTTTTTCACCATGGTGCAAATCTTCCTGTCGTCCATCCCTGCGGTTTTGTATCTGACTTCAGGATGGCTCATCACACACAATGTGATGATCACAGCCGGAACCGTGGTTGCATTCACGATGGCGCAATCGCGACTGATGTTCCCGCTGATGGGCATCATGCAAATTGCCCTCGACCTGCAGACTTCGTCTGCGCTGTTCGCTCGAATCTTCGAGTATCTCGATTTGAAACCGGCGATTATCGACCCGGCTGCGACTAAGAAAATTGCCAAAAAGAACCTCGGCAAGATTCGTTTCGAGAACGTGGTGTTCTCCTACCCCGAGTCTGGCGAAGACACCGCGCCGACCCTCAAGGGCATCTCGTTCGAGATCGAGCCGAACCAGTATGCGGCGTTCGTTGGGCCATCCGGGTCTGGCAAGACCACCATCGCCTATCTGATTCCGCGCTTCTATGACGCAACCGGTGGTTCGATTCAGTTCGCCGGCGAGGATGTGCGCGACCTAACTCACGCCGACCTAACCGCAAACATCGGCATTGTGAACCAGGAAACCTACCTGTTCTATGACACCATTCGGGCCAACATCGCCTATGCCAAGCCAACTGCGAGCCAGGCCGAGATTGAGGCCGCGGCCAAGGCGGCGAACATTCACGACACCATCATGAGCTTCCCGAAGGGCTATGACACCACCGTTGGCGAGCGCGGCTACCGCCTAAGCGGCGGCGAGAAGCAGCGCATCGCCATTGCTCGAGTGCTGCTCAAGAACCCGCCGGTTGTCATCTTGGATGAGGCCACCAGCGCCATGGATACCGTGAGCGAGCGCATTGTGCAGGCAACTCTTGACTCGGCGATTGCTGGGCGCACCACGATTGCCATTGCGCACCGACTTTCAACAGTAGTGAAGGCCGACGTGATTTTCGTGATCAAGGATGGCGAAATCATCGAGCGCGGAACCCACCGCAAGTTGATGGCTGCTAAGGGCTTCTACTACAAGTTGGTTTCTGAACAGGCTCAGGTAACCGCTTAGTTCAGTCAACGGAGTAACTGGGCCAGAGATTCGCCGCAGAGTTACTTTTCTAAAGTGCGCGCAGTTCGCCTTGAACGTTTCCGCCACCGAGTGTCGGAACAGCGAGCGCGGCAAGTAGTTCGCGGTAGTGCGATTGACCCAGCAGCCCGTTCTCGTGCAGCATTTTGATTGCCAAGAGAGGTGCAGCCCGAAGGTTTCCGTCGGCAATCTTGATGGCAAGTCCGTGACCATCGCGAGCACCAACGGCAAACACACCTTCGGCGCCGTTCTTCGCGACGAAACCCGCGTCTAGCAAAATGGCATCTGCAACTCCGTGGTTCGAAATTACCCATCCGTTTGAGGTAAGCGCATCGACCAATTCTGGCTCGGTTGCGGTGAGCTTGCCGGTGGCACGAGCAACGCCCTCGACTGTCATCGCGTGCAGGGGAGCCCCGCAGCCGTCGACGCTTGAGTGAAGAATGCGCTCACCGGAGAACTCCTCGAGCACTTCGATTACCAGACTTTGCAGTGGGTGATCGATAGAGAGGTAGTTGTCGGTCGGCCAGCCGTTTGCCACAGAGGCTGCGAGGAATCCGGCGTGCTTGCCCGAGCAGTTGTAGTTGATGCCGTCTGGGCACTGCAGGGCTGTTTCAGTCAACCCTGCCCCGGTCAAGACCGAGCGAACCAGGTCGAGGTGAGCGTTTGTGCCGCGGTGGCTGGCCGAGGTGATGGCCAATTCGGCGCCTGTGAGTGCCAGACCAGCCCTTCGCATAGCCACGGTCTGCAGCGGCTTGATGGCCGAGCGCGGATAGATCAGGCGCTTTGGGTTGCCACGGTGGGCCACCTGATTGCCATCCGGGCCGGTTAGCACGGCGATGCCCCGGTGCCTCGATTCGACCAAGCCGCCGCGGGTCAATTCGGCCACTTCCACGAAGTCGCCCGGCTTGGCGGCCAGCATTTGAACGGTCTCTTGGTCTGGAGTCATAGTCAAAATCTAAGGGATAATCGTTAGATGTCGACCTCAGAGACCTCCCTGCTTTCATCCGTTCCCAGCCAACTTTTCATCGGCGGCCAGTGGGTCGACGGTTCGGGCAGTCAGGCCATCGAGGTCGAAGATCCGGCTACCGGCAAGGTGCTGAAGACCATTGCAAATGCAACCGCCGAGGATGCACTTCGTGCTTTGACCGCAGCCGACGAGGCTCAGGCGAGGTGGGCCAAGACCGCCCCACGCGAACGCGCCGAGATTTTGCGCAGAACCTTCGAGTTGGTTCGCGAGCGCAGCGAAGAATTCGCCACTTTGATTTCGCTCGAGATGGGCAAGCCGATTGCCGAGGCTCGCGGCGAAGTCACCTACGGCAACGAATTCTTGCGCTGGTTCAGCGAAGAGGCATCACGCATCTCGGGTCGCTTTGGCTCAAACCCCGAGGGCACCGGCAACATGCTCGTGACAATGCGCCCGGTCGGCCCGGCGTTCGCAATCACCCCGTGGAACTTTCCGCTGGCCATGGCAACCCGCAAGATCGGCCCGGCAATTGCCGCCGGTTGCACCATCGTGGTCAAGCCAGCAGAGCTCACTCCGCTAACCACACTGCTGCTTGCCAAGACCATGCAGGAAGCCGGATTGCCAGATGGCGTGCTCAACGTTTTCACCACCAACTCATCGGCCGCAACCTCTGGCCCGATAATTGCAGACTCTCGCTTGCGCAAACTCACGTTCACTGGTTCGACCCCTGTTGGAGTGAAGCTGCTCGAGCAAGC
This sequence comes from uncultured Micrococcales bacterium, assembly GCA_903909605.1. Taxonomy (GTDB): domain Bacteria; phylum Actinomycetota; class Actinomycetes; order Actinomycetales; family Microbacteriaceae; genus Rhodoluna. Next base: position 35,820 of record CAIVWH010000008.1, on the reverse strand, counting down.
CGCGCAAAATGTGCTGCGCACATCCATGGAGCTAGGCGGCAACGCACCGTTTCTAGTTTTCGAGGATGCCGACATCGATGCAGCCGTCACCGGCGCGATGCAGGCGAAGATGCGCAACATTGGTCAGGCCTGCACCGCGGCAAACCGATTCATTGTGCACGAGTCGGTAGCCGCCGAGTTCGCAAGCAAGTTCGCCGAAAAGATGAGCGCTCTGAAACTCGGCCGCGGTGTCGAAGCAGACATCACCTGTGGCCCGGTCATCAACGAAAAGGCGCGCACAAACATCAAGCGCCTGGTCGACAGCGCAACCTCAGAGGGGGCCAGCATTGTCACCGGCGGCGGGGCTACCGGCAGCGAGGGTTACTTCTTTGAGCCAACCGTGATCGATCACGTGAAGCCTGGTTCGAGCATCCTGAGTGAAGAGATTTTTGGCCCGGTCGCGCCAATCGTGCGCTTCAAGACCGAGGAAGAGGCCGTGCGCCTGGCCAACGACACCGAATACGGCCTGGTCAGCTATGCCTTCACCGAAGACCTCAAGCGCGGCATGCGCCTGGTCGAGAGCCTCGACAGCGGCATGAGCGGCATCAACACCGGCCTGGTCTCGAACGCGGCAGCCCCATTCGGCGGCGTCAAGCAGTCTGGCCTCGGTCGCGAAGGCGGCGCAGAGGGCATCAATGAGTACCTTGAGACCCGCTACGTGCTCTTTCCAAAGAGCTAGCCCATGAGCCGTCCGCGCATCGCAATCCTCGGCCGCTTCGCCAAAGGCAGCACCGCCAATCGCAAAGAGGCAATCGTCAACTCACGCCGGTTGCTTGAAATGATCTGGGATGCCGGCGGCGATCCGGTGATGATGTTGCCAGTGCTCGATAGCAACTGGGATGAACGCCTAATCGGCATCTCGGGAATTTTGATGCCTGGTGGCGCCGACGTTCATCCCAAGTTCTACGGTCAAGAGATTCTGAGCGACGAGGTTTATGGCTGCGACCCTGAGCAGGACGAGGTTGACATCTCACTCATTCGCTACGCAATCGCCAACAAGATTCCGCTTCTCACCATCTGTCGCGGCACCCAGGTTGCAAACGTTGCCCTCGGCGGAACCTTGGTGCAGCACATGAGCGAGCCACATCGCGATCACCTCGCAAACGTCACAGTGTCGAAAGATGTAGCCGAGCTCGGCATGAGCAGTGACACTGTGAGTGCCTCGTGCTTTCATCACCAAATTCTCGACAGAGTTGCAACCGGCATCGAGCCAATCGCTTGGGCGCCTGAGGGCCACATCGAAGCCGTCAAATATCTCAACACGGGTTGGGCCTTTGGTGTGCAGTGGCATCCAGAAGACAACTACAAGGATGACGCGCCAAACTTTGAAATCATCAAGCGCTTTGTTGCCGAGTCTTCAGACTTCGCCAGCTCGCTGTAACTCGAGCTTGGTCTTAGCCGTCTCGGGCCGTTAACGTTTTGCGCGAGCTGGGCCAAATTTCTTAACCACGGATGACCGTGCCTCGGTTGGCGGAACAACCTTGAACTTTGCGCCGAGCTTCGGCCGTGCATCCTTGTCGCCGAGGTTTGGCCAGTGAGCGGCGGCCCACTCGGCCTGAGCGGTAATCGAAAGAGACGGGTTGACCCCGGGGTTGGCCGAAAGCGTCGAACCGTCGAAGATGTGCAGGCCGGGCTCGCCGTAAGCGCGCAGGTAGCCATCGACAACTCCCTCGGCTGAGCTAGCCCCAATCACGCAGCCGCCGAGGAAGTGCGCGGTCATCGGAATGCCGAATGCCTCGGTGGTTACCGCCCCAGCCGTGCCGTCAATCTCGGTTTCGAGCTCGCGAGCCACCTTGTGCCCGAGCTCGACCCAGTGCGGGTTGGGTTCACCCGTACCCTGCTTCGAAACCAGGCGACTGCCGAAGATGCCGCGCTTTAGCGAGGTGACCAGCGAGTTATCGCGAGATTGCATTACCAGCAAGATCAACGTGCGCTTTGGCCACTGGCGCAGGTTGTAGAACTTGGGCAGTTTGCCAAGGTTGCGAAGCCCCGCGGTCAGCCAGCGAGCCGGCGTCGGGGGCTTGCCATCCGGGGTGCTTGCCATGATCGACTGCAAAAAGCCCATGAAACCCGAGCCGTGACCGTAACGAACCGGTTCGATGTGGGTGTCTGGGCGAGGCCAAACGCTCGAGGTGATTGCGCTGCCCTCGCTGTAGTCGATGTCGTCATAGCGCGCAACCACGCCGAGCAGTGACTCGGAATTGGTTCGGCTAAATGAGCCCAACATCGGGCTTAGCCCCTGAAGGTTGCCGGCCGCGCGCACGCGCTGAAGCAGTTTCGCGGTGCCGAGTGCACCGGCTGCCACGATGACCTGGTCGGCGGTGATGCTGCGCTTTTTGGTGATTCCGCTCGCCCAGGATGTGCGCATTTCGAGTTTGAACGCCCCAGCTGCAGAATCGACGCGACCGATATTGGTCACAGTGGTTTCGGCGAGCACCTTCGCCCCTGCTCTTTCGGCGAGCCAGAGGTAATTCTTGACCAGAGTGTTCTTGGCGCCGTGTCGGCATCCGGTCATGCACTCGCCGCAGTTGATGCAGCTGGTGCGCTCTGGGCCGACGCCACCGAAGTATGGGTCGGAGGTGGTGGTACCAGGCTCGAGTTTCTTCTTCGCACCAAAGTAGATGCCGACCGGTGTGGGTCGGTAAGTCTCGCCGAAGCCCATCCGGTTTGCCACTTTGCGAAGTGCGCGATCGCTGTTGCTGTCGAACGGGTTGACTTCGACACCGAGCATCTTCTCGGCAAGCGAATAGTAGGGCTCGAGTTCTTTTTGCCAGTCGCAGACCCCAACCCACGAGCCGGTCTTGAAAAACGAAACCGGAGGTCGATACAACGTGTTGGCATAAACCAGCGAGCCGCCGCCAACTCCCGCGCCGCTCATCACCATGACGTTGCTCAGCAGATCAATGCGCTGGATGCCTCGCAAACCGAGTCGCGGAAAGAACAGAAAACGCGAGAGGTTCCAAGAGGTCTTGGCAAACTCGTCATCGGCGAAGCGGCGGCCGGCTTCGATTACCAGCACTCGGTAGCCCTTTTCGGTGAGGCGTAGTGCCGCAACTGAACCGCCAAAACCAGAGCCGATGATTGCTACGTCGTAGTCAGACACTTTGGCTCCTAATCCTGGTTGGGGTAGCTAACGGTTATGGCATGCGCAGCGGCGAAGCAGGCATGCGTTCCTGCTGATGCCACTTAACGTCATAGCCGTGCTGAGAACTCAGCAGATCGAGGAACGGCTTGGCATCGAAACACTCTGGGCCGAGCACGCCGGCGCCCTTCCAGACGCCCTCTGCCATGAGCTCTAGAGCGCAGAGCGGGTTGAAGGCCGTCTGCCAAACCACGCACTGTGACTCGAAGTGTTCCATGCTCCACTGGTTGTCGACCACGTTGTAAAGGTAGGTGGCGCGCGGTTGGCCATCCTTGCCGGTGCCGGTAACCAGCACGCCGGCACAGGTCTTGCCGGTCATGCGCGGCCCGATCGAGGCCGGGTTTGGCAGCACGGCGGCAACGACATCGCGCGGGGCAACGTCGACCGGGCCCTGCGCCGAGCGAACTCGAGTCGGGCGGGTGCCGTCGAGGCCGAGGCGGTTCAGGGTTTTGAGCACAGCGATGAAGTCAGCGCCCAATCCGTATTTAAAAGTGAACCGATTTGCCTGGATGGTGCGCGGCAGCATCGTAACTTCTTCGTGCTCAACGTTCACGCACTCGACAGCGCCGATACCTTCCGGGAAATCGAAGATCTCCGGTTCGCTAAACGGTTGCGTGGTGATGAAACCCTTGTCGCGCTGCCAGATCAGTGGCGGGTTGAGACATTCTTCGATGGTTGTCCAGATTGAGAACGATGGTGCAAAGATTTCTTCGCCCACATCGTTGGTGACAACCAGGTTTGAGCCATCCTTGACCGAAACCTCATCGATGGCATCGAACAGATAATCGGCGGCATAGCGCGTGAACACGTTCGACAAACCAGGTTCAACACCCATGCCAACCAGCGCGAGCTTGCCTGCACGTTCCCACTGATCGTGAACTGCGTATTGCGCATCGCCGAGCTTGATGCCGGGAAGGTGGAAAGGGTCGCGCTCATTCGGCTCAGAAAGACTCATCGCCATGTCTATATAGTGCACACCGGCGGTGAAGGCGGCGCTGAAGATAGTGTTCACGAACTTTGGTTCGACCGCATTCAAGATGTGCGTGATGTTGTGAGCCGCGGCGACCTCAACGATTTGCGCCGCAACCGAGGCATCGATTTTCGCCGCGGTGAATTTCGCCGCAGTTGCTTCGCCGTGGCGGTGGCGTATCCAGGCAACCACCGATTCGGCTCGACCAAAGTCGTAGTCGGCCACAACGATGTGCTCATAGAAATTTCTGGTTGCCGCGAGTTTTGCGATTGCCTCGCCGACGCCACCGGCGCCGATAAGCAAGATCTTCATTGACTGCTCTAACTGTTTTGCCTGCTCCGTGGGAAAAATCGGGAGCTTGCTACCAGCCTAATCAGCGCTTGGTGAGGTCGGCCGCCGGGTCGAGAACCCAGTCGATCACGCCCTGCCATGGCCCCCAGCCGTCTGCGTCTGAGAAATGCTTCGCCCCTTGGATGACCGTGGCGGTGACCCCGAGCGGGTCGCCAAAAGTGGCCTGAACTCCCCTTGGTTGCCAGGCATCCAGGTCGGAGCCGACAAGAGTTAGCCTGCCGGCATAGCTGTTTGTGGCCGCAATAACCTCGGGCGAATCAAGCTTGAGGGCCCCTACCGGCAGGTCGGGCAGCAGGTCGGGGTCGGCTGGTGCGACCAAGAGGGTTCGGTCGAAGGCAACGGGCAATACCCCGTCGACAGCGGCCTGAATGAAATTCAACCCACCGAGGGAATGCCCAATAAAGATCAACTCACCAGCCTGGGAGCCGATTGCCTCAAGAAGTTCCAGTTCGGCAACCAGTAGCTCTTGCCACTGGGCGATTGATGGCTCATCCGGGTTTGGAAACTGCGGGTAACTCACCTGGTGCCCAAGCCGCCGAAGCGCAACCGCGGTTCGATAGAGCCACTGGGTAGCCGGGCGACGATTGCGCAACCCGTGATTGAGCAAAACCCTAGCCATTAGTCAACCTTGTCAGACTTGGCCTTCTGACCGCGCCGACGACGTAAAACGATGTAACCGACGCCACCGGCGCCAATCAACAAAATCACTGGGATGCGCCACGGGTTGCTTTGGAATTGCTCGCCAGAGTTTGTCTGCTGCACGTTTAGCGGCGGGGTCGTGCTCGCGTCGCAGTTGGTCGAGGCGGGGTCTGGGTCGTGTGCGTTTGGGATGCCATCGCCATCGATGTCAGGATCTTTGCCATTGACGATGCCGTCGCCATCGATGTCTTGATCGATGTTATTCGGGATGCCGTCGTGATCTGTGTCGATTGGTGCACAGGTCGGCAGCGGACTGAAGCTGACGGTAGGCGTCGACTGCAAGCTCGCGGCCTTTGCCGGTGCCGATGCGATTGCTCCGACCAGCGCGCTGAGCATCAACATCAAAATAAGTACCACGGCAGAAATTCGAATCCAGCGCGGGAAAACTTGATTCTGATTGCGGGCCTGAGTTGGCGCGCCAGCCACGGGTTTGCGCTTTTTGCGTTGCTTTGGCACTAGATGACTCCGGCGAGCTTCATGGTGAGCAGCAGCATCACGATGCCACCGATTCGATACAACCAGACTAGGCGAGGTCGCTTGATCCAACGCTCTTCACCAGGCAGGCCTTCACGACCAAGGATGTGCAATACCGAAAGTGCGAGCATCGGAATTGGCAGCAAACCGAACGACCAGAGCGCAAGGTCTGGAGTCGCGCCGAACCAAGCGCCAACCAGGTTGGTCGTTACCGAGGCGACCACAAGGGTGAACGCCAATCCTGGGATGCCATTAGGCATGATTCGCCACAGCCATGGGTAGTTCGGGAACTTGTGCGCGTAGAAGCCGATGAGGGTAGGCGCGACGAACAGCAATGAACCCAGCCAGACGCGCCAGTCGTTGCCCATCAGGGCCGAGGTTACGAAGATGAAGACGCCGAGGCGCAGAACGAGCGAGACCCAGCGAGCGGCACCGTGGGTGTCGACGACCTCGGTCGGGTGCAGGTGGTTCAGACGTGCCGTGAATAGTCGGCCCGAAAGCTCTTCGAGGAACAGGCGAATCGCGATGGCGATGGCGATGAAGAACGAGAAGTCGGCAACGTGGTTGGCAACCGCAAGGGTGACGCCTGCTAGTGCTGGCAGTGTCGAGATCATTGATGCTGTGACCCAGCCACCGATGAACGGAAGCACTCCGAGATCGACCAGACGCTCCCACCAGTAACTGCCGGTGTTTGAGGTGACCTTGCGGAACGCACGGAATGCGTTGGCAAGGAGTGCTGGGCCGTAGCCAACAATGATCACGCCGAGCAGCATGCGAATGTGGTTCAGGTCGCCGCCAGCACCCAGGAGGAGCGCACCGATCACGAACACGGAAGTTCCAATCAAACCGGCGAAGGTGTCGAAGATTCCGATGATGGCAATCGCGAGGAATAGGTACCAAGGTGGTGGAACAAACATTGAGCCGTTGATCGCGAGCGAGGCGATTGCGATCGCAGCAGATGCGATGGTTGGAATTCCAGCGAAGACACCGAGCGCAGCACGCAGGTATGCGCCATCCTCGACGATGCGAGTGAACAGCGGCGATACGTGCGCTGACTTGTGAATCAACTTCAACGAAGGTGCGTCGAGCCACCTCATCCAGCGACGGCGCCAGATGCGCCAGCGGTCGCCGCGACCTTCGCGCTCGTCTTCGAACTCCTCATGCTCTGCATCGATGTTGCTGACCGAACCAGGGCCTCCCGAGGAACCGCCCGAGCCGCCGGCGGCATTGCCGCCGGCAGCTCCGGCTCCCGCCGACGCTCCCGCGGCGGCGGCACCACCGGCAGCCGCGGCAGCACCAGCTGCAGCGGCTCCGGCGGCTGCGGCTGCAGCAGCTGCTGCAACCGACCCAGCGACAGCTGCGATCGACCCAGTTGTCTGGGTCAACGCAACTACGCCCTGTGGCGAGGAGAGCGGGTCGAACGGCGCTGGTGGGGCGTTGTCGTCTCCGGTTGCTCCAATTGCTGGGTTTGGTACTGGTGCACCAGGAACGATCTGAGGCACGGTGATGCCCGGATCGATTACTGGTGGGATGGTGGTCGGCGCGGCCACTGGGGTGTTGCTCGGTGAAGCCGATGGGCTTGCCGAAGCACTTGCCGACGGTGAAGCTGAAGCGCTAGCGGTTGGGGTCGGTGCGCTGGTTGGGGTAGGCGAAGTCGATGGGCTAGCCGAAGGCGACTTCGAAGGGGTCGCGCTTGCACTTGCCGAAGGCTTTGGCGTAGGCGACTTGGTCGGAGTAGGAGTTGGTGTCGGCTTTGCAGTCGGCGTCGGAGTAGGCGTTGGGGTCGGGGTCGCTACCGGTGGTGGCGGGTACGCACCATAGGTAGCGGTTGTGGCATCCGAGCTGCCGATCGAGTTGCGGGCCGTGACAGTGATGGTGTTCAGCATGTTGGCCGATACGCCGGTCTTCACACAGCTGGTTCCGGTCACGGCAACACACGCATCCGCGTTGTTCAACTGAACCGTGTAGTCAATAACCGGCGAACCACCGTCGAGGATTGGTGGCACCCAACTGATCAGCAGGTCGCCACCGAATCCAGTCGCAGTGACCGAACCAGGTGCCGCGGGCTGAGTGAACTGAAGGGTCGAGGTCGTGGTGGTGTTGTCGGCACTCTCAATTGGCATGTTCGATGACAGGGTCACAATCTTCACGTCGAAGCCGGCGGGAACGCTGGTCTGACTTGACGAAGCCGCGTTGTGCAGGGACAGTGACAACAAGCCAGCGCGCTGAACTCGCATCGATGCTGGGGTAATTGCCGATGGGTCAATAGTTGCATTCGTGGTCGCGATGTTGGTGACCGAAGTTTGCGGAGCAGACGAGAAGTCAGTTCCGCGCGGAGCCACATAGACGTCGTACTGCTGGAATGTGCCATCGATGGCCAAAGGCTGAGTCCAGTTCACCGAGAGACTTGCACCATTTAGCGATGCGGTCACGTTGGTCACCGAGGTCGGGGCTGCCACCGGTGAAACTGTGATTGGCGATACTGCCGAGTAAACGCCAACTCCGGCACTGGTAATCGCAGCCACCTTGACGCTGTAGGAGACGCCCGGGGTGAGGCCATCGAGCGTGCAGGACAGCGGAGTTCCGACGCTCGCGCAGGCAGAGTTGGTGAGCACAGACCCGTCGGAACCACCGGCCATCAGCTGGAAACCGCTGATTGGTGCGCCGCCCGAGAACGAAGGTGCCGTGTAGGTGACCGTGACCGAGTTGATACCGCCCGAGATCGAGAAGACCGTAGGAGCACCAGCCTGAACCGGCTTGATGGTAAAGATCTGCTCGACCTGAGGCGCTGCAAGGTAAGTGGCGTTGCCCGGCTGGTTGGCAATGATGTCACAGGTGCCGGCTGCGTTGTAGGTTACCTGGCCAGCCGGGGTGACGGTACAAGCTGCGACCGGCTGACCGTTGATGGTTGCGCTGGTGGTTGCCGCACCCGAGCTGTAAACGATTGCCAAGCCCGAGTTTGAGAAGGCATTCAAAATGGTTGCTGGCGTGCCATAGGTCTGGGTTGAGATTGTTGGCCAGCTAATCGACTGGTTCAACGAGCCAACAGTGATGGACTGCTGGGCGAAGTCGGCGTTGTAGATTCCGTTGCCAGCCTGGGTTGCGCGAATCACACAGGCACCCGAGGCCAAGAACTGGAGCATTCCAGGGTTTGCGTTGTCAAAACGACAGGTGGTTCCGCTGCCAGTTGTGATCGAGAAGCTGACCGAAAGGTTCGAGGTAGAGACCGCCGCCACCTGATAGCTGCCACCAGGAACCGGATACATCGGAGTCGCCGACGTGAAGGTTACAGTCTGAGACAGCTTGCTCACCGTGATGGTCTGAACCGCGGACTCAATCGCGGTGTAGTTTGTCGAGGCAGCCTTCAACGCCTTCACGGTACAGGTGCCCGAGGTGGCGGCGGTAAGGCGCGCACCGGTGAGAGTACATCCCGCGGTTCCCGCCGAAACGACCTGGTAGGTCTGGGCGCCGGTTCCTGAACCACCGACGGTTACCAGATCAAGCGTGCCAACCTGCATCGTTGAGTAGTTCACGAGTGAAAGTGCGGCCTGAGCGATCTTGTTGGTGGTGATGCTAACGATTGCGCTGGTTGCCGAGTTGTAGTGAGCAGTCTCATCGCGCAAGGCCATCACGCGACAGGTCGTGCCTGCATCGCCTGGAACAAGAGTGGTGCCGACCAACTGACAGCTACCCGATACCCAGAAGGTCAGCGCCGAAGGCTCTGTGCTCTGCGATGCGCCACCGCTGACAGTCAACTGAATTGGCTGCAGGTACGAGGTGGTTGTCGGGCTGGTGATGCGAAGCGTTGGCTGCGTTGCCTTGTCAATCTCAAGCGTGGTGTCGACACTGTTGGTCTGGTAGTAAGGCGCATTCGCAATGATCGCGTGGATGTTACAGATTCCGACACCAATGATGGTTGCAACACCGGTGGTCGCATTCACGCTACAGATTGCGCTCATGTCACCAACGGTTACGTAAGTCACAACTCCAGGGCTGTCGGTCGTGACAGTCGGAGTTACATGCTGACCCAAGGCCCAAGGAGTCGTTGGGTAGTCGACGGCTAGGTCGGCGACCTTGCTAACTCGCATTGCCGACGCGGTGGCATTAACCAAGCCGGCTGCGGTGAAGCGCAACTGGTATGGGGCACCAGGGGTTCCGGAAACGGCGATGTTGTCGAACGAAACAATTCCGTTTACGTCAGTGACCGTGGTGGTTCCGGTGACGGTTCCGCCATCGCTCGAACCCGCGCAGGTCGCAAAGCCACAGACGGCCACGGTTACCGAAGTCGAGTTGTCGCTGGTTGCCAGGTTGCCGAAGCGGTCGCGAACCTGGATGATCGGCTGCGAGTTAGCCGGCAGGGTTGCCCCGCTTAGGCCGCCGACCGGCTGCGAGACAACAACCAACCGGTAAGGCGCTGCGTGGGTAAGGGTGATTGCGTTCGAGTTCTGCGCGGTGATCGTAGAGCTGGTCGAAGTCACGCCAGTCATTGCCAGGGTGTATGAAACACCCGGAGTTCCAACCAGGTTCAGCCACTGGAAGGTGACCACGCCGCCGACTGCCGTTGCACTTGCCTGCGAGAGCGAGCCGTTGGCACCAGATGCCACGGTTGCGCTCACCACTGTGCTGTTGTCGCCAGTGGCGAGGTTGCCGTACTGGTCGAGCAGGCGAAGCACTGGCTGAGTAGGCAGGTCATCGCCGGTTGCGGCGCCAACGGGCTGGGTGACCCAAACCAGCTGGGCAGTGGCGTCGTGGGTCACGTGCAGCGGGCTCGAGGTAGCGGTGGCCAGCGGGCCAGAGCTAAAGGTCAGGGTGTAGTCGGCCATCGGGGTTGCGGTGAGCTTCAGACCCGAGAAGGTTGCGACACCGTTCACCGCGGTTGCAGTGAGGTTGCCGCTTAGCGAACCATTCGAACCACTGGCAATTGCAACGGAGACCACAGTGCTCGAGTCGCTAAGCACGACGTTGTCGAAGTAGTCGAGAAGCGCGACCGTAGGCTGAGTGCCGAGCGCCTTGCCGGTAATGGCACCAACCGGCTGAGTAACAATGCCAAGGTGAGTTGGCGCACCGGCGACAACTCGGATGTTGTTGCTGGTTGCGGAGGTCAATACGCCAGAGGCAAAGGTGATCTTGTAGTCGACACCTGGGGTTCCGGTGAGAGCAAGGTTCGCGAAGGTGACAACGCCGTTCACATCGGTAACAGTCTGTGTTCCGGTGAGAGTTCCGTTGGTTCCGCTGGTGATGGTTGCGGTTACGGCGATGCTGCTGTCGTCATCCAAGAGGTTGCCGTAGCTGTCGCGCACAGCAATCACAGGCTGAGTCGGCATGACAAGCGCAGTTGCACCTGCGACAGGTTGCGTGCTGATGGTCATTGTTGCTGCGGCGCCGTGAGCCACCTGCAACGCATTCGAGGTTGCGCTGGTCAATCCCGCGGATGCGAATCCGAGTGTGTAGTCGACGTGTGGAGTTCCAACCAACTTCACGCCGGTGAAGGTTGCGATACCTGCAACCGCTGCAACCGAGGTGGTTCCAGTGGAGAGCGATCCACCGGCGCCGCTTGCGACCGAGATGGTCACCGTTGCGGTCGACGAAGTTGCAACGTTGCCGAAGCGGTCGAGGATGCGCACGACCGGCTGAGTGGTTAGCGCGGTGCCGGTTGCATTACCGCCGACAGGCTGGGTGGCGATCGAAAGCTGGCTCGGGTTGGCGTGAGCGAAGGTGATGCTGCTCGACTGAACCGAAGTGAGGCCGCTGGCCACGAAGGTAAGGGTCTTAGCGCCTGGCAGGGTGACGATGTTCAAGGCGCTAAAGGTCGCTACGCCGTTGACCGCCACAACCGCTGCCCCGGTGAGGCTCTCGCCCGCCTGTGGACTGGTCATTGTGGCAGTTACGGTGACCGCCGAGTTGGCCACAACGTTGTTGTATGCATCGAGCACCTGCACCACCGGCTGGGTGGTCAGGTTGTCACCGGTCTTGCCTGCAACCGGCTGGGTTGCAATGCCGAGGTGGGTGGCAACGCCATAGCCCAAGCCGATGCTTTCGCTTGCAGTCAAAGTCGTTGGCGTGGTGATCGTGTAGGTAATTGTGTAGCTGCCAGTCTGGCCACCGATGCCGAGGTCGGTGAAAGTCGCAACACCCTGAGTTGCCGCAACAGTTGCCTGACCGACAAGCATGCCGCCCGCCGAAACCGTTGCGGTGACATTCGCACCCGAGCCTGCACCAACCTTGATGATGTTGCCGTAGGCATCCTTGACCGTGACCTGAGGTTGAGTGCCAAAAGCCACACCTGCACGCGCGCTAGCCGAGGCCTGCGAGATAACCAGCTGAGTTGCAACCGCATTGGTCACGGTGAAGGCGTTCGAGTCTGCCGAGGTTAGCGATGCGGTGGTGAAGTTCAACTTGTATTGCGTGCCAGGCACGGCAACCATGCGCAGATGCGTGAAGGTGACAATACCCGCGCTGGCCGTTGCGGTCGCGTTTGAGATAGTCGCACCGCTGCCCGAAGAGATGTGCGCGTTGATCACGCTGGTGCTGTCACCGGTTACCAAGTTGCCGAACTGATCGAGAAGGCGTAGCACTGGCTGGGTGGTCAGGTCATCGCCGGTTGCGTTGCCACCAACTGGCTGAGTGACGTAGACCAGCTGTGTTGCCGGTGCGTGAGTGACGGTGACCTGGTTCGCGGTGACACCGGTGAGACCCGACGCGTTGAAGGTCAAGGTGTATGGCGACAGCGGCGTGCCGATAATGCTCAGGCCGCTGAATGTCGCAACGCCAGCGACAGCAGCCTTGGTTGCCCCAGCCGAGATGGTGCCGTTGCCGTCGCCAGCCGTGATGCTTGCAGTGATGGTGTTGGTGGCGTTCGCAACTGGGTTGTTCCAGGCGTCGTAAACCTGGATGACCGGCTGAGTGGTCAGAGCGGTGCCGGTCGCGTTGCCACCAACGGGCTGAGTTGAGATGCCCAGGTGGTCTGGCAGGCCGTAGCCAAGCGAGATGCTCTGGGTCACTTGAGTGAAGCCGCTCGAGTCGAAGTTCAGAGTGACGCTGCCCGAGGCGCCATAGAGGCCGAGGCCGGCGAAGCTGGCCACACCGTTGACAGCAGTGATCGTGGTGGTTCCGGTCAGGATGGCCGAGCCGGTCTCAGTGGCGGTGATCTGGGCAGCCGAGCCAGTGCCATCGGTGACCACGTTGTTTTCAACGTCGAGCACCTTGACCATTGGCTGGGTGGTGAAGGCCACGCCTGCCGAGGCGCCGGCGGCCTGGGTCGAGATGCTCAGGTGGTCTGCGGCGGCGTGAACCACCTGGATGGCACTCGACGCTGCCGAGGTGACACTCGAACCGTTGAGGGTGGCGCTGAAGTCGAAGGTGTAGTTGTTGTTGATCTTGGCATCCGAGAGGATGACGCCGGTGAAGGTCGCAACACCACCGACGGCAGTCACAGACTGGGTGCCGGTCGATAGGTCGCCGCGGCCGGCTCCGTTATCCGAGTGAATGTTGATGGTAACGGTGCGAGTCGAGTCGGCACCGGTGGTAACCAGGTTGCCGTACGAGTCGCGAATTTCGACAATCGGCTGAGTGGTGAGTGCGCTGCGAACAGCGTTGCCGCCGACAGGCTGCTGAGTGATCACGATTTGCGATGCGGTCGCGTGCGTGACAGTGAAGTTGCCCGAGTCAACTGCGGTCAATGTGTCGCTTGCAACCGAGAAGTGCAAGGCGTAGTTGGTGCCTGGGATACCGACGAACTTAAGACCGCTGAAGGTCGCGATACCCGATGAAGTGGTTGCGGTCAGGTTCGGAGATCCGCTGAGCGTTCCGCCATTGGCGCCAGAGTAAGAAGCGGTGACGGTGCGACCGGTGTCGGTAAGCACGATGTTGTCGTATGCGTCGAGCACGGCAATCTTCGGCTGGGTCGCAAAAGCCGAGCCGGTTGCGGCTCCGCTCGACAGCGCCTGGTAGATGCCAAGTTTCACCGGTGCACCCGCAGCAACCAGGATGGTCTGCGATGCAGTCAGCGTCGAGTAACCAGATTCGGTAATGCCGTAGGCCAGCGAGTAGCTGCCCGTTGCGTTGCCAAGCTTCAGGTCGGTGAAGGTTGCCACACCGGCACTCGCCTGAACGGCGGTGGTTCCCAAGAGGTTGCCGTTACTCGAGCTGGCGATGACGTGCAGGCTCGACTCGCTGCCGGTGGTCACGAGGTTGCTGTCGGCATCCTCGATGTAGAGCACTGGCTGGGTGCTAAAGGCGAGGCCGGCCTGCGCCCCAGCGGCCGAGGTGTGCAGCACCAGCTGGGTGGCGGCGCCGTGGGACAGGGTGACCGCTTGAGTGGCCGAGGTTAGGCCGGTTGCCGCATAGGTAATGGTGTAGCTGCCTACGGTTCCGCGCAGGCTCAGCTGGTTGGCAGCCGAGACGCCCGACCAGTCGAACTCTCCTGCCACAGCACTTGCCTGAGCCTGGCCGTCAACGGTGGCGCCCGAGCCAACCGAAACCGTGATCTGGTCGGTGCGGTTAGCAACCACGTTGCCGGCGCTGTCTTGAATCTGAATCTTTGGCTGGGTGGTGAATGCGGTGCGGTTCACGATGCCGGCTGCCGACTGAACCAGGGCGAGTCGAGTCGCGGCACCGTAACCAAGGGTGATGGTCGAAGCTGGCGAGGTGATAGTCGAGCCAGAGATGGTGACCGAAGCTGTCATCTGCTTGTCGCCCATCGTGCCGGTGAGCGTGATGCCCTTGCCGACAAAGTTTGCAACACCAGCGCTCGCAGCCATCGAAGTGGTTCCTGTGATTGACGCACCGGTTACGGCAATAGTCACAGTTGAGTTCGAAGCCGCAATGTTGCCATCGGCGTCGTAGAGAGTTGCAACCGGCTGCGAAGCGATCACTGCAGCGCTTGCGGATGTCGAGCTGACGGTTAGACCAACGTGGTCGACCGAACCGGCAACCAAGGTCGCGGTTTGGGTCACGGATGCCAGGCCACTTGCCGCGTAAGTGATCGTGTAGGTCGCGGCCTTACCGGTGAGCTTCAAGTCGGTGTATGCAAAGGTGCCCGAAGCAGCCGGGTTGGTCACCGTTCCACCAAGAGCAACATCTGCGGCATTCGCCGAGGTGACCGACGCAGTGATCGAGTCGGTGGCGTTGCCAACAGTGTTGCCCGAAACGTCTTGAACGGTGATGGTCGGTTGTGATGCGAATGCAACGCGGTTGGTTGCGCTCACGCTCGCGCTCGAGATTGCGAGCTTGGTCGCGGTTCCGTAGGTCAGGTTCACTGTCAGGGTGTTGCTGATCGTCGAAGGTGAAGTGATGGTCGCAGTGATGGTCTTCGACCCGGTGGTGCCAGTCAATTTCACGCCGAGGCCACTGAAGTCAGCAACACCCGCCACGGCAGCCATCTGGGTGGTGCCGCCGATGCTTGCACCCGATGCGGTCAGGGTCACGTTGGTGGTGGCGCCAATCACGGTGTTGCCAGAGGCATCCTTGATGGTCACAACCGGCTGAACAGTCAGCGCCTGGTCGTTGGCGGCCGAGGTGCTGCCGGTAACGCTGAGCTGGGTGGCGACGCCGGCGGTGAGGTTAACGCCAAGGCTTGCGCTGGTGAGCGAGCCCGAGCTGAACACGATGTTGTAGTTGCCGATCGTGCCGGTTAGCTTCAGACCCGAGTAGGTCAAGACACCCGAGGTTGCGTTCTGCGTGAGGGTTGCCCCACCCAGGGTCACACCGCTGGCCGATGCCGTAATCGAGGCGGTCGAGGTGGCGACCTTGTTGCCCGAGATGTCGTCAACCTCAACAGTTGGCTGAGTTGCCAGCGCTGCCCCATTGGCTGCGGTGGTCGAACCGGCAGTCACGTTCAAGTGATCAGCAGCACCAGAGGTAGGTGTGATCGTGTCTGTGGTCGTGATGGTCGACGGCGACGAGATCGTGTAGGTCAAGGTTCGCGATGCGCCCGAGGTGCCGACATACTTCAGACCCGAGAAGGTCGCCACACCAGCAACTGCAGCGACGCTGGTGGTTCCGCTCACCGAGCCAGCACTGATCGAAATCGTTACGTTCTGAGTTGCGTCTGAACCGCCAGTCACGGTGTTGCCATCCTGGTCTTGGATGGTGACTACCGGCTGAACCGAGAACGCAGCGTTGTTTACTGCAGTGCCCGAAGAAACCTTGGTGCCGTTCGAGAGCTGGTAAGCAGCACCGTAAGTGAGAGTAAAGGTCTGGGTTGTGTCGCTAGTCAAACCAGTCGAAGCGAAGGTCAAAGTCTTCGATCCGATAGTTCCGTATTTGCCAAGCGCAGTGCCAGCAGTCGACCAGTCGGCAACACCGTTCACAGCCGCCAGCGAAGTGGTTCCAGTCAAAGTGCCCGAACTTATCGAAACAGTCACGGTCGCGGTTGAAGCGGTGACCACGTTGCCACCGATGTCCTGAATGCTTGCAACCGGCTGAGTGGTGAAGTCGGTTCGGTTCGCGAAGCCGGCAACACCTGTGGTGACCACTACCTTGCTCGCCGCACCAATTGTGGTGGTGATCGACTGAGTCTGCGATGCCAGCCCGCTCGAAGCGAAGGTCAAGGTGTAAGTGTCGAGCGTTCCGGTCAGCTTGAGGCCGGTGAAGGTCGCGGTTCCGGCAACGGCAGCCTGGCTGGTGGTGCCGGCCAAAGTCGAAACACCGGATGCCGCACCAGCCGAAACCGAAGCAACCACAGTCGCGGTCGAAGTGGTCAGGTTGCCGTCGGCATCCAAGAACTTAACAACCGGCTGAGTAGTAAAGGCAACGCCATCCACTGCCCCGGCAGCCTGAGTGGTCACGCTCATCTGGGTGGCCGAACCGGCAACCAGGGTCACAGTTTGGGTTGCCGAAGTCAAACCCGAAGCCGCGTAGGTGACCGTGTAGGTCGCGGCCTTACCGGTCAGCTTCAAGTCGGTGTATGCGAAGGTGCCCGAAGCAGCCGAGTTGGTCAACGTTCCGCCAAGGGTCACATCGGCCGAGTTCGCCGAGGTAACCGACGCCGTGATCGAGTCGTTGGCGTTGCCAACGGTGTTGCCCGAAACATCCTGCTCGGTGATGGTTGGCTGGCTCGACCAAACCGCACGGTTAGTCGCCGAAACAGTCGCAGCCGAAACCGCCAACTGAGTCGCAGTTCCGTAAGTAAGAGTTACCGAGGTGTTGCCACTAATGGTCGAAGGCGAAGTGATGGTCGCAGTCAAAGTCTTCGAGCCGATCAAACCGGTCAGCTTGACACCCTTGCCCGAGAAGTCGGCAACACCAGCAACAGCAGCCATCGAAGTCGAGCCGCCGATAGTTGCACCCGAAGCGGTCAGGGTTACTGTCACGGTCGACGAAGTCACGGTGTTGCCAGAGGCATCCTTGATGGTGACAACAGGCTGAACCACAAGTGCCTGCGCGTTGGCCGCCGAGGTGCTTGAGGTTACAGAAAGCTGGGTTGCCGCACCCGGCGTCAGAGTCACGGTCTGGGTTGCCGAGGTGAAGCCGCTGTACGCATAGGTAAGGGTGTAGGTGTCGGCGGTACCGGTCAGGGTAATTCCTGCGCCGGTGAAGTCTGCTACCGATGCCGTCAGAGCCTTGGATGTGGTTCCTGACAGCACCGCGGTGCCGCCGCCCGAGCCGCTACCGACCGTGATGGTTAGCGCTCCGCCACCGACGTTGGTCACGTTGTTGTCTGCGTCAACCAACTTGGCAACCGGCTGGGTCGAGAATGCGGTGCCGTTCACAAAGCCGGCCGCCAGGGTGGTCACCAAGACCTTGGTCGCTGTTCCGAATCCGAGGGTGATCAAGCTCTGCGGCACGGTCAACGAAGGCGAAGCAATGGTGTAGTCGATTGCCCAGTTCGATGCGGCAGTTCCCTGGATGGCGAAGCCACTAAAGGTGGCAATACCGGCGGTTGCTGTGGCGGTCGAACCGGCCCAGACGGTTCCGGTGCCGGTGCGAACCGTTGCGGTCACAGTTGCGGTCGAGGTGGTTGCGTTGCCTGAAGCATCGGCAATCCAGATCACGGGCTGTGTCGTGCAGGCGATGCGCGAGTTACAGCCGGCGGCACCTGTCTTCACAATCAGCTGGGTTGGCGCACCGGCAACGATGGTGATCGACTGGGTCGCCGTGATGGTCGAAGGCGACGAGATTGTGTAGGTCAGGGTCACCGCGCCGGCGTTTCCGGTCAGGCTGATTCCGGTGAAGGTGGCAACACCAGCAACCGCGGCAACGGTCGTGGTTCCACCAAGGGTTGCGCTGCTGGTGGTGAGCACCACGTTCTGAGTCGACTGGGCGCCAGAGGTAACGGTGTTGCCATCCTGGTCTTGGATGGTGATCACCGGCTGTGTCGTGAAGGCAGATCCGTTGGTGGCACCTGCGGCCAAGGTGGTCTTGGCCAGCTGGTATGCGGCACCCGGCGTGTTCGAGAAACTCTGAGTGGCAACGGTCAACGCACCTGACGAGTAGGTCAAGGTGTTCGAGTTTGAAATCGAACCGTAAGAACCGAGACCCGCGAAGGTCGCAACACCCGAACTCAAAGTAGCTGTCGTAGTACCAGTCAAGGTCGAACCACCAGAGATTGCGACGGTGACAGAAGTTGCCCAGTTGGTCACGGTGTTGCCGTAGGCATCCTGCACGGTGACAACCGGCTGGGTAGTGAAGTTGGTGCGCGAGGCGAATCCGGCCGCCGAGGTGGTCAGATTCAGGTGGTCGGCAGATCCATAGGTGACGGCAATTGCGTTCGAGGCAACGTTCATCGCCGGGTTCGAGTTGTAGGTCGCGCTGAATGTGATCACGTAGTTCGAGGCAGCAACAGCACCAATGCCTAGGTTGGTGAAGGTTGCAACACCGTTCACAGCGTTCACAGTGGTCGAACCAACTAGCACACCGGTGCCAGTTGTCAGCGAAGCCGTTACCGCAAGAGTCAAACCGTTTGCCGTGACTACGGTGTTTGCCGCCGAGTCGATCTCAACAACCGGCTGAGTCGTGAACGCAGCGCCGGCCTTTGCGCCAGAAGGTTGAGTTGTGATGGTTAGGTGGTCGGGGTCGCCAGCTTGGATGTTGGTTGTGCTAGCTGCAACCGCCTGCTGGCCAGTGATGGCGCTGACTCCGAAATTCACAACCAGCGAACCAGTACCTGAAGTCACCTTCAATGCGTCAAACGTGAAGGTTCCACCCTTTTGGGTAATCGATGTGGTGCCACCGAGGGTGATTCCTGACGAAGTCGTGCTCGCCGCAACCGTGTTGGTCGTGTTGTTGTTCGTGCCAATCACCGTGCCGTAGGCATCCTTGACGACAACGACCGGCGCAGGGCTCAGGTTGACTCCCATGTATCCGGTGCTTGGAGGCTGGGTAGTGATTGCGTACTGCGTCGCAATACCGAAGGTTGCCGCGATGCCATCGACGGTGCCCGGGTTGTAGGTGTCACTCGAAAGCTCTGTGTAGGTCACGGTCGGCGTGGTGCCCGACGAGGTCAAAGCCAAGGTCGTGGTGTTGTTATTGCCACTAAGGGTGATGTTTCCGCCTGCCGACACACCCAGGTTGGCGATCGTAATCGCACCTGCACCCGAAACCGATCCGGTGGTTCGCAAAGCCAAAGTCGAGAAGTTGCTTGGCGAAAAGGCTGTTGAAATAGTGATGTTTCCGCTGTTGCTTCCACCGGATGCGCCCAAGCGCACGGTGCCCGCAGTAACGTTGCCAAGTTCAGCGGTGCTGAGGTCTAGAGTGCCAGCGGCATCGGTGCCGGCGTTGCTCACGTTGATGATGTTGGTGCTTGTGGCTGGCTTGAAAGTCACAACGCCAGAAGTCTTGATGTAGGCCGAAGATGCTGCAATGAAGCTATTGCCCGTGACTGAAACTGCACCGTTGTCGGCCGTGATCGCGCCGCCAGTCTTGTAGCCAATGTTGGTGTTTGCACCGAGGTTTACTCCGGTGGAGCCACCATCGATTGTGATGTTTCCATTTGCAGCCAAGATGTCGCTACTTAGCAAGTAAGCGCCGGTTGAGCCAGCTGCGGTGCTGCTGCCGGTGATGCTGATATCTCCACCTCCGGTGGCTTTAATCATGGCGATGTACGACGCGCCACCATTCGGGTTCAACATGATTCCAGAAGAAGGCGATGCAGTTGCCGTGTTAGTGGTGTTACCAATCAACGTGATAGCTGTGCCGCTTGTCTTTGACGACCAAATAGTTGTTGAGCCTCCGAGGCTTCCGGCATCTGCAATGGCAAGACCGTGATACCAACCGCCAGCAGAGCCTGATGAGCTACCTTCAAGCAAAATTGCTCCTCCGGCAACAAAGTTCGACCCCGGAGTGACATACGTTCCGCGGCCGTATGCAGATTTACCGCGAATCGCGATGCCATTGGTTCCTGAATAAACATTGATCGAGTTCGCAACGTAAGCGATTGAACCAAGAATGATTCCGTTGGTGTTTCCAGTTGAGTTTCCGGTGGCATATCCATCCGGCACGCCATCGGTGTTTGCATCTGCACCACCACCCAAGGTGATCTGGCCACCCGCGGTTGCCTGCAACAAACTGCCGGCTGCAGAGTTGATTGTCGTGTAGTCGGCAGCATTGATTGCACCGGCGCCAGAGTTATCCGAGTCAGACCAGAGGGTAATTGGGCTGGCGTTGGTCTGCAAAATTCGAGGTGTGCCAGATGAGCCACCTGTGGCCGAAATGTCGCCAGTTGTCTTAACCAATATTCCACCGGATGTGCCGGTCGAAGTCATGTTGTGAACGATAGATGCAGAGCCAGCATAAATCTTGATTGGGCCAGCGATTGAATATGCATTGTTTGATGCGTAGGCCCAGGTATTCGTCGTTACATCGTTGCCAATGATTAGACCGGTGCAATCACTTGAGATCTTGTCGTTGCTGGTTGGCGACTGGTTTACAAATCCCGTGGCAAGAGTTGGCAAGAAGCTGACAGTTCCGGCAGTGTTGAAGAATGTACTTACTGGGCTTTGGTAACTCGCCTGTCGGTTTGTGTTCAACACGATGTTCGCTGACGATGAGGTTACTTGACTAAGTGAACACGTGGCAGTCGCGCAGTAACCGATGTTCGAAACTGCGTAGGCGCTAGCAGGTGAACCTGACGTGAGTTTTGAGTCGAAGTAACCGCCCGCACCAGCTGTTACTGAAGCGGTTGTGATGGTGATGTTGCCTGACGAGAGAATATTTGTTCCATTAACTCCAACCTCAGGCGCGTTCAAAGTGGTGCTCGAGTTTGTTCCGCTAATCGAGATTCCACCGGTGCCGGTTGCCTGCAAATAAATCAAGTTTGCCGAGGTTGCGTAACGACCAGAAAGGAATGCGCTATCCGCAGTGGATGATGCAGTGATGCTAATTGCTGGTGACGTGCTGCTACTGCTAGAGAAGTCGCTAGCGTTGGTTGCTACGCCACCATCCATGATTTCAATTCCAGAGCCTGAGGTGGCAGATGTATTCACACCATTCAGAGTGATCTGGCCGTTGCCGGCATACATGGTGGTCGCATATTTGAATGAAAGCGCGGTTACTGCAGCCGTGCTCTTGGCGTTGATGTTTATTGCACCGCCGCCCGAGTAGTAAGTGGTGACAGATCCAGTTGCTCCGTTAGTACCCGATGAGAATGCAGCAGTCGAAGTGGTGTTCCAAATCACTGGGCCAGTCGGGTAGCTACCTGTGTTTGAGCCACCACCTACGATGATGTCGCCACCACCGGTAGCGCCTCGAAGAGCCGAACCATTTACGCTGTTGACAGAAGATCCCGCGTAAATCGACACGTATCCATTGCCACCTGCTGAACCCGCCCAAAATACGATTGGTCCACCATTTGATTGCATGGTCTTGGCAGCACTATTTATGATCGATCCGGTCGCCTTGAAGGTGACGCCAGCACTGGCGCCACTCGAGGTCATGTTGGTCGCGATTGTCGTGTCGCCACCAGTTGAGTTGATGAAAATGCCGTTGGTGCCGGCGGCCGTGAATGCACCTGTGCCCGAGAAGCTCAGTGCTGTCACTGATATCGAGCCGTTGGCATCCATGGTTCCTGCGCCGGTGTAAGCACCGCTACCCAAGACGGTGATGTTTCCGCTAACTGTGGTGCTTAGGTTCGAACCAACCGCGATAGCACCGCCCCACATGTCGATGTTGCCCTTGATAGCTGCCGCAGTAGACACCGTCAAGCCTGCCGTATTGCCCGACTTTCCAAAAGCAAAGTAACTCAGGTTGGTGAGTGTTGCAGTTGAAGCCAAGGTCTGCGCGCTAGAGAACCACGCCGACTTCGGTTGGATGTATAGTTTCGCGGCGTTTTGGTAGACGGTCGAACCACCGGCAACGTAGCTCACGTTATCAGCGATGATTTTGATTTCACCGGCCAACGAGCTGCTCGAAGTTCCACCAATGTTTACTGCCGCAACACCGGTGACTTTGCTGTATTCCACGGTTTGTGTTCCCGCGTCAACAGTGATGTTTCCACCCGCCGCATTTATGTTTGTGTAGTTCAACTCCACAGAGTTAGTGGTTGCCGAACTAGCGGTTCCGGTGATGACGATGTTTCCGCCGCCACTTGCGTTGATGGTTTCGGTGCCACCGGATGTTGGATAAATGGTCACGCCATTTGCATTTGTCGACGCGCTCGTGGTGGCTGTGTTAACAAAACCAGTAATAGTGATTGCATCGCCAGTTGTTGCACCAGAGCTGATGTTCGAGTTGATTCCAGCGGTTCCCGTGTAATTCAAGTAAACGGCGTGCGCGTTGGTTGTTGGTTGTTGGCTGTATCCAAGCATGGTCACACGGCCAGTTGAGCTGGCGATGTTTGCGCCGGCATAAACGAAGATTCCCGCAGAGGTCGCCTGGTTATTGGCCTGACCCTTGAGCGTGATGTCACCACCGGTTGACGTGATCTTTACCTGGTCGGTAGCAGATGCAGCAGAACCAATGCGAACACCGCTCACATAGCTTGCATATCCCTGGGCATAACCGGTTGGCGTGGTTTCTGTAGCCGTGTTACCGCCAGCAAGAGTTATTGCGCCTGTGGTGGTGGTGAGGTTGACCCAGTTTCCGAGCGAGATAGCACCAGATCCAGAGGCATCTGAGTTCGACCAAAGTGTGAGCGGGCCGTCGACAGTGGTCAAGATGTTTCGAACAGTGGTGCTTGTTCCAGTTGGCACAATTACGTCTTGAGTTGCCTTAAGCAAGATGGCGCCTGAACCTGATGTGGTGATGTTGGCGCCAGCAGTAATCGTTCCGCCATAAACAGATACCGAACCAGATGAAGTCAATGCGTTCGAAATCGTGATGTTCGCAGTGTTCTGAGTCAACCCTGAAACTGTGCCGCCAGTTCCAGATTGCCCGAGTGTCAGACTTCCGATATTTCCACTATTAACACCGGTGATTCCACTGAAGCTCCAGGTGCTGTCGAAAGTCTGCGCCGCACTGAAGTTTGCAGAGCCGGTGTATGTGCCAGCAGTAATCGCTGGCTGAACGGTCGCCGTGCCGCTTGTCTTAACAATCACGCTGCCGGCGTTTGCGTTGTCAACAAAGTTGTTGCCAGAGATCGTTATGTTCGAGCTTGAGCTCGTAACGTCGGTGCCGTCTGCACCAAAAATCATCGCATTGGTTGAAGTTGCAGAGGCTAGGTCAAGACCCGTTCCGAAATTCACACGGATAGCGCCGCTAGTTGCCGAGAATTGGAATTTAGTTGCTGAGTCAATTGCATACTTAGCAGTGTTTGCTGTCGTGATAGTGACATCAAGATCACCACCGCCATTTGCGATGAACTTATTTGCATAGGTGCCCTGTTGCTGGATTGGCGTCAATGTTGCCGCTGAGTTGGTCTCTTGAACCACAACCTTGATTGCAGAAGTAGTCGCATCAGCCACCGCCGATGAAGACATCGTGAAAGCTCCCCAGGTTTCAAGGGCGTTATCAACGGTGCTCGCGCTCAGGACGTTGAGGTCTTGTCTTCCGATACCTGAACTCCAGGTCATTGTTGTGCCGTTAAAGATACTGGCGATGCCTTGGCTGGCCGCGGCACCCACCTGAGCGTAAACACGAATCTGACCACCAGCAGAAGTCAAATTGACTGGTCCAGCCGTGGTAACAGTTCCCAGTTGAATACCATAAGTGCTTCCAGTGTTCGAATAGGTGTGCCCGTTTGGGAATCCATTGGCATCTACCGAACTTGAGCCGGCAAGAATGATGGCTCCACCGCTTGTGCTAATTGACGAGCCGTTGTCGAGTTTGATGTAGCCCTCGCCGGTCTGGCCTGATGTGTTTTCTGTCGAACCCGAGCGTGCCCAGAGCACTACAGCTCCGCCATTGGTGGTCATGGTGTTAGCGGTTCCGGTGATCACGTTTGTGGCGGCTTTTAGCCAGATATTTCCGGTAGTTGAAGTAGTCACGGCAAGTGTTCCACCAGTGGTCACCGCTCCAGTCGTTGCTGTTATCGAGATACCGTTTGCACCTGAAGATTGCAGGTTCGCCGAAGTTGCGGTGGTTGAGGTGCTCGATATCGTGATGTCGCCAGCTGCAGTCATAGCTGCGCCGATTGCAACCACACCCGTTGCCGGAATCGAAATTGTTCCGCTGTTGGTTGTGGTTATTGCGCTCGATACAGTCACGGCGGCACCATTGATAGTCACAGGCCCGGCAACCGATGTAGTACCACCAGAAATAGTCACGCCCGAGGTGTTGCCTGTCTTGCCAACGCGAAGACTCGATGGTGGGCCACTTAAGCTCAAACTCGAAGTGTTGAAGGTTGAACTGAAATTTGCGCTTGTTGATTCAAACACAACGGCACCCGTAGTTTTTATAGCCACGGTTGCGCCGCCGGTGATTGCATCACCCGTCAGGGTCACGCTTCCAATTGCCGCTGTCGATGCATTTAGCGCGGCTAAGTTGATTGTGCCCGACATGTAGATACCGCGAGTTCCACCGTTAATTGTGATGTTTCCCGTGGAAGCCAGAATGTTTGAGGTTCCTCCGAAATAAACCGCACCAGGATTTGTGGTGTTGTTCATTGCCTGGGTTCCAGAAATCGAAATGCTTCCGCCGCCGCTTGCATTTATTGTTAGGTCGGCCGAACCTGACATAAATCCACGCTCGCCGTTATTTGCAACCGTGGTTCCGGTAGCGGCACCGGTGATTGAAATTGCCGTGCCAAGCGTTGCGGCAGAGAGAATCTTCACACCATTGCCCGAGGTGTTGTCGAATTCGACCGCGTTGCCAGTCAGTGTGTCGGCCTTGCCGTCGATGGTGATTGAATTTGCGCCGGCGTCAACCTTGCCACCACCACGAATTTGAACACCCCACGAAGCATTGGCTGTTCCTGCCTGCTGGCCATACATCGTGATCTGGCCACCGCCAGAAGAAAGAATTACGTTTGTGTCGGTCGCGATTTCGCTAGTGCCGAGCTGCACGCCTGCAGTTGCGTTGGTTGTTGTGTATGCGTATCCGGTCGGGAATCCATTTCCATCGACCTGGGCGGTGCCCGCCATAACAATGCGGCCGCCACTTGTTGTCACTGATGCTGAGTTGTTCAGGGTTATTGAACCCTGTGTCGTGGCTCCGGCAAGGGCTAGATAACGACTCCAGAAGATCGCGTTTCCACCGGCGGTAGTAATCGACTTCGAGGCGGTGACCGAGATGTCGGTCTTCGACTTCAGTGTGATTGGCGCAATTGCGCTGGTGCTCGCGCTTAAATTGCCGCCGATGGAAATCGAACCGGTTGAGGTGGTGATGGCAATTCCACCTGCGCCATTAGAGGTCATTGCGCCAGTACCGCTCGATGAACTCGCGTTTAGAATCACGGTTCCTGCAGCGTTCAGCGAGCCCGCCCCCGAATATGCCCCCGTGGCATTGACGGTGATGTTTCCGCTATTTGTGGTGGTTTGGTTACCATCGATGGTTACCGCACCACCGTAGACATCGATGTCTCCAGCTACTGAGTTGGTGCCATTTAGTGTGATGTCCGCGGTGTTAGTGCTCTTGCCGACCTGCATGTAGCCCAGGCCGGTCACTGACATTCCAGAACCAAAAGTTGACGCAGCAGAGAAAGATGTCGCGTTGCTAATTAGGTAAAGCTTCGATGCATATTGGAACGCACCAGCCGAGGGGGTTGTTCCAATAGTGATTTTGCTCGCCTTGACGGTTACATCACCAGACGTTGAATTTGCAGCTGATCCACCGATGTAGTTTGTACCTGAGTTTTCACCAAAGTCCGCCGGCTGGTTTCCAGTGTCAATTGTGATTTTGCCGCCAGCTGCAAATACTTCTGTGTGATTCAGAGTGATCGCGTTCGGAGATGCCGAGCTAGCCGAACCGACGAGTGAAATGTCTCCGCCGCCCGTTGCCGTAATCGACATCTGGCGAGCAGAACCCTGGTAGGCAACGATTCCACGGCCGTTTGACGAGGTGCCATTTGATACGCCAGTAATAGATATCGCTGTTCCGGTGCTCTTGGCCGATGTGATCTTGCTGGCATAACCACCGTTACCGTTGATTTCCATGCCGTGACCGTTGTTGCTTCCGGTCGGCGCACCTCCGTCACCATAAATGGTGATGGCGCCCACACCTGAGTTGATGTTTGCTCCCGAGGCAATCTTGAGCCCCATACATCCGCCACCGTCATAGGTCGACTTTCCACGGATGGTGATAGCGCCACCCAGCGACTGCACCTTCACCGAGTCAACCGCAACGTTGCTCGCGCCGATGTTCACGCCGGTGCAATAGCTCGCGGTCGCGCCCTCGGCGTTACCGGTAGGGCTTGTGTCGGCGGCGGCCGTCGAGCCGCCAATGGTGATTGGTGCACCCTGGGTAAGCACGTCGACGTAGTTTCCAATTGAGATCGAACCACCACCAGTTGCGTCTGCGTTTGACCAAAGTGTTACCGGTGAAGTGCTGCTGGTGCCAGTCACTGACATCGGGTTACGGGCACCGGCGGTTCCATTAGAAACTATCAAGTCAGCTGTGGTCTTTACCAGCACACCGTTGCCGCTGGTTTCAGAAGTTGTCGCTCCGCCCTTCAGCGTTACGGTTCCACCGTAGATCGCGATGTCACCGGTAGACGAAATTTTGTCGACGGTGATGTTTGCACTGTTTTGATTTCCACCGTTTGTGCCAGCGTTACCAAGTTGCACACTTGCATAGGGGCCGTTCCAGGTTGTAGCCCAGTCGGCTGCGTTGGCCAACAATGCGTAATCAAACGAGCTCGCATTAGAGAGAAGCTTGATGTTTCCGGTGGTGTTTATGTTTGTGTCATATGGGCAAATTGAATCGGCGGTGATGGTGAGATCTGAAGTCGAGTTGACAGACGCGATTGTAGAGTAGGCGGTATATCCCGTTGAAAGTGCGCTTGCCGTCTTGCCTACATATGCGGTCGACCTTGTGAGCGTTCCAAATCTGACACCCCAAATGCCTGTAGTAGTCGCTTTGGTTGCAGTTAGGTTAATCGCACCGGTGTTTGCAATCAGGTTGTAGTAGTTCAGCGAGAGAATGTTGCTCTCGTAGCGGTTACCCGAAGCCGTGTCACCTTGCGCATAACTCGCATTGCCTTGGGTTCCTGAAATGTTGATTCCACCACCGTTTGGCGCTGCCACGTAGGTCCATGCATTATTTCCACCAACGGCATTCGCATAAACCGAGAAACCGTTGTTGCAGGTTGAGGTGTTACCACGCATGTAAATTGCGTTCGAAGCCGAAGAAGTCGAGATGATGCTTGTGGTTGCACCATCGCCAGTCAAGATAGCCCTGTGCCAGTTGTTCGTACATCCGGTGCCGGTGGTGCCATACATCGCGATTTTGCCCGAGCCGGCATAGACGATTCCACCCTGCAGGTAGAGCCCGGTCGAGTCAGCGCCATAAACCGGGTTGTCTTTTCCGGCAAGCAAAATATCTCCGCCGCCTGACAAAATCTGAAAGCCAGATCTGAGCCAGAGGCCGGCAACCTGGCCACCAGTCGTGTATTGCCAACCACTTATTGAACTCGGATAGCCATCCGGGTAGCCATCGCCAACGCCACGGCCGGCCATATCTCCGGTTCCACCATCATCAAGCCCGCCACCGATGGTGATCTTGCCGCCGTTTGAGGTGAGCACGTTGTTCGAGTCAAAGTAGATTGCGCCCGTGCCATTGCCATCGGCGTCGGCCCAAACCGTTATGTCAGCCCCGCCGGTTGTGAACTTGACAGCGTCGGCAAATTGGAAGCGCTCAGAAGTCTTAAGCAAAACACCGGTGTTTGGTGTGCTGGTTCCAGACGCTGCAAGCGTCGTGGTGAGGCTAACACTCGAGTTCATCCAAACGAACCCGCTCGAATACAGCTTGATAGAGCCTGTAGCACTGATGTTGCTATACCAGTTGTAGTTGTACCCATTCGCTGTGCTAGTCGCCGAGTTCTTGCCAACGGTCACGTTTCGTGGCGTTCCAGTAATTGTGATGTTTTGAAAAGCCCAGTCGGCAACGTTTTGTTGCGCCGTGAAATCATTGCCCCATGGCTGCAAGGTGACATCACCTGAGGTATTAAAGATGTAACCAGAGTTTGACAAGTACGGTGTGCTCAAGAATACAAACTTGGTTGCACTCAGCGTTATGTTGCTGGCGCTAGTCGTGAAGTCTGTCGTTGCACTTGTGATTGGGTTAGTGAAAGTCTTATTCGTCGTCGCATAGATGGTGCTCATCGCGCCGAAGCGATCGTCATTCTGAGCATTGCTTTCACCGAGATACATACCTGCAGAGCTTCGCGAACCAGCTGCATCGGTTGAATAACCAGCGAAGTTAATCGGGCCATCCTTGGCTAGCGCGTCAGCCCAAGACCACCAAATTCCATTCATTCCATAGGTGGCACCAGTCGAACCGATGCCGGTCACGCTAATTCCACCGCCAGGCGTTGTCGCTAGATTTGCTGAATCCTTCAAGCCGGTTGCGACTAAGTGAAACGAGTTATAACCCCAAGTTGCAGATTGCAGTGGAACGTAATGCATGGCTGTCACGCCATAGGCGCTGGCGCTAGTGTTTGCGCTCGAGTCGCCATAAATCGTGATTGCCTGAGCCGTGCGGTTGGCTGAAGTCCAGGTTGATCCGGTGCCGACGTTATCGCCCACAACGCCATGCAACAAAATTCCGTAGTTAGTAATCGCAGAAGACATGGCGTGGGCTTTACCCCAAACACCAATGCGCCCGGCGCCCGAGTCAATGGCGCCGTCGCCAAAGATGATCATTGCGCTTGTGCCATTGTTTGGGTTTGTGGTTGCGTCGCGACCAGCTATGTAGACATCGCCGCCACCCGAGCTGATCTGGTAGCCATCGTTTAGATACACTCCCGAGTCAGCGCCTGCCGAGTTCTGCCCTACTGCATAGCCATCTGGCAATCCGTCGCCTGATGCCATCGATGACCAACCGTTCATCAACGGAATGCCCGAATCGGTGCCACCGTCATCGAGACCGCCGCCGAGGGCGATGGTTCCGCCCTGGCTCCTCAATGTCGTTGAGGCAGCAAGCGAGATTCGGCCACCGTTTGAAGTCGAGCCAGATACCTTGTCAGAATCGGCCCAAAAAATTAGGTTTCCACCGTTTGTCTGAAAAGTCTTGTTCGCAGCGTTCCAAATGTCGCCCGTTGCCTTGAAAAGCAGCTGCGCGCTCGGCTTGCCAATTGTGATGTTTGCACTTGCATTGATCGACGAACCATAAACCGACACTGGCCCCCAGATGCTCCAAGCAGTTCCCAATGTCATGGCCACCGCGTTGGTGGTTCGCCCGAGTTGCAGCGAGCCCACATTGTTTGGTGCAGCAGCTGGGCTCAAGTTGGTGAAGTCAACTGCCGAAGCGAATGATGGGGCTCCTGCTGGCGATTCAAGAATGAAAGCGGCAGCACCACTGAATACGGTTGCGGTAAAGGTCGGGTTATACAGGTCGATTGTCACGGTGCTGCTTGAGCTAATTGTCAGCGAACCTAGTGAGTCGGTCGCGGTCGCATTCGCCCTTGAACCATAAATAGAAACGCTACCGCTGCCTCCGCCGAGCGTCGCTGCAGACGAACCTGCGACAAAGTCAGTCGTGCAGTTTGAACCGGTAATCGCGGTAAGCGTGATGTTTCCCGAGGTCGATGTAACCGAAGTTCCATAGAGCCCGAGGCCATAGCGGTTGTTACCAAAGTTGCTGTTCACGGTGTCACCCGTGATGTTGATCGCGCCCGAAGTTGTCGAAATCGCTACAGCCGAACCGGCTCCTAGGTTTCCGATGAGTGTGCCGGTGTGCCAAACGGTGGTGTTGGTCTGGTTCGAGGCAACGTTTCCATAGATGGTCACCGAGCCTGTGGTTGCAGTGAGGCTCGAGCCCTTCATGAATTCAACACCGGTGCCATAGTCAGGCAACTGTGTGCCGCTAGCTGTGTAGATGGTCGACGAATCTTGCCCACGAATCAGAATGTTTCCTGAGGTTGAACTTAGTGAGCCAGTGATCAGCACGCCGACAAACCCGTTCAAAGTGTTTCCCGCGTTCGCCTGGCTGCGAAGAACGTTTACATCACCCTTGGCAAATCCGGTTGCAAGCGCGGTTCCACCCGAGAGCGTGATGTCACCGCCCGACGAAGACAGCGCGCCGCCAACCTTGATTGACCCGTCGTTTGCGTTATCCGAGTCAGACCAAAGCGTGATCGCACCGCCACCTGTGGTGATGTTGTTGTTATCGATAACAGCTGCGGCTGCCTTAGCCAAAAACGCGTTTCCAGAACCGGTGATGGTCTGGGCGGCATTGATGTTCACGTTTCCGCCGGTGGTGGTGAACGACATCGACCCTGCGGTGCTCCAGGCGTTCGGCAGCGTGATGTCCTTGCCGGTGTTGATGGCGATTGCGCCACCGGCCGAGAGGGTGCCCAGATTGGCAAAGCTGTCGCTGTTGGCCACGCTGTTGCTGGTCAGGGTGATTCCGCCCGTACCCGAAGTCGAGATGCTGCTGTTCGCGGTTACGAACTGCAAGCCCGGGCTGCTCGATGCAGGGTTAGCGGTTATCGAGATGTTTCCGTTGACCGCGCTAATCGTCGCGTTTTCGAACAGGGTCGCCTGTTGAGCGGCGATGCTTGCCACGGTAGTAGTGGCAGTAATGCTGATGTTGCCCGAACCCGTGGTCGAAACGGTAGGGCTAGGAGTCGCAGATCCCGCACCAACACGAACCCCACGGTGGGAGGCATTGGTGTCGGTTAAGTCGCTCGAAATTAGGCCAGTGATGGTGACATCTCCGCCGGCACCCTGAATTAGACCGTTGTTTGCCACATAGACGCCGGCCGCATCGCCGGTTCCCGTGCCTTCGCGCCCGTTGATGGTGATCGAACCGCCACCTGAGTTCACGATTCCGGCAATGTAAACGCCTGAGTCATCAGCCGCAATCAAACCGCCAAGACCACCCGTGCCGTTGTATGCAGTGTTCAATCCCACCGCATAACCACTTGTCGAGGTCCAGTCACCACCAGCAAGGATGATGTTTCCACCACCCGACGCAAACCCTGCGGTTGACGAGGTGATCACAATCGGCCCGCCGTTTACACCGGTTAGGCCATCCGCGTTAGACAGCACAGTGATGTTGCCGTTGTTGAGGGTTAGTTTTCCATCCATTGCAACATAGCCGCCGGCAACAATTTTTACCGAGCTGCCAGAAGTCGTGCCGGTGACGTTGTTTGCGATATACAAATTGTTGATGCAAATAAGGTTTGCTGAAGCAACGCTTAACTGAGCATTCAGCTGGGTTGGGTTGATGTATGAGACACCCGTGTTGGTTGTATACCAAGTGTTATTAATCCACACACCAGATGCATCCGTGGTCTGACTGCCTATCACCGTCAAGGACGTGGCAACAGCCGAAAGGGTTTGTGTCGCCGAGAAGTATCCGCTCGCCGTGTATGTCAGCGTTGCACCGGCAAGAGTTCCCGATGAGTAAGTGATTGTCGTTCCGCTGAATGCGGTGCCGGCGTTTGCGGTTGCATTGGTAACGCTTCCGAGCGATGAAGAAACCGTGACCGACGCTGTTCCGCCATCGGTTGCGGTGATCTTGGGTTGCTGTGCAAGTGCGAAACCGCTCTGTGCCCCTCCGGCGCTAATT
Source organism: uncultured Micrococcales bacterium (assembly GCA_903909605.1). GTDB lineage: Bacteria > Actinomycetota > Actinomycetes > Actinomycetales > Microbacteriaceae > Rhodoluna. The sequence goes on along the minus strand of CAIVWH010000008.1, from coordinate 4,102 downwards.
GCGATGTTGAGGTTGTTTGGAGTGATTGCTCGAGGCGATGATGGTTGGCTGGTGTAAGCCATTTGGTCGGTTGCACTCACGTAGTAATAGCCCGCACCACCTGAGTTAAAGGTCTGCCACCCGGTTGGCAGGGTACATGTCCAGTTACCCGAGCCATCCGTGGCTACCGCGCTAGCTGCGCCATTGATGCTCGCCCCGTTGGTACATGCCACAAGGGTTCCACCGGTGTTGCTGTTGGTGGTGTTGCGATAAACCTGCACATAGCCGTTGCCCTCGCTGACGGCTCCGGCCCCGGTGGTTCCCTGCAGCACTGGGTTAACCGCGCCAGTAATGCCGTCGGTCGAAGAAACGCCGGTGTCAGTTGCCGTTGTAAGCGTCGGTGCACCTGTGATGCTCGGCGCAGTCTGGTCGTTCAGAACAGTGCCGTACCCCTGAGTGAAAATCCAACTATCTGGGATGGTGTTCCAGTTCGCGCCGTCGGTTGAGTAAAGGAACGAGATCGAGTCGCCGCCTGTAGCCTCACCGAGCTGACCACGAATCGGATAGTAAGTGCCGGTGTAAATTGCCCCGAGGTTTCCAGAGTTCGCGCAACTCGTATTTCCGTGCAGACCACCGTTCTGAACCGCAGCAGCAGTTCGCGTGTACGACGACTGACCGCTCATCGCCGTTGCACCAAACCAAATGTAACCCGCGTCGTCGGAACAAGTGCGCAGGTAGAACGAAGACAGAGTCGATGTTGGTTTGATGTAACCAGTAATTGCTGCCGTGTACTCTTCAAGCGAAGTCTGATCCGACGAGTTATATGTCTTTGAAACGTTTGCAGTGGTCAACCATTCCGATGCCGAGAATGTCGATGCGATCGTATTGATATCAAACGCAGCGTTTCCGCCGCACGAGTTACTAGCAAAGAAAGTGTCGGCATTGCCGAGGTTGTCGAAGTAGCAGTTGGTGTCGCTGTTATTTGTGTTGTGGTAGAGCTTCACCGACCATCCCGAATATGGTGCACCTGGAACAGCGTGTGCCGGTGGGGCGGGCTGCCAGAAAGTAACCAGTGCAACAAGTGCGATTCCAAGGATGGCGCCGATGCGCAATTTGGATGAGGCGCGGAGTGTGCGAATTAAGTTCGTGACAAAGTTCACGATCGCACCTCCTTGCTCGACTCTCTACCGCGACAGAATCCGTGTCACGGTAGGCCAAAGCAGGGCAAAGCATGCCCCACCAGGCCTTATAAGTTTCGCAATGCGCTCGAATTACAACCATGTAGTTATTCGGTTATACCGAACAAAAAACCCGCCCTAAAAGGGCGGGTTTTCTGAGAGTTTTGGAACTGAATTACTTCAGAACTACCTTTGCGCCGGCGCCCTCAAGAGCAGCCTTTGCCTTCTCGGCAGTGTCCTTGTTCGCACCCTCGAGAACGGTTGCAGGTGCACCGTCAACGAGAGCCTTTGCCTCGCCAAGACCGAGGTTGGTCAGGGCGCGAACTTCCTTAATTACAGCGATCTTCTGGTCGCCAGCCGACTCGAGAACGACGTCGAACGAGTCCTTCTCCTCGGCAGCCTCAGCAGCGCCGCCAGCAGCAGGAGCTGCAGCGACTGCAACTGGTGCAGCAGCGGTAACTTCGAAGACCTCTTCGAACTTCTTAACGAAGTCGCTGAGCTCGATGAGCGAAAGCTCCTTGAAAGCGTCGATCAACTGTTCGGTTGAAAGCTTTGCCATTTTTATCTCCTATTGGTTTGAAGCAGTTTTTGGGGTAAATCGGGGTTCTTAGGCCAGCTTTTCGCGCAGGGCGTCGACGGTGCGAACAGCCTGTGCAAGCGGGGCCTGGAACATGTAAGCGGCCTGGAACATCTTGGCCTTGAATACGCTGGCGGCCTTGGCCAACAGCACTTCACGGCTTTCGAGATCAGCAAGCTTCTTAACCTCGTCGGCAGTAAGGGCGGCACCCTCTAGAACACCGCTCTTTAGCACCAACAGAGGGTTTGCCTTCGCAAAGTCACGCAATGCCTTGGCAACGGTCACGGCGTCGCCGTGTACGAATGCCATCGCGCTAGGACCGAAGAGCTGGCCATCAAAGGCACTAACTCCGGCGTTCTTAGCTGCAATTTCGAGCAGGGTGTTCTTTGCTACGGCGTAGGTTGCGTCCTTGCTGATTGACTTGCGCAGCTCCTTGAGCTGAGCAACAGTAAGGCCGCGGTACTCGGTGAGAAGAACGGCGTTCGAGCTCTTGAATGACTCAGTCAGCTCGGCGACGTTCTGTACCTTGTTCGCCATGGCACTCCTTGTTTGATTGTGCCGGTTAGCCCCAAAAACAGAAAAGCTCCGAGCGCAGAGGCACGGAGCAGCAGCCCAGAAGGGCGATTACTTCATACACCTGCGCGGGCCTGCATTTCTGCATCTTCGTCGGCGCGTGCGAATCAAAGATTTCTCATTGATTTGCCTGCCCCGAAACCGGCGGTCTTTGGCTAACGCCCAGTCTAGGCGCTAGGTCCAGACCCGTGCAACCCCTAGATTCGCGAAAAACGCTTAATTCTTGAGCTGGTTGGTGGTGTCGACCTGATAACCCCAAGCCGGCAGCGTCACGGTCTGAGCCGCAGGGATGCTCACCAGCTTGTTGCTCGCATAGTCATACAGCTTGCCGGCCGAACTGCCCCAAGACAGCGCAACCTTGAGTGGCTTGTTGGTCAGGTTGATCGCAACCAGCACCTTCGACTTGCCACTCGAGCGCACGTAAGCCAGCACCCCATCCTGGTTGGTGGTAACCACACGGATGGCGCCTGCCGCCGAACCCACCGCGAGCGCGGCGTTGGCCGTCTTCAGCGAAATCAGTTTTTTGTAGAACGCGGTCATCGGGCTTGCAACCCAAGGGATTTGGTCTTTTTCAAAGAATGCGAGCATCTTGTTCATGCCGACTTCTTGCCCGTTGTAGATCAACGGGGTGCCGGGCAGCGTGAAGTAGAGAACGCTCGCGGCCTTGACTGCGCCTACCGAACCGAGCCTGGTGTACTCCGTGCCGTTCCACGAATTCTCGTCGTGATTGGTGATGAAGTTCATCGCGAAACTGCCGGCCGGGTAGTCGAGCTGCAGGTTCGCGATTTCGTTGTTGAACGAATACTTGCTGCCATTGTTCGAGCTGAGGGTGTTTTCGGTGCTCAGCAGCGACCAGTTGTAAGCACTGGAAAAGTCGGTGCCCATGCTCACATCGCCTGGGGCTGACTCGGCAAGCATCCACAGTGGCTTGATTGCCTCAAGTGCGGTGCTGGCCTGATGCCAGAAGTCACTGGGAACCATGCTGGCCGCATCACAGCGGAAACCGTCGATGTCGTAGGTAGTTACCCAGTACTTCATTGCGTCGATCATTGCCGCGCGCATTGCCTGATTGTCGTAGTTCAAGTCGGCAACGTCATACCAGTCGGTGCCGGGCGGCTGGGTGATCTTGCCGCTCGAATCCTTGGTGTACCAGTCAGGATGCGCGGTTATCCAAGGGTTGTCCCAGCCGGTGTGGTTGGCGACCCAGTCGAGCACAATCTTGAAGCCCATGCCGTGTGCCTTGTCGACCAGCGCCTTGAAGTCGGCAGCGGTGCCGAACTCTGGGTTCACGGCCTTGTAGTCGGCGATTGAGTAGTAGCTGCCCAGTGTGCCCTTGCGGTTCTTGACCGAGATCGGGTAAATCGGCATAAACCAAAGCACCTTCACGCCAAGCGCCTGGATGCGTGGCAGATCGGCAGCAACCGCGTTGAACGAGCCCGCGGCCGAGTACTGACGAGTGTTGATCTCGTAAACGGTGGCGTTGTTCATCCAGGATGGCGCCGTCAGCGTCGATGCGGCAGTCGCCGGCGAGCTCGCGCTCGGCGCGGCAGCGAATCCGGTGAAGGCAAGGGTGGCTGCGGTTAGCAGTGAGACGAGGGCTTTAGAAAGGCGCATGGGTTAACCATAAGTCGCAAGTTGCCGACCTCAACAAATTCTCAGTATCGGCCGACTCGTTTTTTTGTGCAAGTTTTTCAACCCCGCTGTGAACAAGTGCTAGTTGTCGCGAGACGAGTATGAACGCTTCGCGCCAGCAGGCTTATCGCCAAACTTGCGGTCGCCAAACTTCTTGTCGCCA
>CAIVWH010000007.1 GCA_903909605.1 uncultured Micrococcales bacterium | reverse complement strand
CGTGGCAAGCGGCATCGAGCTGGCGGTCAAGACCTACGGCAAACTCGACTGCTATTTCAACAACGCTGGCTTCAACAAGCCACTCAAGTTTCTCGACGTCACCGAGGAGAACTTCAACGCGATTATGAAGGTGAACGTCTGGGGCGTCTTGGTCGGCACTCAAGAGGCGGCCAAGCAGTTCATCAAGCAGGGCTCCGGCGGAAAAGTTGTGAACACCGCATCGATCGCCGGCCGCACCGGGTTTCCAAGTTTCGCACCCTACAGCGCATCCAAGGCCTCGGTCATTTCACTAACGCAAGCAGCGGCGCGCGCGCTCGCGGAACACGAGATCACGGTGAACGCGTTTTCACCTGGCGTTGTGGCAACCCCACTCTGGACAACTCTGGACAAAGACCTCGAAGCAATTGGCGAGGGTGATTCGGGTTTCGACTCGATGGCATCCGGCATTTTGCTTGGACGCGCTGCGCAACCAGAAGACATCGCACCAACTGCACTGTTCCTCGCGAGCAGCGATTCAGATTACGTAACAGGCCAGACCATGGCAATCGATGGAGGAATGATCCTGGTTTAGCCAGGTGATTTCCCAAAAGGAAGGCAATCATGACAACTGCAACATTCGGCACCAACCAGGTGGATTGGGAACAGCGTCTCGATTTTGACAAGTTGCGCACCGACCGTCTCGCCAATCTGAAGAAGGAGCTCGAGAAGTCTCAGGTAGGAGCACTTCTCGCTTTCGACTTTTCGAACATCCGCTACATGTCGTCGACTCACATTGGCACCTGGGCAATCGACAAGGCGATTCGTTTCGCTTTGGTAACTCGCAAGACCGACCCAATCGTTTGGGACTTCGGCTCTGCGGCAAAACACCACAAGCTCTACAACCCATGGCTCGACACCACCACCGCCGAGGCCGATGCAGATCCTCACGCTCCGCATCACGGTGCGGTTCGCCCGCGCGCCGAGTCTGGCGCACGCGCCGGCATCTCGACCCTGCGTGGCGCATTCAACCCGGATGCCGGGATCGCCGACGAGGTTGCGTCCAAGATCAAGCGCGAGCTTGAGAAGTATGGGCTGCTCAACGAGCCGCTCGGAATCGACATCGTTGAGTTGCCGATCCTGTTTGCTCTTCAGCGCGCCGGCATCACCGTTGTTGACGGCCAGCAGATTTTCTTGAACGCACGTGCAATCAAGACCGGCGAAGAGATTGGCCTTTTGACTCAGGCGGCTTCAATGGTTGATGCCGCATACGAGAAGCTTTACGAATTTCTTCGCCCAGGTGTCAAAGAGAACGAGGCCGTTGGTTTGGTTTCGAAAACTCTCTACGACCTCGGCTCCGAATACGTCGAAGGTGTCAACGCAATTTCGGGTGAGCGCTGCTCGCCACACCCACACGTTTACTCTGACCGCTTGATTCGTCCGGGTGACCCAGCGTTCTTCGACATCCTGCACAGCTACCAGGGATACCGCACCTGCTACTACCGCACCTTCGCAGTGGGCTCAGCATCTCGTGCGCAGCACGATGCATACAAGCGCGCACGCGAATACATGGACCGCGCGATTGCGCTCGTTCGTCCGGGTGCAACCACCGCCGACATCGTTGCTGTTTGGCCGAAGGCCGAAGAGTTTGGTTTCGCAAACGAAGAGGCTGCATTCGCTCTGCAGTATGGTCACGGAGTCGGTCTTTCGATTTGGGAGAAGCCGATCTTCTCGCGTCTGGTTTCGTTCGATCACCCAGAGGTTCTGGTTGAGGGAATGGTGTTTGCTCTCGAGACCTACTGGCCATCTTCGGATGGTTGGGGCGCGGCTCGCATCGAAGAAGAGGTTGTTGTCACTGCAACCGGCTGCCAGGTAATCACGAAGTTCCCTGCGGAAGACCTCTTGGTTGCTGGTCAGCGTTACTACGCAGTCGGTGGCCCGCTCGCACTTGAGCGTGACTCGCAGTCACACCTCAACACCGTTGAAGGCCGCGGCGGACACTAGCCAAATGACTGAGCAAATGATTGCCGCCGTCTACCACGCAAGTGGTGATGTGCGACTCGAACAGATTGATGTGCCAAAACCGGTTGCCGGCGAGGTGCTGCTCAAGATCCTTCGCTCTGGCATTTGCGGCACGGATGCGTCCGAATACAAATCGGGTCCGAAGATTTTCCCGACTCAGAAGCAGCACGCTCACAGCGGACATCTTGGCCCGATGGTTCTCGGCCACGAGTTCATCGGTGAGATCATCCAAGCCGACGAGCACAACTCAGAGTTCAAGGTTGGCGACATCGTGGCATCGGGCGCGGGCATCAGTTGCGGCAGCTGCAAGCGCTGCACCGAGGGCCGCACGAACCTTTGCGACAGCTATGTAACCCTCGGGCTAAACCGCGATGGCGGAATGGCTCAGTTCGTTGCCGTGCCAACCAGCACCCTGGTCAAGGTTCCCGCCGGTTTGAGCCTGGATGCCGCCGGCATCGCCCAACCACTCGCAGTAGGGCTGCACGCAGCTCGTCGCTCGGGCGTTCGCAATGGCGACAAGGTCTTGCTGATTGGCTCAGGGGCAATCGGCACCTTCGTGCTAGCCGGACTCAAGCACCTGTTTGACGCAGAGGTAACGGTTCTCGACTTCGGCGGCAGCCGCCTTGAGCGAGCAAGTCGGCTCGGAGCCGACCACACCGTTGAGGTCGGACCGGATGCCACAGCCCAGATTCAGGGCATCTTTGGTGCCGCCGGCATCGACGTTGTAATCGAGGCCAGCGGAGCCCCCGGCCAGCTGCAGTTCGCCATCGACCTGGTGAAGCGCGGTGGCAGCATCCTTCAGGTGGGGCTACCGACCACTCGCCAAGAGATCGACGTGCACAAGATTGTGATGAGTGAGATCGACATTCACACCACGCTCGCTCACGTTTGCTCACAAGACCTTGGTGCTTCGCTCGAGATCCTGGGTTCAACCGCATTGGCGGCTGAACTGATCGAGGGCGTCTACCCGCTTGCCGAGGTCAGCAATCAACTCGAGCTCTTAAGCACAGGAAAGATTCAGGGCAAGGTTCTGTTCGACCCCTCGCTCTAAATAGGTAAATAACAAAAGGGAGTAAAAATGAAGGCAGCAATTTTTTACGGTGCCAAAGACATCCGTGTGGAGAATGTGGCTGAACCTCAACTGGTTGGCCCGGGCGAAGTTCGCCTCAAGCCTTACTGGTGCGGCATTTGTGGCACGGATGTGCACGAATACGCGATGGGTCCAATCGTCATCCCGTCAAAGCCGCACAAGCTAAACGGCTCGATTCTGCCGCAGATTCTCGGCCACGAATTTTCGGCCGAAGTGCTCGAGCTTGGCAAGGGTGTCACCAACGTGAAGGTGGGCGACCGCGTCTCGGTCATGCCGCTGCTCTCCTGCGGTGTCTGCTACTTCTGCTCCCGCGGCGACAACCACCTCTGCACCTCGATGGCCTGCATTGGCTTGAGTTGCGAGTGGGGTGGCATTGCCGAGCAGGCTGTCGTGCCGGCAGCCAATGTCTTCAAGTTGCACGACTCGGTTTCTGATGTCGCCGGTGCACTTGTCGAGCCAACCGCGGTTGCCGCCTATGGAGTTGACCGCGGAAACGTTCGCCCCGGAGACACCATCCTGATCACCGGTGCTGGCCCAATTGGCGCGCTCGCGACCCTTTACGCAGAGAACCTTGGCGCTCGGGTCTTCGTTTCTGAACTGAACCCAAACCGCAAGAAGCTCATCGACGACCTAGGCGTCGCCACGCTTCTTGACCCAACCAAGGATGACGTCATCGGCACCCTCAAGGATGCGACCGGCGGCATTGGCGTGGATGCGGTCATCGAGTGCTCAGGCAATGAGCGTGCGCTCCAGACCGCAATCAAGTCTGTGCGTTCGGGCGGCTTCGTAGTTCAAACCGGTTTGCACACCAAGCCGGCATCGCTTGAGCCGATGGAGCTCTCAGAGCGCGAGATCACTTACACCGGAACCTGGTGCTACCCCGTCACCGACTGGCCACGCATCATCGACCTAATCGGTCGCCGCGGTTTGCCGGTTGAGAAGGTTGTCAGCTCGCAGATCAACATGGACGACATCGTTGCCAAGGGCTTCGAAGAACTCGTTTCGCCAACCGGCAACGAAACCAAGGTATTGGTTAGGGGTTACTAAATGAAGGCACTCGAATTTGTTTCTGAGGGCGTAGCCAAGGTCAACGAACTGGCCATCCCAGAAATTGGTGACGATCAGGTTCTGATTGCCTCGCGCGCGGTCGGTGTTTGTCACTCCGACATCGAACTGCTTGAAGGTCGCTACATTATCCCATTCAGCTATCCGATCATCCCCGGTCATGAGTGGTCGGGCGAAGTGATGCGAGTTGGCTCGAAGGTCACCAACTTTAAGAAGGGTGATCACGTTGTCGGCGACTGCGTGATTGGCGACGATCACTTTGGCTTCTCGATCAGCGGCGCCGCTGCAGAGTTCTTCATCACCAAGGAATCTTGGCTGCACAAAATTCCGAACAACATTTCTTGGAACAACGGCGCACTCGTCGAGCCATTCAGTGTTGCCTATTACGCGTTGATGCGCGTTGGAAACGTCAATGCGAGCGACACCCTGGTGGTCTTGGGTGCTGGGCCGATCGGCCTTGCCGTGACTGCCGCGGCGAAGGCGCTCGGCGCGGTCACCATCGTCGTCGAGCCGGTTGACTTCCGTCAGCAGGCAGCACGTCAGCTTGGCGCCGATCACGTTTGCTCACCGGATGAGATCAAGTCGGTTCTCGACAAAGTCACCGAGGGTCGTGGCGCCAACGTCGTGGTCGAGGCAACTGGCCGACCAGACGTGATGGCAACCGCGCTCGAGCTTGCGGGCTTCAAGGGCCGCATCGCCTACATCGGCATCGATGTCGGCAAGTCTGCGCCTGCCCAGCTCGGCTTGATTCAGTCGAAAGAGCTAACCATCACCGGTTCGATTGGTTCGCCAGGTGTTTGGGAGGAGACGATTCGTTTCATGTCGAACAAGAACATCGACCTCTCGCCTTTGGTTACATCACGCTTCACTGTTGACCAGGCACTCGGTGCCGTTGAGGCGGCTCAGAAGCCGATGCAAAACATCAAGGCGCACATCGAGTTCAACGCGACTCTGTAGTTGATGAAATAAAAAAAGATGGGCTGCCATTTCGGCAGCCCATCTTTTTATTTGCGCTCTATGCCTTAGGCAAGATGTTTGCTTGGCGGTAAGCCTCAACATTTGCGAAGAAGCTCTTTGGGCTGGAACGGAAGTTTAGGAATCCAGCCTCACGAGACTTGGTCATGTCGGTGAAGCACTCGATCTGACGACCGAGGTCGCTGTCGCTGTGCCACCACGATGCAAGTTTGGTGACATCGCTCACTGCAAGACCGTGCTTCTTGGCGATCTCTTCCCAAACTGGAGCCGCATCTTTCATCTGCTGCTCAAGTGGCTGGAAGTGATCTGCCTTAGGGCCTTCGTGCTCGACACCGAAGTGCTTTGCAATCTGTGGCCAGAGCCAACGCCAGCGGAAGGTGTCTCCATTTGCAATGTTGAATGCCTGGTTTTCACCGGCAGGGTTTGTCGATGCCCAGATCAACTGCTCACCGAGCAGGTCTGCATCGGTTACGTCAACAACGCCATTCCACGCCTGAGTCGAGCCAGGGAAGATGAATGGCTTGCCGAGCGCCTTTTGAATTTCGGCGTAAACAGAAAGTGTCAGCACCATGTTCATCGCATTGTCTACTGCGTAACCAAAGATGGTGTGCGAGCGGTGAACACTCCAGGTGAATCCCTGCTTCTTTGCAGCGGCAAAGAGTTCGTCTTCTTGCGTGTAGTAGAAGTTAGGAACATCCAAGCGCGGTTCGTCTTCGTGGAACGGAGTTTCTGCCATCACAGCATTCGCGTAGTTGTCGAATGGGCCGAGGTAGTGCTTGAGGCCGGTCTGTAGTGCAACGTGACGCACGCCGCCATCCGGCTCGAGACCAGCAAGCAGGTTGCGGATGGTCGCACCATTGACTTCGATGTTTTCTGCCTCAGAGTCCTTCTTGATCCAAGCCGTCATGAAGACAACTTCAGGCTTCAGACCAGCAAGCGATGCCTTAACGGCGTCTGCGTCCAGCAGGTCAACACTGATGTGGTGCACGCCAGCTGGCAGACCTTCGACTCTGCGCGAGAGTCCGTAAACGTCCCAGCCATCCTTCAAGAGCTGCTTGGCGATTACCTGACCCGAGATACCGGTCACGCCGACGATGAGAGCGCGTCGACCATTATTTGTGCTCATTATGAAATCTCCGTTCATCCGTGGTGTTCACTTGAATTGAACGCTACCAGTAAACATCGGCAGCTCAAGTTGTTGCATTCGCGCTGGCAGAAACCGTGGCTCGGCAGGCGGCCTCAGGCCAGGCGGGCCCTAGCCCTAGATCGGCCCAAATCCGGTTTTTTCAAGCATTTACTGGGATGCAGGGCCGCCGGCTGGGGCAGTGTGGCCCCGCGAAACCGCCCAAATGGGCCAGATTTTGCCCCAAGATAACGGAAATGTCGCTGAATTGTTATCGAAAGTGTGCCTAAACGGCTCGAACATTTCCTAAAGTAGCACTTAACACCTGAGCGCACTTGGCTCGGGTGGCTGCAACAAGGAGAGTAAATGGCACAGCGAAGTGCTGCAGGCCTGTCAAAGGGCTCGCGTTTTCAGGTATCAAAGGGCATGCTCACTGTGCTTGCCTCGACGATTGTCCTGTTCGCCTTGAGCACCGTGCTCGCTCCAAGCAGCGTCAAGCCTGAAACCCTAAATGGCATGCTGCCATTTGCTTCGATCCTGGCCATCGTCGGTCTCGGTCAGATGCTCGTCATTCAGCAAGCCGGAATCGACCTTTCGGTTGCCGGCTCGATGTCTTTGGCTGCCGTGATTGTCACCGTGAACCCGGGTGGAGACAACGCCAAGTTGATTCCAGCCCTGCTGATGAGCTTCGGCATCGCCATTCTTATCGGTGGCCTCAACGGCATCCTGGTTGGCTTCTTGAAACTGAACCCGATCATCGCGACGCTCGGCACAAACTCTTTGCTCTACGGCTTGGTCATGGCGATTTCGCACGGCATCCCTCGCCAGACCACTCCCCGGCTCGAAGCAATCGTTACCAGCTCGCCGCTCGGCGTTCCAAACACGGTTCTTTTCGCAGTCGCAGCACTTTTGCTCGTCATCTTCTTCTTGCGCAATACAGTCGCAGGCCGACGTTTCGAGTCAATTGGTTCCAGCCCGGCCGTAGCCAGCATCTCTGGTTTGCGCGTGCGCACTCACCTGGCACTCGCATATGTTTGGGGTCAGCTGCTCTACACACTGGCAGGCGTCTTGATTGCCGGCGTCATCTCATCACCGAACGGATCGATGGGCGATGCCTACCTACTACCTTCGGTTGCTGTCGTAGTGCTCGGCGGCACTTCGCTTCTCGGTGGTCGAGGTTTGCCAACTGCCACCGTGATTGCAGCAGTGTTCCTATCCCAGCTCGATCAGTTCGTTCTTGCACTTGGCGTGAACTTCGCTATTCGTACACTCGTTCAGGCAGCGGCACTCGCAATCGGTGTCGCGATTTACACAGTTGATTGGGCTCGCGTGAGAACAATCATCCAAAAACTCCCGGGGTCTTCAAACCGCGGGCAGAACCAAGCTTCTTTGCCTTCGGCTTAGAGGTAAACAAATGCGCGACAGTGATGTCTCGCACTTAGATGGAGGAAACAAAGATGATTCGTCGTCGAAAAATCGCCGCAGCAATGTCTGCAGCGGCTATCGCATCGATGCTGTTCACTGGCGTTGCTGCCAGCGTCAGCGCGAATGCTGCAACTGTTCCATCATGGTGTGGCCCTAAGAAGATCACCATGGGTCTCACCGATGGATTCGGTGGAAACAACTGGCGCTTGATCACCACTGCTTCGGCACGTGATGAAGTTGCAAAGTGCCCAAGTGTTACCAACCTTCTGTACGCAGACGGCCAGGGAAACACCACCAAGGCAATCTCTGACATCAAGGGCATGGTTGCCAAGGGTGTCAAGGCTCTCGTAGTATTCCCAGACGCAGGTAAGGCAATGCTGCCAGCCCTCCGCGCTGCATACAACGCAGGAGTCGTAACGGTCCCTTACCGCGTTAACCCATCGGGCACCGCTGGCAAGGACTACACCATCTTCATTCCAGGTGACTTTGTTACCGACGGAAAGAACTGGGGTACCTGGACCAAGAAGAACTTCCCTAAGGGTGCAAACATCCTGTTCTTGTCGGGCCCAGCTGGAAACAGCCAGGGTGTTGACGAGCGCAAGGGCTTCGAGTCGGTTCTCGGCAACGGAAGCGGCACCTACAAGTACATCGGCGAGCAGCCATTCGAAGTTACCAACTGGGACCCAGCACTAACCCAGAAGGTACTCACCGCTGCAATCGCTAAGTACCCAAAGATCGACGTCATCTTCTCTGACTTCGGCCCAGTTATGGTTTCATCGCTTGGCGAGTTCGCTAAGAGTGGTCGTTCGATCCCTGCACTAGCTACCTCGGATGGCAACATCCTCGGTTGCTTCTACATCGACAACCAGAAGGCAAACCCTGACTTCAAGTTGATGACCGTTGCAACTGGTAACGACCACGTACGCCTCGCTGTTCAGCAGGCTGTTGCTCGCGCAACCGGCGGTAAGGTTCCAACTGCAACCTCGTTCAAGGCTCCCGTATTCGAAGACTCGACTACCGGCAAGCCAAACCCTGTGCAGTGTAACCGCAACATCGACCCATGGACCTTCCTCTCAGCACAGCTGAGTGGAGCAGCCCAGGCCGCATTGCTCAAGAAGTAAATAGCAATTTGAAGTAAGTGTGCTGGGCCGGCTTAGAAATAGGCCGGCCCAGTTCATTATCAAGAGATTTAGAACTACCGGGAGAAAATCGTGGCTCAGAGTAACTCGAAAACCGTTGTCATGGAACTTCGTGGCATCTCAAAGAACTACTCCGGAGTTCCCGCTCTCACCAATGTCAGCCTCGAGGTAAAAGCCGGCGAAGTGCACGCACTCCTCGGTGAGAACGGTGCTGGCAAATCGACTCTGATGAACGTCGCATCTGGAACCATCGCGCCTTCAACCGGCGATCTCTTGGTTCACGGCACTCGTTACGTCGCACTAACCCCAGCACTGGCCAGCAGTCTTGGCATCGCCATCGTGCACCAGCACCCCGCCGTGCTGAAGGACCTCACGGTTCTCGAAAACCTTCAAGTTTCTCTGCCTCGCTCGATTTTTAAGGGTCGAGCCTCAGACAAGATCGCAACCGAGCTGCTCGAACGAGTCGGCTTAAAGATCTCGCTCAAACTTCGCGTCGAAGACCTAACCATTGCGCAGAAGCACCTGCTTGAGATTGCCAAGGCGCTGGCCACCACGCCAAAGATTTTGGTGCTGGATGAACCAACCGCCGCACTCGGCCAGGACTCGGTCAAACTCCTGTTTGACCTAATTGCCAAGGAAATTGCAAACGGCACCGCAATCATTTACATCACCCACCGACTTGCCGAGGTTCGCGAGCTTGCTCAGGTAGTGACCGTGCTTCGCGACGGCAAGTTGATGTCAACTTCGAACATCAACGAAATCACCGACGCAGGCCTGCTTGCCCAAATCATCGGCCGCGAGCTCAAGTCAACTTTCCCGGCAAAGCACGTCAAGGCAGCAGGGGCCACCCCGAACCTGGTGGTCAAGGGCCTAACCGGCAAGGGCTTCAACGATGTCAGCATCGAGGCATACCCTGGCCAAATTATCGGCATCGCCGGCATCGTCGGAAACGGCCAGTCGGAGTTCTTGAAGGCTCTGTCGGGCCAGACCGATTTCACCGGCACGATCGAAATCAATGGCGAGGCCAAGAACGCCCGCTCGCTCAACGGTAAGGCGGCTCTGATGCCGGCAGACCGTCAACGCGAAGGCGTCATGATGCGCATGTCGGTGCGCGAGAACTCGGCTCTCGCCTCGCTCAAGAAGTTCAAGAACCTGGGATTGCTCAGCCGCAAAAAGGAGGTCGACAGCGTTCACGAGACCCTCACCTCGCTGTCGATCAAGGCTCCCGGGCTCGAGGCTCCGGTCTCGGCGCTCTCTGGTGGAAACCAGCAGAAGGTCGTTATGGCGCGAGCCCTGCTGTCAGACCCAGTCATGATCCTGGCCGACGAACCAACCCAGGGCGTCGATGTTGGCGCACGCTCGGAGCTCTACGACATTTTGCGCAAGGCATCGGCAGAGGGCATCCCAGTTGTGGTTGCTTCTTCTGACGCCAAAGAACTAGAAGGTCTCTGCGACACCGTTTACGTGTTCTCGCGCGGTCAGGTCGTTCAGGTGTTGCGCGACAAAGACAACCGTGAAGACGCAATGATCGAGGCCGCAGTCACCTCGACAATCAAGGCAATTCGCATTGAGCGCAAGGAACGCGAAGAAAAACTTGGCAACGAGAGTTTCCTAGAAAAGTTCCGCCGCTTCCTCAAGGGCGATTACGCTCCGGCTGTGATGCTCGGCATCGTGATGGTTGCGCTTGCCGGCCTGATCATGACCAAGACCGACACCTACTTCAGCGACTTCAACATGCAATCAATTTTGCTTTTGGTTAGCGCGCTCGGCTTTGTCGCAATGGGTCAAACCACAGTAATGATGACCGGTGGAATTGACCTTTCGACAGGCCCGCTTATCGGCTTCCTTGTAGTTATTGCGTCCTTCTTCATCAACGATGGCTCGCCAATGACTTCCATCGCTCTTGGCCTGGTGACAATGGCCGTGGTTGCCGTCGTGGTTGGCTTGGTGAACAGCGCGCTGATTCGCTTCGTCAAATTCACCGCTATCGCCGCAACCCTGACCACCTATATCGCCATCGGTGGCTTTGCGTTCATTCTTCGCCCGCAGCCGGATGGCTACATCAGCGGCGATGTCTCCAACATCCTGAACTCTGCAATTGGGCCGATTCCAAACGTCTTCATCGCCTTGATTGTTGCTGCGGTTCTGATGGAAACCCTGCTGCGTAAGACTCGCTGGGGCTGGAGACTACGTGCGGTCGGCTCGAACGAAGAGGCCGCCCGCAAGGTCGGCGTTCAGGTCACCCGCTCGATCATCGGCGCCTACGCTGTCTCATCCCTGTTTGTATTCTTGGGCTCGATTCTGCTCATGGTTCAGCTTGGAGTCGGAGATGCATCCCAGGGTGTCACCTATACCTTGACCGGCATCACCGCCGTGGTTCTTGGTGGAACCTCGCTGACCGGTGGTCGTGGAACCTACATCGGAACGTTTATGGGAGCAATCTTGCTCATCCAAGTTCTGAATGCAACCGTGTTCCTGAACCTAGACCAGACCTGGCAGTACCTGCTGCAGGCGATTCTGATCCTGGCCGCGGCAGTGGTTTACGGAGTCGCTCGCAATCGCAAGTCTTCGGAGTAAAAGCTAGATTTTGCGTTGACGGGTTAGTTCGGCAATAGCCGACCAGTCGAGATCCTTAAGTTCAGCATCGGCGAGTGCCGTTTCGAATAGCCCGCGCAGCACGCCGGCTACCGGCAGGTACAGATCTAGTTCGGCAGCGGCATCCTCGACGAGCTTCACGTCTTTGAGCCCGAGCGCAACCGAGAAACCCGGCGGGGTGTAGTTGCGGTTCACAATCATCGGGCCGTATCCGGTGTATGCCGCCCCCGTGAATGCCGTGTGAGTGATGATCTCTACAAAAGTATTGGGGTCAACACCACCAGACTCAACCAGTGCAACCGATTCGCCGATCGCTTGAAGCGCATGAATCAGGTTGTAGTTGACTCCCAGTTTCACCAGAATCGACTTCGAGTGATCTTCGCCGACGTTCCAGTGCTGTGCCGATACTTTGTCAAACACCACGGATGCAGCTTCCACCGAACTCTTATTTCCGGCAGCGACAATCAACAATTTGCCGTTCAAAATTGCAGCGGGGCGACCGAGTACCGGTGCCGCAACGTATCCCAATCCAAGCGACTCGTGCAAAGCGGCAAGGCTCTTCGAGGCACCGGTGCTTAGGGTCGACATGTTCAGGTGAATCGCATCGGGCTTTGCCTTAGCCAGAGCGGCCGCGCTGAATACCTCGAGTGCTGCGGCGTCGTTGCTGAGCATTGAGATAAAGAAGTCGTTCTGCATGGCTTGCTCGAGATCAACCAAGCGAGCACCTTGGTCGAGCAGCTCTCCGATCTCCTTGGGTGAGCGGTTCCAGACATCTACATCGAACCCCTGGGTGAGCAGGCGACTTGCCATCGCCGTGCCCATAGAGCCGAGGCCGAGGAGTGAGACTCGAAGTTTCTGTGTCATGGCTATCCAATCAATTCGGAGCGAACAAACTCGAGTTCACGCGTGACGTAATCAACGATGTCGCCTGTCTTGAACTCGGCTGGCAGCACATCCCAGGTGTAGGTCTCGATTTCGAGGTGATCGCTGAGCGGGGTCTCGCGATGCATCTTCAAAGCCTCTTGTACCCCGAACCGGGTAGTGCGGAATGGGCCTAGTTCTTCGAGGAACACCGGCACGTGGAAGTGGGTGCGCATCTCGCTCTTGACGGGATTCGCCTCGTAGGCATCGAGCGCTTCGCCGAGGTTCAAGAATTTCGTGATCACACCGTTTTGCTTGAGCGAGGTTTGGCTCAAATAAATCGTGTCTGTGAAGCGGCGCAGAGCCTCAATCTTGTCGCCGGCTAGGTCTTCGACCCACAGCGATGCAGCCTCTTGAAGCTTGAAGATCGGGATGCCAGCCTCAACCAACTTGGTAAGCGACTCGGTGATGTTCTCGAAGCCAACCGACTGGTGACCAATGTCGAACACCACACCTAGATAGCGCCTAATGGCGCCTTCGGCCTCACTCAGCGGGATTCCCGCAACAGCTGCGAATTCTGCGACACCCCGGAGGCTGTAAATGCGCTCCTCGAAAAAGGCGACGGTCTCATCCGTGGTTTCTAGGTAGCAGGCTGGCTCGGGTTCGATGGCCAACTTCACGCGGCGACCCGTGCGCTCTTCGAGTTCGCGGAGATGCTTGATTACTCGGAAAACATTGCGGGTGAAGGCATCGACGTAGGTGGCACCCGACACGTTCGGCTTGAAGGCCAGGGGCGCGGTCTGAATCGATGGGTTCACGTGCTTCGGTGAAATTGCGGCCAGGATGTCGGCAACCGAGTTGGTGTAGTCGACCCGGTCGTCCGTGGTCCAGTCCGGCTCATAGACCCGCTCCATGACGATGTCGCCTTTGAACGGCCCGTAAGGAAAGGCGTTCACGGTGTATACGTAAAGATCTTCTTGCTTCAGGAAGGCGGCAAGTGACTCAAGTTCGGCGGGGCTCTCGGTTAGGGTCTTGGCCGAGGCTGCCGAAATGCGAAGGGAAACGGCGAAAGGGGCATTGGGAGAAACCCGCTTTTTCACCTGAGGAACGAACTCGCGAAGGCTTGCGTTCATCTCCGCCCAGGTATCGCCGGCGTGAACCAGCGTTGAATAACTGAGGTGGCCGAGGCCATTTTGCAGATCCATGGGATTCTCCGTCGCCGTTGACCCTCCCAGTTTAAGTCAAGTGAAACTGAACGCCAAACCATTTTTTGACCAAAAATCAGGCTTTCTCTGAACACAGACTTAGTTTTGAATGGTCATTCTGTAAAGTATTAGTAAAGAAGGGGCGGGCGGAAAGCTCGAAGGAGGAGATTCGATGAACCTAGATATCGGAGATGAACTTCGTCGCGTACGCGTTTCACGCAAACTAAGCCTTCGCAGCGTCGCCACCACGGTCGGCGTCTCAGCCAGCCTGCTGTCCCAGGTGGAAACTGGCAAAACCCAGCCTTCGGTGAGCACCCTCTACGCACTGGTCAACCACCTCGGCATTTCGCTTGACGGCTTGATGTCAAACCAGGCTCAGGGCGATGGCCCTTCCGATGATTCCGGCTACCAGGATGGCCACCACGGCATCGTGCAGCGCCGCAACGAGAACCCAATGATCGAGATGGAAAACGGGGTGGTTTGGGAGCGACTTGCCGATGGCGGTCGCGACGACGCAGACCCGCTGATGGTTACCTACGAGCCAGGCAGCTCTAGCTCGGTCGAGGGCAAGATGATGCGACACGATGCACTCGAGTATGGCGTCATCATTGAAGGCACGCTCACGTTGAAGATCGAGTCAGAGGTGCACGAGCTGTATCCCGGCGATTCGTTCAGCTTTGATGCAAACCGCCTGCACATGTACGAAAACACCTCGGCAAAGCCCGCACGTGGAATCTGGTTCGTGATTGGCAACAAGGAAACGGACAGCCAGAACCTAAGCAATCTTGGACCTGCTAAGGCGGGTGGCTCGCAGCTGCCGGCAAAGTCGGCAGTCGACGTGCTGAACGTCATGGGCGATGCCAAGGCTCGCAAACTGCGCAAGTAGGAGCAAACGGCGCAATTAAGCGCAAACCTCGCAGGTAGTGCGCAGCCAAAAAAAGTTGGTTTGTGTTGCTTAGACCAACATGCTCAGTGGGTTTTCGATTCGCTTCACGAATGCCGCAAGCCACTGGGCTGCCAGCGCACCATCCACCGCGCGGTGATCTGCCGACAGTGTGACCGTCATCACGGTTGCGACAACTACCTCACCATCTTCAACGATTGCACGCGGGGCAGCGGCACCAACCGCAAGGATGCCCGACTGCGGCGGGTTCAGAATCGCGGTGAACTCCTTAGTTCCAAACATGCCGAGGTTCGTGACGGCAAAGCTTCCGCCCTCAAGTTCCTCTTGGCGCAATTTGCCTGCACGTGCGCGGCTGGCGAGGTCGGCAATCTCCATGCTCAGGTTGCTGAGCTGACGCTTTTCTACTCCACGGATGACCGGGGTGAGTAGTCCGCCGTCGGTTGCAACTGCCACAGAAATATCGGCCGACTCATACTTGTGCATGGCCTCTGGGTTCCAGATCACGTTTGCCTCTGGAACATCCATGAGCGCGGCCGCGACAGCTTTGACGACGATGTCGTTCACCGAGATCTTGACCGGAGACGACTCGTTGATGCGCTTGCGAAGCTCGAGCAGCGAGTCGACCTTGCAGTCTGCGGTGACATAAAAGTGCGGCACCGTGGACTTGCTCTCGGTCAGGCGTCGAGCAATTGCACGGCGCATGCCGGTGTGCGGCACGGTGACGTAGCTGCTGGAGTACTCCTGCTTTGCGATTGCCGAAACGGTTGAGGCAGCCGGAGCCGCGGTCGTTGCGGCCTGGGCAGGGGCTCCGGTAGCCACGAAGTGCTCGAGATCGCGACGAACGACTCGACCATCTGGGCCGGTTCCAGCGATCTGGTTTAGGTCAACGCCAAGCTGCGCTCCGAGTTTGCGCACGATTGGGCTGACAAACCGGCGACCGCCATTGCCTGACGGCGCAGCAACCGGGGCTGCCAGATGAGCAGCGGTAACCGGGGCGGCGGCTGGGGTTGAAATCGGTGCCGCAATCGGCGCGGAAACTACCGCAGCGGCAGGCGCTGGCGCATCCGCTGTTGAGGCTGCTGCGCTACCGCCGAGCAGTGCATCACCGGCCGAGCCGTCTTCGCCTGCACCGAGCAAGACCAGGATTGGCGAACCGACCTCAACCGAGGCGCCATCGGCGACCAGGATCTTGTAGACGGTTCCCTCGGCCTCAGACATGTAGTCAACAACGGCCTTCTCGGTTTCCATTTCGGCAAGGAGGTCGCCGACCTTCACCGAGGAGCCAACGCTGACCTGCCACTTGGACAAAACGATTTCGGTTGCACCCGCGGCAACCTCTGGCATGCGAATTAAGGTGGCCATTAGTTCGTTCCAAATCCCTCGGCGCTGCGCTTCAAACCGGCAACGACCTCTTCAGTCTTTGCGATTGCAGCTCGCTCGAGAACCTTCGAGATGCTTGGCGATGCTTCGCCACCATGCACACGCTGCACCGGCTGGTCAAGGTAATCGAAGTAGCGACGTTGAATCTCATCCGAGAGCCAACTGCCGTAGCTTGTGCCTTGCGCACCCTGCTCGACAATCAAAACCGCATTGGTCTTCTTGATGCTTGCTTCGATCGTGTTCCAGTCGATGCTCGCGCGGTCGAGCCAACGCAGGTCGATCACTTCGGCATCGATACCGGTTTGCTCAACTGCCTCGAGCGCGTGATTCACCATCGAGAGATAGGAGAGCACGGTCAAATCGTTTCCGGAACGTTTGATCGAGGCCTTACCAAACTCAATCTGGTAGTCGTAATCTCCCGCGGCAATTTCTCCCTTTGACGCATAGAGATCAACGTGCTCAATAACAAGAACCGGATCTTCGAGCGCAAGAGCTGCGTTCATCAATCCGATGTAGTCGAACGGATTTGACGCGGCCACGATTCGCCAGCCTGGGGCTGTAGCAAAAATTCCTGCTGGATCCATGAGGTGTTGCGAACCGTAACCCGAGCCCATCGCAACCTTGGTGCGAATTACCACCGGCACGGCAGCGTCGCCTCCGAACATGTGACGAGCCTTGCCGATCTGGTTGAACACCTGGTCGGCTGCCACCCACATGAAGTCGGGGTACATGAATTCGATGACTGGGCGGAAGCGACCATCCAGGGCCATGCCGCCACCGAGGCCCGTGAAGGCGTTCTCACTTATCGGAGTGCCTAGAACCCGGTTTGGATACTTTTCGACCAGACCCTTGGTGGCTCCGTTGGTGCCACCCTTGAGGCGGTGGATGTCCTCACCAAGCACCACAATGCGCGAGTCGGTCTCCATGCGGCGGTCCATCACGGCGGCAACTGCGTCGACGAAGCGAACCTCTTCTTTGGCACCCGGATGGGTGGCGAGCTCTGCAGTGCGTGCACCGTTCAGCTCGCTCGCATCGCCTCGAACGCCAACGTTGACAAAGTCAACGCCCGGCCAAAGCTCGGCACGAATCTTGCGGGCTCCTGGCTTGCCGGCCAGGTCAGGCTCGAGTAGTTCGTTGACTGCCTTCTCCATAGCGGCCTGGGCCTGGGCACGAACGTGGTCGACCATCTGTTGGTCGAGCAGGCCGAGAGCGATCATCTCGTTTGCAACGCGGACCAGTGGGTCGCGTCCGCGCCAGTTTTCCTCTTCGTCCTTCGGGCGGTAGCCAAAGGCGCTGCCAGGGAACGGGCCGTTCTGGTGGAAGAAGCGGTAGACCTCGGCCTCGATGACAGCCGGACCCTTGCCGGCGCGAACATGCTCAGCAATTTCCTGCATCGCGAGGTGAACAGCGAGCGGATCCATTCCGTCTACGCGCCAGCTTGGAATTCCGAATCCGGTACCGCGGCCAGACAATCGCTCTTCAGCGGTCACCTCAGACACGTGGGTAGAAACCGCGTAGAGGTTGTTCTCGATGAAGAACACCAGAGGAATGTCCCAGGCGGCGGTGAGGTTCATCGTCTCGAGAACCGAACCGATGTTCACGGCGCCATCACCGAAGTAACTTACCGTTAGGTCGCTGGTGCCTGAGTGCTGCTGCGCCCAAGCATTGCCGGCGCCGAGTGGCACTCCGCCGCCGACGATTGCGTTGGTACCGAGTGCCCCCGCTTCCTTCCACTGAAGGTGCATCGATCCGCCGCGACCCTTGCAGTAACCCTGCGCGAGTCCGAGAATTTCTGCGAGGGTGCGCTGAAGCACAACTTGAATCTCTGGGTTGACCAGGTTGGTCACATCAAGTCCGTTCGGCGCAACGTATCCGATTGCCTTTGCCAAGAACTGGTGGTGACCGCGGTGAGAGCCGTTGACCGCATCCGTGCCGCGAAGCCCGACGATTGAACCGACCGCGCCGCCTTCTTGCCCGATGCTCGAGTGTGCCGGCCCGTGAACTAGGCCTTCGCCGGCGAGCTGCAAGACGGTCTCTTCAAAGGCACGGATGAGGTGCATCTGACCGAGCATGGTCTCGAGAAGTTTCGGGTCGGCATTTCGCCAGTCTTCCGGGGTGGTCTTGAGTTCTACCCAAGGCTCTTTCGGGGAAAGCGGGATCTTTTCGGTCATCTTTGACTCCATGGTTTGCCGGTTGAAATAGCGGATTTACCTATTGCCAAGGATAGCGAAATGTATCCAATTCGTGCCAGAAATTTCTCAAATAGTGCAATTTCGAGGCTCAATGAGCCAAAATGTATCCAATCGCTACTTTAGGAGTAGGAATGACTGCTGGAATCCCAACCCTGCGCGGCACAGATCACATCGGCTTCACGGTGCCTGACATCGAAGAGGCCACGGTGTTCTTCAGGGACATCATCGGCTGCGAACTGGTTTACAGCCTCGGACCCTTTCAGAGCGATGACAACTGGATGGCCGAGCACCTAAATGTGAACCCGCGCACCATCATGAAGGAGATCCGATTCTTCAGGTGCCAATTCGGCTCGAATTTTGAAGTCTTTGAATACAAGGCGGCAGACCCGGATGGCCCACGGCCACAACCTAGGAACAGTGACATCGGCGGGCACCACCTCTGCTTCTACGTTGACGATCTCGAGGCGGCGGTGCAGTACCTGAAGGCAAACAACATCCGGGTCTTGGGTGAACCAACCAAGAGTTCGAATGCGAGTCTCGGTCAAACCTGGGTCTATTTCTTGATTCCATGGGGAATGCAATTTGAACTTTGCAGTTTCCCGAACGGCAAGGCTTATGAAAAAGATGCGAAGGTGAAGTTGTGGCATCCAGCGCACCCAGCAGAGTAGCGCAGACGCTTCGCGAAGAAATTCTCAACGGAACCCTCACTCCTGGTGAGCGTCTTCGCCAAGAAGATATCGCCGAGCGTTTCGGAGCAAGTCGACAGCCGGTGCGCGATGCACTTCGCCAGCTGGAGGGCGATGGTTTGATCACCATGGTGGCAAACTCTGGCGCGTGGGTTTCAAAACTTTCGGAGAGCGAATGCTATGAGGCCTATCAGGTTCGTGAGCGGCTCGAGCCGCTGCTGCTATCGCAGAGCATTCCGAATCTGAGTCAGTCAAAGATTCTGAGATTGACTGAGTTGGTTGAAGAAATCAACACCGCATCTGATTTGGAGCACTTCCTGCGTCTCGATCGAGAGTTTCACCTGCTCTCATATTCGGCGGCGGCTGAAGGAATGCTCAAGGAATTTGTCGAACGACTCTGGAACACCACTCAGCACTATCGCCGCGCGTTTGCAAAACTAAACGACTATGTGAACTCGGATGTCACGCACATGGAGCACAAACTGATCTTGGATGGAATCATCCGCCGAGACAGCGCTGCGGCCGGCACTGCTCTCGAGGGGCACATTCGGCGCACGCGCGTCACGCTCGCCGAGCACAAAGAAATCTTTAGCTAGCCAGCTTGGACTTCAAGAGCTCGAGCTGAGTGTTCATCTCGGCTGGAAGACGCTGCCCGAATTGCGCGAAGTATTCTTCGGTCAAATCGGCTTCGACCTTCCACGCACCCGAGTCAACCTTGAACAGTTCCTCCAGCGCCTCCGGCGCAATGGTCAGGCCGGTCAGGTTGAGGTCTTCTAGCTTGGGCAGCCGACCGATGGCAACTTCTCGAGCGTCGATTTCGCCCTGTAGACGTCTAGCGATCCACTCAACGACTCGGGTGTTTTCGCCGAACCCCGGCCAGAGGAACTTGCCGTCTGCGCTCTTTCTGAACCAGTTCACCTGGAATACCTTCGGGCGATTCTGTGGCTCGAGCGCCTGACCAACCTCGAGCCAGTGCTGCCAATAGTCGCCCATGTTGTAGCCGCAGAACGGCAACATCGCGAATGGGTCACGTCGAAGAGTTCCGACGACACCCTCGGCCGCGGCGGTTTGCTCCGAAAAAATAGTTGCACCCATGAAAACCCCGTGTTGCCAGTCGCGCGATTCGACAACTAGCGGAACGTTTGTTGCGCGTCGACCACCAAACAGGATGGCATCGAGCTCGACGCCTTCTGGAGCATCCCAGTTCGGGTCGATGGTTGGACACTGTTCGAGCGATACGGTGAATCGCGAATTTGGATGCGCTGCCGGTGTTGCGCTATCGGCCGACCAATCGTTGCCAGTCCAGTCAATTAGGTGCGCGGGGATTTCCTCAGTCATGCCCTCCCACCAGACATCGCCTTCATCGGTGAGTGCAACGTTGGTGAACAGCGTGTTTGCGAAAAGAGTTTCCATCGCAACCGGGTTTGTCTTGTAGCCGGTGCCGGGCGCAACGCCGAAGAAGCCGGCTTCAGGGTTGATGGCGCGCAGGCGTCCGTTTGAATCAGGCGCAATCCATGCGATGTCATCACCGATGGTGCCCAACTGCCAGCCGGGAAGATTTGGTCGCAGCATTGCGAGGTTTGTCTTGCCGCAGGCTGACGGGAATGCTGCCGCGATGTGGAAATTTTTTCCGGTTGGAGAGGTCAGTCGAATGAGCAGCATGTGTTCCGCAAGCCAGCCCTCGTCGCGGCCGAGCGCCGAGCCGATTCGAAGTGACATGCACTTCTTGCCGAGCAGTGCGTTGCCTCCGTAACCAGATCCGAACGACCAGATCTCACTGGTCTCTGGAAAATGTGCGATGTATTTCTCAACGTTGCATGGCCACGTCGTGTCGGCCTTGGTGTTTCCCTCATCATCGATCAGCGGAGCGCCGACAGAGTGCAGCGCGGGCACCCACTGTGCACCGAGGTTGATCTTGTCGAGCACAAGCTTCGAAACGCGAGTCATGATGTGCATGCTCAAAACCACATATGCAGAGTCGGTTATCTCGACGCCGAAGCGAGCCTGAGGTGAATTCAGAGGCCCCATCGAAAAGGGAACCACGTACATGGTTCGGCCTCGCATGCTGCCCTTGAAAAGTCCGCGCAGCAGAGTCTTCATGGCGACCGGTTCGCGCCAGTTGTTGGTTGGGCCGGCATCCTCTTGGTTGGTGCTGCAGATAAAAGTGCGGTCTTCGACGCGGGCAACATCGCCCGGATCGGTGCGGGCAAGAAAGCTGTTCGGGCGCAGGGCCGGGTTCAGTCGAATCAGGGTGCCCGACTCAACCAGTGCCTCGGAGAGTTCGTTCCATTCGCGGGATGACCCGTCGCACCAGACGATTGCATCAGGCGTAGTCAGCGATGCAATCTCGGCAACCCACTGCTCAACAGTCAAATTCGTCATTGAATTGGCCCCTTGCTCGTAGTCCATATGTTTAGTGCAGGTGAACAAGAATACCTAGAAAACGGGCATTTCTCTTACAATGTTAAACATAGGTGAACCAGGCCGAGGAGATAACAATGTCATTTACCGCCCAAGATGAAGCCCGAGTGCTAGCCAGCGTTCCCAAAGGACTGCTAATTGATGGCGTTTGGCGCGACTCCTCAGACGGCTCAACCCTGGATGTGACCGATCCGGCGACCGGCCAGGTGGTTGCGACCATCGCCAGTGCCACCGCTGCCGACGGCATTGCCGCGATAGACGCCGCCGCGCGCGCCCAGGCGGCTTGGGCCAAGACGGCACCGCGCTACCGCGCCGAGCTGCTTCGCTCGGCCTTTGAGCGCGTGATTGAGCTAGCCGACGACTTCGCAATGCTGATGTCAATCGAAATGGGCAAGCCATTTGCCGAGGCAAAAGGCGAGGTTCTCTACGGAGCCGAATTCTTGCGCTGGTTCAGCGAAGAGACCGCCCGGATATCGGGTCGTTTCGCAACCGCCCCCGATGGCAAGATGCGTTTGCTGGTGCAAAAGCGCCCAGTTGGCCCAAGCCTCTTCATCACGCCGTGGAACTTTCCACTGGCCATGGCCACGCGCAAGATCGCACCGGCCATCGCCGCTGGCTGCACGATGGTGCTAAAGCCTGCCGCGTTGACCCCGCTCACGTCATTGCTTTTCGCCAAAGTGCTCGAAGAAGTTGGCGTTCCTGCTGGCGTGGTGAACGTCATCCCGACTTTGGCATCGGCGGCAGTCACCGGGCCGATCGTCAAGGATGAACGACTTCGCAAACTTTCATTCACCGGCTCAACGCCGGTTGGCCGACGCCTGATCGCCGATGCCGCAGATCGCGTGCTTCGTGTGTCAATGGAGCTGGGTGGCAATGCGCCATTCTTAGTGTTCGAAGACGCCGACATCGATAAGGCAGTCAATGGGGCGATGCTAGCCAAGCTCCGCAACATGGGCGAGGCCTGCACCGCCGCAAACCGAATAATTGTGCACGAGAGCGTGGCAGACGAATTCGCGGCAAAGCTTTCAGCAAAGATGAGTGCACTGAATGTGAAGCGTGGGCTCGAAGAGGGTTCAAACATCGGGCCAATCATCGACGAGAAGAGCCGCGACTCGATTCACGAATTGGTCACCGACGCGGTTGGCAAAGGCGCGAAGGTTCTCACCGGTGGGCAGATTCCTGCAGGCGACGGATACTTCTATCCACCGACAGTTCTGGTTGGCGTCGGCAAGGATGCGCGCATCATGAAAGAGGAAGTGTTCGGCCCGGTTGCCCCGATCATCACCTTCAGCACCGAGGCCGAGGCAGTTGCACTGGCTAACGACACCGAATACGGGTTGGTGGCATACGCCTTCACAAAAGACCTAAACCGAGGACTTCGTTTGGCGGAGAGTCTTGAGATCGGAATGTTCGGACTGAACACCGGAATTGTTTCGAACCCGGCTGCTCCATTTGGTGGAGTGAAGGCAAGCGGTGTCGGTCGTGAGGGCGGCTTCGAGGGGATCGAAGAATACCTGGAGACTGTCTACGTGGGTATCGCCGACCCGTTTGAAGACTAAAGGCTCAGTAAGAACTAGGCCTTAGCCTCGGCTTCGCCGTCAGTTTCGTCGCCGTCATCGCTTGATTCGGCATCGTCGCTTTCGTAGAGGTCGGCCCACTTGTCTTCGTATTGGTCTGAGTCAGACTCGCCCGTGCCAATTTCGCGCTGCAGAGCCTCGAGGTCAGTGTTTGGGCTGAAGTACTTCAGCTCGCGAGCGACCTTGGTGTTTTTCGCTTTTTGACGGCCACGCCCCATGGCAGGCTCCCAACTAGATGGAAAGAAATCTTGGGTTAGTTTAGCAACCCAGCTCCGACAACAATGCCGAGCAAAAGGGATGTGAATGGAACTGTCAGGTTCAGAGCCGTGTTAGCAACTGCCTTCAAGCGTTCGCCCGAGCGTAAATATTCCCCGGATGCCGCGACCACCGAACTGAAAGTGGATAGCCCGCCACAGAATCCGGTCATCGCGACCGGCTGACCCCATCCTTGGCCGTGAAGCCAGATGCCCAGTAGCAGGCTGGCGATGCAGTTGGCCAACAGGATGCCCCAGGGCAAAGCCCCGTGCCAACGTGAGAAGGTCAGGCGTAGCACCGAGGCGGCGCCTCCAGCTGCGCAGATTGCGAGGATGGTCGGCAGGTCAAACAAGATCTACCTCCGCGGAGCTCTCGGCCGAGCTGGCCTGGCCGGTGAGGCGACCGAGCAGGTAGATGCCAATGCCAGCCAGGGTCTCGAGAATTACAAAATGCACGGATGAGCCATCGAGGAATCCGAGCATCATCGAGCTCAGGGTGGTGAAGCCGCCGCAGAAGCCAACCGAATAGAACGCGCGTCGCCCATCCGTGTGGAAGTAGCGATGACCGTTGAAGAAACCGATGGCGAATGCGCCGAGCAAGTTGACCACCGCAACGGCCCAGAGGTTGGGCTCAATCAGCTGACCGAGCCACCAACGAAAAAACGTTCCGAGGCAGCCGCCGACGAAAGTCAGCAACGCTACCCGGAACGTTAATTTCATTGGCACGATTTAGTCTTCGTCAATGCGCTTGGCGCGCACTCGCGAGACCTTGTTCTGCAAACCGCGTTGACGACGTGGCGCAGGTCGCACGAACTGACCGCGACGCGAGTCACCTGGCAGCGGACGACGAGCGAACAGATCCTTGTACTCGGCAGACTCGAGTCGCCATGGAACCAAAGTCACCATCACGCCGCGAACGTACATCAGCTGCTTGCGAATTCGCGATGCGCGGTGGTTGTGCAGGATGTGCTCCCACCAGTGACCGACAACCAGCTTCGGCATGTAAACCGAAATGCGCTCCTTGTCGTTGTTGTCGCGATGCTCTTGCAGGTATTCGATCAGCGGTGCACTGAATTCGCGGTATGGCGATTCCAGGATGCGCAGCGGAACGCCGATTTCCTTTTCGTATTTCTTCCAGGTCTTCGCAAACTTCTTTGCGTGCTCTGGGTCGACAGCGATGTGCACGACCTCGAGGTGACTGTGACGTGAAGAAAGCGCGTAGTCGAGAGCCTTGAGCTGCGGCTTGTTGAGCTTGTCCATCAGCACGATTGCGTAATCGCCCTTTGCACCGAAGACGGTCTTGTCATCCATGCGGACTTCGTTTTCGACCATTGAGTAGTAGCGGTGGGTGTAGTACATCACGGCATAGAGCACCGGCATGATGATGAACACCATCCATGCACCGTCGAAGAATTTGGTTGCGGTAACGATTACCAAAACCGAGAAGGTCATGAAGGCACCGAGGCCGTTTGCGATGGTTCCAGACAGGGCCTCTTGGCGGTTCATCGCGCCCTCGTTCGGGTCGTCG
>CAIVWH010000006.1 GCA_903909605.1 uncultured Micrococcales bacterium | reverse complement strand
CCGGTGCCGTGTTTGCCTGCGCGTGCAGAGCCGAGCGCAAGCCAAATCGAAATTGGCTTGATGCCGCCGGTGAAGTAAGGACCGACCGGCGATGCGATCACGCGATACTCGGCGCGGTGAGCTGCGCGCACACCCAGGAAGTTCTCGGCAGCAATCTCGAACGGGCGAATGTAAAGAGTCTTTTCGTTGACCGGCTGTGGCACCCATGCCCCGTCAACAGCAATCAACTGACGCAGCGACTCAACGAACAGTTCGGCAGGCAACTCTGGCAGCGCCATGCGACGAGCCGAAAGCTGCAGGCGCTTGGCGTTATCTAATGGGCGGAAGGTCCAGATCGAGCCATCCTGGTGACGGTATGCCTTGATGCCTTCGAAAATCTCTTGGCCGTAGTGCAGCACTGCAGCCGATGGGTCCATCATGATTGGGCCGTATGGCACGACCTCGGCCGAAACCCAGCCTTCGTCCTTGGTCCAGGTGATGATCACCTGGTGGTCGGTGAGCTTGGCGCCGAACACCGGAGCCTCGAGAATCGCCTCGCGCTCGGCATCTGGCAGTGCGTTCGGGTTTCGGGTTACCTGAAATTCAAGGGTCATGGTCTCTCCTACAACCGAGCCAAAATGCTCTCGGCAACCTCAGTGGTTGAACGCTTTGCGGTGCCACGGGTTGCTAGGTCTTGAGCCACCGCGTTCTCGATGCGTGCGGCCGCAACCGGGTTCTTAAGGTGCTCGAGCAGCAGGGCCGCCGACAAAATCGCCGCGGTCGGGTCGGCAAGGTTCTTGCCGGCAATGTCAGGCGCCGAGCCGTGCACAGGCTCAAACATCGATGGGAAGGCGCCATCCGGGTTGATGTTGCCTGAGGCTCCAAGGCCAATGCCGCCGCCAATCGCAGCAGCAAGGTCGGTCAAAATGTCGCCAAACAGGTTGTCGGTAACAATCACATCGAATCGCTCAGGGTCGGTGACCATAAAGATGGTCGCTGCATCCACGTGCAGGTAGTCGACCTTCACCGACGGGAACTCCTCGGCAACGCGATCGACAGTGCGCTGCCAAAGCCCACCGGCATGAACCAACACGTTGTGCTTGTGCACGAGCGTGAGCTTCTTGCGATCGCGCTCGGCAGCCAGTTCAAACGCGTAACGAACAGTGCGCTCAACGCCGAACGCGGTGTTCACCGAAACCTCGTTGGCAACTTCGTTATCGGTGCCAATTCGAATTGCGCCACCGTTGCCAACGTATGGCCCCTCGGTGCCTTCGCGAACCACAACGAAATCAACAGCGCCTGCATCGGCCAGTGACGAGACAACGCCTGGGTACAACTTGGTCGGGCGCAAGTTGATGTAGTGGTCAAAACTAAATCGCAGCTTGAGCAGCAACTGGCGCTCGAGCACGCCCGAAGGCACTCGCGGGTCGCCAATGGCACCCAGCAGAATCGCATCGTGCTGGGCAAGCGACTCGAGGTCGGCGTCGGTCAGGGTCTCGCCGGTGGCAAGGTAGCGACGGGCACCAAGGTCGTATTCGGTGGTTACAAACTCAACGCCAGAGCCGGCCGTGACCTTCTTCATTGCGGCCAGGGCGATCTCGGTCACCTCGGGGCCAATGCCGTCTCCGCCGATTACGGCGATCTTGTATTCACGGGTCACAACTGCTCCAAAACTGCGGTTTAGGGCAAGTTTAGTCGCGAGGCCAAGCCTCGAACCCGCCTAGTTCGCGGTCTTCTTGGCCTTCAAGACCAGTGTCTTTGATGGCTTGAGGCCATCCTTGGTTTGCACCTGACCGTCGCGCACCTCGAGCACCTCGATTTCGAGTGGCTCTTCGGCCAGCATCTCTCGGATGCGCTCGACAGAAGGAAGCACCTCTTGGTCTTGAGGGCCGCCGAAGCCTTCGCTCAGGTTGTCGAGCGAGTGCCAAACGCCAAACAGCACTCCGCCCTTCTTTATGTTGTCGATCAGGCAGTAGAGCGCATCGGCCAGGTCGGGCATCGGAATCTGCAGGTAGCCCACGACGCCAAGGTCGACCGGGGTCAGCACCGACTCGAAGCCGGTGGCGTCGGCGCAGTTGGCAAAGACCTTGCCCTCTACCCCACGCTCGGCGGCGAGCTTCAAAAACTTGGTGAGTGCGACATTCGAGATGTCGATGTTTTCGACCTGCCAGCCGAGCTCGGCAAAGAACACAGAGTTGCGACCCTCGCCACCGGCAAGGTCGATCATCTTGCCAGGCTTCAAACCCTCGCAGTATTCCTTAACGAAGCGGTTCACCACATCGGTGTAAATCAGTTCGTCGGTGGCGGCGTATTTGTTGTTCCAGTATTCGCGGCTGGTGATGTCGTTCATTAGTCGCGAACGATTGGCTGGCCGGTCATCGCGGAGGCGTCATCGATGCCACCAGCGTTGGTTAGCTCGCCGGTGAAGCCGAGTTCGCGCATAATCGGAATCGCCTTGTCAACGCGGCCACCACTTCGGCAGTGCATTGTGTAGTCGGCAGACTTGTCGAACTTCGAAACTTGC
Source organism: uncultured Micrococcales bacterium (assembly GCA_903909605.1). Classification (GTDB taxonomy): domain Bacteria; phylum Actinomycetota; class Actinomycetes; order Actinomycetales; family Microbacteriaceae; genus Rhodoluna. The sequence goes on along the minus strand of CAIVWH010000006.1, from coordinate 687 downwards.
TCGGCAAAGTCATCGGCCAAGAAGTCTGCGAACAATGCCCCTTCGATGTGACCCTCGTCAACCTCAGCCGGTGTGCGAATGTCTAGAACTTTTGCGCTCATGCTTGCTCCTTATGAAAAGTTGATGTTGATGGCAGTCATTTTCTCTGCCTCAATTGCAACACGAACCTGCTCGAGAACGGCAGCCTCAACCGGTGAGTCGACTGTAATTACAGAAAGCGCCTTGCCGCCCTTTTGCTGGCGGGCAATCTGCATTGCCGCAATGTTGATGCCAGCCTCGGCGAAAGCCTTGCCATAGATGGCCACGATGCCAGGGCGGTCGCCATAAACCATGAGAACCATGTGCTCGGCCATTGCCAACTCAACCTCATAGCCGTTGATAGCAACGATCTTCTGGTGAAGCTTCGGGCCAATCACGGTGCCTGAAACCGATGCGGTTGAGCCGTCGGCAAGGGTTGCCTTGATTGTGGTTACGTTGCGATATTCATCGCTGTGTGAGTCAACGGTTAGCTTTACGTCTACTCCGCGCTGCTCAGCAAGCAACGGTGCATTCACATAGCTAACCTGCTCTGTTACGGCGTTCTGAAAGAAACCCTTCAAACCGGCAAGCTTCAACACCGATACATCGTGCACCGCGATCTCGCCGCGAACCTCGACGTCGATTGCTGCCACGTTGCCGCCTGAAATT
>CAIVWH010000005.1 GCA_903909605.1 uncultured Micrococcales bacterium | reverse complement strand
GGACATCATGGACACCTGGGCGACTTCGTCGCTGACCCCGCAGCTCGGCGGTGGCTGGATCGCAGACCCAGAGTTGTTCGAGAAAGTTTTCCCATTCGACCTTCGCCCACAAGGTCAAGACATCATTCGCACCTGGCTGTTCTCGACTCTGCTGCGCAGTGAGCAGGAGCACGGCAAGCTGCCTTGGAGTAATGCCGCAATTTCGGGTTGGATTCTCGACCCTGACCGCAAGAAGATGTCGAAGTCCAAGGGCAACGTAGTTACTCCGAGCGACCTGCTCGTTGAACACGGCTCGGATGCGGTTCGCTACTGGGCTGCATCTGCCCGACTCGGCACCGACGCGGCCTTCGACACCGGCATGATGAAAATCGGTCGACGACTTGCCATCAAGGTTTTGAACGCTGCGAAGTTCGCGCTTTCGTTCGAGGTTCCAGCCGGCCACACCGAGGTCACCGAGGCAGTAGACCAGTCGATGCTGCTCTCGCTCGCCGATGTGGTTCGCGATGCTACGACCGCCTTCGAGAACTACGATCACACCAAGGCTCTCGAACTCACCGAGAAGTTCTTCTGGAACTTCACCGACGACTACCTCGAGCTGGTCAAAGAGCGCGCCTACGGTCAGGCAGGTGCGAGCCAGGCGGCCCAGGCCAGTGCGGCCATCGCCCTGCGCAAGGCACTGCACGTGATGCTTCGCCTGCTCGCCCCGTTCCTGCCATTTGCAACCGAAGAAGTCTGGGCCTGGTGGCAAACCGGCTCGATCCACCGTGCATCCTGGCCAAAGATCGAAGAACTAACCGACGGCCTGGATGCAGGCAACCACGGCCTCATGGAGGTTGCCGCCAGCGTGCTGTTCGGCATTCGCAAGGCCAAGAGCGACGCCAAGGCTTCGATGAAGACCGAGGTGCTGAGCGCAACCCTGCAGGCTCCGGCAAGCGTGCTGACCAGCATCCGTGCATTCGAAGCCGACCTGAAGGGTGTTGGCCGCATTGTCGACCTAGACCTCGAGGCCGCCGATGAGGTCGCCGTAATCGACGTAGTGCTGAAGCCAGCCGACGAGGCATAACGGTTTGATTTAGCCGGGCCCGGCGGCAAATTGCAGGCCTAGGCTATTGGCTATGACCTTTGACTCATCAAACCCATTTGCCAACCGCTCGACCCTCGAATACGAACTTCCTCCGTTCGACCTGATTCGCGACGAGCACTACCTTCCAGCTTTCTACGAGGGATGCGCGCAGCAGCTTCGTGAAATCGACGAGATTCTCGCAAGCGGCGAACCAACCTTCGAAAACACCCTGGTCGCAATGGAGCGCTCGGGTCGTTTGCTCGAGCGTGCGCTGCTGGTGTTCTTCAACAAGTCTTCGAGCGACACCTCGCCTGAAGTCGACAAGATCGAGGCCGAGATTGCACCAAAGCTTGCCGCTCACTCAGACGCAATTCGTTTGAACCCTGCGCTGTATGCACGCATCGAAGCGATCTACAACAAGCGCGGTGAGCTCGGCCTAGACGCTGAGAGCAACTGGCTCGTTGTTCGCTACTACGAGGACTTCCGCATGGCAGGTGCTCACTTGAGCGAAGCCGAGCGTGAGCGTGCCAAGGAAATCAACCTGCGCCTCGCAGAGCTCGACACCAAGTTCGGTCAGCAGCTGCTTGCAGACACCAATGACCTTGGCGTCTGGGTTGACGACATCGCAGAACTCGATGGCCTCAGCGAAGGCGACATCGCCGCAGCCGCTGCGAACGCCAAGGAGCGCGGTCACGAGGGCAAGTGGTTCCTCGGCATGGTGAACTTCACCGGCAACCCGCTGCTCGAGACCATGACCAACCGCGCGCTTCGCGAACAGATTTTCAAGAACAGCCTGGTCAAGGGTGGTCGCAACAACGAGAACGACAACCGCCCAGTACTGCTCGAAATGGTAAAGCTGCGCGCCGAGAAGGCCCGCCTGTTCGGCTTCGAGTCGCACGCACACTACGTGCTCACCGACCGCACCGCAAAGAACCCGAAGAACGTTCATGAGATGCTGCACAAGATCGCAGCTCCGGCCCGCAAGAACGCAGAGCGCGAGGCAGCAGACATCCAGGCCGCAATCAAGGCCGAGGGTCACGACTTCGAGGTAAAGCCTTGGGACTGGAGCCTCTACACCGAGAAGGTTCGCGCCGAGAAGTACAGCATCGACGTTGAGGCATTCAAGCCATACTTCGAGCTAAACAACGTGCTGTTCGACGGCGTCTTCTATGCGGCCAACAAGCTGTTCGGCCTGAGCTTCGTTGAGCGCCCAGACCTCAAGGCATACCACCCAGAGGCTCGCGTGTTCGAGGTGTTCAACGAAGACGGCAGCAAGCTCGCGCTGTTCATCGGTGACTTCTACACCCGCGACTCAAAGCGCGGCGGCGCTTGGATGAACACTCTGGTCGACCAGTCACACCTGCTTGGCCAGTTGCCGGTTGTGGTCAACAACCTCAACATCGTGAAGCCACCACAGGGTCAGCCAACGCTGCTCAGCCTCGACTTCACCCGCACTCTGTTCCACGAGTTTGGCCACGCGCTGCACGGCATGCTCTCGAACGTCACCTACCCACGTTTCAGTGGAACCTCTACCCCACGCGACTTCGTCGAGTTCCCTTCTCAGGTGAACGAGATGTGGATCGAGTGGCCAGCAGTGCTCGATAACTATGCGAAGCACTACCAGACCGGCGAGCGCATCCCGGCCGAGTGGATCGAAAACCTCAACCGCGCCTCGACCTTCAATCAGGGTCACGACACAGTTGCCTACCTTGCAGCTTCGGTGCTCGACCTTGCCTGGCACGAGCTGTCGCCAGAGCAGATTCCTAGCGATGTCGAAGACTTCGAGGCGAAAGCGATTGCCAAGTACGGCCTGGACTTCGACCTGGTGCCAACCCGATACCGCAGCACCTATTTCTCGCACATTTTCTCGGGTGGCTATTCAGCCGGTTACTACGGCTACATCTGGTCTGAGGTCTTGGATGCCGAAACCGTGGACTGGTTCAAGAACAACGGCGGCCTGACCCGAGCAAACGGCGATCACTTCAGAAACGAATTGCTCTCGCGCGGTGGCACGCAAGATGCGCTGCAGCTGTTCCGCAACTTCCGTGGCAAGGATGCCCAGATCGAGCCGCTGCTAAAGCGTCGCGGTCTGCTCTAAGCCAGGATGCCTGGGCCAATATCGCGAAAGGGACTATTCGCCGGAATTGGTTGGATAGCCCTTTCGGTTTTGTCGTATGAGCTGATCAACCATCTGCAGCATCAAAAGCTGATTAGCCTGGCCACCAGCTGGGATGCGGCAACTCCCCTTTTGCCGATTTTCGTGGTTCCATACCTGAGCTTCATTCCGCTGGTTTTTGTGCTGCTGCCGTGGCTGATTTCAAGCAATCGAATCGTCTTCAGAAACTACACACTTGCCCTGTTTATAAGCCAGATGGTCATGAACCTGCTGTACTGGCTCATTCCGGCAACCGTCATCCGCCCCAAATTGACCGGTGGCGACCCGTTCACCGTGTTGCTTCGCGACCTGGTCTGGCGAGTAGACGAACCGGTGAATACTTTTCCTTCTAATCACGTGACCTTTAGCGTCATCGCCATTCTGGCCTTGTCTGCTATAAAGCTCGGGAAGCCCTGGGTGTTGCTGCTTCAGATTTGGCTCGTGCTAGTTTGTGCCTCGACACTGCTGGTGCATCAGCATGTGTATGCCGACGTGGTGGCTGGAGCCGTGCTTGGTCTTGCGACCTTCGGATTGCTAAATCTTCTTTCGGCCAAGCGCCTGGAACTGCCAGACCATAACTCCGGCCAGTAGCGCCCAGAATGCCGAACCTATCGAGGCAAGCGCGAGGCCGGATGATGCCACCAAGAATGCGATGACCGCTGGCAACTTGAGGTTCTCCTCAGAAACCAGAGTGGTGAACGCGCCGACGATAGTGCCGAACAGGGCTACTCCCGCACCGGCAAGCACGATCTCATGGGGTTGCTGAATTACAAACGAGATCATCGCACCGGTGGCGCCAGCCAGAATCAAATAGACGACACCGCCGTACACCGAAGCTAGCCAGCGGCGACTCGGGTTTTTGTGCGCATGCTCGTTCGCATTCAGCGCCGCCGTAATCGCCGCTAGGTTTGCAAGATAGCCGCCAAAGAAATTCGCGAGCAGCGAGCCGATTCCGGTGGCAATCATCACGGGTCGGAATGGCACCTCGAAGCCAAACGACTTCATGATTGCGATTCCAGGAATGTTCTGACTCGCCATAGTCACCAGGTAAAGCGGAATGCCGATCGAGACGATTGCCGGAATTGAGAATTGCGGAACGATGAACGCCACGTGCGGCAGAATCTGGTCAACCGGCACCGAAACGTGAAACTGGATGGCCGACAGAGTGAACAGCAGCACCATTGCCACCGGGGTCGCCCATACGGTTGCGTATTTGTAGAGCACGAACCAGGCAATCAGCACCGGCGCCATGATCAGCGGAAAGTCTGGCAGCGACTTGAACGGCGAAATGCAAAAACTAAAGATCACGCCGGCGAGCATTGCCGATGCAATGGGCTTTGGAATCGAGAAGACCAGGCGACCTAGCGCGGGCCAGAGCCCGGTGAGCGCAATCATGAATGCTGCGAAGCTGAATGCACCCACTGCCGTGGCAAACCCAAAGTGCAGCCCACCTGAGGCGACCATGAGTGCGGCACCGGGAGTCGACCAGACGATGCTCAGCGGCATCTTGTAACGCCAAGACAAAACAATGGAGAGAGTGCCGAACAGCAGCAGCATTGAGAAAATCACCGAAATGATTTGGGTTGGGCTAGCCCCGAGTGCGGTAAAGGCGGCAAGCACTACACCGGTTGAAGCAGCCTGACCCGTGATTGAGGCAACCGTGCCCGCAAGCAGTGGGGCCTTGTGATCAGCGAAGCTGAAAGCCATTTGCTAGGCGGATTTTTCTTGACGACTCTTGAACGGCACGATTGCTGGAGTCTCGCCGTTCAGCACGACATCCTTGGTGATTCGAACGACACCCTGAACTTCGCTGCCGGGAATCTCAAACATGATTGGGCCGAGAATCTCTTCCATGATGGCTCGCAAACCGCGGGCGCCAGTTTCGCGCTCGACGGCCTTGTCTGCAATCGCATCGACGGCAGCCTTGTCGAACTCAAGCTCGAAACCGTCTAGCTCAAACATGCGCTGGTATTGCTTGATCAGAGCGTTGCGAGGGACAGTAAGAATCTGCACGAGTGCATTTCGGTCGAGCTCGGTAACGTTCGCGATCACCGGCAAACGACCGATAAATTCTGGGATGAGCCCGAACTTGCGCAGGTCTTCCGGTTGCACCTCGGTGAATATCTCGGCAACGTCATCCTTGGCGAAAATTGGCGAGCCGAAGCCGATGCCTTTCTTGCCTGCTCGCGACGAAATGATTTCTTCGAGCCCGGCAAAAGCACCGGCCACAATGAACAAGATGTTGGTGGTGTCCAGCTGGATGAACTCCTGCTGCGGGTGCTTGCGGCCGCCCTGCGGTGGCACTGATGCGACAGTGCCCTCGAGAATCTTGAGCAGCGCCTGCTGCACGCCCTCGCCCGAAACGTCTCGGGTAATCGATGGGTTTTCGGCCTTGCGCGAGATCTTGTCGATCTCATCGATGTAGATGATGCCGGTTTCGGCACGCTTAACATCGCCGTCGGCAGCCTGCAGCAGTTTGAGCAAGATGTTCTCGACATCTTCACCGACATAGCCGGCCTCGGTGAGTGCGGTGGCATCTGCAACCGCGAACGGAACATTGAGGCGCTTGGCCAGAGTCTGGGCCAGATAAGTCTTGCCGCAGCCGGTCGGGCCAATCATCAAGATGTTTGACTTGGCGATTTCGATTGAGTCGTGCTCTTTGCCAGCGGCGGTCAGTGTGCCGCGGCTGCGAATGCGCTTGTAGTGGTTGTAAACCGCAACCGAGAGTGCGCGCTTGGCCTGGTCTTGACCGATGACGTATTCGTCTAGGAAGCCCTTGATCTCACGAGGCTTCGGCAGGTCGATTTCCTCGAGCTGCTCGCGAACCTTGCCGCCGAGCTCTTCTTCGATGATCTCGTTGCAAAGCTCAATGCACTCATCACAGATGAACACGCCAGCCGGGCCTGCAATTAGCTTGCGAACCTGCTTCTGGCTCTTTCCGCAGAAAGAACACTTCAGCAGATCGCCGGTTTCGCCCAGTTTGGTCATGAGGCAATGCTAACCGCGCCACCCCGAAAATCAGGGGAATTACGAGGTGTTACGCGTTCTTGCGGCTGGTCAAGACCTGGTCGATTAGGCCGTATTCCAGAGCCTCAGGGGCGGTGAGAATGTTGTCGCGATCTATGTCTTTCTTGACCTCGGCTGGCGTGCGCTTGGTGTGCTTCGAGATGGTGCTCTCGAGCCATTCGCGCAGACGGTTGAGCTCTTTGGCCTGAAGTTCGATGTCAGAAGCCTGACCAGGGCCGCCCTCGGTGGCTGGCTGGTGCAGCAAGATGCGAGCATTTGGCAGCGCCAGGCGCTTGCCGGGTGCACCGGCTGCCAACAGCACTGCTGCGGCCGAAGCTGCCTGGCCGAGGCAGACAGTCTGCACCTGCGGGCGAATGTACTGCATGGTGTCGTAGATAGCGGTCATCGCGGTGAACGAACCACCAGGGCTATTGATGTACATGGTGATGTCGCGGTCTGGGTCTTGCGACTCGAGCACGAGCAACTGGGCCATGATGTCGTCGGCAGATGCGTCGTCGACCTGCACACCCAAGAAGATGATTCGGTCTTCGAACAGTTTGTTGTATGGGTTCTGCTCGCGGTAGCCGTATGAGGTGCGCTCGGTAAAGCTCGGCAGAATGTAGCGAGCCTCCGGGGTAATCAACTTGTTCTGCATTGGGGCTCCTACTTGTTTCCTACGCCGGTGGCGCTTACTGCAAATTCTTGGATGTGGTCAATGAAGCCGTATTCCAAAGCTTCCTTGGCGGTGAACCAGCGGTCGCGGTCGCCGTCTTGCATGATCTGCTCTACGGTCTTGCCGGTCTGCGCCGCGGTTAGCGACGCAAGCTGACGCTTCATCGAGAGGATGAGTTCGGCCTGAGTCTGAACGTCGGCAGCGGTACCGCCGAAGCCGCCGTGCGGCTGGTGCAGCAGAACGCGAGTGTTAGGTGTGACGTAGCGCTTGCCCTTGGTGCCGCTCGAGAGCAGGAACTGCCCCATCGACGCGCACATGCCGATGCCAACGGTGACAATGTCGTTTGGCACGTACTGCATGGTGTCGTAGATGGCCATGCCTGCAGTGATCGAACCACCCGGTGAGTTGATGTAGAGGTAGATGTCTTTGGTCGAGTCTTCGGCCGCGAGCAAAAGCATCTTGGCGCAGATTTCGTTTGCCATGTCGTCGCGCACCTCTGAGCCGAGCCAAATGATTCGGTCACGAAGCAGTCGTTCGAAAATGCTGCCTGGGCGTTCTGGGGCGTGGTCTGCCATGTTCATCCTCTTTGTTCAAGTAACCCAGACTTCGGGCCACGGGTTAAAGGCTAACTGCGGGCCATCGAAATGACCCGCAGTGTTCGCTTATGGGGAAATCGGATTTAGGCCCGACATCCGGGTGTTTAGTGGTCGTGTCCTTCGTGGTCGTGACCCGAGTGGTCTTCGTCGCCGCCAACCAGGGTTGCATTGTCGAGCTTGCCCTTCGAGTCGCTAACCTCGGCGTGCTCGAGAACAACTGTGAGCGCCTTGCGACGAGCAACTTCCTGAACGAAAGCAGGAACCTGCCCGTTCTTGTCGATGAGCTGAATGAACTCGTTAGGGCTCATGCCGTAAGACTGCGAAACCTGGATGAGGTACTGAATCAACTCGTTCTCGTTGACCTGAATCTCTTCCTTCTGAGCAATCTCATCGAGAATCATCTGAGTCTTGAACGACTTGGTGCTGTCAATGGTGACCTCGGCGCGGTGCTTGTCGTCTTCTAGACGCCCTTCGCCCTCGAGGTGGCGGTTGACATCAGAGGTGACGACCTCATCCGAGACAGCAACGTCAACGAGCTCGAGCAACTTTTCGGTGAGCTTCTCGCGCGCCTCAAAGCCCTGGCCGAAAGCCTTCGAGTCTTTGATCTGCTTTTCGATTGAGTCTTTCAACTCCGCAAAAGTGTCGAACTCCGATGCGAGCTTTGCAAACTCGTCGTCGGCCTTTGGCAACTCGCGCTCCTTGACTGCGGTCAAGGTAACGGTAATCTCGGCCTCGTCGCCGGCCTTGTCGCCGCCAACCAGCTTCGACTTGAACACAGTGGTCTCGCCTGCGGTGAGAGTGTCAAGCGCGTCGTCGATGCCGTCGAGCAGGTTGCCCGAACCGATCTCGTAAGAAATGTTCGAAGCCTCATCGATGGTGACGTCGCCGATTACGGCCTTTAGGTCGATGGTGGTGAAGTCGCCCTTCTTGGCTGGGCGATCGACAGTCTTGAGCGCACCGAAACGAGCGCGCAGGTTGTCGAGTTCGGCGTCTACCTCGGCCTTGGTAACCGAAACATCGGCAACCTTGACCTTCAAGCCCTTGTATTCAGGAAGCTTGATCTCAGGACGAACCTCGACCTCAATCTCGACGACAAGGTCGCCTGCAAAAGTGTTCTCGTCTGGAGTCGACTTGATGTCTGCCTGCGGCTGACCGATTACGCGAACGTTGTTCTGCTCGACTGCCTCGCGGTAGATGCGGTCGAGTCCGTCGTTGATTGCGTGTGCCAAAATCGCTGGCTTGCCAACGCGCTTTTCTAGGATGGCCGGTGGAACCTTGCCCTTGCGGAAACCAGGAATGCTGATGTCTTCGGCGATGTGCTCGTAGGCGTGATCGATGCTCGGACGCAGGTCTTCTGGCGTTGCGGTGATGGTGAGCTTCACACGAGTTGGCTTGATGCGGTCGACAGTGGTCTTCATGCTTCTCCTGAAAAAAGGGCCCGCGTTTCCGCAGGCCGTAATTTGGTGCTGGTCGGGATGACAGGATTTGAACCTGCAACCCCCTGTACCCAAAACAGGTGCTCTACCAAGTTGAGCCACATCCCGGAGGTTGCGCCTGCAATGAAGCAGACAACTTTGCAATCTTAGCCCTAGAATTGACGGGTTCGCCACTAGGCGGCACGCGGATGTAGCTCAATGGTAGAGCCTCAGTCTTCCAAACTGATGGTGCGGGTTCGATTCCCGTCATCCGCTCCAATCATTTAATCGCCCCTCTCAAGCCAGCAAAGCCGCCGCTAGCGCTGGCACGTCGGACACCAGTAAAGCTTCCTGGTCGCCATCTCCTCGAGACGAATTTTGCTGCCACAAGCGCGGCACGGCTCTCCCTGTCGCTTATAAACCCAATTGCGGTCGGCCTTGCTAGGTCGTTTGGTGAAGAGCTCATCGCGGGTGATCATGAAGCCGGTCTTGACCCCGACCTTCAAGAGTTTTACGGCGTCGTCCCACAGGGCTTCGACCAGATCAGTCGGCAGCGCATTTCCCGGAGTATGCGGTTCGATGCCTGCGCGAAACAGTAGTTCCGCGCGATAAACATTGCCGATTCCGGCAACCACATCCTGGTTCATTAGCAATAAACCAATTGGCTGCTTGGATGCGCCAACCCGATCGATGAAGCGCGAACGCTCTTTGCCTCCGCGATCTGGGTTCAGCGGGTCGGGTCCGAGGCGGTTTTCGATGGAGGCAACCTCGCTTGCGTCGATGACCTCGCAGGCGGTTGGGCCGCGCAGCTCGGCAATCGCCAGTGGAGATGCGAACCTTGCGCGCACCTGACCCTTCACCTCGGGCCAATCCCCCGCCGGATGCAGCTGCCACTTGCCGTAGATGCCGAGGTGGATGCGCAGCGTGAGCCCGCCTTCGAATTCGAGAAAAAGTTGTTTACCGATTGCGCGCGCACGCATGAGTTTGCGATTGTCGATTAGTCGCGCATCCGAGCCGAATCTGCCCTGCGGTGAATCGACCCGCAATTTGTGACCGGCAAAAAGTTTGTTGAAGTCGTTTGCCGTTCGATGAACGGTATGGCCCTCTGGCATTTACTGAAGATCTCGCTTAGAGGATTTCGCCAGATTGCTCATAGGCTGCAATCTTGCCTATGCGGCGAACGTGACGCTCGTCTTTGCTGAATGGCTCGGCAATGAACCAGCGAACCAGCTGCAGCACCTCGGCCTGATCGTGCTGACGAGCACCGATGGCAATTACGTTTGCATCGTTGTGCTCGCGGGCAAGCTTGGCGGTTGATTCGTTCCAGACCAGTGCTGCACGAATGCCCTTGACCTTATTGGCCGCCATTTGCTCGCCGTTGCCAGAGCCACCGAGCACGATGCCCAGGGCGTCAATCTCGGCCTGCTGGTCGCGAATCACCGCGAGCGCGGCATTGATGCAAAAACTTGGGTAGTCATCAAGCGGGTCGAAGCTCTGCGGGCCGTGGTCGAACACCTCATGGCCATCCTTGCCAAGTTGCTCGATGAGAAAGTGGCTAATCTCGAGGCCGGCGTGATCTGTTGCGATGTGGATGCGCATTTTGACCCTATCTTTGCTAAATCTTAGGTCGGGGTGGGCGAACGAGATAGAGGTAGGTGACCAAGCCGCCGGTGATGCAGGCACCCCAGAGAATCAGAACCAGGATGTAGAACAGCGAGGCGCCGGCTGTGGCCGACTTCGGCAGGTTGAGGGTGAAGTACTCGGTGATTGCCGAGATCACCAGGCTAGAGATGGCCAGATTGGTGACCAATCTGAATTTGCGGCTGCGATTTCGCACTGCCAGGCCGACTACCGCCCAAAGCGTGAAAAGCACTGGCAGGTAGAACATTCCCATGCTGGTCAGCACCTGAAGACCGGCGTTGAAGTCGCCCATTGTGATCACGTAGGCAATGCCGCTGAGCAGCACCGCCGCAGCCATTGTGGCGCTGGCTTCGGTTAACGGAGTTTGACGAAATCGCATCCCATTAGGCTAACTAACGATTCCAAAGAAGGAGCCATTGTGCCAGGAGAAAACCTAACCAGAGTCGAAGCTCAGGACCGCGCCAGAATTCTGAAGGTGCACGGCTACGACGTCGTGCTCGACCTCACCACCAGCGACCGAACCTTCCGCTCAACCACCACGGTTACCTTCTCTTGCAACCAACCTGGCGCCGAGACCTTCATCGATGCAATCACCGACAAGGTGCACAGCATCACCCTGAATGGTGAGCCACTAGATGTCGCGAAGCACTCTGACGGCATTCGCATCAGCCTGCCGAACCTGCAGGGCGAAAACGAACTGGTCGTCGACTCGGATGCGCTCTACATGAACACCGGCGAGGGACTACACCGCTTTGTTGACCCGGTCGACAACGAGGTCTACCTCTATACCCAGTTCGAAGTACCTGACTCACGCCGCATGTTCGCGGTATTCGAGCAGCCAGACCTGAAGGCACGCTTCACGTTCCACGTCACGGCTCCAGATCGCTGGAAGGTTGTTTCAAACCAGCCGACCCCGCAACCCGAGCACGCCGGCGATGGCAAGGCCATCTGGCACTTCGAGCCAACCCCTGTCATCTCGTCTTACATCACCGCTTTGATCGCCGGCCCATACACCGAGTCGCGCTCGCAGTTGACCTCGTCGAACGGCAAGGTCATTCCGCTAGGCGTCTTCTGCCGTGCATCCCTGGCCCCGTTCATGGATGCCGACTACATCTTCGACAAGACCCGCGAGGGCTTTGCTTTCTACGAGAAGCAGTTCGATGTGCCGTACCCATTCGACAAGTACGACCAGCTATTCGTTCCCGAGTTCAATGCGGGCGCCATGGAGAACGCCGGTGCCGTTACCTTCACCGAGACCTATGTGTTCCGCTCAAAGGTTGCAGACGCAACCCGCGAACGCCGCGTAGTCACGATTCTGCACGAGCTGGCTCACATGTGGTTTGGCGACCTGGTCACCATGCGTTGGTGGAATGACCTGTGGCTCAACGAGTCGTTCGCCGAGTATGCCTCTACCTTGGCCACCGCCGAGGCCACCGAGTGGCACGGCGCCTGGACCACCTTCGCTGCGCTCGAGAAGTCGTGGGCATACCGCCAAGACCAACTACCTTCAACCCACCCGATCGTGGCCGAGATCAACGACCTAGAGGATGTACAGGTCAACTTTGACGGCATCACATACGCAAAGGGCGCTTCCGTGCTGAAGCAGCTGGTTGCCTGGGTCGGCCAAGAGAAGTTCATGGCCGGAGTTGGTGCTTACTTCAAGAAGCACGCATACCAGAACACCGAGCTTGCAGACCTGCTGCGCGAACTCGAAGACCAGAGCGGTCGCGACCTCAAGAGCTGGGCGAAGAACTGGCTCGAGACCGCGGGCGTAAACACGCTGCGCGCCAAGTTCGACGTCGAGGGTGGCAAGTTCACTTCGTTCGCCGTAACTCAGACCGCGATTGCCGAGCACCCGACCATTCGTCCGCACCGCATGGCGATCGGTTTCTACAAACTGGTTGACGGTTCGCTAAAGCGCGTGCACCGACTCGAACTCGATGTCGACGGCGAGAGCACAGACGTGCCTGCACTAGTTGGGCTAGAGCAGCCAGACTTAATTTTGCTAAACGACGAAGACCTCGCTTACGCAAAAATTCGCATGGATGAGCGCAGCTGGGCCACTGCCCTGCACCACCTCTCGAAGTTCGAAGACTCGCTTGCTCGCACCATCGTTTGGGGCGCAGCGTGGGATGCAACTCGCGACGGCGAGGTGAGCCCTCGTGAGTTCATCAAGTTGGTCTTGAACAACATTGCAAGCGAAACCGAGTCGACCACGATTCTGACTTTGCTTCGTCAGCTGATCACCACTGGCAACCTCTATGTTGCCGAAGGTCACCGCAAGCAGGCGCTAACCGAAATCGGCGATGGCCTGCTAGCGCTGGCTCGCAACGCAAAGGCCGGAAGCGACCTGCAGCTGCAGCTGATTAAGTTCTTCCCGCAGTTTGCACACTCCGCTGCACAACTCGACGCCCTGGCTGCGATGCTCGACGGCAGCGAGAGCCTTTCGGGCCTCGAGGTTGACGCAGATCTGCGCTGGGAACTCCTGACCGGGCTCGTGGTCGGCGGTCGCGCCGGCGAGGCCGAGATTGCCGCCGAACTCGAGCGCGACAACACCGCTAACGGTCAAAAGGCCGCGGCCGGTGCCCGAGCAGCGATTCCTACCGCGGCGGCAAAGCACGCGGCTTGGGAACTTCTGGTCGAGAGCAAGGAACTGTCAAACGCGCTGGTCAACCAGGCCAGCCTCGGCTTTGGTCGAGTGCAAGACACCGGTCTGCTGTTGCCATACGTCGACAAGTACTTTGAGAACGCGGTATCAATCTGGAAGCGTCACACCTTCAAGATCGCCGAATACCTGATGGTCAACCTCTACCCAATCGGTCTGGCCAACGAGGCGCTTGCCGCCAAGACCCGCGCCGCGATTGGTGATGCGGCCATCAAGGAGATTCCTGCACTGCGCCGCATCCTGGTTGAGAACTTGGCAGCCGTTGAACGCGCACTTGTGGCACAGGCTCGCGACCTGAAGGGCTAACCATGACCTGGTGGATCGACTTCTGGAATCAGTGGCACACGCTGATTCGCATTGTTGCGATTCTGCTTGGCACCGTGGTGGCTCGCGCCGTTTTGCTGGTTCTGGTTGGTCGAACGGTTCGCACCATTGAGCGCGGCCAACGCGGCAAACACGATGATGCAACCGAGTTGGCCCACTCACCGATTGCGAAGGCGCGCGTACTTCAACGTGCGAAAACAATCGCCTCGGTGCTCAGCAACCTAATCACCTGGACTCTCGTGCTGTTCGCGGTTGGCTCGGTGCTTGGCGAGCTCGGCATTGCGGTTGGTGCACTTGTTGCCTCTGCCGGCATCATCGGTGCGGCACTTGGCTTCGGCGCGCAGTCACTGGTGCGCGACTTGATCAGTGGTTTGTTCATCATCTTCGAAGACCAGTTTGGTGTCGGCGACACTGTCGACCTGGGCGAAGTTAAGGGCGCAATCGAGAGTGTCGGGCTTCGCGTGACACAGGTTCGAGACGTGCAGGGCGTGCTCTGGTATGTGCGCAACGGCGAAATCATTCGAGTTGGTAACCACTCACAGGGATGGTCGCGAATCGTGCTCGACATTGCAATCGCATACGGTGCAGATATCGAAAAGGCGCGCAAGCTCATCCTCGATGCTGCGAAGTCGGTAGCCAAAGACAACGCCTTCACGCACAAGGTCATCGAGGCCCCAGAGATTTGGGGAATCGAAAACATCACCGGTGATCAAATTGTTCTGCGATTGGTTCAGCAGGTCGGCCCCGAGCACACCGATTCGGTAGCCCGAGAATTGCGCGCCCGAATCAAGACCGCGCTAGACAAGGGCAAAGTTGAACTTGCCTCGAACGTAATCTTTGTTGGCGCAAGTCGCAAAACTCGCTGATGACCGACGAACAATTCGACGACAAAGACAGAGTCGAGACTGTCCGCATCCGGGGCTTGGATGGTTCACTCAATATCGCCGGAAACTTCTATGAGCAGGTTGGCGGCAAGGAAACCTTTCGCAAGCTTGTCGCTGCCTTTTACGAGGGCGTTGCTACCGACCCAGTGCTGCGCCCGATGTACCCCGAGGACGACCTGGAGCCGGCGGCGCAGCGCCTGCAGTTGTTTCTCGAGCAGTACTGGGGCGGGCCGACAACCTATTCTGAACTTCGCGGCCATCCACGGCTTCGCATGCGCCATATGCCATTCAAGGTGAATCCCGAGGCGCGCGATCACTGGTTGGCGCACATGCGCAGTGCCGTCGATTCGCTTGAGTTGCCGCCCCTGCAGGAAGCCGAGTTGTGGGGCTACCTCGATCGGGCAGCCACTGCGATGCTCAATACCTTCGACGAGTAGCGGCGGCCGGTTCGCGGCGGTTAGATAACGCGCGATGCCTGCCGGGCAAGCACGTGACCAAATTCTGTGCTGAGCCGAACCCACCGATCGGCCTCGTAGACCGCAACTAATTCACCCTCGGTCATGAAGCCGAGCCCCGCCAGAACAAAAGCTGCCCCGGTTGGCACTTTGGTCTGAGATGAAACTCCCCTGCCCCAAATCTCGCCACGGATGCGCGCAGCAATCGGCCCACCCACCGAGGTCGGCAGCGTGTCTTGAATCTCTTTGATACCCGAACGCGCAATCTCGGTGAGCTCTTGCTCTTTGATCGAGTCGAGTTCTGACCAGCCGCTTCTTGGAGCATTGATGCCGGCCCACGCGGCACGTTGACTGCTCGGCGGTATTTCAATGACGTACTCTCCGACCGCTTCGTCGAACAACTTTGCCAATCTGTCGAGAATTGACTGAATCGGAACCATCGTGTCGATCTCGGCATCCTCGATGAGTTCGCTGGTTCGCAGACCAATGATTGTTGGCGATTCATCCATGAGACCGACAGCAAAAATCGGAGCTACGTAAGCAGCCAAAACTTTTCCGAATGCGGTGAGTTTGACCAAACCCTCAGGGTCGAGTCGCTTGGCACGAACCAGGTAGGCCTGAAGATCGCGAGCGGTCTGCTCGTCGGCCAAGGTGAAGTGCGACATCGAGTCTTAGTCGCGAGTTAGACGACGATAGGTCGAGCGGTGCGGCTTGGCAGCCTCAGGCCCGAGTCGCGCAATCTTGTTCTCTTCGTAAGCCTCGAAGTTTCCTTCGAACCAATACCAATTGGCTGGGTTCTCGTCGGTGCCCTCATAGGCCAGGATGTGGGTTGCCACGCGGTCGAGGAACCAACGGTCGTGGGTGATCACCACGGCGCAACCAGGGAATTCGAGCAGCGCGTTTTCAAGACTCGACAGGGTTTCGACGTCGAGGTCGTTAGTCGGCTCGTCGAGAAGCAGCAGGTTTCCGCCCTGCTTGAGGGTCAGCGCGAGGTTCAAACGGTTGCGCTCACCACCCGAGAGCACGCCGGCTAGCTTCTGCTGGTCTGGACCCTTGAAGCCGAAGGCGGCGACGTATGCACGAGCGGGCACTTCGGTCTGTCCAACCATCATGAAGTCGAGCCCGTCAGAGACCACCTCGAACAGAGTCTTGTTCGGGTCGATGCCGCCTCGCCCCTGGTCGACATAGGAAACCTTGACGGTCTCACCAATTTTGAGTTCGCCGCCATCTTTTTCTTCGAGGCCAACGATGGTCTTGAACAGAGTGGACTTACCAACACCGTTCGGGCCGATGACGCCGACGATGCCGTTGCGAGGCAACGAGAACGTGAGGTTGTCGATCAGAACGCGATCGCCAAAGCCCTTTTTCAGGTCTTTGGTTTCGATGACCACGGCACCCAGACGCGGCCCTGCGGGAATCTGAATCTCTTCGAAGTCGAGCTTGCGCGTGCGCTCTGCCTCGGCGGCCATCTCTTCGTAGCGAGCAAGACGAGCCTTCGATTTGACCTGACGAGCTTTCGAATTCGAGCGAACCCATTCGAGTTCTTCTTCGAGGCGCTTGGCCAACTTGGCATCCTTCTTGCCGGCAACCTCAAGTCGCTCGCGCTTCTTGTCGAGGTAGGTCGAATAGTTGCCCTCATACGGGTAGGCGCGACCGCGGTCGAGCTCGAGAATCCACTCGGCAACATTGTCGAGGAAGTAACGGTCGTGTGTGACGGCAAGGACTGCACCCGGATACTTCGCGAGGTGCTGCTCAAGCCAGAGCACGCTCTCGGCGTCGAGGTGGTTGGTCGGCTCATCCAGCAGAAGCAAGTCAGGCTTCTCGAGCAGCAACTTGCAGAGTGCAACTCGGCGACGTTCACCACCACTGAGGTTGGTGATTGGGGTGTCGCCCGGTGGGCAGCGAAGCGCATCCATGGCCTGTTCGAGTTGCGAGTCGAGATCCCAGGCGTCTAGGTGATCGATCTGCTCTTGCAATGTGCCCATTTCGGCAAGCAGCGCGTCGAAGTCGGCATCTGGCTCGGCCATGAGCGCCGAGATTTCATTGAAGCGATCTAGCTTGTCTTTGGTTGCCTTGACCGCAAGCTCCACGTTGCCAAGCACGGTCAGGTTTTCATCCAGTGGCGGCTCCTGAAGCAAGATGCCCACGGTGTGCTCTGGGCTGAGGCGAGCCTCTCCGTTGCTCGGGGTGTCGAGCCCGGCCATAATCTTCAAAACGGTTGACTTACCGGCACCGTTCGGGCCCACCACGCCAATCTTGGCGCCAGGGTAAAACGCGAGGGTCACATCGTCGAGGATGACCTTGTCGCCGTGCGCCTTACGCGCCTTGATCATCTGATAGATGAATTCAGCCAATGGAGTCTCTTTCAATAAAAAACGGCGCTCATTCGCCGCCGTCTGCTTCTCGAGTGATTTTACCCGACTTCATGTGGCTCAAAGGTGAGCGCTTTAGTGCAGAAGGTGATGAATGAGCGCCGCCCGCACGTAGTCGGAAGGCAACAAACGACACGTTTGGTTTGGCGCTGCGACGGCATCCGAGGGGGTAGACACCGCCGCAGCAGTCTGGTTAGGCCGGCTCTAGCTCTGATTCGCTTTCGTCGGCGGCTTCGGGTTCGCGAACCAGCACGGTTCGAGTGAACACGGATGTGCCCCAAGTGATGTCGTGACCGAGGGCGTCGGCCTCAATCTCAACCGAGTTACCTGCGCGCTCGCCGTTGTCCCAGTCGCGCACGCGCAACTTGCCCGAGATGATTACGCGCTCGCCCTTCGAGATCGAACCGGCCGCATTGATGGCGAGCTGACGAAAGGCAGTGATGGTGAACCAGTTGGTCTCGCCATCGACCCACTTGTTTTCTTTGCGGTCGAAGCGACGGTGAGCCGCCGCGAGGCGAAACGATGTAATGGGAAGGCCATCCTGGGTGACCAAGTGGCGAGGAGTGGTAGCAACCAAACCCGATACGGTGATGAACTCTGACATGAGCTTCTTTCTGTAGTGGAGACAGAAAGAAGAATTGCTAATCGCCCGATCGAAATGTCAGCGCAAACGAAATCTGTTGAAAATCGGCCGCGAGTGCGGCCCTGTTAGCAACCGCTACTTGAGGTATTGGGCGAACCCTTGACGCACCTTGTGCATCTTCGGCAGCACGACCGCGTTGCAGTAGCCCTGGTTCGGGTTCTTTGCGAAGAAGTCCTGGTGGTACTCCTCGCCCACCCAAAACTCGGTAGCGGGAGCAATCTCGGTGACGATGCCGTCGCCCCAAAGCTCGGCGGCGCGATCGCGGGCGGCCTCGAAAAGTTCGCGCTGTTCATCCGTGCTGTAGAACATGCACGAGCGGTACTGGGTGCCGATGTCGTTGCCCTGACGGTTTAGCTGTCGCGGGTCGTGCATGGTGAAAAACATGTCGAGGACGACCTCTGCCGGAATCACGCTTTCGTCGAAGTCGACGCGTGCCACCTCTGCGTGACCGGTGTTGCCGTTGCAAACCGCTTCATAGCCGGGATTAGCGACAGAGCCGCCCATGTAACCGACCTCGACGTCGTGAACGCCTTTGAACTGCATGTAGGAAGAGTCGAGGCACCAGAAGCACCCACCGCCAAGAACGAAACTGGTCATTGCACTACCTTAGGCTGAATTTGTGAGCCCAAATCAAAAGCATCCGACGCTCGGAGTGGTTATGACCCTCGCGTCTTCGCTGCTTTTTGGGCTAAACGCCAGCACGACAAAAGTGCTGGTGCACAGTGGAATAACCCCGGCCCAGTTGGTTCTATTCCGCTCGGTTGCGGTGGCCCTGATCGCCGGCATCATCGTTGCAATTCGCGAGCCAAAAGCCTTTCGAATCTCAGGTCGCGAGGCTGGCAAGTTCGCCATCTACGGCATCTTCGGCATGGGTCTGATGCAGTGGTCCTACAGCAATGCGGTTAGCAACATGCAGGTTGGCCCTGCCCTGCTCATCGAATACACCGCCGTTGTGATCGTGCCGCTTGCCTCGCTTTTGCTGTTCAAAGAAAAAGTCGGCAAATCACTCTGGATGGCCGTGGCCCTTGTGCTGGCCGGATTGCTGATTGTCGCGCATCCGTGGAATGCCTGGTTGAACCCAGTTGGGGCTGGCTACGCCTTCGCCGCGGCCTGCCTGCTGAGCCTTTACTTCATCATGGGCGCTCGACTGCAGCGCACCCGCGATGCCTACTCGACCCTGTTTTACTGCTTTCTAGCCGCCAGTCTGTTCTGGGCGCTGGCCACCTTGGTCACGGGCACCCCGCTGATTTCCTTCACCGGGATGGTCGATTTGACCGGCACGCTGGCCCCCGCATCCGTGCCAATGTGGGCGATGCTGCTTTGGGTCGCGCTGTTCGCCTCGTTTGCACCGATGCTGCTGACCCTGCTGTCGCTTCGCCACCTCAGCGCCGCGGCAGTCGGAGTGGTGAGTACGGCCGAAACCGTCTTCGCCTTCGTTTTTGGCTATCTATGGTTAAGCGAGAGAATCGACTTGTCACAAACTATTGGTGCGCTGATCGTCATCGCAGGAATTCTTGTGGCCCAAACGGCTAGGAGCGACAAATGGCAACCATCGAACTAAACAACACCACCTTTGGTGAGATTGTCACCTCTCCTGGCATCGTTTTCGTCGACCTCTGGGCGCAATGGTGTGGCCCCTGCCGCGCCTTTGGCCCGATCTTCGAAGAAGCCAGCAACAAGAACGAAGACATCATCTTTGCGAAGGTCGATACCGAAGCAGAGCAAGAACTTTCCGGAGTATTGGGCATAACCTCGATTCCAACTCTGCTTGCATTCCGCGATGGCATCATGCTCTACAACAGAGCTGGCGCACTTCCCGCACCAACTCTCGATGAATTGATTGGCGCCGTTCGCTCTGTGAACATGGATGAGGTTCGAGCCGAAATCGCTAAGGGACCAGCCGGAGACGACAGCTAGATATCATGCCGACTCCCGAAAGTGCAAAGATGCACGAGGTCACAGGCGAGCTGCGCGAAGCAGTTTTTGAATACGCTCGCAATCGCTTGAGCTATTCGCCACCGCCGCTCGATCACTCGCAACCGGAGAGCGAACTGCAAAGACTCGCTGGGCCGACCATCACAGAGAAGGGCCTCGGCGGAGTTGCAGCGCTAAAGGTGTTCGAGCTGGTCTTGGCCCCGGCAACAATCAGCACCGATCATCCCGGCTACCTCTCTTTTATTCCCTCTGCGCCGACCGAGGCTTCAAAACTTTTTGACCTGATTGTGTCGGCTTCGGCAATCTATGGCGGTTCGTGGCTCGAGGGCTCAGGCGCTGTCTACGCCGAGAACGAGGTGCTCAGCTGGCTGGCGCGCGAGTGTGGACTGCCAGAGGCGGCAGGTGGCGTCTTCGTTCAAGGTGGAACCATCGGAAACCTTTCGGCCCTGGTTGCCGCCAGGCACGCCTATGGCGCCAGACCTGGCAAGCGCCTTGCCTTCGTTTGCAGCAGCGAGTCGCACAGCAGCCTCAAGACCGCTGCCCGGGTCATGGATGTCGACATCATTGCCGCCAAAGCGAACCACCAGGGCCGGCTGACCGGAGCGGCCGTGGCCGAAGCTCTTGGCTCCGAAGATCTCGATCGAGTCTTCGCCGTTGTGGCAACCGCCGGCACGACAAACTTCGGAATCGTCGACGAGATTTCTAGCATCGCCGAGGTGGCAAAGCAGCACGGTAAGTGGCTGCACGTCGATGGAGCGTATGGACTGGCGGCCATCCTGGATGATTCGAAGCGAGCGCTTTTCGCTGGAGTCGAACAAGCTGACTCGGTGATCGTCGACCCACACAAGTGGCTCTTCGCGCCTTTCGACGCGTGCGCGCTAATTTATCGCGCCCCTGAAATTGCCCGAGCTGCTCACACTCAGCACGGCGAATATCTTGACCCGCTCGAAACCGGCGAGTGGAACCCGAGCGACTACGCAATCAACCTAACTCGTCGACCTCGCGGGCTGCCCTTGTGGTTCTCGGTTGCCACTCACGGTGTCGCCGCATATCGCAAGGCCGTTGCCGCAAACTGCGAGGTGGCTCAGGCAGCCGCCGAGTTGATTCGCGAGCGCGAAGATTTGGTTCTGGTTCGCGACCCAGAGCTGTCGGTTGTGGTTTTCGAAAAACTGGGATGGTCGCCAGCCGACTATGCGGCTTGGAGCGACAAACTGCTCAAAGATCAGGTTGCCTTCGTGGTGCCCTCTTCGCACGCTGGTCGAACGAACCTGCGCTTCGCAATTGTTAATCCGCTAACCGATGTCGAAATGATTCGACAAATTCTCGATTCGATTCCGAGGAACTAGATGAAACTCACAGTTGCCAGCGCGCCAGAAAGTCTTAGCCGAGTTCACCCATCAACACGCGAGCCGCTTCGAGTTGCCCTCGTGCAGATGCACTGGCAGGCCGATCGCGATACGCACCTGGCAACCATCGCCGAAGGCATAGCCCAGGCAGCCGCAGCCGGGGCCAAGATTG
This sequence comes from uncultured Micrococcales bacterium, assembly GCA_903909605.1. Lineage (GTDB taxonomy): Bacteria > Actinomycetota > Actinomycetes > Actinomycetales > Microbacteriaceae > Rhodoluna. The sequence continues at coordinate 1,721 of CAIVWH010000005.1, read as the reverse complement.
TGTTTCTGCCAGAACTCACCCTCTCGCGCTACATGGCCGACACCAAGCCGACCGACACCCCAAACCTGCTTGCCGAGCCGCTGCTAACCGGCCCCACTTTCAGTTTCGCCGCCGCCCAGGCAAAGGCGCACGGCATCTTTGTGCACGCATCTCTTTATGAGCACCAGCCAATGCAGGATGGCCGTGGCCTGAATGTGGCCATCATCGTTTCGCCAGCCGGCGAGCTGGTTGCCCGAACCCCGAAGCTGCACATTCCGATTACCGCCGGCTACTACGAAGACAAATACTTTGCAGCCGGACCTGCCGATGGCGAGCCATACCCCACCTATCGACTCAACTTTCCAGACACTCACGCGGTCGTTGGCTTGCCCACCTGCTGGGATGAATGGTTTGCAGAAGTAACTCGCAACTATTCGCTTCGGGGTGCCGAGGTGCTCTGCTACCCGACCGCGATTGGCAGCGAGCCAGACCATCCAGAGTTTGACACCGAACCGCTGTGGCAGAAAGTGATTGTGGGAAACGCAATCGGCAACGGCACATTCATGGTGGTTCCAAACCGCTGGGGTTTTGAAGGTTCGCTGACCTTCTATGGTTCGAGTTTCATCTGCGATCCATACGGTCGCATTCTTGCCCGCGCCGCTCGCGAGGGCGACGAGGTGCTGGTCGCAGACCTCGATCTCGATCAGCGCCGAGACTGGCTCGACCTGTTCCCATTTTTGAAGACACGTCGCCCAGACACATATGCGAAGTTGGTCGACCCCGTTGACTAATTCGAAACTCTCGATGCCAGCCGAGTGGGAACCGCACGAGAAAACTTGGATGGCATGGCCAAGTGCGTCGTACACACTCGGCGAAACCGATGCAGACGCATCCGAGGCTTATGAGACCTGGGCGAGTGTTGCCAACGCGATTGTGAACTTCGAACCGGTCACCATGCTGGCTAGAGGCGTCGATCTAGAGATAGCGCAGCGCTACCTAGACCCGCGGGTGCAGATCATCGAGTTCGAACTAAACGACGGCTGGATGCGCGACATCGGCCCAACTTTCGTCAAGAACGAATCTGGGCAACTTGTCGCAATCGACTGGGTGTTCAACGGCTGGGGTGCGCAAGGTGGTTGGGCATCCTGGGATAGGGACGACAAGGTCGCCGAATTCATCGCCTCGCAAGTCGGCGCCGAAAATACGCGCAGCTGGCTGGTAAACGAGGGCGGCGGAATTCACGTCAACGGCGCCGGCACCGTGCTGCTCACCGAGACGGTTCAGCTTGGCAAGGGTCGCAACCCCGGCAAGACCAGGGCCGAGATTGAGGCTGAGATTCACGCGAAACTTGGCACCTCTAAGGCCGTCTGGATCAAGCGGGGCTTGACCCGCGACTACGAAGAATTTGGTACCCAGGGCCACATCGACATCGTGGCCTGCTTCGTCAACGAGCACACCGTGCTTTTTCACGACCAGACCAACCCCGAACATCCCGACTTTGAGGTCAGTAAAGAGGTCAAGACCACGCTCGAGGCGGCCGGCCTGAAAACCATCGCACTGCCCGCGCCAAACGTGCTGCGCGACGAACACGACTGGGTCGATTACTCATACGTGAATCACTACCTGGTCAATGGGGGCGTGATTCTTTGCGCTTTCGAAGACGAGCGCGATGCCGAGGCGGCCGCAATTTTGAAATCTTGCTACCCCGAACGCGAAGTAATCTTGGTCGGGGCCAGAGCGCT
>CAIVWH010000004.1 GCA_903909605.1 uncultured Micrococcales bacterium | reverse complement strand
GCTGTTGCAAAGAAGGCTGCCCCTAAGAAGGCAACCGCTGCAAAGAAGCCAGTAGCTAAGAAGGCTGTTGCAAAGAAGGCTGCCCCTAAGAAGGCAACCGCTGCAAAGAAGCCAGTAGCTAAGAAGGCTGTTGCAAAGAAGACTGTTGCAAAGAAGACTGTTGCTCGCAAGCCAGCTGCAAAGAAGACCGCAGCTCGCAAGCCAGCAGCTCGCAAGACTGCAAAGAAGTAGTCTTCGAACTTCTGAAAAGTGAGAAATCCCGCCGAGAAATCGGCGGGATTTTTCTTTGTCGCACTACGTCACGATCGAACGAGGCTGTGCTGCTGAGTTAGGCTGAAGCGGTTCGAAGGAGACCGGTGTCACAAACCACCACGCAGCGCCAGCCGCTCGGTCGAGCCTTCAATCAGCTCTGGAGCGCCACACTGGCCAGCCATGTGGCCGATGGGTTGCTCAAGACCGCAGTGCCTCTTCTGGCCGCCTCGCTCACCAGAGACCCGGTCACCATCTCGCTGCTGGGTGCCCTCGCGATGCTGCCCTGGCTTCTCTTTGCCATTCCCATCGGCACAATGGTCGATCGGGTTGACCGCCGAAAGGCAATGGCCTGGTCGAACATCGTGCGCCTCGGAGGTTCGGCAGCCCTCACCCTGAGCATCGCAAACCACAGTGTGAGCATCCCGGTGCTTTATGTGCTGACCTTTTTGATCGGCGCCGCCGAGGTGCTCTATGACACCACCGCCCAGTCGCTAGTGCCAGCGATGCTCAAGCCAGAGCAGCTGGAGAGGGCAAATTCGCGCCTGCAAATCGGTGCGACAACGGTTGGCGAAATGGTGGCTTCGCCGATGAGCGGTGTGCTCTACGCGTTGGCCATTGGCATTCCGTTTGTCTCGGGTACGGCGGCGATTGGGTTGGCGCTCATCCTGGTGCTGATGATTCCCGGCAGCTATCGCAAAGCCGTCAACTTGGATGCTCCTGCCGAGCCGACTTCGGCCCTTGCCGACATGAAGTTCGGCATCAAGTATTTGTATGAGGACAAAAACCTGCTGCGCCTGGTGCTCTACACAACGACGGTGGGCTTCTTCTTTAGCTCGACCGGCTCGACCATGGTTTTGTTCTTGCTGCACGACATGAAAGTGCCCACGAGCATCTTCGGCTTTGTGCTTCTAGCGTCGGCCGTTGGCAACATTCTCGGAGGCATATTCGCGCCAAGGTTCTCGAAGCGCTTTGGCCGCATGAACACCATGGCCGCCGGCATCGTGCTCAGCGGTGTTGTGACCACGCTCGGCGGTCTTTCGCCAAACATCTGGTTCTGGCTGGTCTGCGCGATTTTTGGTGGCGTCTGCATGGCTCAGTGGAACATCCTGTTGATGAGCACCTATCACCAGATCATTCCCAACGAGTTGTTTGGGCGCATTCACGGCACCAGACGCACTCTTGTCTGGGGGCTGATGCCGTTCGGCAATCTGCTTGGCGGCGTGATGGCGACATTTGATCTGCGCGCCCCGATGCTCATCGGTGGCTCGCTTGCGGCCTTTGTGGCGTTGCTCGGCGTGCCCTTTGTGCGCAGCCTAAGCAAACTCGTCGACTAGTGGCCGGCGGCCACCCAGTCGCAGGCCGAGGCCAGGGTTGGGTGCTCGAAGGTGAAACCAGATTCGACCAATCGGTTGGCGCTGAGTTTCTGATTGCAGAGCAGCAGTTCATCGGCGCCCTCACCGAAAGCCAACCGCAGGGCAAAGGCAGGAACCGGCACATTCGCAGGACGGTGGAACGACTTGCCAAGGGCCTTCATTACATCGGTGCAGGTGGCGTGCTCGGGGGCGGTCAGGTTATACGCGCCGCTGCACTTCTTGTTATCGATCAGGTGAATGATGGCGCGCACCTCATCGGGCAGCGAGATCCAAGCCCACCACTGGCGACCATTGCCGAGCGGGCCGGCAACTCCTAATTTGAGAAGCGGGATGATTCGACCGAGTGCGCCCTTTGCTCGCGACATCACCATGGTGGTGCGAACCAAGCAAACGCGAACCGAGTCCTCAGCTTCGAGCGCTGCGTCTTCCCAGTCGCTGGCCAGGTCGGCGAGGAAGCCGGTGCCTCGAAGATCGCCTTCGCTGGCTGCCCCGCTGCCGGTGTCGCCGTAGAAACCCGATGCGCTGCCCGAGATGAACACCTTCGGCTTTTTCTTCGCAGTCTGAATTGCGCCGACGAGTAACTTGGTTGCGCTCACTCGCGACCAGATCAACTCTTCTTTGTAGGTTTTGGTCCACGGCAGCTTGCCGGTGGTTGCGCCGGCAAGGTTAACGATTGCATCTACGCCGGCAAGTGCATCCGGGGCTATGAAGTTGCGGTCGGGGTGCCATTCGCGCTCACTGGAGTCGCGCGGGGTTCGACGAACCATGGTGACCACCTCGTCGCCGCGGTCGCGAAGCACGCGAACCAATTCGGATCCGATAAGGCCTGTTGCTCCGGTAACCAGCACGCGCATCTGGGCTCCTAGTTCATGTCGTCGGGATGAGTGGCAATGCGAGTCTCGGTGTTCAGAGCCGCTATCTCAGCCATGTCTTCCTCTGTTAAGGCGAAACCGAATACGTCGAAATTTTCTTCCAGCCGCTGCGGCTTAGAGGACTTCGGAATCACCAGGTTGCCTAGCTGCAGGTGCCAGCGAATGACCACCTGGGCGGGGCTCTTGCCTTGCCTTGCGGCGATTTCGCCGAGCACTGGGTTGTCTAGGAATCTCGCGCGGCCAAGAGGCGCCCAGGCTTCTGTTGCGATGCCGTGGGCCTTGTTGAAGGCCCGCAGCTCAACATTCGCCAGCTGCGGGTGCATTTCAACCTGATCGATGGCCGGTGTGACTGTGGCCGTTGCGAGCAGCTTCTCAAGGTGGTGTGGCAAGAAGTTGCTCACGCCAATCGAGCGAACCTTGCCGGTGGAAAGGGCATCCTCGAGGGCTCGCCAGGTTTCGACGTATTTGTCTTGTTTCGGGCAGGGCCAGTGAATCAGCATCATGTCGACATAGCCGACGTTCAAGCGGTCTACTGATTCTTGGATGGCCTCTGCCGCATTCTCGTAACCGTGCCGGTCGTTCCAGATCTTGGTGGTCACGAAGATTTCCTCGCGGTCGATCTTGCTCTTGCGAATCGCAGCTCCGACCTCGAACTCGTTGTCGTAGAGCGCGGCGGTGTCGATGCGTCGATAGCCGATTTCGAGAGCGAGGCTCACGAGATTCACCGCGATGTCTTGACCAACCTTGTAGACCCCGAGGCCGAGCTGCGGCATGGTGAAACCCGAGTTGAGAGTAATCAGCGGCGATTTGCTCATGCGTCGAGGTGCTCTGCAAAGGGGCCGAAAATCGCGTTCCACTTTTGCACGGTGCGCTCTTCTATGAGCCCTGCGATATCGAACGGGTCGTCGTTGAGCAGTTTGGAAATCTGCTCGAGTGATTCACCTTGCCAAATCAGCAGGGCAGTTTGCATGTCGAGCATTGGACCGCTTGCGAGCAAGTCTCCGGCCGCCAAGCGTTCGGTGAGCCAGGCGCGGTGGGTGGGGCGAATGGCGGCAACCGCATCCGTGTCATTGACGTATTTATAGGTGACAGCAAAAACCGCCATCGCTACTCCTTGATAATCGTGATGCTTGTGGTGTCGTGATGTGGTTCGCCAAGGTCAGGTGTTATGCGAACGGTGAGCGCGGCAACCGAGACCGCGGCTAGCCCGAGCACAATCGAGATGGCTAAGGCCGCGACCGGCGAGATGGTATCGATCACGATTCCGGCAAGGGCTGCGCCTGCCGAATAGCCAACCAACTGGCCGGTGCCGATCCAGCCGTAGGCCTCAGCCGAGTCTGCCGGCTTGATCTTCACGCCGATGATTGCCCCGAGAACACCGAGCGCGGGGGCCACTCCGAGGCCGGCGATGAACCAGCAGAGCGCGACCCAGGTGGCGACGCTCGGGGTCACCAGAACCAGGCCGTAGCCGATGCAGACCAGCACCAGGAAGCGAGTTAGCGCCCAACGACCATGATTGTGGCGGCCAATCAAGACCCCGCCAAGCATTGAGCCAACCGAAAGGCTGGCAATCAACCAGCCCGCGGTGTGTTTGTCGTAGAGGGCAACGGTGCCGACCTCGACGCCGCTGAACGAGCCAATCAGCAGCATGCCGAGCACGAGGTTGACCAGCACCAGCTTGTTTTTCAGCACGCCACCGATTCGTCTGGTTGACGCCGGAATCTTCAAGTCTTTGACCTCTGGGTTAGCAGTGAACGAAATTGCTCCAAGGATCTGAATGATTCCCATCGTTATCACTGGGAACGCGGTGTTGAACTGCGCGGCTAGCAGGGTGGCGAGAACCGGCCCAATCACCCAGATGATTTCTTGGCTGGCGGCATCAAAGGAAAACAGAATTGGAAGCAAACGCTTTTTCACCATCGACGGATAGACCGTTCGAGCAGCCGCCTGAATTGGTGGCGAGAACAAGCCGATGCTCAGCGAGAAAAACACGGTAAGCAAAGGCGCGTTGGTGACGAGTAAAACGGCGAAGGTGCAAATTGCGCTGATGGTTGCCGATGGCAGCAAGATTTGTCGAATGCCGTACTTGCTCATCGCCCGACCGAGAACTGGGTTGCTGATGGCCGCGCCGACTGTCTCGGCGCCGAGTGCAACGCCGGCGGTGGTGTAGTTGCCGTAAAGGTGCTGGATGTGCATCACGAGTGCAATCGACATCATGCCAAATGGGAACCGTGCGAGCAGCTGGGTGGTCAAGATTCGCGTGAAGCCTGGCGAGCGAAACAGTTCGCGGTAGGTCGGTTTAGACATTTAGATCCAACTCGGTAGCCACATGTGAGCCAGCCAATACCAGTATGGAACCCAAGTGCCAAACCAGATGGTGGTGAAGAACGCGCTGAAGGCAACCAGTGCGACTCCGAAAATCAGGTAGGTGCGCACGGCGGCGGCCCGGGCATCCGGTTCGGTTTGTCGCCACAAAACGGCAAGGGCATAGGCAAGGGCGAGCACCACGAATGGTTCGAAAGCCACTATGTAGAACTGGAAAACGGTGCGATGCAGGTAGAGCATCCAGGGCAGATAGCCGGCAGCAACGCCCAGCAGCAGCAAGCCGGCCACGCGGTCGCGGCGCTTGAGATAGATCACAGCTAGGAACACAATCGCAGCCAACGCCGCCCACCAGAGCAACACATTGGATAGCGCTGTAATTGCAGACGAACAGCCGCCATCGGCCGCGCAACCGCTCTGGCCTAGCGAAGCGCCCTGGTAGAAGAACGAAACCGGGCGAATTTGCAGAAGCCAGATCAGCGGGCTCGAAGCATAGGCGTGCGGGGTGCGAAGCCCCATATGAAAGGCGTATGCGTCAGCGTGATAGTGCCACAGTGATTGCAACGGGATGGGCACCCAAGAAAGTAGTCCGGTCCAACGATTGGCCGGGTCGTCTGCCCAGCCTCGGTCATAGCCGCCGCTGGTGGTGAGCCAACCCGTCCAGGTTGCGATGTAGGTAGCCGATGCCACCGGCACCAGCAACACAAACTTCGCAACCGCCTGTTTCAGCTGGCTGCCCCAGGTGAAGCCAGTTTCGCTCGAGCCGAGAGCGACTGCGATTTGGCGCAGTGCTGCACGTTGCTCAAGCGCAGTGGACGCAACCAGGTAGATACCGAAGAATGCCAAGAAGTAAACGCCGCTCCACTTGGTTGCGCTCGCCGCACCAAAGGCAACGCCGGCTGCGATTAACCAAGGACGGCGCCACATGGAGGAGTCGAGTTGATCGCGATCGCGAATCACGAAGTAGGTGGCCAGTGCAACGAAGAAACCCAAGATGCCGTCAAGCAGTGCGGTGCGCGACATAACGATTGCCAGGCCATCGATTGCCATAAAGAAACCGGCGGCTGCCGCCCAGTAGTTTGAGCGAAACAGGCGCTTGCCGATAAGGATCACCAGCAGCACCGTCAGCGTGCCAAGCAGGGCGGTTGCGAAACGCCAGCCGAAAGAGTTGTTGATGCCAAAGACCTGGATGCCCAGGCCGATCAGCCATTTTCCAAGCGGCGGGTGAACAACGAACGAACCGTCCGGTGAAAAGTTGGGGGCAGTGCCGGATGCAAACATGGTGTCTGCGTTTGCCGGCCAGCTGTGTTCGAAGCCGGTTGCGGTCAGGCTGATCGCATCCTTGACGTAGTAGGTCTCATCGAAGACCAAAGCGTGCGGATAGCCGAGGTTGTAAAAACGAAGCGCGGCGGCCAGGGCCACAATCGCCCAGGTCGACCAGCGATCGAAGATCGCCCTGAATCTGGCGTCGAGCAGGCGAGAGGTCAGGGCGGCGAACATGCTCTAATGCTAATTTGACCCCCTGCTAGTTTGAACCTGTGTTGATTCTCGCTGCGACCCCAATTGGCAACCTCTCGGATGCCTCGCCCCGCCTAGTCGAGAATCTGCAATCGGCCTCTCACATAGCCGCCGAGGACACCCGAACCCTCTATAAATTGGCCCAGGCCCTCGGAATCTCGGTTACCGCCAAGACCTTCAGCCTGCACGACCACAACGAGCGCGAGCGGGTCAGTCAACTGGTCGAAATCGCCCGCGAACACGACTTATTAGTGGTGTCTGACGCCGGAATGCCGACCGTGAGCGACCCGGGTTTCAACCTGGTTCGCGCCTGCGCCGAGGCGGGCATCGAGGTTTCGGTGATTCCGGGGCCGTCAGCGGTCTTGGCCGCGCTCGCGGTTTCTGGCCTGCCAACCGACCGGTTCACCTTCGAGGGTTTCATTGCCCGCAAGGATGGCGAGCGGCGCAAGCAATTTGAGTCACTTGCCGCCGAGAGGCGCACGATGATCTTCTTCGAGTCGCCGCACCGAATTCACGAGTCTTTGGCCACGGCCGCCGAGGTCTTAGGCCAAGACCGCCCGGCTTCGGTGTCACGCGAGCTAACCAAGAAGTTTGAGCACACTGAGCGTGGCAGCCTGGCCGACCTGGTGGCCTGGGCGGCCGACGAACCGAAGGGCGAGATGGTCGTGGTGATTGCCGGAGCCGCCGAGTCGGCAATCGACATCACTGCCCTGGTCGAGCGCGTGCTGCACCTGCAAGATCAGGGAGTGCGACTCAAGGAGGCCGTCGCGGAAGTTTCCGAACTTTACGGCGCATCCAAGTCGGAGCTCTACCAACTGGCCCTTGACGCTCGTAAAATCGTCTAATGCCTAAAAACCTCGGTGGGTCGTTCTATGCCACGACCCCCATCTTCTATGTGAACGATGCCCCGCACATCGGTCACGCCTACACCGAGGTGGCCGCCGATGTTCTGACCCGCTGGCACCGGCAGCGCGGCGAGAATGCCTTCTTGCTGACCGGCACCGACGAGCACGGTGAAAAGGTGCTGCGCACCGCCGCCGCCAACAAGGTCGAGCCGCAGGCCTGGGTCGATCAGCTGGTTCACGATGCCTGGCTGCCAATGCTCAACACCCTGGATGTCGATAACCAGGATTTTATTCGCACCACCGAACCACGTCACGAGCGCAATGTTCAGCGCTTTCTGCAGCTGGTGCACGACAACGGCTTCATCTACCGCGGCGAGTTCGTTGGCAAGTATTGCGTCGGTTGCGAAGAGTACAAGACCGAGGGCGACCTGGTTGAGGGCACCGGCGAGTTCGCTGGCCAGGATGTCTGTGCCATCCACTCGAAGCCAGTAGAAAATCTGAACGAGACCAACTACTTCTTTAAGCTCAGCGAGTTCGAGCAGCCGCTTCTCGATTTCTACGCGGCCAACCCAAACTTCATTCAGCCAGACAGCGCGCGCAACGAAGTAGTTTCGTTCGTGCGCCGCGGGCTCGAAGACCTCTCTATCTCTCGTTCGAAAGAGAAGTTCGACTGGGGCGTCGACATTCCCTGGGATGACACTCACATCACCTATGTCTGGTTCGATGCACTGCTGAACTACATCACAGCCATCGGCTTCGGCGAAGACGACGCCGAGTCGCGCGAAAAGTTCGAACAGTATTGGCCAGCATCGGTGCACGTTGTCGGCAAGGACATCCTGCGTTTTCACGCGGTGATTTGGCCGGCGATGCTCATGGCCGCAGGGCTCGAGTTGCCAAAGCAGATTTTCGGTCACGGTTGGTTGCTAGTCGGCGGCGAAAAGATGTCGAAGTCGAAGCTCACCGGCATCGCCCCGAACCAAATCACAGACATCTTCGGCTCGGATGCGTTTCGCTACTACTTCATGAAGGCCATCGCCTTCGGCAGCGATGGTTCGTTCTCGTGGGAAGACCTGACCGCGCGCTACACCTCGGAGCTGGCCAACGGTTTCGGCAACCTCGCCTCGAGATCGCTCGCCATGATTCAGCGCTACTTCGATGGCGTGATCCCTTCCGCCGGCTTCTATAACGAGGATGACCTCGAGATTCAGAAAATAGCCGGGGATGCCGCCGTTGCCGCTGATGCGGCGATAGAGGCTGTGGCCATCCATGAGGCAATCGCTCAGGTCTGGACTTTGGTGGATGCGCTAAACAACTACATCACCGTGCAGGAGCCTTGGGTTCTGGCCAAAGACGAGGCAAAGCGCGACCGCCTGGCCACGGTGCTCTACACCTGCGCCGAGGGGCTTCGCGTTCTTGCCGTGCTGCTTGCACCGGTGATTCCAAAGGCAACCGGCAAGCTCTGGGCTGCCCTGGCCAGCGGCTCGCTCGGCGAGCTTGCCGACCAGTCGCTGGTCGAGGTCGCCAACTGGGGGCAACTGCCAGCGGGTTCATCCATCGGCGAACTCGAGCCGCTGTTTCCGCGCATCGAGCAAGACGAAAAGTAGGCCATGGCCTACGAGTACCCGCCGCTTCCCGAGCCGCTCGAAGTCGGCACCTACGACAATCACGCCCACCTCGAGTTTCGCTATGACGAAAATGGCGACGACCCGATGCCCTGGCAAGAGAATTTGGCCAAGGCATCCGAGGTTGGAATGTTGGGCGTGGTTCAGGTAGGCGTGACCCTCGAGTCTTCGAAGTGGTCGGCCTGGGCAGCAACGCAGGATGAGCGAGTGCTTGCCGCTGTGGCGCTGCACCCGAATGAAGCGCCGCTTTATCGGCACCAGAAAGAACTATCGGATGCGATTGCCGAAGTCGCCGAGTTAGCCAAGCAGCCACGCGTGCGCGCAATTGGCGAAACCGGATTGGACTTCTTTCGCACCGAGGGCGAACACGAGATTGCTCTGCAGAAATATTCCTTCGAGGAGCACATTCGCATTGCGAAGGAAAACGACATTGCTCTGATGATCCATGATCGCGAGGCGCACGCCGAAGTGGTTTCTACGCTGAAGCGAGTTGGTGCGCCAGAGAAAGTTGTCTTTCACTGCTACTCGGGCGATGAGTCGCTCGCCGAAATCTGCAATCAAAATGGCTGGTACATGTCTTTCGCCGGAAACATCACCATCAAGCGCAACGCGCATCTTCGACAGTCGATGATGATTGCCAGACCAGAGCTCGTGCTGATCGAAACAGATTCGCCTTTCTTGGCGCCGGAGCCATTCCGCGGTCGAACCAACGCGCCATATCTCGTGCCAATCACCCTGCGCTACGCCGCCGAATTTCTTGGCAAGTCGGTCAACGATTTGGCCGAGCAAATCACAAAAAATACCGAGCGCGTCTACGGTTCATGGAGTGCGAATTGACCCGCAGTGTGGAATTGCTGGGCGGAAACGACATCCGTGAATTGGCAGCTCGCCTGGGAGTAGTGCCCACCAAGAAGCTGGGGCAGAACTTCGTCACCGACCCAAACACCATTCGCCGTATTGTGGCGGCAGCGGGGCTGAAGGGCAGTGAAACCGTGGTCGAGATCGGGCCTGGCCTTGGTTCGTTGACCCTCGGGCTGCTCGAGGCTGCGGCCAAAGTGGTTGCCGTCGAGATCGACGCCAAGCTTGGTGCCGAACTCGAGGCCACTGTGGCGGCTCGCACCAGTGGGGTCGACTTCACGCTGGTTCGTGGCGATGCCATGCAGATCGAAGCTTTGCCAAAGAATCCGGATGCACTTGTCGCCAACCTGCCATACAACATCTCGGTGCCGGTGCTGCTGCACTTTCTAGAGACCTTCGAGAGCATTCGCTTCGGTTTGGTTCTGGTGCAGGCCGAGGTGGCGCACCGTCTTGCAGCCCAGCCGGGCAGCAAGGTTTACGGCGTGCCGAGCGTGAAGCTCGCCTGGTATGCCGATTCGCATCTTGCCGGAAACGTTGGCCGCACAATTTTCTGGCCGGTGCCAAATGTCGACAGCGCGCTTGTCTATTTTGCAAAGCGAGAGCAGCCACTGGGTGACGAGCAACTTCGACTCGCCACTTTTGCGGTTATCGATGCCGCGTTCTCGCAGCGTCGCAAGACTCTGCGTCAGGCACTCGCTACGTGGGCCGGCGGTGCCGCGCAGGCAGAAACTATTTTGGCTCGAGCAGGCATCGACCACACCGCACGCGGCGAGGCGCTAGATGTGCACGACTTTGTAAAAATCGCTCAGGCACAACGTGATGGCGGTTTCGTGTGAGCGAGCTAGCAAAACGCAACGAGCGAGTGCAATACGAATTCACTCGCCACATCGCCTGCGCCGAAGGTCCGCTGAAACTCATGCTCGGCGATGTCGATCGTTGGCCCGGCAATTTGAGTCCGCGACTTTTGACTGCTTCAGAGAACGAGTTCGTTGTGGCATTCCGAGATAACTCGCGTGCGCGCATCCGAGTTTCGAAACTTTCCGCCGGCGTGCAGCGACTCGAGATCGAGCACGAGGCTGCGCCAAGTAACTCGCAACCCGATTCATCTGGCGGCATTGACTACGAGATTTTCTGGTTCGAACTTTTCGCCATGCTCAATTCGCGCCTGATGCCGGGGCGCCTGGCCGTGGCGACCGCTCCCGGCAAGGTCAACCTGTTTCTGGGGATCGGCCCGCTCGGAGCCGACGGCTACCACTCGGTTGCCAGCCTCTATCTGGCGGTCAACCTGCGCGAGACCGTGAGCGCACAGCTGGCTACCACCTTTGAGGTTAAGGTGGCAGGAGACTTCGATGCCTTTGAGCTATTGGCCGTGCCCACCGATGAAAGCAACCTGGTGGTCAAGGCCGCCAGGCGCGTTGCCGAGTTGGCTGGTACTCCG
>CAIVWH010000003.1 GCA_903909605.1 uncultured Micrococcales bacterium | reverse complement strand
CTGTTCACCCGACCAGCCTAGCCACGCGGGTAGGCTTGCCTCATGGCCGACCGCAGCAAAATCACAACTTGGCTCACCGACATGGATGGTGTGCTCGTTCACGAGGGACACGTGCTTCCCGGAGCGACCGAACTCATCACTCAGTGGGAGAAAAACGGCACTCCGTTTTTGGTGCTGACCAACAACTCGATCTACACACCTCGCGACTTGTCTGCGCGACTTCGTGCCGGCGGCTTGAACGTTCCTGAAGACCGCATCTGGACATCCGCGCTTGCAACCGCTGCTTTTTTGAAGTCGCAGAACCCAGGTGGCACCGCATTCGTGCTCGGCGAGAGTGGCCTGACTCAGGCGCTGCACGATGTTGGCTACACCCAGACCGAGCTGAACCCCGACTATGTGGTTCTCGGCGAGAGCCGCAACTTCAACTTCGACAGCCTGACGAAGGCCATTCGCCTGATCAACAACGGCGCTCGCTTTATCGCCACCAACCCGGATGCCACCGGCCCATCAGCCGACGGCGTGCTGCCTGCAACCGGCTCGGTCGCGGCCCTGATCACCAAGGCCACCGGCAAGCACCCTTACATCGTGGGCAAGCCGAACCCGATGATGTTCCGCTCGGCCATGCGCAAGATCGGCGCCCACAGCGAATCGACCGGCATGATCGGCGACCGCATGGACACCGACGTGGTTGCCGGAATCGAGGCTGGTCTGCACACCGTGCTTGTACTCACCGGCATCAGCGATGACGCAGAGATTCAGAAGTACCCGTTCCGACCTACCGAGATTCTGAACTCGGTCGCGGATCTTGTCGACTAGCCGGGATGGCGCTTCAGCGCCTAGCGAGAAACTTCTTCGCACTAAAGGGTTTGTGGCCCTCTGGGTCGGGCAAACCATCTCCACCATTGGCAATCAGCTCAGCGGCCTTGCCTTCCCGGTTTTCGCCGTCACCATGCTGGGCATCAACGAGTGGCAGATCGGAATTCTGAACGCGGCTAACACCGCGTCGTTCCTGCTTGTTGGGCTCACCGCAGGCGCACTTGTCGATCGCATGCGCAAGCGTCGCGTCATGTTGGTTGCAGACTTCGTGCGTTTCGCGGCAACACTTTCGATTCCGGTTTTGTATTTCACCGGAGTGATTCAGATTTGGCACCTCTTTATTGCAGCCGCAATCAATGGCCTTGCAACTGTGTTCTTCGATGTCAGCTATCAGAGCTACATTCCGATTTTGGTTCCAAAAGACAAAATAGCTTCGGCGAACTCTGCGCTCGAAACCACCAGCCAGATCTCAGGGCTTGGTGGACCGGCAATCGTCGGTGTTCTGCTGACCATAATCAAAGCGCCGTATGTGCTTATCGTCGATGCCGTTTCATTCCTGGCCTCGGTATTCTCACTTTCTGTAATTCGTGATCGTGAAGTGCCGGCACCAAAGCACGAGCGTCAGCCGTTGCGTCGCGAGATTGCCGAGGGTGTCAAGTTTGTTTGGAGCAACAAGATCATTCGCGCGATCTCGTTCTGCACGGCGACCACAAACCTGTTTGGCACCGCCGCAATGACTTTGCTTCCTATTGTGATTCTGCGCAATCAGCACCTCTCGACCGCGACCTTCGGCCTGATCGAATCGCTCGCCGCCGTTGGTGGTTTGCTAGGTGCAATGTCGGCCGCCAAGCTCGCCAAGCGCATTGGTGAAGGTCAGCTGGTTGCACTCTCATCCGTGGTTGCGGGCTTGGTTGGCTTTGGTCCTGTGTTGGCAGCAATCAGTTCGCAGGCCATGGCTGTCGTCGTGCTAATCATTGGCACCAGCCTCGGCGCATTCACCACCCTGACTTACAACATCACTCAGGTGAGCGCGCGCCAGCGTCTTTGCCCAGAGCGCCTGCTCGGTCGCATGAACGCATCGATTCGCTTCTTTGTATGGGGTGTCATGCCAATCGCGGCCCTGATCTCGGGTGGTCTGGCCACGGCAATCGGCATCGTGCCGGTGCTCTGGATCTGCGCATTCGGTGGCCTGTTTGGCGCGGGTTTCGTCGTGTTGAACCCACTGGCCCGCATGCGAAACCTTGGAAATTCCGAAGTCGCAGCCGAATAGTTCACCCAGCGTTTAGATTAGGTGGGTGCCTAAGTCGAAGAGTTTGCGAGCGTTCAACCACCGCAACTATCGAATTATTTACCTTCCTTTGGCCCTCTCGAACATTGGCACCTGGGCCCAGCGAATCGCTCAGGACTGGCTGGTTCTGCAGCTGACCCACTCGCCGATTGACTTGGGATTTGTCACCGGCCTTCAGTTCGCCCCGACCCTAATCTTCAGCATCTACGGCGGCGTGCTCGCAGACCGCTTCGATAAGCGAAAGCTGCTGGCCATGACCAACCTTGGCGCCGGCTTGGTCTCGCTCATCCTGGGATTGCAGGTCATTCTCGGCACAGTCACCATCGGCGATGTCTATGTGCTCGCGCTTGCCCTGGGTTTGTTCAACGCAATCGACGGCCCGATTCGCGCGTCATTCACAAGCGAGCTGGTCGGAAAGAGTGACATTGCAAACGCGGTGAGTCTCAACTCGGCCAACTTCAACATTGGGCGACTGGTTGGCCCGGCCGTCAGCGGACTAATGATCGCAGCGTTTGGCACCGGCCCATCCTTCATCATGAACGCAGTTACCTACGTTGCCATGTTGGCCGCGCTCGCCCTTTTGCGCAAAAAAGATTTGCACCTTTCAGACAAGCAGCTGACTAAAGCAAAATTCACGGATGCGCTTCACTACGTTCGCGGTCGCCTCGATTTGCAGATGGTGATGCTCACGGTTTTTGTCACTGCAACTTTCGGAATGAACTATCAAATCTTTAATGCGTTGATGGCAACCGAGGCGTTCCATAAGGGGCCCGCCGAATTCGGAGGGCTCGGGACTTTTCTTGCGGTTGGTTCGCTAACCGGTGCGCTCTTGTCCTCGCGCTTTGAGGCCGGTCGAGTGCCGCGTCGAATCATGCTCGGCGCGACCGCTTTTGGTTTGCTCTTGATTGTGCTGGCATTGATGCCGACATATCTCTCTTATTCGCTTGCGTTACCGTTCGGCGGCTCTATCGCGCTGCTTACGTTGATCTCGGCAAACAGCTACGTGCAGACAACAACCGATTCGCACATCCGTGGTCGCGTCATGGGAATCTACCTGACGATTTTTATGGGTGGCACACCGTTGTTCTCACCGGTCATTGGCTGGCTCGCGGCACAGTTTGGCATTCGTGCGACCATCGTGACCTGCGGTTCGCTTGTTGCAATCGCCGCGTTTGTGCTGTTCTTGACCTATTCGGCGCAGCGCAAGCGGCTGATTGAAGACACCGGCGATACGCCCACTATGGCAATCGACCTGCTCTAGTTTCTGAGCAACTCGGCCGCAGCCTCAAGCTGCGGTGCCAGGAAGCGATCAGGGCCAACCCCTGGCACCTTGGTGCGAAGTTTCTCGACCCACTTGCCGGTAACCGCTGCCGGCTTGTGTGGTGCACGTGCCTCGATTGCCAAGGATGCGGCCACCCACTCGACTGCAAGAATCATGCGCAGATTGTCGACGACTCGGCGTAGCTTGCGGCCGGCATGCCAACCCATCGAGACATGGTCTTCTTGCATGGCCGAGGTTGGAATCGAGTCGACAGAGGCTGGAACGGCAAGGCGCTTGCTGTCAGAGACCAGCCCGGCGGCGGTGTACTGACCAATCATCAGGCCGCTGTCGACGCCCGGGTCGTCGGCCAGGAACGGGTTGAGCCCGAAGGAGCGAGCCTTGTCGAGCATGCGGTCGGTGCGACGCTCCGAGATCGAGCCGAGGTCAGTGGCTGTGATGGCCAGAAAATCAAGCACGTAGCCAACCGGTGCGCCGTGGAAGTTGCCGTTCGAGGTGACCTCGCCGCTTTCGAGAACTACCGGGTTATCGATTGCCGACGCGAGCTCCTGCTCGGCAACGCTCTTGGCATAGGTGACCGAGTCGCGAACCGCTCCGGCTACCTGAGGTGCGCAGCGAAGCGAATAGGCATCTTGCACGCGCGAGTCACCCTCGCGGTGCGAGGCAACAATCGCCGAACCCGCAAGCGCGGCAAACATGTTCGCTGCCGACTTTGCCTGACCCGCGTGTGGTCGTAGCGCGAAGTGCAGTTCTGGGCGGAACACCTGGTCGGTGCCAAGTAGCCCCTCGACACTCATCGCGGCAATGACGTCTGCCGAATCAAGAAGACTTTCAAGGTCGTGAATAGCCAGGATGAGCATGCCGAGCATGCCATCCGTGCCATTGATCAGTGCCAGGCCCTCTTTTTCGCGCAGCTCAACTGGCACGATGCCCGCAGCCTTAAGCAAATCTGCAACCGGGGCCTCAACGCCATCCGGGCCAAATGCACGGCCTTCACCCATCACGACCATTGCGCAGTGGGCGAGTGGGGCGAGGTCGCCGCTGCAACCGAGCGAACCGAATTCGTGAACCGCCGGCGTGATGTTTGCGTTCAGTAGCTTTGCGTAGGTCTCCGCAACTTCTGGGCGCACTCCGGTGCGGCCTGTGCACATGGTTTTTAGTCGAAGTAGCATCAGCGCGCGAGTAACTTCGGTTTCAACAATTGGGCCCATGCCGGCGGCGTGCGAACGAATCAGTGACTTTTGCAATTGCACGCGATCTGCAACTTCGATGTGTCGATTGGCGAGTGCACCGAAACCGGTTGAGATTCCGTAAACCGGAGTATCACTCACTGCGAGTTTTTCGATGTGTGCTCGAGTCGCGGCCATCGCGGCGTGTGCGTCTTTTGAAATTACAACTTTCGCGCCGTGACGTGCGACCGCAACGACCTCATCCTGGGTTAGGCCGTGCGTGCCGAGAGTAACTGTGTTTGTCATTGCTTACCTTTGATAGACGTTCTGGCCGGCGACCCAGGTTGAATCGACCAAGTCGACCCCCGGGCGATAGCTCAGGTGGATGTAGCTCGGCGCATTCAGCACCGCAAAGTCTGCGCGCATGCCAAGGCTAAGGCCACCGATGTCGGTTCTGCGCAGGGCGGCGGCTCCGCCCCTGGTCGCCGCCATCAGGGCCCGCTCTGGGCTGAAACCCATCTCGCGCACGGCAACCGCGATGCAAAACGGCATGGATGTCGTGTAGCTCGACCCCGGATTACAGTCGGTGGCGATGGCCACGGTTGCCCCCGCCTCGAACAGGGCCTTGGCGTTTGGGTAGGCCGATCGGGTCGAGAACTCGGCCCCGGGCAAAAAGGTGGCCACGGTTCGGCTGCCGGACAATGCCTCGATATCGGCCTTGGTCAAGTGGGTCAGGTGGTCGGCGCTGGCACAGTCGAGCTCAACGGCAAGGGCAACAGCCCCGATATCGGTCAGCTGATTGGCATGGATGCGCGGGGCAAGCCCTGCCTCAATTCCGGCCTCGAGCACCGCACGGGCCTGGTCAACGTCAAAGGCCCCGCGGTCGCAAAACACGTCGATCCACTTGGCGTGTGGGGCAGCAGCACGGAGCATCTCGCCGGTCACGAGCGAAACGTATTCGTCTTCGCGGCCGGAGTATTCGCTCGGCACAACGTGCGCGCCAAGAAAGGTAGTTTCGCGCGTGAACTGCTGCGCGATGCGCAACGAGCGCGACTCGTTTTCGACATCGAGCGCATAACCCGACTTTGATTCGAAAGTTGTAATTCCACTCGCGTGCATTTCGGCAACCAGACGCGCGGTGTTCGAGCGCAGCTCATCGTCGCTTGAATCGCGAGTTGCGGCAACCGTGGTTCGTATTCCGCCCGCCGAATATTCCACGCCATTGATTCGCGCTTCAAATTCGTCAGCGCGATCGCCTGCAAAAACCAAGTGCGCGTGCGAATCAACAAAACCCGGAATCACGGTTCGACCCTGCACTGAAATTCTTCGATCGGCATCGGGCACCTGAGTCGCGTCACCAACCCACGCAACTTTTCCGTCTTCGATAATTAGCGCCGCGCCTAAGCGCAATCCCAGTTCGCCGTCACCGAGCGAGCGGTCGTTCGTAACGAGCGAACCGATATCGGTAACGGCGATTGTGGTCATAAATAGAAACTATTCGATGTCGAGCATCGGAATGTGCACGTGCTTCTCGCGCGCAACTTCGACCGCGTGGTCGTAACCCGCATCGACGTGACGAATCACACCCATGCCAGGGTCGTTGGTCAGCACGCGCTCGAGTTTCTGCGCGGCCAGCTCGGTTCCATCGGCAACCGAAACTTGACCGGCGTGAATCGAACGACCGATGCCAACGCCACCACCGTGGTGAATCGATACCCAGCTCGCACCCGATGAGATGTTCAACATCGCGTTCAGCAGCGGCCAGTCTGCAATTGCATCCGAGCCGTCGAGCATGGCCTCTGACTCGCGGTATGGCGAAGCCACCGAACCACAGTCGAGGTGATCGCGGCCGATCACGATCGGGGCCGAGACCTCGCCGCTCTTGACCAGGTCGTTAAACACGGCGCCCGCCTTGTCGCGCTCGCCATAGCCGAGCCAACAGATTCGGGCAGGAAGGCCCTGGAACGCAACGCGCTCCTGAGCCAGCTTGATCCAACGCTGCAGGTGCTTGTTCTCGGGGAACAGCTCGAGAATCGCCTGGTCGGTGCGGTAGATGTCTTTCGGGTCGCCAGACAGCGCCACCCAGCGGAACGGACCCTTGCCCTCGCAGAACAGCGGGCGAATGTATGCGGGGATGAACCCTGGGAACGAGAACGAACGCGAATAGCCGCCCTTGCGAGCCTCGTCGCGAATCGAGTTGCCGTAGTCGAAAACCACGGCGCCCTTGTCCATGAATCCGACCATCGCCTCGACGTGCTTTGCCATCGCGGCCTCGGCGCGCTCGGTGAACTCCTTCGGGTTCTTCTCTGCGTACTCGCGAGCATCCTTGAATTCGACACCTTCTGGGATGTAGTACAGCGGATCGTGTGCGCTGGTCTGGTCGGTGACGATATCGATCGGCACCTCGCGCTTCAGCAACTCAGCAAAAATTGTTGCGGCGTTGCCAACCAGGCCGATCGAGATTGCTCGCTTTGCGTTCTTCGCATTAACGGCACGCTCGATGGCATCATCCAGGTTGTCTGCAATTTCGTCGAGGTAGCGATCGACAACGCGACGACGCAGGCGTGACTCGTCGATGTCGATGATCAGACAGGTGCCTTCGTTCATAGTGACTGCAAGTGGTTGCGCACCGCCCATGCCACCGCAACCGGCGGTAAGGGTAAGTGTGCCGGCGAGTGTGCCACCAAAACTTTGTTCGGCAACAGCGGCGAAGGTTTCGTAGGTGCCCTGCAAGATTCCCTGTGTGCCGATGTAAATCCAAGAGCCCGCGGTCATCTGGCCATACATGGTCAGACCCATTTGCTCGAGTCGACGGAACTCTGGCCAGTTCGCCCAGTCGCCGACGAGGTTCGAGTTCGCAAGCAGCACGCGCGGTGCCCACTCATGAGTGCGGAACACACCGACCGGCTTGCCCGACTGCACGAGCATCGTCTCATCGTTCTTTAGATGCGTGAGGGTCTTCACCATCGCATCGAAGCTCTGCCAGTTTCGCGCGGCCTTTCCGTTGCCGCCGTAGACGATTAATTCTTCAGGATGCTCGGCAACCGCCGGATCGAGATTGTTGTGAAGCATGCGCAACGCGGCTTCTTGCTGCCAACCCTGCGCCGTAATTTGTGATCCTCGAGCGGCCTGAAGAGGTCCGCGGGATGCTCCAGAGACTGTGGTCATGGGGGTCCACTCCTTTGTGGTCATTGGCTTTGGCCTACTCAAGGGAGCATACTTCTAAAGGAAGGAATTGGTTCACTTGTCTGAAGACGCCCTCTGGCCTCGCGCCGCAGCCTGGTTGCAACCCAGCCACGACGATGTCGATATCGCGGTCTTCGGCGTTCCTGCCCACCTGACGTCAATCTCGCCAACCGGCGCAAACCAGACCCCCGCGGCCATTCGCCAAGCTTTGCTGCGCTATTCAACCTACAACTGGTCACACCAGGTTGACCTAGCCCAGTTTGTTGCCGGCGACCTTGGCGATGTCGACCTGCCAGACTCCCCCGAAGGCGAAGAACGCACCAGCTCGCTTGCCAACCTCGCCGTCTCGCAATCTAGGCTCGCTGTGGCCCTCGGCGGCGATAACTCGATTACCTATGCCGTGACCCGCGGCGCATTTGCGGGCGATTTGAGCCGAGCCGGTCTCATCACCTTGGATGCACACCACGACCTTCGCGACGGCATCAGCAACGGTTCGCCCGTTCGCCGCCTCATCGAGGATGGCCTTCAGGGCAAGAACGTGGTTCAGATCGGCATCGCAGACTTCAGCAATTCGCCGGCTTACGCTGCCCGTGCGCACGAACTTGGCGTCACGGTGATTCCGCGAAGTGCTCTTCGCGGTCGCAACCTCGCCGATGTTTGGGCCGAGGCCGTCTCGATTGCCGGCCGCGGCACCGACGGCATCCACGTTGATTTCGATGTCGACGTTTGCGATCGAGCTTTCGTGCCTGCCTGCCCAGCCGCAGCCCCTGGCGGCATCAGTGCTGACGAGCTGCGTCAGTTTGCCTACCTGGCCGGCAAGACCGGTTCGGTGCGCTCAATGGACATCACAGAAATTGATGCGAGTAATGACACCTCGGATGAACGTACCGTTCGTCTCGGCGCACTGCTGATTCTCGAGGCCGCCGCTGGCCTAGCTGCTCGCTAATCAGTGGCGCGATACCCGCTGCTACGCCAACTTCGAAGTTGCCAACACCGCTGCGATTGAAAACATAATTACTGCAATCGCGCTGTCGAGCACTCGCCAGAAGATCGGCTTCGACATGAAACGTGCCGCCGCGCGAGAGCCATAGCCAAGAGCAAAGAACCAGACCAGTGATGCAGTCATCGCGCCAAACGCAAACTGCCAACGCAATGCGCCAAATTGGTTTGCCACCGAGCCCACGAAGATCACAGTGTCGAGGTAGACGTGCGGATTAAGAAAAGTCATGGCAAGCACTGTAAGCAAAGCCCCGCGCATGGTTGCGCTAGATTCACCGCGTGCATCCAAGCTGTCGCTCTTCATCGCAGATCGAATCGACTTAATGCCAAACCAAACCAGGTATGCAACACCGAACCAGCGAATCAGTTCAAGCATCCATGGAAGCCCTTTGATCAATGCACCGAGGCCGGCAACGCCGAGTGCAATTAGGAGCGCGTCGGCGAGAGCACAAATAGCGACAACGACGAAAACAAATTTGCGGGTGAGGCCCTGACGAATCACGAATGCGTTTTGTGCGCCGATTGCCACGATGAGTGACCAGCCGGTGAAGAGACCGGCGAAGTACGCGAACATCTGTCCACCCTATTTCGCAATCGTTTGGTTAGCAAAAAACCTCCCGTTTCCGGGAGGTTTTTTGTTTGTGGAGACTATGTTATTCGACACGTCCCGCGCAACTACGCGGATTTCACAACACTTACGACAGATTTACGACAAGACTTACGACACAGGCGTATTCTCTGACTATGGGGGACTACGAAAACGAACCGCTGATACCCGAGACCGAGTTCGAGCCTGAGGCCGACGTGTTCAGTATCTGGGTAAGCGCAAAGACCAGGCCAAGCACCAAAGACGGCCAGCCAATCACCGTCCAATACTGGGAAGGCTGCTGGGACATCCCAGAAGTCGCCAGGGCACAGGACGATACGCGAAAGCGTCCACAAATCACCGCGTCCAGCATGATCAGCGAAGACGATGCCGAAGAAAAGTGTCGTCAGAAGGTTCTGAACTTCTGGATGACCCGCAACGACGGCATGCGGCAGGAGTTGTATCAGAACAAGCCCGCCGAACTCACACGAGAGCAACGCAGGGCTGCCTATACCGTCCAGACGTTCCTCGAGGAGTACGTCCGGTCGAAGACCAACCCGAATACTGCTCCTGAGAACCGTTGGAAAGAGAACACGGCCAAGCGCAACGAGACCATGCTCAAAATGTGGATCTACCCGCACTTGGGCGACACCTTGCTGACGGCAATCACTCACGAACAGGTTCGCATCCACTTCACGGAGACACTTCCGAACATCCTGGACGATAACGACGAGCGCCGTCTCGGTGATCGCCGCATCAGAGGCATTTACTCGGTGTTCCGTGCCGGTCTCAAGCGAGCAGGAGCGAAGGGGCTACTGGAAGAGGGCGAGTTCCTGGACGTCGGTATCCAGATGTCGTTCGAGCCTGCTGGCATCCCCGAAGACATCGACAATCTGATGTGGGAGATGAACTCACTTCTCCAACGTCCAGAGGTGATTGCCGACCCGTTGGCTCTGAGATGGGCCCTCGCCTACTCAGGATTACGTCGAGGGGAGCGCGGCGGTCTCAAGTGGTCTGACATCGACCTACGCATGGGCAAGATGAAGATCCAACGCCAACTAAGTTACGTCGCTGGCCGTCCAGACTTCTTGGACGAGCGCCTGAAAGCGAACGAGGCCCGCACAATCGACATCACCG
>CAIVWH010000002.1 GCA_903909605.1 uncultured Micrococcales bacterium | reverse complement strand
CCGCCGGCGTGCAGCGACTCGAGATCGAGCACGAGGCTGCGCCAAGTAACTCGCAACCCGATTCATCTGGCGGCATTGACTACGAAATTTTCTGGTTCGAACTTTTTGCCATGTTCAATTCGCGCCTGATGCCGGGGCGCCTGGCCGTGGCGACCGCTCCCGGCAAGGTCAACTTGTTTCTGGGAATCGGCCCGCTCGGAGCCGACGGCTACCACTCGGTTGCCAGCCTCTATCTGGCGGTCAACCTGCGCGAGACCGTGAGCGCACAGCTGGCTACCGCCTTTGAGGTCAAGGTGGCAGGAGACTTCGATGCCTTTGAGCTATTGGCCGTGCCCACCGATGAAAGCAACCTGGTGGTCAAGGCCGCCAGGCGCGTTGCCGAGTTGGCTGGTACTCCGGATGCCCTGAAACTCACCATCGGAATCGATAAGCGGGTGCCAATCGCCGGTGGCATGGGTGGCGGCTCGGCCGATGGGGCGGCGGCTCTGCTGGTTGCCAACGAGATGTTCAGCGGCAAGCTCACTCGCGAAGACCTAATTGACATGGCCGCGGGGCTTGGCGCAGACGTGCCGTTCGCCGTTGTCGGTGGGGTCGCAATCGGCTCTGGCACCGGGGCGAAACTCACCGCGGTAGAAGATGTGAAGCCTTTGCATCTCGTGCTCATTCTCGACGAACAGGGGCTGTCGACCCCTGCGGTTTATCGCAAGCTCGATGAGTTGCGCGCGGCTCGCGGCGAAAACCCCGCAGCGGTTGCCGAGCCAACCGTCACCCGCGCGATGGTGCGTGCACTGCAGTCGGGCAATCCTTGGGATCTCGCAGCAGCGATGCAAAACGATCTCGAAGAGGCGGCGCTCGCTCTTCGCCCCGACTTGCAAAAGAAGATTGACCTGGCTCTCGACCTCGGCGCAATTCGTGCGATGGTTAGCGGCAGTGGCCCAACCGTGATGGCACTTGTCGGCAGCGAGGCTGGTGCGAAAGACATGGCAGAGCAGCTGCGCAAGGCGGGGCTCAATTGCATCGCCGTCAGCGGCCCCGACTTCGGCGCAGAGTTGGTCGACTAATTGGCTCACCTGCTTGGCGCTGAAAACATTTCGCACGAGTTTCCAACAAAGCGCGTTTTCGATTCGCTCACCGTTGGCATCAACGAGGGCGATCGCATCGGTATCGTCGGTCGCAATGGCGATGGCAAGTCAACGCTGCTAAAGATTTTGGCCAAACGCATGCAACCCGATGAGGGTCGAATTACCTGGCGCGGCGGGCTTTCAGTGGCAATGCTCGATCAGAGCGACACTCTCGACCAGTCGCTGACCGTTGCGCAGTGCGTGGTTGGCGATCTGCCCGAGCACGAGTGGGCCGGCAACGCCAAGATTCGCGACGTGATTTCGGGCCTGCTGAACGACATCGACTGGTCGGCCACTGTCGGCCAGCTCAGCGGTGGTCAGCGCCGCCGAGTGGCCCTTGCCCGCCTGCTTGCTGGCGACTGGGATGTCATCATGCTCGACGAGCCCACCAACCACCTGGACATCGAGGGCGTGGCCTGGCTGGCTGGGCACCTCAAGAACCGCTGGCCTGCATCGCAGGGCGGGTTGCTCGTGGTCACTCACGACCGCTGGTTTCTGGATGAAATCAGCACCTACACCTGGGAACTTCACGACGCGGTGATTGACCCCTTCGAGGGCGGCTATGCGGCCTACATTCTGCAGCGCACCGAACGCGACCGTCAGGCCGACGCCATCGAGACCCGCAGGCGCAACCTTCGTCGCAAAGAGTTGGCCTGGCTTCGCCGCGGTGCACCGGCGCGAACATCCAAGCCGAAATTTCGCATGGATGCCGCTGCCGAACTAATTTCTGATGTGCCAGACCCGCGCAACAAGATCGAATTACAAAAACTTGCCACCGCGCGACTAGGCAAGGATGTCGTCGATGTCGAGAACCTGAATTACAAAACCGATGATGGTCGCGAGCTTCTGCACGATATCACCTGGCGAATCGGCCCTGGCGATCGATTCGGTTTGGTTGGGGTCAACGGAGCCGGCAAGACCACTCTGCTTCGAATTGTCGAGGGGCTGATTGCGCCGACCTCTGGCCGAGTGAAACTCGGCAAGACTGTGAAGATTGCCACTCTCTCGCAAGAGGTCAAAGAACTTGAAGAGTTTTACGGCGAGCGAATCTTTCAGCTGATTGCACGCGAGAAGACAACGTTTGCTGCCGGCGACAAGGAGTATTCGCCTTCACAGCTACTGGAGCAACTTGGTTTTACCTCGGCGCAGTTGCAGACGCCAATCGAGGATTTGAGTGGCGGACAGAAGCGTCGACTGCAGTTTCTGCGCCTGATGCTCGGCGAGCCGAATGTCTTGATTCTCGATGAGCCAACCAACGACCTCGACACCGACATGCTTGCCGCCATGGAAGACCTGCTCGACTCGTGGCCTGGCACGCTCATCGTTGTTACGCACGACAGGTACCTGCTTGAGCGCGTCACTGATCAGCAGTACGCACTCCTCGGAGACGGAAGGTTGCGGCACCTGCCTGGCGGGGTAGACGAGTACTTGCGCCTACGGCGCCTTTCGCTTGGTGGCGCTGGGGTTTCGCTCGATGAGGCAAACAAAACCCGTTCGCCTCATATCCGCTCAACCCCTAGCGTCAACAGCGAGGCCGCCGCGGCAACAGCCTCCCCGGCGGGAAGTGCCGACCGACTGGAGGGTGCCGAGCGCAGGGATGCCGAGAAGCGGGTGAAGGCTGTTGAGCGAGCGCTCGAGAAGTTGAGCGGCGACGAGGTGCAGTTACACGAGCAGATGGCGGCTCACGATCAGAGCGATTACGCGGGTTTGGCGGAGCTTGCTGCGAAGCAGAACGAGATGAACCAGAAGCGCGACGAGTTAGAACTCGAGTGGCTCGACCTCACCGATAAGTTGGGCTAGCCGTCGCTCTCGCCGCGCAAAATTGCAAGCTCTGCCTCGACGTATTGGTCGCTTCGACCAGCTGCCAACAAGTCACTTTGCAGCGCAGTCATGTGGGCAAGAGCATCGTCTGTTCGACTTAGGTTGCGCAATGCCCAGCCGACCATGTAGCGCGCAACGAAAATCCGACCCTCGTCGCCCTGCTGTCTGGCGTCTCCCTGAGCATCTAGGAAAGCTGCGTAGGCAGATTGCCAATCGCCAACTTCGCTGTATGCCATGCCGAGGTTGTTCAAAAATGTGACCGACCAGCGGCGCACGAGAGGGTTTGCCGATTGGTTGACCTTCGCCAGTGCTTCCTTGGTGAACGCGATTTGATCCGCTGGTGAAAGCACCAAGGCATACATGTGCAGGGCATCGACGTGCAACGACTCGAGCACTGGGTCTGGGCGTTCCTCTTCTTCTTGGTCGCTTTGAGTCATGGCGAGAATGAAGTTAGCGCCGGCCGACTCAATCTCACCTTTCGAGCGGTGCAGGCGACCCATCTCAATGGCTTGCCAAGCCAGCGTCGTGTGGTCGATGTCGGGCAGGGAATCAATCAGGTTCATGCCCTCATCGAACTTGCCCTGCAGCCCAAGAGCGCGGGCGATTTGGGTCTGCACGACCACGCGGTCGACGGCATCCTGGGTGGTTTCTAGAAGGTCGCGAAACACAGCCTCGGAGGCGGCCGGATCGTCGAAGTTCCAATAGGGGCGAGGGTCGAGCATGGCGCAAGGCTAACAGCCACCTGCGACAAATCCTCTGGCAGACTAGAGGGGTGCAGGCGAGAGCCCGCATTGCCCCATGGTGTAATGGCAGCACCGGGCCCTTTGGAGGCTCTTGTCTAGGTTCGAGTCCTGGTGGGGCAGCAGGCAACAAGAAAGGGCAGCATGACCGAGAAGCATCTAGCGGTAGTCGTGCTGGCCGCGGGTCAGGGCACCCGCATGAAGAGCGCAAAACCTAAGGTCATGCACGAGCTCGCCGGCCTGCCGCTGCTGGGCCACGTGCTTGTCACGGCCAAGAGTCTCGACCCGAAACACGTCATCCCGGTAATTCGTCACGAAAAAGAATCGATCGCTGAATACATCGAGACCTTCCACCCAGGATGCCTGATTGTCGAGCAAGACGAGATTCCTGGCACCGGTCGCGCGGTTGAATGCGCGATTGCCGCGCTGCCTGCCGACTTTAACGGGGCAGTTGTCGTCACCAGCGGTGATGTTCCACTGCTCGACGTGCTGACTCTCGAGGCGCTGCTCGATGAGCACCTCGAAACCGGTGCGGCAGCCAGCATCCTCACCGCTGTCTTGGATGACCCAACCGGATATGGCCGTGTCGTTCGCAATGGCGATGGCAGTTTCGATTCGATTGTTGAACACCGCGATGCCGACGACGACCAGCTCGAGATTCTCGAGATCAACGCAGGGGTTTATGTGTTTGACGCCGCCGAGTTGCGCGCGGCTCTGGCTAAGATTGGCACGCACAACGCGCAGGGCGAGAAGTACCTCACCGACGTTGCAAAGATTTTGGTCGACGAGGGCAAGAAGGTTCAGGCGCTTGCAGTCGAAGACAACTGGCTGGTTGCCGGCATCAACGACCGTCAGCAGCTCACCGAGGTTGCCGCAGAGCTCAACGCGCGCATCTGCGAGTATTGGCAGCTCGAGGGCGTGACGATTCTCGACCCGGCCACCACCTGGATTGACGTCACTGTGCAGATTGGCGCAGACGCCACGATTTTGCCTGGCACCTACCTGCATGGCTTCACCAAGATTGGCTCAGGCGCGAGCATCGGGCCAGAGGTTCACATGACCGACACCGAGGTTGGG
>CAIVWH010000001.1 GCA_903909605.1 uncultured Micrococcales bacterium | reverse complement strand
GGCGCGCATCCGTGATGAATTCGGCGAACAGGTGATCGCAGAAGATGGCTCGCTGGATCGAGCAAAACTGGGGCAACTGGTTTTTCGCGACTCGCAAGCCCTTTCCCGACTAAACGACATTGTGCATCCTCTGGTCCAGCAGCGCTCCCGAGAGCTATTCGATGCAGCCCCCGCAGACGCGATTGTCGTTTACAACGTGCCGCTGTTGGTCGAGGCGGCAAGGACGACAGAGTTCGATTTCGTGGTCACCGTTGAGGCTCCCGAAGAGAAGCAAATCGAGCGAATGGTGAAGACTCGAGGCATGTCGCAGGAAGCTGCGACTTCTCGCATCCGTGCCCAGGCAACGCCGATTGAGCGGGCAAATGTTGCCGACCGAATCTTGAATTCGAATCAAAGTCTTGACCTACTGCTCCGCGATGCCGATGCCCTCTACCGAGAAATTGAACGGCTTGCTGCCGCCAAACGCGAAACCGAGGAGGGGAACTGATGGAGGCGACCAGAGCCCACAACCGGTTTGAGGTGGTGAGCGAATACAAGCCAAGCGGCGACCAGCCTGCGGCGATCGCCGAACTTACCGCCCGATTGGCGGCAGGTGAGCGCGACATCGTTTTGCTCGGAGCCACGGGAACCGGGAAGTCGGCGACCACGGCCTGGCTGGTCGAAGCCGTGCAGCGACCAACCCTGGTGCTTGCACACAACAAGACCCTGGCGGCCCAGCTGGCAAACGAGTTTCGTGAGATGTTCCCGAACAATGCCGTCGAGTATTTCGTGAGTTACTACGACTACTACCAACCCGAAGCCTACGTGCCACAGACCGACACCTTCATCGAGAAGGATTCCTCAATCAATGAGGATGTCGAGCGTCTGCGCTACAAGGCAACCATGAGCCTGCTATCGCGGCGCGATGTGATCGTGGTTTCCACCGTTTCGTGCATCTATGGCCTCGGCGCCCCGGCGGAGTACCTCAATCAGTCGATTGCCCTGCAGGTTGGCGACCGGCTAGATCGCGACATTCTGATTCGCCGATTTGTTGACCTGCAATACAAGCGCAACGACTTCGACTTCTCGCGCGGAAACTTCAGGGTCAAGGGCGACACCATTGAGATCATCCCGGTTTATGACGAATTAGCCACCCGCATCGAGTTCTTCGGCGATGAAATCGAGGCAATCTATTCGCTCTCACCACTGACCGGCGAGGTGCTAGGCACCCTAGATACCGTCGCGATTTTCCCAGCCTCTTACTATGTCGCGCCGGTTGAGCAAATGGGTAGGGCCATCGAAGAGATCGAGAATGAACTTGCCGGCAGACTGCGCGAACTCGAGGGGCAGGGCAAGCTGCTCGAGGCACAGCGCCTAAAGATGCGAACCACGTTCGATCTCGAAATGATTCGCGAACTTGGCTTCTGCAGCGGCATCGAAAACTACTCGCGCCACATCGACGGCCGAGCTCCAGGCGAGCCGCCATCGTGTTTGCTTGACTACTTCCCAGATGACTTCTTGACCGTCATCGATGAGTCGCATGTGTCTGTGCCGCAGATTGGTGCGATGTATGAGGGCGATGCCTCGCGTAAACGAACACTCGTCGAACACGGCTTCCGACTTCCCTCTGCTTTAGATAACCGCCCGCTTCGCTGGGATGAGTTCCAGCAGCGCGTGGGACAAACCGTCTATTTGTCGGCAACCCCGGGTAAGTACGAACTTGGAGTGAGCGACGGGGTAGTCGAGCAGGTGGTTCGCCCGACCGGCTTGGTTGACCCGCAAATCGTAGTCAAGCCCACAAGGGGCCAGATCGACGACCTGCTTGAGCAGATTCGGGTTCGAGTCGCCAAGGACGAACGCATCTTGGTCACCACACTTACGAAAAAGATGTCGGAGGAACTCACCGATTTCTTCACCGAGGCGGGCGTTCGGGTGCGTTACCTGCACTCAGACGTCGACACACTTCGTCGAGTCGAGTTGCTTCGCGAACTTCGCTCGGGCGTCTACGACGTACTGATCGGCATCAACCTGTTGCGCGAGGGCCTAGACCTACCCGAGGTCTCGCTGGTGGCCATCCTGGATGCGGACAAGCAGGGCTTCTTGCGCAGTGCCTCTTCATTGATTCAGACCATTGGCCGTGCCGCTCGAAACATCAACGGCGAGGTGCACATGTATGCCGATGTGATGACCGATGCCATGACCCGTGCCATTGACGAGACCAACCGCCGGCGCGAGAAGCAGGTGGCATACAACACCCTGCACGGCATCGACCCGACCCCGCTACGCAAGAAGATTGCGGACATCACCGACCAGATCATGCGCGAAGAGGAAGACACCGCGAAGATTCTCGAGAATTCGCAGCAGGGCAGGGCAGGCTCGAAACTCAAGCCGGGGCAGAGCAAGACGCCACCGACTCGAAACGCCAAGGCGCACAGCGGCAAGGGCTATGAGGAACTGGTCGCCGTAATTGTCGAGCTAGACGCCCAGATGAAGTCGGCCGCAGCCGACCTGCAGTTTGAACTGGCGGCCCGCATCCGTGACGAATTGGTCGAAATCAAGCGCGAACTGCGCATGCTGGAACAGCACTAATTCGAGCGCGTTTAGACTTCTCAGATGTCTATAACTCAGGTTCCGAACGATAACAAACTGGTCGTCAAGGGCGCTCGCGTCCACAACCTGAAGAACCTAAATCTCGAAATTCCGCGCGACTCGATGGTGGTCTTCACTGGTCTATCGGGCTCTGGCAAGTCATCTTTGGCCTTTGACACGATTTTCGCCGAAGGACAACGCCGCTACATCGAATCGCTGTCTTCGTATGCCCGCCAATTCCTCGGCCAGGTAGACCGACCAGACGTGGACTTCATTGAGGGATTGAGCCCCGCGGTTTCAATCGATCAGAAGTCGACGAACCGCAACCCTCGATCAACAGTGGGCACCATCACCGAGATTCACGACTACCTGCGCCTGCTTTGGGCTCGAATCGGCGTTCCATACTGCGCCGAGTGTGGCGAGAAAATCGTCAAGCAAACTCCGCAGCAGATTGTCGACCAGATTCTCGAACTTCCCGAGGGCACTCGCTTCCAGATTCTGGCGCAGATCGTCGATCAGAAAAAGGGCGAGTTTGTCGACCTATTTCGCGATCTGGTCACTCAGGGCTACGCCCGCGCTGTCGTTGACGGCGAGGTAGTTACTCTTGCCGAAGCCAAGCCGCTCAAAAAGACCTTCAAGCACGACATCTCCGTTGTCGTCGACCGACTAGTGGCCAAGGCCGACATCACCCAACGCCTCACCGACAGCGTCGAGACAGCACTGAAACTTGCCGGCGGGCGCATCGTCATCGACTTTGTCGACGAGAAGTCACCGGCCAAGAAGACCCGAGTCTTCAGCGAAAAGATGTCTTGCCCGAACGAGCACGCGCTTGCACTTACCGAAATTGAGCCGCGCACATTCTCGTTCAATGCTCCCTTCGGCGCCTGCCCAGACTGCTCTGGGCTCGGCACAAAGATGAGCGCCGACGCCGACTTAGTGGTTGGCGACCCAGACGCATCAATCGCGGATGGCGTTTTGCTGCCTTGGTCTTCACCCAACGGCAAGCTCTACCCATACCTGACCCGGATGATGACCTCGCTTGCCAAAGAGCTCGAGTTCAAGCTCTCAACGCCATGGAACAAACTGAGCGACGACATTCAAGAGGCAGTGCTCTACGGCAACAACTTCGATGTACAGGTGAAGTGGAAAAACAAGTACGGCCGCGAGCTGCGGTACACCACCGGATTCGAAGGCGTGATTGCCTATGTTGAGCGCAAGTTTCTAGAGACCGAAAGCGACTACGCCAGGGCAAAGTGGGCCAGTTACCACCGCGAGGTGCCATGCCCAAGTTGCAACGGCACGAGACTTCGCCCAGAGGTGCTTGCCATCAAGGTCGCAGACAGGTCGATAGCCGAGGTGGCCGCCCTCAGCCTTGCCGATTGCTTCAAGTTCTTCAGCGGAATCAAGTTGGCCGCCCGCGATGTAAAGATCGCGGCACAGGTGCTTCGCGAGATCACTGCCCGACTCGACTTCTTGCTGGCAGTGGGCCTCGACTACCTAAGCCTCGAGCGCGCCGCCGCAACACTCAGTGGAGGCGAGGCGCAGCGAATTCGCCTAGCGACTCAAATCGGTTCGGGCCTAACCGGTGTGCTCTATGTCTTGGATGAGCCATCCATCGGACTGCACCAACGCGACAACCGCAGGCTCATCGACACCCTGATCAAGTTGCGCGACCTGGGCAATACGCTACTGGTCGTCGAGCACGACGAGGACACCATCAAGGCATCCGACTGGATTGTCGACATCGGCCCTGGCGCCGGGGTTCACGGCGGCGAGGTAGTGCACTCTGGGCCATACAAAGAGATTTTGAAAAACCAGAAGTCGGTCACCGGAGCGTTCCTGAGCGGTCGCGAGAAAATCGAGACGCCAAAGGCTCGCCGCCCAGTTGACCCAAAGCGCAAGCTGAAGGTCATCGGTGCCCGTGAGAACAACCTCAAGAACATCGATGTTGAGTTCCCGCTTGGCGTTTTTACCGCGGTGACCGGAGTGAGTGGTTCAGGTAAGTCGACGCTGGTCAACGACATCCTTTACGAAACCCTGGCGAATCGCCTCAATGGCGCCAAGGGAGTTGCGGGTAAACACAAGCGCATTGATGGCATCGATCAACTCGACAAGGTGATTCACGTCGACCAAGCGCCAA
The DNA here is from genome assembly GCA_903909605.1 of uncultured Micrococcales bacterium. Lineage (GTDB taxonomy): Bacteria > Actinomycetota > Actinomycetes > Actinomycetales > Microbacteriaceae > Rhodoluna. The sequence goes on along the minus strand of CAIVWH010000001.1, from coordinate 132,741 downwards.
TCGGACGAACTCCGCGAAGCAACCCGGCGACCTATACGGGTGTTTTCGATCACATTCGCAAGCTCTTCTCTGAGACCAACGAGGCTAAGGCCCGCGGATACCAGCAGGGGCGCTTCTCTTTCAACGTGAAGGGTGGACGTTGCGAAGCCTGCGCTGGCGATGGCACTCTCAAGATCGAGATGAACTTCCTGCCAGATGTTTACGTGGCCTGCGAGGTTTGCCACGGTGCTCGATACAACCGCGAGACGCTGCAGGTGCACTACAAGGGCAAGAACATCGCCCAGGTGCTCGAAATGCCGATTGCCGAGGCGGCCGAGTTTTTCGCACCGGTGAATGCAATCGCGCGCTATCTCGAGACGTTGGTTGAAGTCGGTCTGGGATACGTACGGCTAGGGCAGAGCGCGACCACGCTTTCCGGTGGCGAGGCTCAACGCGTCAAACTGGCAACCGAGTTGCAGCGCCGGTCATACGGCCGAAGCATCTACGTGCTCGACGAACCGACCACCGGCCTGCACTTCGAAGACGTTCGCAAGTTGTTGCTGGTGCTAGGCGGCTTGGTCGACAAGGGCAACACCGTGATTGTGATTGAGCACAACCTCGATGTGATCAAGAGCTCCGACTGGGTCATCGACCTCGGGCCCGAGGGTGGCGCCGGCGGCGGAACAATCTTGGCCACCGGAACGCCTGAGGCAGTCGCCAAGGTCAAGGAGTCTTTCACCGGCAAGTTCCTCAAGGAAGCGCTGACCTAGAGTGGCTGACGAGCTCAGCTGGCGACCTAAGACTTCGGAGATTCCAGCCGCGCCTGGGGTCTACCGCTGGTTTGATAAGCGGGGGCGAGTTCTCTATGTCGGCAAGGCGAAGAACCTGCGTTCGAGGCTGCAGAGCTACTTTGCGCCGCTCGACACACTGCATGAGCGCACCAGACGCATGGTCACCCGAGCCGTTGACCTGCAGTGGACGATCGTCAAGAACGAATACGAGGCGCTGCAGCTCGAGTTCATGTGGATCAAAGAATTTGACCCGCCGTACAACGTCGTCTTCAAAGACGACAAGTCCTACCCGTACCTTGCCGTTTCGATCCAGGATGAATTTCCCAGAGTCTTCGTGACCCGCAACCGTGATGCTGCTGGCCTTCGATACTTCGGACCATTCACCAGCGCATGGGCGCTGCGCGAAACACTCGACACCTTGCTAAAAGTGTTTCCGGTTCGAAGTTGCAGCGAAGGCACGTTCAAACGCGCAGCCAGGTCTGGGCGACCGTGCCTGCTCGCCGACATCGGCAAGTGCAGTGCGCCGTGTGTCAACCGCATCGAGGCACCGGCCCACCGAGCCAAAGTTATGGAACTCGCTGAGTTCATCGGAGGAGGCGACGAGAAGTTTGTAGCAAGCCTCAAAGCCCGCATGTTTCAAGCCAGCGAGGCCGAGCAATACGAGTTAGCCGCGAAACTGCGAGACGATGTCAGCGCCCTCGACCAGATTCTGCAAAAGAGCACAGTGGTATTCACCGATGACACGGATGCCGACCTGGTGGCAATCGCCGACGACGAGTTGGCGGCCGCTGTGCAATTGTTCATAGTTCGCGGTGGACGCATCCGAGGTGTTCGGGGTTGGGTGGTCGACAAAGAACTTGAGCGCAGCCTGCCCGAGCTGGTCGAATACGTGTTGCAAAACATCTACACGCCGAGCAAACCCGGGCTCGTCGTCGATGTTCCGAAAGAAGTGATTGTTCCAGTTCTGCCCGAAGATCACGCGGCACTTGAGACCTGGCTGCGAGAACTGCGCGGGGGCAAGGTTTCGCTTCGAACGGCTGCTCGCGGCGATAAGCGACAACTTGGCGAGACAGCCCTGACCAATGCCAAGCATTCGCTGATGCTATACAAGAACCGGCGCAGCGCCGACTTCACCGCCCGCGCCGATGCTCTGGCCGGCATTCAGCGTGCCCTGCAGCTCGAAGACGCGCCACTTCGCATCGAATGTTTCGACGTCAGCCACCTTCAGGGCACCGACGTGGTCGCCTCGATGGTGGTCTTCGAGGATGGCCTTCCCAAAAAGAGCCAGTACCGCCGCTTTTCCATCGAATCGACAACCGACGACACCGATTCGATTTATCAGGTGTTGATGCGGCGCCTGAAGTATCTGAAATCCCCATCCGAGGATGCCGAGGCCGATCCAACCAAGTTCAGTTACCGGCCAAACCTGCTGATTGTCGACGGAGGGCAGCCTCAGGTGAACGCTGCCGCAAGAGCAATTCGCGATTCGGGGGTGGCGGGCTTGGCGGTCTGCGGTCTAGCCAAACGCCTAGAAGAGGTGTGGCTACCGGGCGAGCCGTTCCCAGTGATCCTGCCGCGCGCCACAGACGAGCTGTTTCTGATGCAGCGCATCCGCGACGAGGCCCATCGATTCGCCATCACTTTCCAACGCAAAAAGCGCTCCAGCGCAATCGGTTCGCAATTGAGTGAAGTTCCGGGCCTTGGCGACAAGCGAGTGGCTGCGCTGCTGAAGCACTTTGGTTCGGCCAAGCGGCTCAAGTTAGCCTCCGTGGACGAAATCGCAGAAGTTGCCGGCATAGGAAAGACCCTCGCGACCGAGATTACGGCTCGATTAAATCCTTAGATTTCGGGATTCGGGCGTGTCGCAAAGGCGTAGAGTTGCTACGACACGCCGAAGGGAACCCGTGAATCAAGAGCGCAAGGCAGAACTGCTGATCGTCACCGGCATGTCCGGAGCCGGTCGCTCAACTGTCGGAAACGCCCTAGAAGACCTCGGCTGGTATGTGGTCGACAACCTGCCTCCGCAGATGCTTGGCCCCATCTCCGACCTCTTCTCACTGGCAAAGTACCCGCGTCCCAAACTTGCAGTCGTCATGGATGTTCGTGGCGGGGAGTTCTTCGGCGACCTTCACGACAGCCTGCAGTCGCTTCGCCAGACCAGCGTAAACATGCGGCTGCTCTTCCTCGAGGCCACTGATTCCGCGCTGGTGAAGCGCTTTGAGAACGTTCGCCGTCCACATCCGTTGCAATCTGACGGCACGATTCTCGATGGCATCACGGCCGAGCGCAATCGGTTGCTGTCGATTCGCGAGACCGCCGATGTGATCATCGACACCTCAGATCTCAACATTCACCAACTCAGCAACAAGATCAGCGACTCGTTCTCGCTCGAGCAGAGCAAAAAGTTACAGGTCACAGTGATGAGCTTTGGCTTCAAGTACGGGCTTCCCGCAGACGCCGACAACGTTGCAGACATGCGCTTTTTGCCAAACCCCTTCTGGGATGAGTCGCTTCGACCTTTCACCGGCGAAGATCGCGCCGTTTCCAATTTTGTGCTCGGGGCAGAGGGAGCCGAGGAGTTCGTCGAGAACTACCTGGCGGCGCTCAAACCGGTATTGCGCGGTTACACCCAGGAGAACAAACGCTACGCAACCATCGCGATCGGTTGCACCGGAGGCAAGCATCGCTCGGTTGCCACGGCAAGAAAGATCGCAACCGAATTGGCAAAACTGGATTTCGTCGCGGTAAGCCTGAAACATCGTGACCTGGGTAGGGAATAGCAATGGCGCTGACACTTGAAGTGAAAGATGAACTGAGCCGCATCCAAGTAATCAAAAACGATGTGCGACTGGCAGAGCTATCGGCGATTCTTCGCTTTGCCGGAGGCTTGCACCTGATTGGTGGGCGAGTCGTAGTCGAGGTTGAGCTCGATTCATCGAACATAGCTCGCCGGGTTCGCAAAGATCTCATCGAAATGTTCGGCATCGAGAGCGAACTCGCCGTAATTGCGCCAAGCGGCATCCGTCGCTCCAGCCGCTATCAGGTGAGAGTCATTGGGCAGGGAGACCTGCTAGCCCGCAAATCTGGGCTTATCGACGGCAAGGGCCGCCCGGTTCGAGGCCTGCCAGCGCAGTTGGTTTCGAGCACACTGCCGGAGGCCAGGGCGGTCTGGCGTGGAGCTTTCTTGGCTCACGGATCGCTTACCGAACCAGGTCGTTCGGCCGCTCTAGAGATTTCTGCGCCCGGCAACGAATCAGCCATGGCCCTGGTTGGCATCGCCCGGCGACTCGGCGTGGTGGCCAAGGCGCGCGAGGTTCGCGGTGTTCACCGCGTCGTGGTTCGCGATGGCGAGGCCATCGAAGCCATGCTGATCCAGATGGGCGCTCAGTCGAATGTGCTCAAATGGAAAGACGCCCGACTTCGCCGAGAAACTCGCGGTACCGCTAATCGTCTTGCCAACTTCGACGACGCGAACCTTCGTCGCAGCGCTCAGGCCGCGGTTGCGGCGGGTGCACGCGTGAAGCGGGCTCTCGACATTCTTGGCACCTCCATCCCAGACCACCTGCGCTATGCCGGCGAGCTTCGCCTAAAGCACCCGAGCGCAAGCCTCGATGAACTCGGTCACCTCTCAAATCCACCCATGACCAAGGATGCGGTTGCCGGGCGGATTCGACGTTTGCTGGCGATGGCCGACAAGCGCGCGGAGGAGCTCGGCTTGCCACTGACCGACGCCGATCTACCCGAAGATGCCGAATAGCCCTGCGGAATACTCCGCAACCGATAGCGCTTTACCAAATAGAAGGAGCAATTAAATGACTAAGTACTCACTGCCAGAACTCGGATACGACTATGGAGCCCTCGAGCCGCACATCTCGGGCAAGATCATGGAGCTTCACCACTCGAAGCACCACGCCGCCTACGTTGCCGGCGTAAACGGCGCTCTCGAAGCACTCGAGGAGGCTCGTGCCAAGAACGAGTTCGGTGCCATCAACAAGCTGCAGAAGGACCTTGCCTTCCACCTCGGCGGCCACGTCAATCACTCGATCTTCTGGAAGAACCTGACTCCAAACTCGGAGGGACGTCCAGAAGGCGAGCTTGCAGCAGCGATCGACGAATTCTTCGGCTCGTTTGAGGCCTTCCAGGCTCACTTCAACGCGGCCGCTCTCGGCATTCAGGGCTCTGGCTGGGCATTCCTGGCCTGGGACAGCCTCGGCGAGCGACTGATCATCGAGCAGCTCTATGACCAGCAGGGCAACCTGGCGGCTGCGACTGTTCCTGTCTTGATGTTGGACATGTGGGAGCACGCGTTCTACCTCGACTACAAGAACGTCAAGGGGGACTACGTAAAGGCGTTCTGGAACATCGTTTCCTGGGCAGACGTTTCGGCTCGTTTCGAGGCTGCTCGCAAGCAAACAAAGGGCCTGCTGCTAGGCTAAAGCCATAGATTTTCCACCCAATGGTGCGTGGCAAACCCCTCAAAATGTAACCTCGGCGCCCGATTTTTGGCGCCATGAATCTGGAGAAAATCATGGCAACTCGTGTTGGAATCAACGGTTTCGGACGCATCGGTCGCAACTTCTTGCGCGCAGAGCTCGCAAAGGGCACTGACCTTGAGATCGTGGCGGTAAACGACCTCACCGACCCAAAGACCCTCGCACACCTGCTCAAGTACGACTCAATCACCGGACGCCTCGATCAAGACGTCACCGTAGACGGTCAGAACATCATTGTTGGCGGCAACGTCATCAAGGTTCTGGCTGAGCGCAACCCTGCAGATCTGCCTTGGGGCGAGTTGAACGTCGACATCGTGATCGAGTCAACCGGCCGCTTCACCGATGCCGAGGCCGCCAAGGCGCACATCACCGCTGGTGCCAAGAAGGTCATCATCTCGGCACCTGCCACTGGCGATGCAGCGACCTTCGTCATGGGTGTAAACGACCACGAATACGACGCCGCCAAGCACCACATCATCTCGAACGCATCGTGCACCACCAACTGCTTGGCACCTTTTGCCAAGGTGTTCAACGACAAGTTCGGCATCGAAAACGGCCTGATGGTTACCGTTCACGCATACACCGCAGACCAAAACCTTCAGGATGGCCCACACGGCGACCTGCGTCGCGCTCGTGCCGCAGCGATCAACATCGTGCCTTCGTCGACCGGTGCAGCAAAGGCTATCGGCCTGGTTCTTCCAGAACTCAAGGGCAAGCTCGATGGTTACGCGCTTCGCGTTCCAGTTCCTACCGGTTCGATCACTGACCTCACCGTAGTTGCCAAGACCGATGTAACCATCGACCAGATCAAGGCCGCCTACAAGGAAGCCGCTGCCAGCGGTCCACTCAAGGGCATCCTGAAGTACACCGAAGACGAAATCGTTTCGAGCGACATCGTTACCGACCCACACTCGTCAATCGTTGACGCTGGCCTGATCAAGGTAATTGGTCGCACCGTCAAGATTTCGTCATGGTACGACAACGAGTGGGGCTACTCGAACCGTTTGGTTGACCTCACCGAGCTAGTCGCAAGCAAGCTCTAAGTCATGCGCCACCTCGCAGACCTGCCTAACCTCGATGGCAAGCGGGTCATCATCCGCTGCGACTTCAACGTTCCGCTGGATGGCGACCGAATCACCGATGATGGCCGCATCGTGGCATCCGTGCCAACCATCAAATACCTGGTGAACCAGGGTGCGAAGGTCGTTGTGATCTCGCACCTTGGCCGCCCGGATGGCTCCCCAGACCCGCAGTACTCGCTTGCCCCCGCGGCAAAGCGCCTAGGTGAACTGCTGGGTCAAGAGGTGTTTTTCGCAACCGACACAGTTGGCAGCGAGGCCACCGGGGCCGTAAAGGCAATGGCACGCGGGGCAGTGGTCGTGCTTGAGAACCTTCGTTTCAACGCCGGCGAGACCAGCAAGGATGCGGGCGAGCGCGAGACATTCGCAGCCAAGCTGGCCGAGTACGGCGATTTCTTCGTGAGCGACGGCTTCGGCGTTGTGCACCGCAAGCAGGCGAGTGTCTATGAACTAGCCAAGGCGCTGCCGAGTGCAGCCGGTCTGCTGATTGAAAAGGAAGTCGACGTTCTGACCCGCCTGACCGAGAACCCTGAGCGCCCATACGCCGTGGTGCTCGGTGGCTCGAAGGTCAGCGACAAGCTCGGTGTTATCGACCACTTGCTGCCAAGAGTGAACAAGATTTTGGTTGGCGGGGGAATGGTGTTCACCTTCCTGGCAGCACAGGGTCACAAGGTTGGTTCATCGCTGCTGGAGAAAGACCAGATCGAGACCTGTCAGAACTACCTCAAGCGTGCCAACGAGCTCGGAGTCGAAGTTGTTCTGCCAACCGACATCGTTGTTGCCAGCAAGTTCGGTGCAGACGCAGAGGTTGCTGTTACTCCAGCAGATGCAATCGAGGGTTCGCCTTTCGGCGCAACCGGACTGGGCCTCGACATCGGCCCTGAGTCTGCTAAACGTTTTGCCAGCGAGATTCGCGAAGCAAAGACCGTGTTCTGGAACGGACCAATGGGCGTCTTTGAGATTGACAAATTTGCCGGCGGCACTCGCGCTGTTGCTCAGGCCCTCACCGAAGTCCAAGGCCTGTCGGTGGTAGGCGGGGGCGACTCGGCTGCTGCCGTGCGCATCCTAGGTTTCAACGACGACCAGTTCGGCCACATCTCTACTGGCGGCGGCGCGAGCCTAGAGTTCCTCGAGGGCAAGAGCCTTCCTGGTCTCGAAGTACTCGCGTAAAAATCAGAAGTCACACACCAAGAACATCGAAGAGGTCAAAGTGAGCAGAGTTCCGTTTATCGCAGGTAACTGGAAGATGAACCTCGACCACCAGCAGGCAATCGCACTCGCGCAGAAGCTGCACTGGACCCTGCGCGATGTCGGCCACAACTACGAAGAGTGTGAAGTGGCGATTTTTCCGCCTTTCACCGATCTGCGCACGGTGCAGACCCTAGCCGACGCCGAGAAGTTCGAGATTCAGCTTGGCGCACAAGACCTTTCGCAACACGATTCCGGTGCATACACCGGCGACGTCAGCGGAGCGTTCCTGAAGAAACTGGACATGAAGTATGTGCTCATCGGGCACAGCGAGCGACGCCAGTACCACCACGAGAGCGATCAGATCGTGCGCGACAAGGTGGCCGCCGCGTTCCGCCACAACCTGATCCCAGTGATTTGTGTAGGCGAAACCCTGGAGGAGCTCGAAACCGAAGGAGCGGCAGCTGTGCCTCTTCGACAGGTCAAGGCAGCACTTGCCGGTCACGAGACCGTGGCCGAGTTCATCATCGCCTATGAGCCGGTCTGGGCAATCGGCACCGGCAAGGTCGCCTCGCCAGAGGATGCCGCCGCCGTCTGCGCCAAGATTCGCGAGGCCATCGGCGAGCTGCTGGGAGAGGAGCGTGCCCAGGCAACCCGCATCCTCTACGGTGGCAGCGTCAAGTCGGCCAACGTGGCTGGTTATCTGCGCAGCCCAGAGGTCGACGGCGTTCTGGTCGGTGGAGCCAGCCTGGATGCCACCGAGTTCAGCGGAATAGCCCGTTTCCAGAAGCACATCGGCGTATAATTTTCGAGATTAACTAGTTAGGACCAAATGGACGCCCTCAAGATTGCACTGCAGGTATTGCTGGCCATCACCAGCCTGCTGCTCACGCTGCTGATCCTGCTGCACAAGGGCCGCGGTGGCGGTCTTAGCGATATGTTCGGTGGCGGTGTGACCAGCTCGATGAACAGCTCGGGTGTTGCAGAACGCAACCTGAACCGCATCACCATCATCCTTGGACTGGTCTGGGTGGTTGTAATCATCACCCTCGGCCTATTCACTCGTTTCGGAATCTAGGAATACAAAATGGCAGGCACCGGGGGATCAGCGATTCGTGGCTCGCGCGTTGGTGCGGGGCCGATGGGTGAAGAAGACAAGGGCTTCCAAGCAGACCGAGTCGTTCGCAGTTACTACTGCGCCATGGGCCATGTTCAGTCTCCGGCCTTCGCCGCAGGCATCGAAGAGTCCGAGATTCCAGTTGAGATTGACTGCCCAAACTGTGGTTTGCCTGCCGGTCAAGACTCAAAGAACCCGCCAAACATCGCAAAGCACGAGCCATACAAGACTCACCTGGCTTACGTCAAAGAGCGTCGCACCGAGGCCGAGGCAAAGCAGCTTCTCGAAGAGGCCGTAGCCTCTATTCGCATAAAGCGTTCCGCCGCGGCAGCTGCGGCAGCGGCAGCAGACCGAGCCGAAAAGGCATCGGCAAAAAAGAAGAAGTAGGCTCTAGCAGCCCCAGCTGGTGTTACCAGCTGTCTGATCCACAAACCAAAGTGTTTTGAGCCTTCCTTGCACTCGTCCGGCAGGAAGCGCAGTTGGATCATCGCCAAACACCTGAAAGACAGCGGCCGCTTTATCGCTGCCGGCAACAACAAACCAAAGTTCATCAACTTGGTTCATGGCTGTATAGCTAAAACTCAATCTCCTGGCCGGGGGCTTTGGCGAGTCGTGCTCTGCAATCACGGAAACTGACTTTTCAGGTTCCGGCTTGCCCGGAAAAAGGCTGCAGATGTGCCCGTCAGGCCCCATGCCCACAAAGGCCAAGTCGAAGTGGGGGCGGTGAATTGCAAGCTCGGCCTCAAATAGCCGCACCGCATCATCCAGTTCAAGCAGGCCGTCATCCGAGGGGAACTCGTGGATGTTTGCCTCTGGGATTGAAATCTTGCCCAGAAGGGCCTTTCGAGCCTGAACCGCATTGCGATCATCCGAGTCGGCCCTAACAAAGCGCTCATCTCCCCACCAAACCTGGATGCGCGACCATTCGAGCAGGTGAGCATCCTCGCGACCGGCAATGCAGGCCAGGGTTGCAATGCCAACGGTGCCGCCGGTGAGCATCACGTTCACCTCAGCCTTATCTTCGAGCAAGGCCGCAACCTTGGTTACGAAATGTTCGGCTGCGGCTTCGGCAACGGCGGCGCCATCCTTTAATCGGTTTACGATTTGGGCGGCCATAGGTTACTTTGCCTTAAGCGAAACCGGAGCTGCTGTTGCTTTGCCTTTAGAAACCGGCTTAGCGGCCAGCCCCTTGATGAGCACCTTGCCGAATACGTCGTCTGCATCCAGGCGACGTAGGTCTTCGCTCAAGCAATCGCGCAGGCTTCTGCGGGGCAGCGAAATTTCGCGAGTTGGTTGGGTTGGCTGAATCAGTGTGGCAATGTCTGGAACACGTCGCACGATTTCAATGTCTCCCGACTTGCGAATCAGCTTAACCCCGCGGATGCCGTGCACGGCCTTGCCGCGATTGGTTCGAATCTCTCGAACTTTCACCTTGAGCTTCATTGCGAGCCAGGCGGCGAGCAAATCGGTAGAAGGCGAGTCGGAGGCACCGGTTACTTCAACTTCAATGACCGGGTCGTGGGGCGGTTGGTCGAGAATCGCGGCCAGTTGCGCACGCCAGAGAGTAAGGCGAGTCCAAGCGAAATCACTGTCGCCAGGCGAGTAGGTCTTGGCGAGTTTGCGAAGGAATGCGTGTGGGTCTTTCTGTGACGCCGCGTCTGTGATGCGACGAGTTGCGATCTTGCCGATTGGGCTTTGCTTCAGATTCTCAGGTGCATCGTCAGGCCACCAAGCAACCACGGGGGCGTCAGGAAGTAGCAGTCCGGTGACAAGACCCTCAGGATGAGTTCCGGCCTCTCCGTGGGCACGAAGCACGATTACCTCGGATGCACCCGCGTCGCCGCCGACACGAATCTGGGCGTCCAACTTTGCGGTCTTGGTCTTTGGGCCATCGTTTTCCGCGAGCACGATGATGCGACATGGGTGTTCGCGTGAGGCCTCGTTGGCGGCCTTCACAGCCGACTCGATGCCAGAAAACTTGGTCTGGATGATGAGGGTGAGCACGCGCCCGAGTGCGACAACGCCGCCCTCCTCACGCATCTCGACAAGGGCCTTGGATACCTTGCTGACCGTGGTGTTTGGTAGGTCTTTGATCACGGGAGCCTCCATGCACGTCCGTCGAGTTTCATCATGTCGTCTGCGCTGGTTGGACCCCAGCTGCCAGGGGCATACTGCTGTGGCTTGCCCTTCTTGGCCCAGAATTCTTCAATCGGGTCGAGAATCTGCCAGGAGAGCTCTACCTCTTCGTGGCGGGGGAATAGCGGTGGGTCACCAAGCAGCACATCGAGAATCAGGCGCTCGTATGCCTCTGGGCTTGCCTCAGTAAAAGCGTGGCCATAACCGAAGTCCATGGTGACGTCGCGAACCTGCATGCCGACGCCTGGAACCTTTGAGCCGAAGCGAATCGTCACTCCCTCGTCAGGCTGCACACGGATGACCAGAGCGTTCTGACCCAGTGCACTGGTTTGCGATTTGGCGAACAGCTGCTGTGGCGCGCGCTTGAATACCACGGCGATTTCGGTGACCCGTCGACCCAGTCGTTTGCCGGCGCGCAGATAGAACGGAACACCTGCCCAGCGGCGCGTGTTGATATCCAGACGCATTGCCGCATAAGTCTCGGTGACAGATTTCGGATTCATGCCATCCTCCTGCAAGAAACCGAGAACATGCTCGCCGCCCTGCCAACCACCGGCATACTGACCGCGGGCTGTGTACTTGGCCAAATCGCTTGGCAGAGTCACGGCCGATAGTACCTTTTCTTTTTCTGCGCGCAAATCGGCCGCGTCAAACGACACCGGCTCTTCCATGGCCGTCAGGGCAAGCAACTGAAGTAGGTGGTTCTGAATTACGTCGCGGGCGGCACCGATGCCGTCGTAGTAACCTGCTCGGCCGCCAACCCCGATGTCCTCGGCCATCGTGATCTGCACGTGGTCGATGTAGTTAGCGTTCCAGAGCGGCTCGAACATCTGGTTGGCAAAACGAAGAGCCAGGATGTTCTGCACGGTCTCTTTGCCGAGGTAGTGGTCGATGCGGAACACCGAGTCGGCAGGGAACACGCTCTCGACCACGTTGTTCAATTCACGGGCGCTCTTCAGATCGTGACCAAATGGCTTTTCAATAACTACGCGACGGAACTGATCTGGTTTTGAAGCGGCCAAACCGCTGCGAGAGAGTTGCTGACAGACCTGCTCAAAGGCCTTTGGCGGAATCGAGAGGTAGAAGGCGTGGTTTCCGTTGGTGCCGCGCTTGGCATCCAAGTCATCGATGGTTGCCTTCAGGCGATCGAAGGCCTGGTCGTCGCCGAATTCACCAGAAACAAAACGAATGCCACTGGCGAGCTGCTGCCAGACCTCTTCGTTCCAGGGTGTGCGGGAATACTGCTGCACAGCCTCTTTGACAATCTTGCCGAAGTCCTGGTGCTCCCAGTCGCGGCGAGCAAAGCCAACCAGGGCAAAGCCTGGTGGCAGCAAGCCGCGGTTGGCAAGGTCGTAAACCGCCGGCATCAACTTCTTGCGAGATAGGTCGCCGGTGACACCAAAGATGATTAGCGATGATGGCCCTGCGATGCGATTCAGACGACGATCGTCTGGGTCGCGCAGCGGGTTGTGCGTGCTACTGATTCGAACCGGGCTCATTACTGCTTTCTATTTCTCTAATTCTGCTCGACTAGGCGAGTGCTGCCTTGATTGCTTGGATGCCGGCGGCGGCATCCGACATGGTCAGCGTCAAAACTGGGCGACCGTGTTCGGCAAGCACCTTGGCGTCGCCGGCTGCCTGCGAGGCAATGAGCTCGGCAAAAGTGAAGTCGCGACCAGGAACCGCGATGTCGTGTTTGGCTGCGCTGACGATCTGCAGGTAGACGCCCTGTGCCGGGCCACCCTTGTGATACTGGCCGGTCGAGTGCAAAAACCTAGGTGCCCAACCAAAGGTCACCGGGCGACGCGACTTGGTGGCGAGCAGGTCGCGCAGGTCGGCAGCCTCGGCAACAGAGGTGCGGTCGAGGTATGCCTGCACCGAAATGTAACCGTTGTCGGTGTCGAGAGCCTTGAGCAGCGATGCGAGCGCCGACGTCACGTCGTGCGCGCCATCGAGCGATAGGCCGAGCGAACGAACCTGGATGTCACCAGATGTGAACGCTGGAGCCGCTACCGGCTCGCGCGAGGTGAGCATCGCTCGAGCCGCGATCTTTGCCGACTCGACATCTGGCTGATCAAACGGGTTGATACCAATCAAACGTGAGGCGATTGCGGTGGCATATTCCCAGAGCACAAACTGTGCGCCGAGCGATCCCGAAACGGCAACCTCATCGCCGCGCACGGTGGTTGCATCTGCAACCAGTCGCACTGCGAGTAGGTCGGCAAGTCCGCTGTGCAGTTCGGCGGCCTCAGGAGTGAGCACCACAGGCAAGATTCCCTTGCCGAGCTTTCCGGTCGACTCGGCAATCAGCTGCTCGGCCCAGTCGCCGAAACCAACGATTGGGCTGTCTTCGGTGACGATGCCGATCTTGTCGCGCATGCCGTATTCGCCTGGGGTAGCCCCCAGCGCCGCTCCCAAAATCAGGGCAGGGTTCTGCTCATCGTCGCTAGCCAAGAGGTTTGCAACCGACTGAGCGTCTGCAAGCAGCTGCTTGATGTCGACGCCGGCGAGTCCCGACGGAACCAGGCCGAATGCGGTGAGTGCCGAGTAGCGACCGCCAACGTTTGGGTCTGCGTTGAAAATCCGGTAGCCATCCTCGGTTGCGGCCTTCTCCATTGGTGAACCCGGGTCGGTGACAATCACGATGCGATCGCGCTTGTCGATGCCGGCCTGTTCGAATGCCTGCTCGAAGACACGCTTTTGTGAATCGGTCTCGACAGTCGAGCCAGACTTCGACGACACGACAATCGCGGTTCTTTCGATGTGAGAGTTCACGGCGTGACCGACCTGATCGGCGTTGGTCGAGTCTAGAACCACGAGGTCGACACCGGCGGTGCGGGTAATAACCTCAGGGGCCAGCGAAGAACCACCCATGCCACATAGCACGAAGCGATCGACTCCCTTAGCCGCAAACTCGTCTCGAAGAGCCAGGATGCGCTCGACCAGCGCCTCACTCACAAACGCAGCTTTAACCCAACCGAGTCGAATCGATGACTCGGCTTCGGCATCCTTGCCCCAGAGTGTGAAGTCTTTGGCGTGGATGCGGCTGGCGACCTTGTCGGCAATCAGCTGCGGAACTTTGCTTGCAACGGCCGAGGCAGCAGAACCGCCGGCTACTACTTTGAGTGACATTTCGTGCTTTCTGTTTTGAAATTACTTGGCTGCGGAAAGGGCAGCGGTGACCGATTCGAGAAGTTCGTTCCACGAGACGATGAACTTTTCGACACCCTCGGTCTCGAGAAGTTCGGTGACATCGTCGTAGCTAACGCCAACTGCCGCAAGGTCATCGAGAACCGACTTAGCCTGCGCGTAGTGGCCGGTGATCGAATCGGCCGGAATGACTCCGTGATCGAATACCGCCTCCATGGTCTTCTCAGGCATGGTGTTGACCAGCTGCTTGGCAACCAGCTCTGTGACATAAAGGGTGTCTGACAGGTTCGGGGCCTTGACTCCGGTCGAAGCCATCAGTGGGCGCTGCACGTTTGCGCCGCCCGCGGCCAGTGCCGACCAGCGTGCGTTGTCGAAGTCCTGCTCGAAGACCTGGTAGGCCAGGCGTGCGTTTGCGAGTGCGGCCTTGCTCTTGAGCGCGAGTGCCTCGGCTGTGCCGATGGCAACCAGACGCTTGTCGATCTCGGTGTCAACGCGCGAAACGAAGAACGAAGCCACCGAGTGAATCTTGCGTAGGTCGTGGCCCTTTGCGGCCGCCTGCTCGATACCTGCGATGTAGGCGGCGATTACCTCGCGGTAGCGCTGAAGCGAGAAGATCAGGGTCACGTTCACCGAGATGCCCTCAGCGATGACGGCGGTGATAGCGGCAAGCCCAGCCTTGGTCGCAGGAATCTTGATCATCACGTTTTCGCGGTTGACCTTGGCGTAAAGCTGCTTCGCCTGAGCAACAGTTCCTTCGGTGTCGTGGGCGAGACCCGGCTCGACCTCGATCGAGACGCGGCCGTCGAAACCGTGCGAGTGCGCGTAGACGCCCTTGAAGATGTCACATGCCTCGGCGACATCCTGGGTGGTGATTTCGAAAACGGCTTTGGCCGCATCGGCGCCGCCGGCAGCGAGCTCGGCAACCTGGTCGCCGTAGCCCTCACCCTTAGACAGGGCACCGGCGAAGATGGTCGGGTTAGTGGTGACACCGCAAACCGATCGAGTGGTGATGAGCTGCTCGAGCTGACCCGAGCGAATGCGAGTGCGCGATAGGTCGTCGAGCCAGATGCTCACGCCGTTTGCTGCGAGCTGTGCCAGTGGAGAGTTCATTGCTGTCCTAACTTCTGCGCCGCGATTAGCGAGCAGCCTTGATTGATTCGTGAGCGGCGGCAACCACGTGTTCAGTCGTCATGCCGAATTCGTGGAACAGAGTCTTGTAGTCGGCAGATGCGCCGAAGTGTTCGATTGAGACGCTGCGACCGAACGGGCCAACGTACTTGCTCCAACCCAGTGCCAGACCTGCCTCAACCGAGACGCGAGCCTTCACCGATGCTGGCAACACCGACTCGCGGTAGCTTTCGCTCTGCTCGTCGAACCACTCGACACATGGTGCAGAAACGACGCGAGTCGCGATGCCTGCGGCCTCGAGAGTTTCGCGAGCGGCAACCGCAAGCTGAACCTCTGAACCTGTTGCGATCAGAATCAATTCTGGTTTGCCGTTTGCTGCGTCGACCAGGGTGTATGCACCCTTCGAAGTGTTCTCTGCACCGGCGAATACTGCACCGGTTGAATCTGCCTCGCCGCGCTTGACAACCGGAATGTTCTGACGGGTGAGTGCAATGCCAGCTGGCCCTTGACGACGCTCCAGGATGGTCTTCCACGCGTACGCGGTTTCGTTTGCATCGCCTGGGCGAACCATGTCGAGACCAGGAATCGCGCGCAGAGTTGCGAGCTGTTCGATTGGCTGGTGGGTTGGGCCATCTTCGCCGAGTGCCACCGAGTCGTGAGTCCAGACAAAAATGCTCGGCACCTTCATCAGGGCTGCCAGGCGAACCGCAGGACGCATGTAATCGCTGAAGATCAAGAAGGTGCCGCCGAAAGCGCGAGTCTTTCCGTGCAGCACGATGCCGTTGAGAATCGCACCCATTGCGTGCTCGCGAATTCCAAAGTGCAGCACGCGACCATACTGGTCACCGCTCCACTCGTGGGTTGACCACTTGGTCGGCACGAAAGACTTGGCGTCGTTGATGGTGGTCAGGTTTGACTCGGCTAGGTCTGCCGAACCACCCCAAAGCTCTGGCATTACGGCAGCAATGGCGTTGATGACCTTACCCGAAGCGGCACGGGTCGAAACCTCGGTGCCACCGTCGAACTTAGGCAGCGCAGCCTCGAGCTCTGCTGGCGCGTGCCCTGCACTGATGCGGTCGAGCACCTTCTTCTGCTCTGGATGCGCGGCAGCCCAGCTGTCGAACTTGGTGGTCCAGGCAGAACGGACCTCGGCTGCGTGCTCTGCGTAACCGCGAGTGTGCGCAATAACCTCAGGCGCGACATCGAATGTCTTGGCTGGGTCGAAGCCCAGAGCGGTCTTCAAACCGGCAAGTTCCTCGGCACCGAGTGCAGAACCGTGGATTTTTCCGCTGTTCTGCTTCTTTGGCGAAGGCCAACCGATGATGGTGCGCAAAATAATAAGCGAAGGCTTTTCGGTCTCAGCCTTTGCGACTTGAATCGCGTTATAAAGCTCGTGAACGTCCTCGACGTAATTGCCGGTTTTCTTCCAGTCGACAGTCTGAACCTGCCAACCGTACGCCTCGTAACGGTCGCGCACCGATTCGGTGAACGAGATATTGGTGTCATCCTCGATCGAAATCTGGTTCGAGTCGTAGATCGCAATCAGATTGCCGAGCTGCTGGTGACCGGCAAGCGAAGCAGCCTCAGCGGTCACGCCCTCCTGCATGTCTCCATCGCCGCAGATGACGTAGACGAAGTGATCGAACGGCGAGCTGCCGGCGGGTGCATCCTTGTCGAATAGGCCGCGCTCAAAGCGCGCGGCGTAAGCAAAGCCGGTGGCAGAGGCAAGACCCTGACCAAGTGGGCCGGTCGTGATCTCTACGCCCTTGGTGTGGCCATACTCGGGGTGACCAGGGGTAAGCGAGCCCCAGGTTCGAAGCGCCTTCAGGTCGTCGAGCTCGAGGCCATAACCGTGCAGGTAGAGCTGGTTGTAAAGAGTGAGCGATGAGTGACCGACCGAAAGAATGAAACGGTCGCGGCCGAGCCAGTGCTCGTCCTTCGGGTCGTGACGCATGACCTTGTTGAACAACAGGTAGGCCACAGGGGCAAGTGAAATTGCGGTTCCCGGATGCCCGTTGCCGACCTTCTCGACCGCATCGGCCGCCAATACGCGGGCGGTGTCTACTGCCTTCGAATCGAGTTCAGTCCAGACCAGTGATGACAAGGAGGCTCCTTATTATGGGGATCGTTTGAGAATCGGCATCTTCACCGCTGCGAGTTCACCTGGCTTATGGCTGCCGAACCGCTCTGCCTCCAATTCTAGGCTTCGCGGTGCATTCACTCAGGAATAACGTGGCTGCTAGTTCGCTTAGACTTAACCGAGATGAGCACCCCAAAAACCGGCAAATTCAGGGCATATGTTGCCCTAACCAAGCCTCGAGTTATCGAATTGCTGCTCATCACCACCGTTCCAACCATGATTTTGGCCCAGCGCGGCCTGCCTAACCTTTGGTTGGTCGTGGCCACCCTGATTGGCGGCACCCTGAGCGCGGGCTCGGCAAACGCATTCAACTGCTACATCGATGCCGACATCGACAAAATCATGGGCCGCACCAAAAATCGCCCACTGGTCACCGGCGAACTCAGCAAGCTCGAGGCTTATGTCTTTGCCTGGGTGATCGGAATCGCCTCGGTGCTGTGGCTCGGCCTAGTCGTCAACTGGCTGGCAGCCCTGCTGTCGCTGGCGGCCATCCTGTTCTACGTTTTTATCTACACCCTTCTGCTCAAGCGGCGCACGCCACAAAACATCGTCTGGGGTGGGGCCGCGGGGGCAATGCCGGTTTTGATTGGTTGGGCTGCTGTAACCGGGTCGCTCAGCGGCGCCGCCTGGATGCTCTTCCTGGTGATCTTCCTCTGGACCCCGCCGCACTACTGGCCCCTGTCAATGAAGTACCGAGAGGACTACAAGGCGGCCGGCGTTCCGATGCTGCCGGTGGTGCGTTCAAACGAGGTCGTCGCCGTTCAGATTGTGCTCTACACCTGGGCGATGGTGGTTTCGAGTCTGCTTTTGATTCCACTTGGTCACATGGGTTGGCTTTACACCGGCGTGGCCGTTGCCACCGGAGTCTGGTTCGTCGTCGAGGCATATCGCCTTTACGCCCAGCGCCATGCCGCCGAGGTAAAAAACCCGATGCGACTGTTCCACGGGTCAATCAGCTATCTGACTCTGTTGTTCGTGGCCGTAGCGGTTGACCCGCTGCTGCACTTCTAGTCGCGAACTTTTATTTCTTCCAAACGCGCAAGCGATTCCTCGCGCTCGGCAGCGTGATCCACGATTCGCTCGGCATAACCCTGCAAATAGCCGTGGACTAGGTTCCAAGGTTCGTGAACATCCGCGCCATCAATGTGGCGCAACTCGGGAATGTATTTGCGAACGTAGTCGCCGTTCGGATCGAACTTATAACCCTGCATCACAGGATTGAAAACTCGATAGTAGGGAGAGGCATCTGTTCCGCTACCTGCAGTCCACTGCCAACCGTGTGCGTTTGATGCCGGATCGAAATCGGTTAGCAGAGTTTCGAAATGTCTAGCGCCTTCCTGCCACTCGAGGTGAAGGTCTTTGACTAGGAACGACGCGACGATCATGCGCACACGATTGTGCATCCATCCGATTGTTGCCAGTTGGCGCATACCCGCATCAACCATCGGATAACCGGTCTTACCTTCTTTCCAGGCTTGCAACCGGGTTTGGGCAAGTGCGCCAGTGTCGTATCGCATGCGAGCGAAGCGAGGTTCGTAGTAGTCATTCAGCGATTCGGGGTTCCAGAACAGAACGTCGGCGTAGAACTCGCGCCAGGCGAGCTCCTTGGCGAAGACAACTTCGCCCGGGCTTTCGCCGAGCTGCGAAAGCAACGTGATCGGATGAATTTCTCCGTGAGCCAACGCGTGTGACAGGTGAGAGGTGCCACTGAGATCTGCACGGTTGCGCTGCTCGTCGTAGCTGTGCAGTGCGCGCCGCTTGAACTTTGCAAAGGTCTCTGCGGCAAAGGCCTCGCCGGCGCGAATCTTGAAAGGCGCCGGTTCGCCTGCAACCGGCAACAGGTCTGAGTCGGCAGCCTTGTGCCATTTGGCGGCTTTGGGAATGGCAACCTGCTGCTGCCAATTCTGTGTGAGCCAGGCTCGATAGAAAGGCGTGTAAACCCGATAGGGCGTGCCGTCACCCTTGAGCACTGTGCCAGGCTGCACCGCGTAGTTGGAGCCAACCAAGCGCAGGTAGATGCCCGCATCGCCGAGTGCCAGCCCCACGGCGTTTTGCTGCGCGATGCCGTGCGGGTCGAACATCCGGGTGGCGAGTAATTCGCTCACGCCAAGTGACTTCACCAGCCGAACCAGTTCACGAACGTATTCGTCGCCGCTATCGACAACACGGATGCTGAGCGCCTCGCCAATACTGTCGCGAAGCGATTCGATAGAGGCCAAGAGTGAATGTGCACGAATGGAGCTGAGCGCATCAAATTCGCTTCGATCAATCAGGTAAATCGGTGCAACGCTTTTTTCGGCACTACTCTCGAATGCCTCGAAGAGCGCAAGGTTGTTGATCAGGCGCAGGTCACGTCGAAACCAGAACGCAGCGGTGGCCATTCTCAGCGCTTACCGCGAATGGCTAAAAAGTTTGCTGTCAGCAAACTGATCAGAATCGATGCACCAAACATGTGCAGCGCGACCAGCGTCGCCGGCACTCCGGTGCGAGCCTGGATGATTCCGATGGTTGCCTGTGCGGAAATCGCTGCCAACAGCAACCAGGTGACTCGCTTCAGATTTCTCAGCGAGCCAGCGGCTGCCTGTCGAACCGTGACAAGTTGCATCAGTGCCAGCGCAAGCAGCGCATAGGCGGGGTAGGAGTGCACGTGTTCGATGATCTCTAGCGGAAGTCCGTTGCGAGGTGTGCCCAAATCTCCGGCATGAGGCCCAGCCCCGGTAACCAGCACGCCCATCAAAACAGTGATGACACCGACGATGAAAATCCACGGTGCGAGCGAATAGACCAGCGGTGGCACTGGCTCGTGCGCGGTCGCAAGGCTGCGCCAATACAAAACTGTTGCCACAACAATCAATGCTGCAGAAATCAAAAAGTGCGCTGCGACAATCCAAGGGTTCAATTTGAACCAGACGCTGACCCCGCCAACGACCGCTTGCACGAAGATGCCGCCCACGATCACAGCTGCCGGCCAAACCAAGCCGGTTCGCTCGGGCTTTGGCCGGCGCATCGCAGCCAAAAAGACCAGTCCGGCGATGATTACCAGGGCTCCGGTGAGCGTCCGGTTGGCAAATTCGATAATTCCGTGGATGCCCTGGGCCGGTACCGTGACAAGCGAAGAATCGGTGCATTTTGGCCAAGTCGGGCAGCCAAGCCCCGAGCTAGTCAAACGAACGACTCCACCCGTGACCACGATCAGGATCTGAGCAATTAGATTCGCAAGCGCATACCCACGAAGAGTTCTTCGGCTTGGCTTTGAAATCAGAGACTGAAACAGTGACATGGGGCCTTTCGGGGCTAGTCAGGGCTGATGGCCAAGGTTAGACTTGAGGCCGTTCGCGATTGCCTAGGTTTCCTAGTTTCGCACACCGCAAAGGCGCCCCTAACCTCAACTTTTGGGAATTATGGCCGCCCGCATCGAGTTTCATCAGTGGGCCGAAATGATATTCGCGCTCAAGAAGGAGATTTCGGCATGTCCGACACCGTTGACCGTTCTGAACTCGACTCCCTTGGTGTTTACGAATTCGGCTGGTCTGACGCCGATGCAGCCGGAGCCTCGGCCAAGCGCGGAATCAATGAGGATGTCGTCAAAGACATTTCGGGCAAAAAGAGCGAGCCAGACTGGATGCTCGAGACCCGCCTAAAGGGCTACAACTTCTTCCAACGCAAGCCGATGCCATCCTGGGGCGCAGACCTCAGCGGCATTGATTTCGACAACATCAAGTACTTCGTTCGTTCAACCGAAAAGCAGGCCCAGAGCTGGGAAGACCTGCCAGAGGACATCCGCAACACCTACGAGCGACTCGGCATTCCAGAGGCTGAACGCTCGCGACTGGTCGCCGGCGTTGCCGCGCAATACGAGTCCGAGGTGGTCTACCACCAGATTCACGAAGAGCTCGAGAAGCAGGGTGTCATCTTCCTAGACACCGACACCGCGCTCAAGGAGCACCCTGAGATTTTTCAGGAGTACTTCGGCACCGTGATTCCTGCCGGCGACAACAAGTTCGCGGCCCTGAACACTGCCGTTTGGTCGGGCGGTTCATTCGTTTATGTGCCGAAGGGCGTTCACGTTGAGATTCCGCTTCAGGCCTACTTCCGCATCAACACCGAGAACATGGGTCAGTTCGAGCGCACCCTGATCATCGCCGACGAGGGCTCATACGTGCACTACATCGAGGGTTGCACCGCGCCGATCTACCAGAGTGACTCGCTGCACTCGGCGGTTGTCGAGATCATCGTGAAGAAGAACGCTCGCGTTCGCTACACCACGATTCAGAACTGGTCGACCAACGTCTACAACCTGGTGACCAAGCGTGCCATTGCACACGAGGGCGCAACCATGGAGTGGGTGGATGGCAACATCGGCTCTAAGGTCACCATGAAGTATCCGGCGATCATCCTGGCTGGCGAGCACGCACGCGGCGAAACTCTTTCGGTAGCATTCGCTGGCCCTGGCCAGCACCAGGATGCTGGCGCCAAGATGATTCACCTCGCGCCACACACTTCGTCTTCGATTGTTTCGAAGTCGATTGCCCGCGGTGGCGGACGCTCTTCATACCGCGGCGAGATTCGCGTGAACCCTGGTGCACACCACAGCGCGAATACCGTACGCTGCGATGCGCTGCTGGTCGACACAATTTCGCGAAGCGACACATACCCCGCAGTAGACGTTCGCGAAGACGACGTCACCATGGGCCATGAGGCAACAGTCTCGCGCGTGAGCGACGAGCAACTTTTCTACCTGATGTCGCGCGGCATGCCCGAAGACGAAGCCATGGCGATGATCGTGCGCGGCTTCATCGAGCCAATCGCCAAAGAACTTCCGATGGAATATGCGCTTGAGCTAAACAAGCTCATTCAGATGCAGATGGAAGGAGCGGTCGGTTAATGGAGATCGTTCGTCCTGGCAGCACCGGGCACAGTCACGGTGCCGGCATCCCGATTCAAACTCGCAACGAGCGCCTTCGCTCGGCCAACCCAGCAGAGCACAATGCGGTCAGCAAGACCGATGAGCAGTGGCGTTACCTCGATGCAGAGGCCCTGGGCGGTCTCGACTCGGCACTGCTCGGCAATGCAATCGACAGCATTCAGACCCAAGGCCCGGCGGCCATCGAGCGCGTCGACGCAACCGACAGCGACTTCGGCCGCGCAGGTCTGCCAGAGGACGTAGCAACGGCAAATGGATGGGCAGCGGCCACCACGGCGCTGAAAATCACAGTTTCTGGAGAGCAGAGCGAACCAACTACGGTTTCGATCGCGAACCCGGGCAAGCACAGTGCGGCTCACCTGATTATCAAGAGCGAGGCTTTCGCCCGCGGTGTTGTCGTGCTCGATCACACCGGGGATGCATCCATTGCTGAGACCGTGGAGATTCTGGTTGGCGACGAGAGCGAACTCACCGTGATTTCGCTTCAAGACTGGAGCGAGTCAGCCGTGCACACCTCGGCGCAGTTCGCCCGCATCGGCCGCAATGCCAAGCTCAAGCACATTGTGGTTTCTCTCGGCGGCAAGACTGTCCGCATTAGTCCAACTGCGGAGTTCACCGCTCCCGGCGGCGAGGTCGAGTTGCTCGGCACCTACTTCGCGGGCGAGAAGCAATTTCTCGAGCACCGAAGCTATGTCGACCACGCGGTGGCAAACTGCAAGTCGCGAGTCACCTACAAGGGTGCCCTGCAGGGCGATGGCGCTCGCACCGTTTGGGTAGGCGACGTGCTGATTAGGCAGGCCGCCGAAGGCACCGACACCTACGAACTCAATCGCAACCTCTTGCTGACCGATGGTGCCCGCGCCGACTCGGTGCCGAACCTCGAAATCGAAACAGGTGAAATCGAGGGAGCCGGTCACGCAAGTGCATCTGGCCGATTCGATGACGAGCACCTGTTCTATTTGCAGGCCCGCGGAATCAATCCGCTGGATGCAAAACGACTTGTGGTGCGTGGATTCCTGAATGAAGTAATTCAGCAAATCGGCATTGAGTCACTTGAGGCCCGGCTAAACGAATCGATTGAAGCAGAGCTGGCAAGGAGCAACAACTAATGGCAATCCGCATTTGCGCACTCGACGATCTGAAGCCTGGCAAGGCATTGCGCGTGGTCATCTCAGAGCACCCAATTGCTCTGGTTCGCTCAAAGACCGGCGAAGTGTTTGCGCTTGACGACAAGTGCTCGCACGGCGAAATCTCGCTCAGCGAAGGTTTTGTCGACAACAACAGCATCGAGTGCTGGGCACACGGAGCGAAATTTGAACTGGCAACCGGCAAGCCCCTGAGCCTGCCGGCGTACGAGCCAGTTTCGACCTACGAGGTCATCATCGAAAACAACGACATCTACATCGAGTACGAGGCATAAATGGCACTGTTGCAAATCAAGAACCTGCACGTTTCGGTTGAAACCGAGCAGGGCCCCAAGGCCATCCTGCGCGGTGTCGACCTAACTATTCGCAGCGGCGAGACCCACGCGATCATGGGCCCTAACGGTTCTGGCAAGTCGACCCTTGCCTACACGATCGCCGGCCACCCGAAGTACACCGTGACCGAGGGCGAGATTCTGCTCGACGGCGAAAACGTGCTCGAAATGAGCGTGGATGAGCGAGCTCGCGCCGGCCTCTTCCTCGCAATGCAGTACCCGGTTGAGATCCCTGGCGTTACCGTAAGCAACTTCCTGCGCACCGCCAAGACCGCAATCGCCGGCGAGGCTCCTGCGATCCGCGGCTGGGTGGGCGAGGTTCGCGAGGCCATGAGCAACCTGAAGATGGACTCAGACTTCACCGAGCGCAATGTCAACGAAGGATTCTCCGGTGGCGAGAAGAAGCGTCACGAAATTCTGCAGCTCGAACTGCTTAAGCCAAAGTTTGCTGTGCTAGATGAGACCGACTCTGGTCTAGACGTCGACGCACTTCGCATCGTGAGCGAGGGCGTTAACCGCGCCAAGGATGCCAACGGCTTCGGTGTGCTTCTGATCACTCACTACACCCGAATTCTCAACTACATCAAGCCAGATTTTGTGCACGTTTTCGTTGCAGGCAAAATCGCCGAAGAAGGCGGCCCCGAGTTGGCAGCGCGCCTCGAGGCTGAAGGCTACGACCGTTACGTGAATGCCTGATGCCAACAGAGCTTGACCCGCAAAAGTACGACCAGGTGGTCGAAGCCCTCAAAGAGGTAATCGACCCAGAACTCGGCGTGAACATCTACGACCTCGGTCTGATTTACGACCTTCAGAAGGCCGATGACGCCAGCCTGCTAATCAACATGACTCTCACCAGCGCGGGCTGCCCGCTGACCGACGTCATCGAGGAGCAGACAGCGGAAGCGCTGGATGGTGTTGTCGACACTTTCCGAATCAACTGGGTCTGGATGCCGCCGTGGGGCCCTGAACGCATCACCGAAGACGGCAAAGAGCAGATGCGTGCCATCGGGTTCAGCATCTAAGAAAAGAACCCCGTGTTTCCACGGGGTTCTTTTCTTTATTTGAAGTCTTACTTCTTGAGTGCCTTGGCCAATGACCAACCTGCAGGCACCAGCGCGCCGGCGATGATTGCCTTCACTGCATCCCAGATGAGGAATGGGGTGACACCGAATGCAAGGCCCTTCGACCAGTCGCCACCGAGGTAGCCGTAGGTCAACCAGCTTGCGCCGATCGCATAGACGATTGCGGTTCCGAGCACGTACGAGATGAACATCAGTGGAACCGACTTGGACCAGCCCTTTTCAGCAAGGAAGCCGACGAGTGCCGAAGCAACGACGAACGAGATGATGTAGCCACCGGTCGCACCGAACAGGTGGTCAACGCCTAAGGTGTGGTTGGTGTAGATCGGCAGGAAAGTGCCGAGCACTGCGTAGAGCGCGAGTGAAAGCGCGCCACGAACCGAGCCGAGAACCGAACCGACGAGAAGCACGGCCAGGGTCTGGAAAGTGAATGGAACTGGTGAGGCTGGAATCTGCAGCTGTGCAGCAGCTGCGGTTAGTGCGGTGCCAGCGACAACGAGAACAATGTCTGCTGCGAGTGACTTGCTAACAAAGCGGTCAACCAGGGTGGTGCGGTGGGTGAGAGCCAAGCTCATGAGTTCTCCTAGGGGGTTTGTTGCCTCAATTGTAGACTGGGACTTTTGCGAGCGTGCGTCAACGGGCCGCTCAAGTCAATTGGAGTAACAAATGATCGCGGTAAGCGACCTCGAGATTCGCATCGGCGCGCGCCTGCTGATGCACGAGGTTAACTTCCGTGTAGCCAAGGGCGACAAGATTGGGTTAGTTGGCCGCAACGGTGCTGGCAAGACCACCTTGACAAAGATTTTGGCGGGCGACGGCCAGCCATCACACGGCAAGGTGGAGCGCGTCGGAGAGATCGGTTACCTTCCGCAAGACCCGCGCAGCGGCGACCCAGAGGAACTCGCGCGTGACCGAATTCTCAATGCACGCGGACTAGGCGACCTGCTTCGTCAACTCGAGCAAACCTCGCACGACATGGGCAGCGTCGACGAAAAGATTTACGACGCCGCGATGGCGCGTTACCCAAAACTCGAAGAACGTTTTCAGGCAGCAGGGGGCTATGCGGCAGAGGCAGAAGCTGCTGCCATCGCAAGCAACCTTGGACTAGGCGAGAAGGTGCTCACACAGCCGCTAAAGACCCTAAGCGGTGGGCAACGTCGAAGAATCGAACTTGCTCGAATTCTGTTCAGCGCCGCCGAGACCATGATTCTCGATGAACCTACCAACCACCTGGATGCCGATTCGGTGATCTGGCTTCGAGAGTTTCTCAAGACCTATCAGGGCGGATTGATTGTGATCAGTCACGATGTTGATCTAATTGGCGAAACAGTGAACCGAGTTTTCTATCTCGACGCTAACCGCTCTGTCATCGACGTCTACAACATGGGTTGGAAGCAATACCTCAAACAGCGTGAGTCAGACGAAGAGCGTCGAAAGCGCGAACGCCAGAATGCCGAAAAGAAGGCGAGCCAGCTGCAGCTGCAGGCTGCACGATTCGGCGCCAAGGCCTCAAAGGCGGCGGCTGCCCAACAGATGATTAGACGCGCTGAGAAGTTGGTAAGCAACTTGGATGATGTTCGAGAAGCAGATCGCGTCGCCAACATTCGCTTCCCAGATCCTGCTCCCTGCGGAAAAACGCCGTTGATGGGTGAGAACCTGAGCAAAAGCTACGGCTCGCTTGAGATATTCACGGCTGTCGATCTTGCAATCGACAAAGGCAGCAAGGTCGTCATAATCGGACTCAACGGCGCTGGCAAAACCACGTTGCTTCGCATCCTTGCCGGCATCGACAAATCAGACACAGGCGAAATCATTGCGGGCCACGGCCTAAAGATTGGCTACTTCGCTCAAGAGCACGAGACCCTCGATGTGAACCGCACGGTGCTCGAGAACATGCAACGATCGGCTCCACACCTGACCGACGTTGACGCCCGCAAGGTGCTGGGTTCATTCCTATTCAGCGGCGACGATGTTTCGAAGCCGGCCTCGGTGCTCAGCGGCGGCGAGAAGACCCGACTGGCATTGGCCTCGCTAGTGGTTTCCTCGGCCAACGTTTTGCTGCTGGATGAACCAACCAACAACCTCGACCCAGCAAGTCGCGAAGAAATCTTGAAGGCCTTGGCATCGTTCAAGGGGGCAATCGTCCTGGTTTCCCACGATGAGGGAGCCGTGCTGTCACTGAACCCGGAGCGGGTACTGATCCTGCCCGAGGGTGATGAAGACCTCTGGAACGACTCCTACGCAGAGTTGATTGCGCTGAGCTAATTTCGGAAAACTCAATTAGCAGTTTTAGGTGGGCAGAGCCGAGCGCTGGGCTAGCTCAGTAGGCCGTCCTCGAACTGACTGTCTGAATCTTTGCGCCGCACCTTCACGATGCCTGCGCGGGCCTGTCGTTCTTTGCGAATCGCCCAGAACAGCGCAAACACGGCCATAACCGCAAACAGGATCCACTGCAGTGCGTAACTAAGGTGATTTCCCTCATCAAGATTTGGCTTGCTAAGCGGAGTCAAGAGCCCCTGAGGCTTTGATTCGCTTGCCATTCGCAGATACACATGTCCGAATACTCGATCCTTGATTTTCGCCGCTTCCACAAACTTGTCGACGTTGATGCTGGCAATTTGCCCGAGCGGCACCGTGCCGGCAAAGGCCGGCTCCTGTTCTCGGATGCGCGCGACAACTGTTTGCTCGTCTGCGCTTGGCAGGCCGAAGGTCTTCGGGGCCGCGTAGTTTGAGTCGCTTGAGACCCAGCCCCGTTCAACCAACGCGATGATTCCGCTTTTCAATTGGAACGGTACGACCTCGAGAAAGCCCGAGCTGCCATTTAGCGGACGGTTGCGAACCAGTAGGGCATTACCAGGCAGGTAGTGACCGGTTAGCGTAACTGGGCGCCATTCGTTGACTGGGTGATAGCCCCAGGGCTTCTCCAGAGACTCAAGCGGCGCAGGCGCCGAGTTGTAATTGGTGTCGAGCCGGCTCATTGCTCCCACGGCCTCTTGGCGGCGACCAAATTGCCAGTTCGAAAGAAACACGCAGGCAATCGAGAAAGCAACGACTAATGCCAACCAACCCAACCAGCGCCGGATGTCGCTTGCTTCAGCCTTGGGCATCGCCATCCTTGGAGACTATCTTGAAATCACTCGCCTGAACCTTAACCGCAGGGGCCTCTAGCACCGGCGCCTTTTGCGAAACCGCCATTGCCTTTGAGCGCTCAGAGTCACCGACGGCATTGGCGAAAACCACCGCGAAGTATGGCAAGAAAATTGCCCCGGCAAATGCCAGCCACATGATTGGCCCCTTGACCACGACGCCGAGAATTATGCAGATCACGCGCACTGTCATGGCAATCAGATAGCCGCGCATCCTGCGCTTGCGCTCGTCTTCGGGCGAGGACTGCAGGCTGGTGACGCTTTGGACTTCGGGCATTGAGACCTTCGAGTTTTCTGGGGGCTACAACCCTAAAGGCTAGACTTGCCCTGACTTATTCCCAAGGAGTTTCGATGAGCGAACGCGTCGTCCTGGTCACCGGTGGAAACCGTGGCATCGGTTTTGCCATCGCTGAAGAGTTTGTGCGAGCCGGCTACAGCAAGGTCGCTGTGACAGTGCGTTCCGGGGAAGGCCCAGCGGGAACCACCGCCTTTAAGGCAGACGTAACCGACGCGGCCAGCCTCGACGCTGCTTTCACCGAGATAGAAGCTGCGCTCGGGCCAGTCGAGATTTTGGTTGCCAATGCTGGTATTACTCGCGACACCCTGCTGATGCGAATGAGCGACGAACAGTTCGAAGAGGTCGTCAACACCAACCTCAACGGCGTCTTCCGAGTGCTTCGCCGAGCGACTATGGGAATGATTAAGAAGAAGCACGGCCGAGTGATCCTGATTGGTTCAGTCGTTGGCCTTCTGGGTTCGGCGGGTCAGGTCAACTACTCGGCGACCAAGTCGGCTCTCGTGGGCATGGCTCGCTCGATTACCCGAGAACTCGGCAGTCGAGGCATCACCGCCAACGTCGTTGCCCCTGGCTTCATCGACACCGACATGACCTCGGCGCTTCCCGAAGACCTCATCGCCGACTACAAGAAAAAGATTCCGGCAGGGCGTTTTGCTAGCCCAAGCGAAGTGGCCAAGGTGGTCACCTGGTTAGCCTCGGATGATGCCGCCTACATTTCCGGTGCGGTCATCCCAGTCGATGGCGGCCTTGGCATGGGTCATTAGACCCGACGAGAATCACAGGAGTAAGAATGACCAACCCATTGAAGCCAGGTTCGCTCGCCGGCAAGGTGGCCCTTGTTACCGGTTCATCCCGAGGCATCGGTGCCGACACCGTCGGATTCTTCGCCGAGGCAGGCGCCGCGGTAGTGGTTAACTACCGCAATAAGGAGGCCCGGGCCCTCAAGATCGTCGATGGCATCAAAGCCGCAGGAGGCCAGGCAATCGCTGTTGGGGCCGACCTGACCGACGCGTCGGCTGTCGCGCACATGTTTACAGAAACCGAGCGCAACTTCGGCAAACTCGACATCTTGGTCATGAATGCCTCGGGTGGCATGGAGGCCGGCATGGGCGAAGACTACGCAATGCGCCTCAATCGCGACTCACAGGTGAACCTGCTCAAGGCTGCACTGCCTCACATCAACGATGGCGGGCGAGTGGTGTTCATCACCAGCCACCAGGCCCACTTCATTCGAACCACCCCAACCATGCCCGAGTACGTGCCGGTTGCGCTGTCGAAGCGCGCGGGCGAGGATGCGCTCAGAGACATGATCCCAGAACTCGCAGAGCGCCAAATTGGTTTCGTTGTTGTCTCTGGTGACATGATCGAAGGCACCATCACGGCGACCTTGCTCGATCGAGCAAACCCTGGAGCCATCGAGGCCCGTCGCGAAGGTGCCGGAAAGCTCTATAACGTTGCCGAGTTCGCTGCCGAAATTGCACTTGCCGCCGTCGAACCGGTTCCTTCCGACAACACACGCATCGTCGGCGACACCTCCGACTTTGGTGGCGAAGGCTAGCTAAAGACCGAGCAGGGTAATCAATTCGCTGAGGTCCTGCTTAGCAACCACGATGTCGGCATTCTGGCGAACAATTGGTTTTGCGTTGAACGCAACAGCCAAACCGGCAGCCTGCATCATCTCGAGATCGTTTGCACCGTCTCCTACCGCAACGGTTTGAGCAGTCGCGATGTCTGAGAAGTTGGCCCACTCGACGAGCGCATTTCTTTTTTCGGCGCGGTCGATGATCTTGCCGAGAACTTTTCCGGTGAGCACGCCGTCCACAACTTCGAGCAGGTTTGCTCTGGCAAAATCCAGCGACAGCTTTTCACTTAGAGGTTCCAGCACCTGACTGAATCCGCCGCTAACCGCCCCGACTCGACCGCCGCTGGAATGCACCGCATCGATTAGCTGCTTTGCACCCGGGGTAACCGTGATGCGGTCGAAGACATCCTTGAATACCGACTCGGGCAGACCGGCAAGGGTTGAAACGCGTTCGACGAGGCTTGCGACGAAGTCAAGTTCGCCAGCCATGGCGCGCTCGGTGATGGCGGCGACCTCGGCACGTCGGCCGGCAAGATCTGCCAATAGTTCAATTACTTCGTCTTGGATGAGCGTCGAATCAACGTCAAAGACGACTAGGAGTTTTGTCACGGAGTTACTAATACGCCTTTCGCGACCACGGTGATGCCCGAGTCGGTGACAGTGAAGCCGCGAGCTAGGTCGCGTTCGCGATCCACGCCAATCGAGGCGCCGTCGGCAACTACGACGCTCTTATCCAGGATGGCCTTGCGAACAGTGCAGTCGCGACCAATCAGCACGCCATCCAAGAGAACAGAGTCGGTAACCAGAGCCCTCGAGTGCACTCGAACGTTCGGTGAAACCACGCTGCGCTCGACGATTCCTCCGGAAATCACGGTGCCAAGCGAAACGATGGAGTCGGTAGTGCGACCCTGATTGCCCTCGGCATCGTGCACGAATTTTGCCGGCGGCAAATTGACCTGCTGCGTATAGATGGGCCAGTCGCTGTTGTATAGGTTGAAGACCGGCATCACCGAGATGAGGTCCATGTGGGCGTCGTAGTAAGAGTCAATTGTTCCGACATCGCGCCAGTATGAGTGGTCGCGTTCGGTGGATCCTGGAATCTCGTTGTAGGTGAAGTCATAGGCGCTGGCATCATCGCGCGAGACCATGTAGGGGATGATGTCGCCACCCATGTCGTGCGCTGAATCTTCGAGCGTGCCATCGTGTTCGATCGCGTCAATCAGCGCCTGCGCCGAGAAAACGTAATTTCCCATTGAAACTAATGCTTCGCTTGGTGCATCGGCCAAGGGCTTCGGATCTTTCGGCTTCTCGCGGAACGCAGAAATCTTGGTTGGGTCGTTGTCGTCAACTTCAATCACACCGAACTGAGTGGCTAGGTGCAGCGGCTGGCGAATTGCGGCGACGGTTACTCCGCGGCCACTTTCGATGTGCGCTTTGATCATCTGGTCAAAATCCATGCGGTAAACGTGATCGGCACCGACAATCACCACGATGTCTGGCTTCTCATCGCTGAGCAAGTTCATGCTCTGCAGAATCGCGTCGGCGCTGCCAGAGAACCAACGCTTTCCAAGTCGTTGCTGAGCTGGAACCGAGGCGATGTAAGAACCGAGTAGCGGAGACATGCGCCAGGTTTGCGAGATGTGGCGGTCGAGTGAGTGGGATTTGTATTGGGTGAGTACCACGATTCGGCGAAGACCAGAGTTGACCAGGTTGCCAATCGCAAAGTCGACCAAACGGTAACTGCCACCGAAGGGCACAGCCGGTTTGGCGCGGTCTGCCGTCAACGGCATCAAACGCTTGCCCTCACCACCGGCGAGGACCATTCCGAAAATACGCGGTGCTCCCATAAAGGAATGTTATTCCCCAAAGCGAACAGGTGGGTAGCATTACGTCATGCGAATCGACCTGATCACGAAGGAGTACCCACCCTTCATTTACGGCGGTGCCGGCGTGCATGTCGCCGAGTTGGTGCGGGTTCTGCGTTCACAGATTGATGTGAAGGTTCGCTGCTTTGGCGAGGTTCGTGATGAAACCGATACATTCTCATACCGTCACGATGCCGGTTTCGACACTGCAAACCCTGCCGTGCAAACCCTCGCCACAGACCTAAACATGGTCGAGGACATCGCCGGCAGCGACCTCGTCCACTCGCACACCTGGTACGCCAACTTCGCCGGACAGGTAGCAGGTAAGTTGCACGGCATCCCGCATCTGATCACCGCGCACAGCCTTGAGCCGCTTCGCCCATGGAAAGAGCAGCAGCTCGGCGGCGGGTACCGACTCTCATCCTGGATTGAACGAACCGCATACGAAGACGCAACCGGAATCATCGCGGTCAGCGCCGGCATGCGCAACGACATCCTTCGCGCCTATCCGCAGATTGACCCGGCCAAAGTGTCAGTGGTGCACAACGGCATCGACCTTTCGGCATTCCAATCGGCAAGCAACCCTGAGCTGGTTCGTTCGCTTGGCATAAACCCGGATGCACGCAGCGTAGTTTTCGTCGGGCGCATCACTCAGCAGAAGGGTCTGCCATATCTACTGAAGGCGGCCAAGCAACTTCCAAAGGATGTTCAACTCGTGCTCTGTGCTGGCGCCCCTGACACGCCACAGATCCAGGCAGAAGTCACCGCGCTGGTCAAAGAACTGCAGGATCTTCGAGGCAACGTCATCTGGGTCGAGAAGCATTTGTCGCGCACCGAGCTGATTTCGGTACTGTCTGCCTCAACGGTTTTTGCTTGCCCAAGCATTTACGAACCACTCGGCATTGTGAATCTCGAGGCCATGGCCTGTTCCATCCCTGTGG
The DNA here is from genome assembly GCA_903909605.1 of uncultured Micrococcales bacterium. GTDB lineage: Bacteria > Actinomycetota > Actinomycetes > Actinomycetales > Microbacteriaceae > Rhodoluna. The sequence goes on along the minus strand of CAIVWH010000001.1, from coordinate 100,228 downwards.
TCGCAACCGCCACCGGCGGAATCCCCGAGGTTGTTGCCCACGGCGAGACGGGTCTTCTGGTTCCAATCGAACAAGTCGGAGATGGCAGTGGCCGACCTCTTGACGAGGCAAAATTCGTGGCCGACTTTGCAGGCGCCCTAAACGAGATGCTCGAGAATCCAAAACTTGCCGAGTTCGGTGCTGCCGGTCGCAGGCGTGCAGAGCAACACTTCTCTTGGGAGTCAATTGCCGAGCAAACACTTGGCGTGTATCGCGAGGCCATCGCAAAGTTCGTTTAGGCTTTAGCCATGTCTCGGGTTCTTGATTTCAACAACGTTTCACTTGGCCGCGACGGGCAACCCATCCTTGAGAACATCGACTGGCAGGTCGAATCCGACCAGCGCTGGGTGATCATCGGGCCAAACGGTGCGGGCAAGACATCCCTCCTTCGAATCGCCGCGGCGCAATTACAACCCACCAGCGGGCGCGCATCGGTTCTAGGGGAGAACCTGGGCGAAGTAAACGTCTTCGACCTTCGCACCCGAATCGGATTCGCTTCGAGCGCTCTTGCCAGCCACATCCCGAACTCTGAAACCGTGCTGAATGCGGTGATGACCGCCTCGTACGGCATCACCGGTCGCTGGAACGAGCAATACGACGCTATTGATGAGCGTCGGGCGCTTCGAGTGCTGAACGAGTGGGGCCTCGCCAACTTCGGTGAACGAGCATTTGGCACTCTCAGCGATGGCGAACGAAAGCGCACTCAAATCGCCAGGGCCGTCATGCCAGATCCTGAGCTCTTGCTGCTAGATGAGCCGGTTGCCAGCCTCGACCTGGCTGCACGCGAACAAACCGTGTCGATCATCGGGGCTTACGCCTCTGAGCCTGCGGCTCCGGCCATGATCATGGTCACCCATCACCTCGAGGAGATTCCGGCCGGATTCACCCACGCGCTGATACTACAGGGTGGCAAGACCTTCGCAGCCGGTGAAATCAATCGGCTGCTGACCACTGAGGTGCTCAGCGAAGCCTTTGGGCTCGGCCTAACCGTAAGCCAAGAGGGCGGGCGGTTTCAGGCGCGATTCCGCGGCTAGGCACGCCTGAGGCTGAGGGCTTCGGGCCGAGTTTGCCTGGAAAGGCTGGCTTCGAGGCATTCGTTTTGTTATGCTTGACCCTTGGTGCGGTTCGCACCGACTCTGGCCCAGCCAGACAAACACTTTGAAATTCAAGGAAGTTTCGCATGAAGGCTGACATTCACCCAAAGTACGAGGCAGTCGTATTCCGCGACCTAGCATCGGGTGTTGCATTCCTGACCCGTTCAACCGTGTCGAGCAGCAAGACCATCGAGTGGGAAGACGGCAACACCTACCCAGTTTTCGACGTTGAAATCTCGTCGGAGTCGCACCCGTTCTACACCGGTAAGCAGCGCATCATGGATGCCGCGGGCCGCGTCGAGCGCTTCAACCAGCGCTACAAGAACTTCTCGTAAAGAATTCACGAAAAATCCCCCGAAGCAATTCGGGGGATTTTTGTTTAACTTGGCTGCTATAGCTGGTCGCGCACCATTTGCTCGCCGCCTAACTTGAGCGGCCAACCAAAACTTGGCTTGGCATTCTTGCCAATTTTGACAAGGTATTCGGTAAAAGACTTCTCTTGTTCGTCTGCCCAGATGGCCTGGGCGTTGTGAAGATCGACAATGTTGTCTGGCAGTTTGGCGGCGAACTTTGCGAGCACCGCTTGACCTACTCGACCAGCCGCAATTGCATCGGCCTTTGAGTTGTGGGCGTCTTCAAGCCTGACCTGATAGAAGTCGGCGGTGACCTCAAGGCGACGTTGGCCCTTGCGGAACTTATCGAGTTGTTTGTCGATCACGAGCGGGTCGATTACAGGCATTGGGTCGGCAATTGGCTCGAGGCCAAGTTCGATGGCCTGGTGATAAAGAATGGTGAAGTCATAGGGCGCGTTGTAGGCGACCACCGGGATTCCGCGAGCGAAGCAATCGCGAAGAACCTCGAGAATTTCGGCCACCACTTCGCGATAGTCACGCCCCTTCTCGCGAGCGATTGCGGTGGTGATGCCGTGAACGTTTGCGGCGACATCCGGTATTTCAATGCCGGGGTCTGCAAGCCATTCTTCGCGATCAACCACGACGCTGCCGGACTCGTCAAGCTCGACAACGGTGGCGGTGACGATGCGGGCCGTTTTTAAATCGAGGCCGGTAGTCTCGGTGTCGAAAACGGCAATTCGCTTGCCAAATGCTGGCAGCTGGCTAAATAGTTGATCGCTCACAGCAACAGGCTAGCCGAGGCCACCGACACCGCGAGCAACTTCGAGCGCAGCCTTGGCGAAATTCAACGTAAAGATATGCAATCCGGGCGCGCCTGCCTCGAGTAGGTCGGCGCCGAGTCTTATCGAATAGTCCATTCCAATGACTCGAGCCTGCACCTCATCCGCGTTTTGCAGGTCTCGCTGCAGACCCGCCGGCACTGCGGCACCAGACATCTCGGCCATGCGAAGAACCTTTGCCGCGTTTGAGATTGGCATTACCCCTGGCACGATTGGAATGGTTACCCCGGCCGCGCGGGCAGCCGTAACCAGGTTCACATAGGCCTCGACCGTGAAGAACAGTTGCGTCATCGCAAAGCTGGCGCCGGCATCCTGTTTCAGCTTCAGCACGTGCACATCGTGGACGAGGCTCGGCGACTCGGGGTGCACCTCGGGAAACGCCGCCACACCGACATCCAAGTTTGAAACTTCACGGATGAGCTCAACCAGATCAATTGCGCGTGACAGTTCAGAGTTGACCGGGGCGGCATCCTTGGGCGGATCGCCTCTGAGGGCCAGCAGTGACGAAACTCCAGCGGCTTCGAAGTGGCGAATGATCTCGGTTGTGGTGCGGCGAGTGGCTCCGACGCAGGTGAGATGGCCAATGGTTGGCACCAGTTTGGCCATGCGGTCGACCACCGCCAGCGAAGTGTCGCGGTTCGAACCACCTGCTCCATAGGTGACTGAGACGAAGTCTGGATTCGACTCGAGCAGTTTGTCGAAACTGCGCCAAAGTGCAGCATCACCTTCGGCGTCCTTCGGAGGAAAGAATTCGTAAGAAATCGTCGGTTTTCCCATTTGCCTGTGCTGATTCAACAGCGAGACAACACCCGGCATCGGCGAACTGGCCTCATGGCCAGCAAATGACTGGCTCTGGTTCGACTGTTCGCTCATCTATCAAGTTTAACCGAAGTGTCGAAAGGTAAACTTGGCACGATGAAGACCCCACGCTCGCAGGCACTGCTCGATGCAATTTCGTCACGCGTTGTGATTGCCGATGGGGCCATGGGCACCATGATTCAAGAGGCCGCGCCAACACTCGATGACTTCCAGGGTCACGAGGGTTGCAACGAAATTCTTAACGCGACTCGACCGGAACTGATTGCGAGTATTCACAAGCAGTACCTTCAGTCGGGGGCAGATGCCATTGAAACCAACACATTCGGTGCCAACTTTGCCAACCTTGCCGAGTACTCAATCGTCGAGCGCGTCTATGAACTGGCAAGAGCCGGTGCCGAAATTGCCCGCCAAGTCGCCGACGACTTTTCGCACGATAAACAGCGCTGGGTGCTCGGCTCACTCGGTCCTGGCACCAAACTGCCAACCCTTGGCCACGAAAAATACAGCGTGCTTCGTGATCACTACGAGCTTGCCGCAAAGGGCCTAATCGACGGTGGGGCAGATGCCATCATGATCGAGACGGTTCAAGATTTGCTTCAAGCCAAGGCCGCGATTGTCGGCTCAAAGCGCGCGATGAAGGCGCTCGGAATCGAACTGGCCATCCTGGTTTCGGTCACTATTGAAACCACCGGAACCATGCTGCTTGGCAGCGAAATCGGGGCAGCGGTAACTGCTATTTCTGCGCTCGGAGTCGATTCAATTGGCCTGAACTGCGCCACTGGGCCTGCCGAGATGAGTGAGCACCTGCGCTACCTGTCGCGCCACAGCTCGTTGCCAATTCTGTGTCTGCCAAATGCCGGCCTGCCAATTCTCGGCCCGCACGGCGCGCACTACCCGCTGACCCCAAATGAGTTGGGCAGCGCCCACGCCGCGTTCATTCGTGAGTATGGCGTCGGTCTGGTTGGCGGATGCTGCGGCACCACGCCGGCGCACATCGAACAGCTCGCGGCCATGGTTGCCCAGCTGCAGCCGCAGCATCCGGCAAAGCAGATTGAGGCAGGGCTTGCCTCGCTGTACCAGTTCCAACCTTTCGACCAGACGATGACCTACCTGTCGATTGGCGAGCGCACCAATGCAAATGGCTCGAAGGCTTTCAAAGACGCAATGCTCTCAGGCAACTGGGATGAGTGCATCGAGATCGCCAAATCACAGACTCGTGAAGGTGCCCACGCCCTCGATGTCTGCGTCGACTATGTCGGCCGCGACGGCGTTGCAGATGCCAGGGAGTTAGTTTCGCGACTGGCAACTGCCACCACGCTGCCGTTAGTGCTGGATTCGACTGAACCCGCGGTGCTTGAGGCAGGGCTGGAGTGTCTGGGCGGGCGAGCCATGATCAACTCGGTCAATTTCGAAGACGGCGATGGCCCTACGTCGCGCTTTGCTCGAATAATGCCGCTGGTGAAGGAACACGGCGCAGCCGTTGTCGCCCTGACCATCGACGAACAGGGCCAGGCCCGCACAGCCGAGACCAAAGTCGAGATCGCGAGTCGGCTCATCGATGACCTCACTGGCAAATGGGGAATGAAGCTGGTCGACATCACGGTCGATGCACTGACCTTCCCGATTGCCACCGGCCAGGATGAGACCCGCCGGGACGGAATCGAGACCATCGAAGCCATCCGTCGCATCAACGCCAAATACCCCGGAGTGCAGACCACCCTCGGAATCTCGAACATCTCGTTCGGTCTTTCGCCGGCTGCCCGCCACGTGCTCAACTCCGTTTTCCTACACGAGTGCCTAGAGGCAGGCTTGACCTCGGCAATCGTGCACGCCGCGAGAATCATGCCGCTCAACCAGATTCCCGAGCACCAAAAGTCGGCGGCACTCGACCTGATTTACGACCGTCGCGAGTATGACGCCGAGGGCAACGTCAGCTTTGATCCGCTGTCGAAATACCTGGATGTCTTCGCAGGAGTCGATTCAACCAGTGCCAAGCAAAACCGCGCCGCCGAGCTTGCCGCGCTGCCAATCGACGAGCGACTGCAGCGTCGAATCATCGATGGTGAGAAAAAGGGCATCGAAGCAGACCTGACCGAGGCACTTCAGAAGTGGACCGCCCTCGAGATCATCAACGATTACCTACTCAAGGGCATGCAAATAGTTGGCGAACTGTTCGGCAGCGGCGAGATGCAGCTTCCTTTCGTGCTTCAGTCTGCAGAGACCATGAAGACCGCGGTCGCCTTCCTTGAACCGTTCATCGAAAAAACGGATGCGGTTGGCAAGGGCAAGATTCTGCTCGCCACGGTTCGCGGCGACGTGCACGACATTGGCAAAAACCTGGTGGACATCATCCTGAGCAACAACGGATACGACACGGTGAACATCGGCATCAAGCAGTCAATCAACGACATCTTGAAAGCCGCTGAAGAGCACAACGTCGACGTCATCGGCATGAGCGGTTTGCTGGTGAAGTCCACTCAGGTGATGCGCGAAAACCTCGAGGAGATGAACCTGAGAGGTGTGGCAAATCGTTGGCCGGTCATTCTCGGTGGGGCGGCCTTGACGCGCGCCTTTGTTGAGCAAGATCTCGCCGAAATCTTCGAGGGCGAGGTTCGCTATGCGCGCGATGCCTTCGAGGGTCTGCGCCTCATGGATGCGCTGGTTCGCATCAAGCGCGGAGAAGCGGTCGAGCTGCCCGAGCGAAAAAAGCGGTTGACCCCACCGCACAGTCTGCTGGTTCGAACAGAACCAGACCTGGTGCCAGAACGCTCGGATGTGGCCGCAGACAACACTCTGCCGCAACCTCCGTTCTGGGGCAGCCGAATCGTCAAGGGCGTGGCGCTTCGCGATTTCGCTAGTTTCCTGGATGAACGTGCGCTGTTCCTTGGCCAGTGGGGGCTCAAGCCCGGCAGGGGAGAAGACGGCAAGTCCTACGAAGAGTTGGTCAAATCCGAGGGCCGCCCACGGCTTCGCTATTGGCTTGAGCGCATCGCGACCGAGAACATCCTCGAGCCTGCCGTTGTCTACGGCTACTTTCCTGCTGTTAGTGAAGGCAACGAAACCATCATTCTCAATCACGAGGATTCAGCTGGCGGCGTGGCCGGAACCGAACGTCTGCGGTTCGACTTTCCGCGCCAGACTCGCGATCGTCACCTCTGCTTGAGCGACTTCATTCGAAATCGCGAAACCGGTGAGGTCGATGTGGTGCCATTCCAGTTGGTCACCATGGGGCAGAGGCTCACCGAGTTCGCAAACGAACTGTATGCCAAGGGGGAGTTCCGCGAATACATCGAAATTCATGGGCTCGGCGTGCAGCTGACCGAAGCGTTGGCCGAGTTCTGGCACGCGCGCATCCGTGAGGAGTTGGGTTTTGCTTCAGAAGAGCCGGCCACCGTGGATGGTCTGTTCAAACTCGATTACCGCGGGGCACGTTACAGCTTTGGCTACCCGGCATGCCCGAACATGGAGGACCGACACAAAATCGTTGAGCTGCTAGAGCCGCAGAGAATCGGCGTCACTCTGAGCGAAGAGTTGCAAATGCACCCGGAGCAGACCACCGACGCGATTGTGATGCACCACCCAGAAGCGAAATACTTTTCTGTATGACCTCACTTCCGCAAGCAGGGCTCGCAAAACTTGCAAGATCCAGGGGCGAGCGGCGTGAACTCTCAATCGACGGTCGGCAGACCGTGTACTGGTTCTACAAGGCCAGCGCGAAAAAGTCCCTCGGCTCGGTCATATTCATTCACGGATACCGCGGCAACCATCACGGTCTCGAGGCGATTGCCGGGGCGATCACGAAACTGGACGTCTACATCCCAGACCTACCAGGTTTCGGGCAATCTGAACCCTTTGCAGATAACCACAGCATCGCTCACTACGCCGCTTGGGTTGGCAAGTTCATCTCGGGGCTGAAGCTGAAGACCAAACCGCACCTGCTTGGTCATTCCTTCGGCAGCATCGTGGTTTCCTGTTTCGCAGCTCAGAGCGATGCGATAGCCAGCCTGATTCTTGAAAACCCGGTATCGGCACCTGCGCTGAATGGGCCAAAGGCGGCCACCACCTTGTTGGTCAAGGCATTCTTCGGCCTTGCCGCCGCACTTCCCGAGGCCGCGGGCAACCGAATTCTCAAGTCGTGGCCGATGGTTCGCGGAATGAGCATCTTGATGACCAAGTCGCGAGTCGGCGAACTGCGCAAATGGATTCACCGACAGCACGATGAGAACTTCAGCGACTATGCCTCGCGTCGTGTGGCGCTCGAAGGATACGCGGCCTCCATTTCAAACTGCGTCAGCGACTACGCCAACTCATTTACTACCCCCGTGCTCGCCCTGGTTGCGACCAAGGATGACATCACAACCATCAAGCAGCAGCAGGAAATGTTTGCGCTAATCGAGTCCCGAGCCGAACTGAAGGTTTTTGAAAATGTCGGGCATCTGACTCACTACGAAATTCCGGAGAAGATTGCCGAAGCAATCGAGCAGTGGGTTAGCGAAGATGACTAAGGCAGCGGGCAAGCAGCTAATCGCAGGAAAAGTTCTCTATTTCGATGCGCGCTACATCCGGGTAAATCATCACGATGGCATTTCGCGGTTTTCTGCCGGGCTGATCGCGGCACTGCACAAAACCCATGAGATTGTCGCCATCATCAGCGATGTCCGTCAGCTTGAGCACCTGCCCAAGCAAATCGCACACGTGCAGCTAAATGACCCAACCGATAGCGTTGCCGAGCTCTCAATTGCCAGAAGGCTAAACGAGCTGGGGGCAAAACTGGTTTACAGCCCAATGCAGACCATGGGAACGCTCGGTCGCAAGTACCAAGTTGCGCTGACTCTGCACGACCTGATCTACTACCGACACAAGACCCCTCCCGCCGAGTTCAGCAGACTGATCAAATTTGGCTGGCGTCTTTTTCACCTGACCTATCTGCCACAGCGATTCGTTCTGAATCGGGCGGATGCCGTGATCACCGTTTCACAGACCACAGCAGATTTGATTCGAAAGCATCGCCTCACGAACAAGCCAGTCTCCGTGGTTTACAACGCCGGTTCTAGCAGGCCGGTTCCAAAGCCGAGAAAATTCGCCAAGGCAAACAAGGCGCTGGTCTACATGGGCTCGTTCATGGGCTACAAAAATGTCGAGACTCTGGTTCGCGCCATCGCGCTGCTTGAAGAATTCGAACTTCATTTGCTCAGTCGAATCTCGGACGCACGCAAACGGGAGTTGCTCTCGCTTGCCGGAGCAGCCGCAAATCGAATTCGGTTCTTTGGCGGCGTCAGCGACGAGCGCTACCTCGAAGAACTCGACTCGGCCTTCGCGCTGGTTAGCGCCTCGCTCGATGAGGGTTTCGGCATCCCGTTGATCGAAGCAATGGAGCGAGCAACGCCGGTGGTGGTGAGCGATCTCGACATCTTCAAGGAAGTTGGCGGTTCGGCAGCCAAATACTTTGCCGCCACGGATGCTCAGGCCCTGGCAGATCGCATCCAAGAACTGAACTCGGCTGAAGCTTGGAACCGAGCCAGCCAGGAGTCTCTAACTCAGGCCGAAAAGTTCAGCTGGGACAAATCGGCCGCGGCCTTGGTTGCTGCCCTAGCCAAACTTTAGGTTTGGGCTAAGCCCTAAATGCTCGGGGTGCGACCTAGGTCTCCATCGACCAGCGACTGCGGACGATAGCTGAGCACGCTCCAGTGGGTGCCGTCGTGAACCAGAACATTCAACGAGGTATTTCCGATGCGCTCACCTTCGGCAGGAAGTTCGTTGTTGCTTGCGATGCGCAGCAACTTGCGAATCATCGCCCCGTGAGTCACGGCAAGAACTCGAGTGCCGCGATAGTTCAGCAAAATTCGGTCAAGCAGCAAGTGTGCTCGTTCGCGAAGCGCCTCGAGGGTTTCGCCCTGGGGTGGCACTCCACTTGGATGATCGCGCTTCCACTCTGGGTAGGTCAGCCCCTCGGCCTCACCGAACGAACGCTCGAGCAGCAAATCTTCGATGCCGATTTCTTCGAAGCCAAGGTGCTTGGCAGCAATGGCGGCGGTGTCGCGGGCACGGCTCAGCGGTGATGAGCAGATGAAGTCCCAGTCGGCGCGCACAAGTTTTTGACCGGCAGCCTCGGCCTGCGCCAAGCCAGTTGCGTTCAGCGGGATGTCGGTGACCCCTTGAAGTCGAAAGTCGATGTTCCAGTCGGTTTGTCCGTGTCGCAACAAGCCCAAAATTGTTTCAGTCAATCAACAGCCTTTCAAGAACTGGGGTAGTGCCAGCATCGATCTTTATTGATGCAAGTTCGTCTGCTCGGGTTGCACCGAGGTTCACAATCACGATGGGTTTGCCCGCCTTGTGAGCAGCCTTCGCAAAGCGTAATCCCGAGTTGACCGTAAGCGAGGTGCCCGCAACCAGGAGCGCATCTGCGCGCTCGAGTGCCTCGGTGGCAGCAAGTGCTCGCTGCGCAGGAACGCTTTCACCAAAGAAGACGACGTCCGGTTTCAATAATCCACCACAGTTCGGACAATTTGGCACCTTGAAGTCCGCGGTGGCCTCGACCTCGGCATCTCCGTCGGGTGAGAACTCGATGCTTTCATCCTTGCGAACGGTTGGGTTGAGCTCACGCAGCAGCTCATCCATTTCTCGTCGCGCCAGCAAACCGGCACAACCCATGCAGATCACGCGATCTAGTCGACCGTGCAGGTCAATCACTCGTTTCGACCCGGCGGCCTCATGCAGCCCATCGACATTTTGAGTCACAAGTTGTTCGATTCGCCCCTCGGCGCGTGCAAGAGAAAAGTGTGCGCCATTTGGCTTTGCCTGCTCGATGCGGCTGAAGCCAACATAGCTTCGTGCCCAGTATCGCGAACGCGCCTCGAGAGAGCCCATAAATACGTCATAGGTCATTGGGTGGCGGGCGACCCGACCTTGTCCTCGGTAGTCGGGGATGCCCGAATCGGTGGAGATGCCGGCCCCGGTCAAAACCAACAACTTCTTACCGGCAAGCTGCTGCCTGGCGAAGTCAACCGCGTAGGCGGCTGCAGCCGTGAGCTCGCTAACGTTCGTGGTCAACATCGCCTTTTCTTTGCAGTTGCCTTAAGTGTAAAAGTCCCCACCTGAGTGGGGACTTTTAGTTTCGATCGTTGACCGATCATCGTGTCCGAAAGGGGACTTGAACCCCTACCCTCTATCGAGGACTAGCACCTCAAGCTAGCGCGTCTACCATTCCGCCACCCGGACCGAACAACAAGGGTCAAGGTTAGCACGAACCCGGGGCTTGTCGACTGCCAAGAATTGATCGCCGCTTCCAAAGCAATGCGCCAGTTGGCGGGTAGTTTGGGCACATGAGCCGTCAACCACGCGAAGCACTTCAGCAATTTATTGCTGCTCTCGAACGACACTACGAGGCCATGTCGACCAAGCACGGGGGCAGCAGTGCCGCAGTTGAGCACGCATACGAGGTGCTCAAGGACGCCTTCCTCGATTATGAGGAAGCGGTCGACCAATCGTTTGAAGAGTGGTTGCCTTTTGAGCTCGCCGACAATGAGGAAGACGCAGATTGAACCTTGTAGCCGCAGTAATCCTGGGATTCATCCAGGGACTCACAGAATTTTTGCCAATTTCATCGAGTGCGCACGTGCAAATCGCGAGCGAACTTCTCGGTCTCGGCTCGATTTCAAAGCCTGTGCTCACCGCCTTTGAGGCAACCATCGCGCTCGGCACCGAGGCTGCAGTTTTTATCTACTTCTTCAAAGACATCGTTCGAATCGTCAAAGCCTGGCTGCAGTCAATTTTCAATCGCGGCATGGTCAACGAAGATGCTAAGCGTGATTCAAGACTCGGCTGGATGATCATCCTTGGTAGCCTTCCGGTGATTCTGATCGGGCTGGTTTTCAAGAACTTCATTGAGAACCAACTTCGCAACCTCTGGGTCGCTGCTGCGATGCTGATTATCTTCGGCGTCGTGCTAGCCCTGTCAGATCGCTTGGGAAAGAAGAACAAGGCGATAGACAAGCTCACCGTGCGAGACGGCGTGCTGTTTGGCCTCGGACAATCTCTCGCAGTAATTCCAGGCGTCTCCCGCTCAGGGGCAACCATTTCGGTTGGTTTGCTGCTCGGATTTTCTCGCCAGGCGGCAGCTCGCTTTAGCTTTTTGCTTGCGATACCTGCCGTGGTCGGCAGTGGTCTCTACGAGTTTGCGAAGAGTTACAAAGACCTACCGTCAGACATGTTTGTCGCAACGGCTGTGGCTACCTTCTTCTCATTCCTGGTTGGCTATGCGGTGATCGTCGGATTCCTGCGCTACCTGAACCGCGGTTCATTCGCGCCGTTCGTGATCTGGCGCATCCTGGTTGGTGTTGCGGTTCTTGCCGCGCTGGCCAATGGTGCACTCACCGCGTAACCGCCACTAACGCCAGCAGTTAGAGCTAGATAAGGCCTTCTTCGTCGTCATTCTTTGCCGAATCCGCGGCAAGAAAGCGCTCGAATTCGTGAGCAAGCGTTTCGGCCGAACCTTCGGCCTCATCCTCTAGGTCGCGGGTCTTTTCAAGTTGCTGAATGTAGGCGGCCATGTCCTCGTCGCCCTCGGCGACCTCGTCGATGCCGCGCTCCCAGGTAAAAGCTTCGTCTGCCAACGTGCCGTGATCAAACTGCATGCCGAGCAGGTTCTCGACTTCAATCAGCATCGAGAGCGTGGCCTTGGGGGAGGCCTGATTGTGCACGTAGTGCGGAACCGAGCCCCAAAGCGACAACGTCGGGATACCGGCAGCCTCGAGAGCGATGCCAAGGACCGCGAGAATTCCAATCGGCCCTTCATAAGTGCTTCGCTCAATGTTGAGCTCTGAGCGCACCGCCTCGTTCTGACTGGTCATGGTCACCTTGATGGGCCTGGTGTGCGGGGCATCCGAGAGCATTGCGCCAAGAAAAATAACCTGGTCGATTTCGCAATCCTCGATCATTTCCATCATCTCGGCGGTGAAACTCTGCCAGCGCCGGGCCGGTTCGGTGCCGAACAGCACATAGAGGCCGGCAAGCCTCGGGTTTTCAGAGATGGCGTCGGAGCTGGCGCGAATTAGCTCGGTGTTCGGCCACTCGATTGTGCGATTGTTCTCTGAGTCGAGTGCAACGTTTGGGCGAGTGAACTGAAAGTCGTAGTAGTCCTCAGGGTCGATTGAGGAGACGACTTCACCCGAAATGGCGTCACTCAGAAACTTCATGACTCCGGTTGCAGCTTCTGCGGCGTCATTCCATCCCTGAAATGCCACAAGCAGAGTGCGGCCGGTTTCATAGCGCTTTGCCATTCATCCCCTTTATCGACGACCCTTAAACCTTAAGCGAGCGTCGAAGGTAAAATTTCCAAATGACCAATTCACTGCAAGCCGTGCTATTCGACATGGATGGCACGCTTATCGACAGTGAGCACTACTGGATGGCCGCTGAAGTCGAGTTGGCTGCCACCACCGGAGCCATCTGGACCGACCAGGATGGCCTGAGCCTGATTGGCATGAGCCTTTACGACAGCAGCCGATTGCTGAAGCAAAAACTGGGGCTGACCCTAAACCAGGATGAGATCATCCAGACTCTTACAGATTCTGTGATTGCCCGCCTGCAAACTTCGATTCCGTGGCGGCCCGGGGCATTGGAGCTGCTTCGCCACCTCCGCGAGCGCGGCGTGAAAACTGCCCTGGTAACCATGTCGATGCGCCGCATGGCACTTGCGGTTGCGCAAAGCTCCGGGTTCAACGCCTTCGATGTGGTCTTGGGTGGAGACGACGTGTCTCTGGGCAAGCCACACCCTGAGCCTTATTTGAAGGCCGCGAGCGCGTTGGGCGTCGATGTTGCCTACTGCGTGGCATTCGAGGATTCCATCTCTGGCCTGCATTCTGCCGAGAGTGCTGGCACGGTAGCCATTGGGGTGCCTAACCTGGTGACCTTGCCTGCTAAACCAGACAGAATTATCTGGCCGACCCTGGTTGGCCTTACCGTTGAAGATCTCGACGCCATAGTGACCGAAACGAGAGCCAAATGACCAACCTTCCGCGCGGGCCGTTTCGAGTGGGCGACAGGGTTCAACTCACCGGGCCTAAGGGCAAGTTGCACACCATCACCCTCGAGCCGGGCAAGGCCTTTGGCACCCACAGGGGAGAGCTGAAGCACGACGACATCATCGGCAAGGCCGAGGGGTCTGTGATCCGCAACCACAACGGCATCGAATACTTGGCGCTTCGCCCGCTAATGACCGATTTCGTTATGTCGATGCCGCGTGGCGCAAACATCATCTATCCAAAGGACTCGGCACTGATTGTGACCATGGGAGACATCTTCCCGGGTGCTCGAGTCATCGAGGCCGGGGTTGGCTCTGGCGGCCTGAGCATGTACTTGCTTCGCGCCATCGGCCCCTCAGGGCGGCTCGACTCCTTTGAGCGTCGCAATGAGTTTGCCGAAATCGCCAGGGCTAACGTGGTCAGCCAGTTTGGCTACGACCCCGAGAACTGGCAAATTCACCTCGGCGACCTACAGGATGCTCTACCAAAGGTTTGCGCCAACGGGGATGCCGACCGCGTGGTTCTAGACATGCTCGCCCCGTGGGAGTGTGTGGAAGAGTCTGCCGATGCGCTCATCCCAGGTGGATTGATTGTTGGCTATGTGGCAACGGTGACGCAGCTGTCTCGCTTCACCGAGGCACTGCGCAATTCAGGGCATTTTGCCGAGCCGGAGGCCTTTGAGACGCTGTTCCGCGGCTGGCACCTGCAGGGCCTCGCAGTTCGCCCAGAGCACCGAATGATCGGTCACACCGGCTTCCTAGTCACCGCCCGCCGTTTGGCACCTGACACCGTGGTACCCAAGTTCAAAGGAAAGACCAAGCCTGAGTTCGCAGCTGAGGACATTGCGGTCTGGAATCCCGATCACATGGGCGAGCGCAAGGTGAGCGATAAAAAGCTGCGCAAAACTGTTCGCAATGCGCTTAAGACGGCTGAGGCACGTCTCGAGCAAGAGCGAGAATAGTGCGCCTAAGATGAACCGAACCCCAACGAAAAGGTCGATTTGCGCAAGTCACTAGTAGCCGTTCTAGCGGCACTCAGCCTAGGTCTAACCGGATGTGCCGCGACCTCCGATTACTCGAGCCTGAGTCCGGTTTGCGGCAGCGCGAGCGATAGTGCCACGGTCGACAAAATCCAGGCGACAGGCAATTTCGGATCCAAGCCAACGGTCACCTTCCCGGCACCGCTTAGCTCAAAGACCATCGTTTCGCATGTGCTGAGCAAAGGCAGCGGCCCTCAGTTTGTTGGTAATCAGCTGATCAAGTTCAACTACGTTGCGCTAAATGCGGCAACCGGCAAGGCCTTCTCAAGCACCAAATACGACGGCACCGATTCTGTGATTCAGAGCTTTGGCCCATCCCAGCAAATCGATTTCTGCAAAGCCTTGGCCGGAGTGCCTGAAGGATCTCGAGTCGCAGTTTTGATTCCTGCAAGCATGGCCCACAAGAACCAGGGCGATGCCGCTGCAGGTATTGGTGCGAACGACGACGTGATTTTCGTCATGGACATTGTGAAGGTTTACTATCCGCGGTCTATCGGCCAGGTTCAACCGCAGGTTAGCGGAGCGCCAAGCATCGTGCGCACCGTGAGCGGACAGCCGAGCGTGCAGATCCCTGGTCGTCCGGCACCTAGCAAACTCGAGCTGTTTACCACTATCAAGTCCAGCAATCCGCAGACCGTTTCCATGGGAGACACTGTGACCTTGCAGTACTCGGGATTCCTGTGGAAGGGCGGCACCCAGTTTGACTCATCCTGGGCTAATGCACCCGTGCAGTGGAAGTTGACCGACACCGGGTTCATCAAAGGTTTTGTGAAGGCCCTGACCGAATCTCGCGACGGCAAGGCTCCTCACGTCGGCGACGAAATCATGGCGATTATTCCGCCTGGTGATGGTTATGGTTCGACCGCTCAGAGCAGCATCCCTGCCAATTCAACGCTGGTTTTTGTGATCGATATTCTTGGCACCGAATCGACGAAATAGGAAATCATGACCGGGGGAGAAGAACGCAAACCGCGTGATGTCGCCGAGCGACTGCTTTCAATCATGTTGGCCATCGCTGCCTCAAGTCGCGGTTTGACTAAACGCGATCTCTTCAAGACCATCCCTGAATACCAGTTAGTGGCAAAGACTAAAACTGCCCAGGAGGCGCTTGAAAAGAAGTTCGAGAGAGACATCGACGATTTGCGCCAACTCGGCGTGAACATCGAGGTGCAAGACGACGATGGCGACAACCAAAACTCTCGCTATGTGCTACTCACCGGAACGTTCAATTGGCCAAAGGATTTTCACCTGACGGCCAAGCAGATCTCGCTGCTTACCCTCGCCGGTTCTGTCTGGCAACAAGCGGCCTTTTCCAGCAGCGCTGCCCAGGCACTAGATCGGGCCCGCGCCTTCGGCGATTTGCCGGTTGATTCGGGCCTAGTCGGCTGGTCGCCGCGCCTACAGACCACGGGCGAGGCCTTCTATCCGGTGAGCAAGGCCATTGAGAAGCATCGGGTCATCGAGTTCAAATACCGTAAACCTGGCGGCACAGAACTCACGCAGCGCAGGCTGCACCCCTGGAAGCTCAGCTACCTGGTCGGCCAGTGGATGGTGACCGGCCTTGATGAAAACGCCAAAGGTGAGAACAAGGTTCGAAACTTTCTCATCAAACGCATAATTGGCGTCGTCACCACCACCGACCAAACCGCACAGAGCCCAACCGCGGAGCAACTTGTAGAAGCCGCGAAGGCCCTCGATGAGCACATATCGCGCCAGGTTGCGCAGTTGCAGATTCGCCGATATTCGCCTGCCTACAACCACTTTTCGCTGAACGAACCCGGCAATAGCGAATGGGTAACTCACAAATTCGAATTTATGGATGCCTGGTTGCTTGCCGATGAATTGCGCGAATTTGACGTCGATATCGAGGTGACCGGGCCCGCGCTGCTTGCTCAGGCATACCGTGAAGGTTTCGAGAGGATTGCCGCAGAACATGCCTAAGAAACTCTCCACCGGACCAGACCGACTGAATTTCACTCTGGCACTGCTGACCTTCCTCAACGAAGCGCAGGCCGAACGGCGCGATGTCACCGCGGGTGAAATTGCCATTCACTTCGATGTTGAACTCCGCGAGGTCAACCGAGCACTTCACGTTCTGAGCGTTGGCGGCTTCGAAGACGCTAACGGTAACTATGAAAACTGGCACTACCCATACGAGATTGATTTTCAGTTTGATGAGAACGATCGCGAGCTTCCATTCAACGAGGACGCCGTCATCGATTTTTCGATCAATCAGCAGGGCTCTGTAAAGATTGCGCCGCAATTTTCTTCGGAGCAGGCTTCTGCACTCGTGGCTGGGCTTCAATACCTACGCTCACTACCAGACACCACGGCCACAGCCGACATCGATGAACTCATCAAAGTGCTCAGCGAAGGTCGGCACGACCTTTTGGCAAACAACATCGAATACCGTCCTGGCACCACAAGTGCGGCTATCGATGTGATTCAAAAGGCAATTCAAACCAACAAGCGAATTCGCTGCAGCTACCAGAACCAAAAGGGTGAGAAGACCGTACGCGAAATGGATCCGCTTCGCATCGACCCGCGAGCGGCGAGTTGGCAGCTGCGGGCCTGGTGTCACAGCAACCTCGAGCCGCGCAACTTCCGAATCGACTCAATGAGCAACGTTGAACTGCTCGAGATCGACTGGCTGCCGGAGTCATACAAGGTTGAAGTTGATGAAGAGGCCGAATACCGCGCAAAGGAAACCGACGTCGAGGTGCTCATCGAGGCGGATCCCGAAGGGCTCTCGATAATCACCGATTTCGGGGGCAAGGTTCACAAGATTGACAAGAAATCAGGCGTAACGACGGCGACCCTCCAAATCGGTTTCCTGCCATACTTTGGCCGCGCCGTGGCCCGCTTCGGCGGGGCTGTACGAGTCATTTCTCCCGCCCAGGCGCGCCAAGTCGTTCGCGACTACGCCCTGCGGGCACTTGGACAAGCCGGCGACCGCAGGGGCACCGAATGACCTGGTTGGTCATCCTGGTTTGGCTGGCCGCCCTGGTGTTCTCGGTTCTTTGGCTGGCTCGGGTAGGGCTCAAATTGGCCCGAAAATCTGGGCAACTGGTCAAAGCCGCTGAACCGCTGATCGGGATGCTCGGCAAGCTCGCGAAAGTGGCACAAACCGGCACGGATTACCAGGCCAAGCCCGACAACCTTCAGGATTCACCGGCGCAACACTTGAGAGCAGTTCGCGAACAGCGCAAGGCCCGGGAACGCCGCAACTTGGCTCGACAACGTAGGCTTATAGACAGATTGAAGCCCTAAATCTAGGAGAACCAAATGCGAGCAATTTTCGACAACCCACTGTTCCTCGTCGTCATCGTCTTGCTCATCCTGGTCTGGGGCGGCTCGAAACTGCCGAACGCCTCAAAGAACCTGGCCCAGTCGTTGAAGATCTTCCGCAAAGAGATGAAGAGCGACGACAAGACCCCTGAAAAGGACGAGAAGAAGGCAGACGACAAGTCGAACGACTAGTCGTTTTTCTTCTGAACCAATGTCTAGAAGAAAGAATCCAGAAGGCCGGATGAGCCTTCGGGGTCACCTTGGTGAGCTGCGCAAACGCCTTGCCTGGTCTGCACTCTTCTTTGTTATCGCTTCGGTAGCCGGCTGGTTTCTTTTCGACCCGGTTTTCGAAACTCTCCAGCATCCGATCGTTGAACTCGCGAAACAAAAGGGCATCAACGCAACCATCAACTTCAACTCGGTAGTTTCGGCATTCGACCTTCGAATGCAACTTTCGATGTTCATCGGCCTAATCATTTCGAGCCCGTTTTGGCTTTACAACCTCTGGGCGTTCATCACACCAGGCCTCAAGAAAAACGAGCGACGCTACAGCCTCGGCTTTCTGCTGGCCGCCGTGCCGCTTTTCTTGGCGGGCTGTTACGTTGCCTGGGCCATGTTGCCAGCTTTCGTGAAGGCTCTACTCACGTTCACACCTGCCGGTTCCTCGAACATCATCGGCGCAAGCGACTACATCCTGTTCTCGATTCGCATTCTGCTGGTCTTCGGGCTCTCATTTGTGTTGCCGGTTGTTCTCGTGCTTTTGAACTTCGTCGGAATTCTCTCGGCCAAGGCGATTCGCAAGGGCTGGCGCATGGCCATTTTTCTAAGCGCGCTGCTCTCGGCGATGGCAACACCAACCGGAGACCCGATGTCGATGTTCCTGCTGATGGTGCCAATGATTGCCCTCTACTACCTTTCGGTTCTGGTGGCCTCGCTGCGCGACCGCTTCACGTCAAAGCGACAGGCAGCGCAAAGCCTCACCGCCTCCGATCTGGCTGAATAAACATGGATGAGCTCAGCCCCTCCGAGCGCTATAGACGCGCAAAGCAAAATCGCCTACCAAGTGAGCTTGAAGACTTTGCCAACCTGTTGAAGTTTCCGCTGGATGACTTTCAACTTCAGGCATGCAAGTCACTTGCGGAAGGTCGGGGAGTGCTTGTAGCTGCACCGACCGGAGCCGGCAAAACCGTTGTTGGTGAGTTCGCCATCCACTTGGCTCGAAGCAAGAACCAGAAAGTCTTTTACACCACGCCGATCAAGGCACTGAGCAATCAAAAGTACCTTGAACTCTGCGACCGCTATGGCTCGAGCGAAGTCGGACTGCTCACCGGTGACACCAACCAAAACGGCGATGCGCCAATCGTGGTGATGACCACCGAGGTGTTGCGAAACATGATCTATGCGGGCAGTAACTCGCTGATCACTCTCGGCTACGTCGTGATGGACGAAGTTCACTATCTGGCCGACAAATTCCGCGGCGCGGTCTGGGAAGAAGTCATCCTGCACTTGCCGCGCGATGTGCGAATCATCTCGCTGAGCGCAACCGTTTCTAACGCTGAGGAGTTTGGCGCTTGGCTCGACGAGGTTCGAGGCGAAACTTCAATCATCGTCTCCGAGCACCGCCCGGTTCCTCTGAATCAGCATGTGCTGTTCAATGATGAACTGCTCGAATTGTTCGACCCCTCCGGCAAAGCGGTCAATCCGGAACTTGCTCAACGGCACGCAAATAAGCTTCGTAACCCGGTGGCCAGACCCCCGCGCGGCAGAAACGGAAACCCGGGTCAGAACCGGGCGCGCCTGCAACACCTGATCCCGCAGTTATCGAAACCAGAAGTCGTCGAACTTCTCGAAGAAGCAGATCTGCTGCCAGCAATCTTTTTCATATTTTCTCGAGCAGGATGCGAGGCGGCCGTGCGAGCTTGCCTGCATCGCTCGATTCGACTAACGACTACCGAGGAGCGCCAGGAGATTCGTCGCGTTGTCGAAGAAAAGACCTACAACATCGCCGACGAAGACCTAGCAACGCTCGGCTACAACGAATGGCTCTCTGCGCTAGAGCGGGGAGTGGCTGCGCACCACGCAGGAATGCTGCCGGCATTCAAGGAAGTGGTCGAGGAACTTTTTCTTCGAAAGCTGGTTAAGGCGGTATTCGCCACCGAAACCCTTTCACTTGGAATCAACATGCCCGCCCGCACCGTCGTGCTTGAGCGACTCGACAAATACAACGGTGAGTCTCGTGTGCAAATCACGCCGGGTGAGTACACCCAATACACGGGCCGTGCCGGTCGTCGTGGCATCGACACCGAGGGCCACTCAGTCATTCAGTGGTCGGCGCAGTTGGATCCGGCCTCGGTTGCCGGCCTGGCATCCAAGCGCACCTACCCGCTAATCAGTTCATTCAGGCCGACCAACAACATGGCGGTGAATCTGGTCGAGGCATTTGGTCGCAACCGCGCGCGAGAAGTGCTCGAGATGTCATTTTCACAGTTTCAGGCCGACCGGTCGGTAGTGGGGCTCGCCAAGGGGCTTCGCGAAAAGCAGGTGTCGCTCGACGGTTACCTGACCGCCATGCGCTGCCACCTTGGCGACTTCGAGGAGTACGCCACCATGCGCCGCGAGATCAGCGATCTCGAACGCGAGTTGAGCAACGGAAAGGTTCGGGCCGAGCGAGGCAAGGACATTCGCTCAACCAAAGGTCGGCACGAAAAGGAACACCGCCTGGCAGCTCTGAAGCGCGAGATAAAGCATCACCCTTGCCATCCTTGCCAAGAGCGCGAAGCGCATTCTCGCTGGGCCGAGCGCTACTTCCGACTTCAACGCGAACTGGATGCGGCACTTTCGCAAATTGAGACTCGAACCAACCTGGTGGCGCGAACCTTCGACAAGATTTGCAACCAACTTGTCGAGCTGGAATACCTGAGCGACGAGGATCCCGACCTGAACGTGTTGGAGGAGGGCAAGATGCTCGCCCGCATCTACGGAGACCGCGACTTGCTGGTGGCCGAGTGCATTCGCCACGGCGTTTGGAACAGCATCGACGCTGCCAATCTCGCAGCCCTGGTTGTCGCGCTGGTTTACGAGGCGAGACGTGACGAGGAGGAAACCCCGCGGCTGCCGCGAGGCAATTTCGAGCAGTACGCCGAGAAGACTCTTGATGTCTGGTGGAGCCTGGAATCACTTTCGAAAAAGAACAAACTGCCCTCAACGAATTCTCCGGATTTCTCAATCAGTCTCGCGTTTCACAAGTGGGCGTCGAATGCGAAACTTGACTACGTACTCGAACTCGCCGATCTGCTGCCAGGAGACTTCATTCGCTGGGCAAAGCAGGTGATTGACCTGCTTGACCAGATCGCCCAGGTAGCAGACGACAAACTAGCCGCCACGGCTCGCTCGGCTGTTGATTCGGTCAAGCGCGGCATTGTCGCGATTAGCTACTACGACTAGGCAAGAATTATCCCGATGACAAAGGCCTCACATCTGCGCTATCTGGGCGGCAACCTGCTGCTCGGTCTATTCGGCGGGCTGCTCTCATCACAGGCCTACCCGGATGCCGGCATCTGGATTGCAATCTTTCCCGCAGTTGCCATGGTGTTGGTTGCGATCATCCGCAGTTCTCCGCGACAGTCACTGGGTGTCGGTTTCGTTGCCGGTCTTGCCTGGTATGCCAGCCAAATCCCTTGGATGACCGCCTACCTTGGCCCCGTGCCTTGGCTTGCCCTGTCGATCCTCGAGGCCTTGATTTTCGCCGCTGGCGCATACCTGATCAACCTCGCCTATGTCTTTTTCAAGCGCTCCAGGCACACGCTCTGGTCAAACGCATTGCTCGCCGTTTCGGTCAGTTCGCTCTGGAGCGCCCGCGAATGGCTGACTAGCAACTGGCCATACGGGGGATTTCCCTGGTCAACGGTGGCAATGTCTCAATCGGAGTCACCTTTTGCAGGAATTGCCTACTGGGGCGGGCAAACGGCAATCAGCTTCTGTCTGGTATTCGTCACTGCTCTGATCACTTTCGGCTACCGAGAACTCAATCCGGCGCACTGGCATGGTTCGCTCACCGCGGCTCTAGTTTTTGTGGTGATCGCGATACCCGCATTGACCCCGTTGAACACCAACGCCCAGGCAGGCTGGCTGAACGTCGCGGCAGTGCAGGGCAATGCCAACGCTGGGCTGTTCGCAAATGAAGTACCGGGAACTATTTTGAAAAATCACTTGGATGCGAGTAAGCCGTTGCTTGCCGAGAGCAATAAGCCAGACGTGGTGATATGGCCCGAGAACGCGGCAGACCTGAGCCCGCTTTCCAACTTCGACGCACAATGGGAAGTGACACGTTTCGTCGATCAGCTCAAAACTCCGTTGATATTTGGCACCATCACCGCGCGCGATTCCGACTACTTCAATTCATCCGTGCTCTGGCAGCCGCGAATAGGCCCAACCGACCTGTACGACAAGAAACGCCCGGTACCTTTCGCCGAGTATGTGCCAGACCGTGCATTTTGGTCACTCATCGATCCCGCGCAGATTGCACTGATTGCCAAGGGCTACACATTTGGAACGCGCGATGGCATTTTTGAATTGAAGCAGGGCAAGGTCGGCGTGATGATCTGTTTTGAGGTGGCAGTTGCCGACATCTCGCGTGATCTGGTTCGACAGGGAGCAAAGATCCTGATTGTTCAAACCAACAACTCAGACTTCGGGCACACCAACGAGTCGTCGCAACAGTTGGCCATCGCAAAGTTGCGCGCAATTGAAACCGGCAGGGCAGTGGTGAACATCTCCACAGTCGGTATCTCTGCACTGATTTACCCAAATGGCGCGGTGTCCCAGACCCTGCCAAGCTTCGAGGCTGGCATTTTGCAATCCTCGCTGCCGTTGCGAACAGCAATCACGCCAGCGATGACCTTCGGACCAAGCCTCGATGAGGTCATCAATTTCTCAGCCATCGCCCAGACTGTGTTTTTACTGTGGGTGAGGTTTGTCTACCGCAGAAAGCAGAAACTCAATGCCTAATAAACACTTGGTCATTATTCCGACCTACAACGAGATTGAGAATCTGCCCATCATTGTCGGGCGCCTATTCGAGAACAACAGCAACGTCGACCTCCTGATCGTCGACGACAATAGCCCGGATGGCACCGGCCAGTTGGCCGATGAGATAGCCAGCAAAGACAAGCGGGTAACGGTGTTACACCGCACAGAAAAGAATGGCCTGGGGCGGGCATACCTAGCCGGCTTCAAGAGGGCATTTGAACGCGGCTACGAATTTGTCATCGAGATGGATGCCGATGGCAGTCATCGACCAGAGGACCTGCCGAAGCTCATTGCCCAGGAAGCCGATCTCGTGATCGGCTCGCGTTGGACTAAAGGCGGCAAGACGGAGAATTGGCCGCTTAGCCGCAAACTAATTTCGCGAACCGGAAATCTTTATGTTCGCATCATGCTTGGCGCAAAAATCAAGGATGCAACCGCCGGCTTCAGGGTCTATCGCTCGAGCCTGCTGCAAAAGATCGACTTGGATTCAATCGCATCGCAGGGTTACTCGTTTCAGGTTGAGATGACCTGGGCGTCACTTCGTGCGGGAGCCACCGTGCGCGAAGTACCAATCGTTTTTGTTGAACGCGTCATTGGTGCGTCAAAAATGACAACAGCCATAGTGGTTGAGGCACTATGGCTGGTCACAAAACTCGGATTTGCTCGAGTTTTTAAGCGTTAGTTAAATTTCGGCCTTGCCGTGTGCGCGTCGCGCACGAATGTAGGCAATTCGCTCTTTCAGAATCTCTTCGAGCTCTTCCTTGGTGCGACGCTCAAGCAGCATCTCGAGGTGGCTGCGACCAGGACGATCGGACTTCGATTCGAGTGCAACGTGCTTGCCATCGACAACCAGTGCGCCGAGCTCGGAACACTTGCGGCACTGCCAAAACTCGGGGAGTTCCGCATCCGCGGCAAAGACCACGTCGTTGCTGTGACCGTTGGCACAAATGTATTCGTGCTTGGTCTTGTCGGCGTAGGTAACACCGATTTCGTTCTCGATAGTTTGTGCACCGAGGCGCATTCCGCGCATTGAAGTACTGGCCATTGTTTCCTCCTGCATAACCCTTTTGGGGTACTGTTCAAAACCGATTGGTGTTCGGTTTTATTCCGCGAGCGCGGCTGCGATCACATCTGCCTGATCACTGATGATTCCATCGGCACCGAGTGCGACTAGTCGTTTAGCCTCGGCTGGGTCGTTGATGGTCCAGTAGTGAACTTCGACCCCATGTTTCTGCACGGCCCTGATGAAAGCCTGCGAGTCGAGTCGAAGTCTGGCACTTCTGACGGGAATTTGTAGAGCATCCACGTCGCGAAGCAGCCAGGCTAGCAGCGGACTTACCGAATAGCACAAGCGGGCGAGGAGTGTCGTGCGCATTCCTGCCGAGGTTGCTACCCGAAGACCCCGCGTTGCGGCCCGACCTGTTTTGTCGCTAAAGCTGGTCAGAAGCACTCGGTCGCTTAGGTTCTTGCCGGCCGCATCGGCCATCGCCACCAGTGCACGTACTCCAGCAATTGCAGATTGGGTTTTCAGGTCGATATTGAATCTGGCAGCGGGGAAGTGGTCGAAGGCAGCTTCAAGCCGCAGCGGTTTGCCGCCGAATTTCAATACAAGCGAATCCAGCTCAGCGGCTGTGAGCTGGTCAACCTTCCTAGAATCACCGGCAACACGCAGCAGATCTTGGTCATGTAAAACAAAAATCACTGCGTCGCTGGATGTTCGAACATCAATTTCGAAATACTGAATTCCAGCCGATTGCGCCGCCGTGAGCGCCTCCAAGCTGTTTTCGTCGAACCGACCGAGGGTCAGACCGCGATGGGCAAAAACGCGTGGCTTGGCCGGTGAAAAGTAAGCGGTCTTCATTACACCCATCCGTGTTGGTCTGGCTCTAGTCTCTCGCGGTTAGGCTCTACTGGTGTTCAAAACGCTAAGCGCCGCAAACCTGACTCGACTAATGGTTGGGCTGTGCGGTTGCGGCTTTGGCTTGACCTTGATGCTGCGGGCTCATCTGGGGCTATCTCCCTGGGATGTGTTGTCGCAGGGTGTGTCGCTGCGGCTCAACATCGCATTTGGCACCGCCTCGATCCTGATCGGGGCGATCGTCTTGCTTTTCTGGATTCCCCTTCGCAATCGACCTGGCTTCGGAACCATCGCCAACGCAATCCTGATCGGCACCTGGGCCAACCTATTCATCACGGTGATTCCGGTTTCCTCAAGTTATTTGCAGTCGGTGTGGATGTTTCTGACTGGCTTGCTACTTGTTGGAGGGGCAAGTGGCCTCTACATCTCGGCAAACCTCGGAGCGGGGCCTCGCGACGGGTTGATGCTGGGCTTGGCCACGAAGCTGAATAAGCCGGTTTGGTTGATTCGAACCCTGGTTGAGCTTACGGTGCTCGGCATCGGCTGGGCTATGGGTGGCCAATTCCGTGAAGGCACGATTATTTTCGCGCTCACTATCGGCTGGTTGATGCAGCGTTCGATGAAGCTTTTCGCAATCAAATCGCGATGATGGCGCATAAAGCATGAGGCCGGGCCAACACCGAGAAACCGCCAGGGTGCTGGTTACCGACCCAACAGGGGCGATTTTGCTGCTCAAGACCCACTTTGACCCCGAAGTTGGCTTGCCACCGCGCTGGATAACCCCTGGGGGTGGCATTGACCCCGGCGAGTCAACCTCCGAGGCCGCGATTCGAGAATTAGCTGAGGAGACTGGCCTGAGGATTACCGAGACCGAGCTGGGCAACCAGATATGGCAAACAGAGGGTCGCTGGCTTTGGGCTGATGGAATCAATCACCACACATTCAAGGATCATTTTTTCGCGCTTCAGGTGCAGCGCTTCGAACTCAATCAATCCGGCTGGACTGACGACGAACGTCGAGATGTCGTCGATGTTCGCTGGTGGCTGCTCGATGAACTAATTGAAACCGGCGAGAGTGTGGCGCCGCCCGGTTTGGTTGACTTCTTGAAGCACCACCGGTTCTAGGCGGTTTCCCTATCGCCGATAATGAACATTATGTAAAGTAATGTTTATCTGGCGCTCTGAGTCGCTCTCCCGACTTTTGTCTTGGATGGCCGCCTCTGACCACTGACCAACGAGCCTTAGGCCTGAGTTGCCGACATCCATGCAGAGAGCTTCTCTGCGGCTTTGCCTGAGTCGATTGCCTCGAGGCTCAGCGCGATTGCATCCTTGAATTCGTGCTTCAGGCCGCTTTCGGAAAGCAATTCTGAACCCCTCTTGGCGAGGCGGTAAGCAACGATGCCGCCTGCGGCGTTTAGCGCCACGACCTCGCGGATCGCCGCCAGGTTGCCATCTCGCTCGCCGGCGAACAGGCTTTTAGCCACCTGAGCGTTGTGATGCGCGTCTGACCCCACCAAATCGGCCAATTTGGCGGTATTTAGCCCAAAATCGGCTGGATTGAGGTCGAAATCGAGGACTTTGCCGCCGGAAACCGTCCAAATGTGGCTCATTCCAGTGGTGGTGAGCTCATCCAAGCCATCTGAACCCCTGAAAACCAGGGCAGTTCTACCCCGCTGGGCCAGTTCTTCAGCCAGCAGCGGCGCCATCTGGGCGCTCGAGACACCGAGCGAGGTTGCGATTGGCTGAGCTGGGTTTGCCAGCGGGCCAAGAAAGTTGAACGTCGTAGGCACTCCCAAAGCCTTGCGGATTGGTGCAACGTGGCGCATCGCCGGGTGGAATACCGGGGCAAAGAAGAAGGTCAGCCCCACTTCGCGAAAAACGTCGGCCACACGCTCCGGCGACAGATCAAGGCGAATTCCGAGCACCTCCAACATTTCGCTCGAACCGGTCTTGCCCGATGCAGAGCGACTGCCGTGCTTCATCACCGGCAGCCCGGTAGCTGCTGCCACAATCGAGGCCATGGAGGAAATGTTGACCGTGCCAATCATGTCCCCACCGGTTCCCACGATGTCGACGGCGTCGTTGCCGGTGTCGAGGATGACCGAGTTTTCCAGCATGGTGTCTACCAAGCCAGCGAGTTCTGCAACAGATTCGCCCTTGGCGCGAAGGGCAATCATGAATGCCCCAATTTGAGCCGGGTCGCTCTCACCAGACATAATCTGGGCCATCGCCCAGGCCGCCTCTGCCCTATCTAGGTCGTGTCGATCTAGCAATTTGCCTAGGATGAGCGGCCAGGAGTTTTCGCGGGTCATGCGTTCAGTTTATTCGCGAAAATCGTTTGAAAACCGCGTGAAATCAACCGATTCGGGCCATCTCGTGGGTTAGCATTAACGCATGTCATCTGCGACTTTTTCTTCGCCTTCAATCAATAGACCGAGTGCAACTTCGGTCGGAACCATCGTTTGGCTCGGCAGTGAGGTGATGTTCTTCGCAGCCCTTTTCGCCATGTACTTCTCGCTAAAGGTGAATTCCCCGGCAATTTGGGCCTCAGACACCGCAAAGTTGAACGTGCCGATGGCGCTGACCAACACCCTCATCCTGGTGGCATCGTCATTCACCGCTCAGTTCGGCGTTTTTGCCGCTGAGCGCCTGCAGCCCCGTCGCACCGGCAATTTCCTGCAGTTCTCCAAGTGGGGCATGGTCGAGTGGTTCATGCTCTCCTATGTTCTGGGCGCCATGTTCGTTTCTGGTCAGGTGTGGGAATACGCCCAGCTCTGCTCGGAAGGCATCTTCTTCAGCGCCAACTCGTATTCGAGCGCATTCTTCATCACCACCGGCTTCCACGCCTTGCACGTGACCGGCGGTTTGATCGCTTTCCTTATGGTGATTGGCCGCACCTACGCAGCCAAGAAGTTTGGTCACTACGAGGCAACCAGCGCGATCGTCGTTTCCTACTACTGGCACTTCGTCGATGTGGTCTGGATTGGCCTTTTCCTCATCATCTACGTTTTGAAATAAGAGAAATCGATTGGCAAACAAAATGAAGAACAAACGCCGCAGCCCATTTGCTGCTGCTCTGGTAATCGTCGCCGGCCTAATCATCAGCGGTGGTAGCTACGCGGCTGCTAACGCAGTGGTCAAGCACAGCAACACCTCACAGGCCGTCACACAGTCGCAGCTTGAAGAGGGTAAGCAGCTGTTCCTTGCAAACTGCGCCTCATGCCACGGCAAGAACGGCGTCGGAACCTCTGCTGCTCCTACCCTGATCGGCGTGGGTGCAGCATCTGCTGACTTCCAGGTTTCCTCGGGTCGCATGCCTGCTCAGGCCGACGGTCCGCAGATGCAGGTCAAGCCGGTTCAGTTCACTCGCGAACAGATTGACGCGATTGCGGCCTACGTTGGTTCGCTTGGAACCGGTCCGGCCATCCCAAGTGCAGACATGACCGCGGCAAACGGCGATGCCGTTCGCGGTGGCGAGCTCTTCCGCATCAACTGTGCAATGTGCCACAACGCCGTTGGTGCCGGTGGAGCATTGACCGAAGGCAAGTACGCTCCGGCGCTCAAGAACATTCCAAACACTCGAATCTACGAGGCGATGCTCACCGGCCCGCAGAACATGCCGGTTTTCAACGATGCAAACATCACCCCTACCGACAAGAAAGACATCATCACTTACTTGAAGTACTTGGATGAAAATCCATCTGCCGGTGGTTATGAACTTGCAGGACTTGGCCCGGTTGCCGAAGGTTTGTTCATCTGGATCATCGGCTTGGGTCTCATCATCGGTTTCACCGTCTGGCTTGGCGCCAAGTCAAACTAGTTTCAGAAAACAGGAAAGAGCAATAAGTGAGCGAAAAGGCTAAAGAGCACCGCTACGAAAGCGGTCTCGCAGTCGTTCAATCAGGCAAGGTCTCAGACCCGGGCATCGAACCGCACCGCGTTCGAATGACCGATAAGAGTGAGAAGCTCGAGCGCACCGCCAACCGGCAGGTTGCGGCACTCTTCATCGCATCAGCGGTGGGAAGCGCGTTCTCGATCTTTGCTTACTTCGCCTTCCCGATTACCTCAGACCTAGGCACAGTACGTTCGAACACTCTCTGGCTCGGCTTTGGCATCACTCTTGGCCTGCTGGGCATCGGCATTGGCGCAGTGCACTGGGCAAAGACCCTGATGCCAGACGCAGAAGTGTACGAGCCTCGCCACCAGTCTCGAAGCAGTGAAGAAAACCGCGCTGCGGCAATCGAGATCATCAAGCTTGCAGACCAGGAGTCGGGCTTCACACGACGCAAGCTCATCCGTCGCTCGTTGTACACGGCGCTTGCAATGTTCCCTCTTCCTGCAATCTTCTTCTTCGGCGGCCTAGGCCCAAACCCTGCTGACACTCTTCGTCACACGATGTGGCGCAAGGGCACTCGCCTTGCCAAAGACCCATACGGCACACCAATCAAGGCAAGCGAGGTCACCGAAGGATCGGTGTTCCACGTCATCCCAGAAGGTTTGCAAGACCTAACCGACACGAAACTCGAAGAGAAGGCCAAGGCGGCTGTGCTCTTGGTTCGCGTCGACCCTTCGGTGTTGAAGCCGATCGCAGGTCGTGAGAACTGGTCATACGACGGCATCGTTGCCTACAGCAAGATCTGTACTCACGTTGGTTGCCCGGTTGCTCTATACGAGCAGCAGACTCACCACTTGCTTTGCCCGTGCCACCAGTCGACCTTCGATCTAACCGATGGTTGCAAGGTCCTCTTCGGCCCAGCCTCTCGCCCACTTCCTCAGTTGCCAATCACCGTTGACGCTGAGGGCTACCTAATCGCTCAGAGCGACTTCCACGAACCTGTCGGACCAAGCTTCTGGGATCGGAGCGCTAACTAATGGCAAATCAAGCAACCGCAAAGAAGCCAGGTTTCTTGGCTGAGCGTGCCAACTTCTTGGATGAGCGTGTTGGCGTAGCCGGCATCCTCAAGGAGTTCGGTCGCAAGATCTTCCCTGACCACTGGTCGTTCATGCTCGGTGAAGTTGCGATGTACAGCTTCCTCGTTCTATTGATCTCGGGAACCTTCCTGACCTTCTTCTTTCAGCCAGCAATGACCGACGTCATCTACAACGGCGTTTACGGCCCACTAAAGGGCGCTGAGATGTCAATCGCATACAAGTCGACCCTCGACATTTCGTTTGAGGTGCGCGGCGGTCTGCTAATGCGTCAGGTTCACCACTGGTCGGCACTGTTGTTCGTGGCATCGGCAGGCCTGCACATGCTCCGCGTTTTCTTCACCGGTGCGTTCCGCAAGCCTCGCGAAATCAACTGGGTAGTCGGATTCCTGCTCTTCGTAATGGGCATGGCCGGCGGATTTACCGGTTACTCGCTTCCAGACGACCTACTTTCGGGTAACGGTCTTCGAATCATCGACGGCATGATCAAGGGCGTTCCAGTAATTGGCGCCTACGTTTCGTCGCTGCTGTTCGGTGGACAGTTCCCTGGTCACGCAATCGTGGCTCGCCTATACAGCCTGCACATCATGATTGTGCCTGCCCTAATCATCGTGCTGCTTGCAGTGCACCTGTTCATGGTTGTGATTCACAAGCACACCCACTACTCGGGAGCTGGCAAGAAGGACAACAACGTAGTCGGTTACCCATTGGCACCGGTTTATGTTGCAAAGGCCGGCGGCTTCTTCTTCATCGTCTTCGGCGTAATCATGCTGATCTCTGCAACCTTCACCATCAACCCGGTTTGGAACTACGGCGGCTATGACCCATCGCCTGTTTCTGCCGGAACCCAGCCCGACTGGTACATCGGCTGGCTGGATGGTGCACTCCGATTGGCACCAAGCCACCTAGAGGCCGGTTGGTTCGGTTTCTCTTGGTCATGGAACATCCTGTTGCCGCTGATTATCAGCCTGGTCTTCCTGTTTGTTGTCGGCGCCTACCCATTCCTTGAGAAGTGGGTTACCGGTGACGAGCGCGAACACCACGTGCTGGACCGCCCACGCAACGCACCTGTTCGCACTGCAATCGGTGCGGCCGGAGTGACCTTCTACGCGGTGCTCTGGGCCGGCGCAAGCACAGACCTGATTGCGACCAACTTCAAGATGTCGCTGAACACCGTGCTGACCTTCATGCAGATCAGCCTGATTGTGCTGCCAATAGTGGCCTTCTGGGCAACTAAGCGCACTGCCCTCTCGCTGCAGCGCAAGGACCGCGAAATCGCGCTGCACGGCCGCGAAACAGGTCGCATCGTTCGCATGCCGCACGGCGAATACATCGAGGTGCACGAGCCAGTAGACAAGTATGAGCTCTACAAGCTCACCGCTTTCGAAAGCTTCGCCCCAACGCTGGCTCGCCCGAACGAGGATGGCAAGATCACGGTCAAGGCTCGCATGCGTGCAGCCCTTTCAAAGTTCTACTTCGAAGACCGCGTGACACCTGCAACCCAACTCGAAATCGATGCTTCGCACGGTCACCACGACGAGCAGAAGGCGATCGAAGCCAAGCCAGCCAAGAAGGTTGCGACTAAGAAGCCGGCAGCCAAGAAATCAGCGGCTAAGCCTGCGGCCAAAAAGACTGCAAGCAAGACCGCTACCAAGTCTGCCAAGGCTCCCGCTAAGAAGCCTGCCGCCAAGAAGGCAGCGCCTAAAAAGTAATTAGCAACAAAAGGAAATGGCCCCGCGCGAAAGCTGGGGCCTTTTCTTTCGCCTAGGCTAAAGCGGTGCGTGAACTAGACCCTAATGCCCAGCATGGCTCGATGTATGAAAACAGCTATAGCCGTGAGCAGAACAACCAGTTTGCAGCAGAGTTCTCTTTGATCACGGATGCGTTCAAGCATCAGCAATTTGCGGGTGCCGACCCAGCCTCGCCCGAGGTGCAAGCACTCGTTGCCAAGCACTACGAGTTCATCCTGCAGTTCTGGAAGCCAACCCGGGCCGCCTATAAGTCTTTGGCGCAGAGCTACATACTGCCAACCGGCTACCGAGACACCTATGAGGCAGTAAACCCCGGGCTAGCCAAGTACCATTACGACGCCATTTTGATCTGGGCAGACCAAAACCTCTTATGACCTCTCCCCTCACCTCAGAAAGGCCTGCGCTTCGAATTCAGGTGGTCGGCACCTCTGGCTCGGGCAAGAGCACGCTTACTGCCACGCTTGCTCACCAATTGGGCATCCCGATGCTCGAGCTCGACTCGATCTACCATCAACCAAGATGGACCCCGCTGCCCGAAACCGAGTTTCGAGAGCGGGTGACGCAGTTCTGCGCGGCCGATCGCTGGGTCATCGACGGCAACTACTCGGTGTTGCGCTACATCCTCGATAGGAGGATCACCCACCTAATCTGGCTCGACTACCCGCGCTGCTTTGTGATGTGGCGGTTGATTCGCCGAACGGTTTGGCGGGCGGTCAGTCGAAAGGAACTTTGGAATGGGAATCGTGAAGACGCCAGTAATTGGCTATCTCGCGACCCTGAACTCAACATTCTGCTCTGGGCCTGGACCACTCACCAGAGAAATCGCGAGCGTTACACAGCCCTCTTCGAGTCGCTGCCCAATGTGTCCAAAATGCGAATCGGCTCACCGTTTCGAGTGAGCCGACGCATAGTGCGAGTATTTGCCGCCTAGTGGGCTAGCTGGCCGCGGCTGCGCTCAAAGACGAAACCAATCAGTGCGATGAGTGCCAGCGGGAAGCCGATGAAGAACAACCACCAGCCGACTGCAAGCGACAAGAATACGATCGCTCCGAAGGCGCCAATCAGCAGTGGCCACCAACTCCATGGTGCGAAGTATCCTTGCTCGAAATCGCCCTCTTCGATGTTGGCGGTCTCGATGTCTTCGGGAACAGGACCCTGCTTCTTATTGGTCATCTTCAGATAGAAGGCAAGGAATACAGACATGATCGCGAGCATCGCGATCGCGGCGGTACCGATTACCTCTAGGTGGAAGCTGCCATCCGGATTTGGGTTTGCGTTGTTGAACCAGATGGCGTAGCCACCTGCTGCAAGAACGTAAAAGGCCGACAGAAAGTAAAACAGGTTGCCGTTGAACTTCATTTATTTACCTGCCTTAGCCTCATCGGAGGCAAACTCCGGGTGGTTCAAATCGAAGGCTGGAGACTCCGAGCGAACGCGAGGAATCGAAGTGAAGTTGTGGCGAGGGAACGGTGAACCGGTTGCCCACTCGAGCGAGCGGCCGTAGCCCCATGGGTCGTTCAAGGTTGTGCGAACACCACGCTTGTGGGTGATCCAGACGTTCCAAAGGAACGGAATCATCGAGATTGCCAGGATGACCGAACCTACAGTCGAAAGCCCGTTCATCCAAGCCGCGTTGCCCTGTGCATCGCTGGCCAAGTAGGTTGCGTAACGACGAGGCAGCCCGAGGAATCCGAGCCAGTGCTGAATCAAGAAGGTCATGTGGAAGCCGATGAACAGCAACCAGAACTGAATCTTTCCGATGCGCTCGTTGAGCAACTTGCCGGTCATCTTTGGATACCAGAAGTAGATTCCGGCAAACATGGCGAATACCACGGTTCCGAAGACCACGTAGTGGAAGTGAGCAACCACAAAGTAGCTGTCACTCAGCTCGAAGTCGAGAGTCGGGGTTGCGAGGATGACACCGGTAAGACCGCCGAAGATGAAGGTGGTCAGGAAGCCCAGGGCGAAGAGCATCGGGGTATCGAACGTGATCGAACCCTTCCACATGGTGCCGATCCAGTTGAATACCTTCACACCAGTCGGAACTGCAATCAACATGGTGGTGAATGCAAAGTATGGAAGCAGCACGCCGCCGGTGACATACATGTGGTGTGCCCAAACGGTCATCGACAGCGCAGCGATGGCGATGGTTGCGAAGACCAGGGTCTTGTAACCAAAGATTGGCTTGCGGCTAAAGACCGGGAAAATCTCTGAAACGATTCCGAAGAACGGCAGGGCGAGGATGTAAACCTCGGGGTGTCCAAAGAACCAGAACAGGTGCTGCCAAAGCATTGGACCACCGTTGGCTGGGTCGAAGATGTGCGCCCCGAAGCGGCGATCTGCTCCAAGTGCAAACAGTGCTGCTGCGAGCGGGGGGAAACACATGATGACCAGGATCGAAGTGACCAAGGTGTTCCAGGTGAAGATTGGCATGCGGAACATGGTCATGCCTGGCACGCGCATGGTCAAGATCGTGGTGATGAAGTTGACACCACCCATGATGGTGCCGAAACCGCTCATTGCCAGACCGAAGACCCACAGGTCGCCACCGAGTCCCGGTGAGAACGTGGTGTTCGACAGTGGCGCGTAAGCGAACCAACCGAAAGATGCAGCGCCCTGCGGGGTGAAGAACCCAGCGACGGCGATGAACGAACCAAAGAAGTAGAGCCAGTATGCGATTGCGTTAAGGCGCGGGAAGGCCACATCCGGCGCACCGATCTGAACCGGCATCAAGATGTTTGCAAAAGCTGCGAACAGCGGAGTTGCGAACATCAGCAGCATGATGGTGCCGTGCATGGTGAACAGCTGGTTGTACTGCTCCTTGCTTGCCACAATCGACAGGCCTGGTGCTGCGAGCTGGGCACGGATGACCAGTGCCATTACGCCACCGATCATGAAGTAAACGATTGAGGTGATCAGGTAGAGATACCCGATTTTCTTGTGGTCGGTAGTGGTTAGCCAATCAATCAGGATGCGACCCTGAGTCTTTTTGCCCGACTGGTATCCGGTTGCTGTAGCGGTAGCCATTTCGATTAACCTCTAACGTTTGGGTTGTCGCCTGGAAGATTCTGGTTGCGGTTCAGGCCATCGCTGAGCTGACCGAGGTTACCCTCTGCCCCGAGCTGGGCCATGTGAGCGTCATAATCGGCCTGAGAAACCACCTTGACCTTGAAGAGCATCATCGAGTGGTACTCGCCACAGAGTTCGGAGCACTTGCCGTCGTAGGTGCCAAGCACCTGCGGGATGAACCAAATCTTGTTTACCTTGCCCGGGAAGACGTCCTTCTTGTAGAGGAAGTCGACTACCCAGAAAGAGTGGATCACGTCGCGTGAAGTCAGGTCAAGTTCAACCTTCTTGTTCACCGGAAGCCACAGGGTCGAGGCATTCGCGTCGTAATTTGCCTTCAATTCGGCTGCATTCTTGCCCTGCAGCTGAACGCCCGAGTCATAAACATTTGCGCTGGTGTAGTTGAAGTCCCAGGCCCACTGCTTACCGACCACCTCGATCTTGACGTCTGGGTTGGCGAAAGGCTTGCCAACCTCATCCATGGTCTTGGTGGTAAAGGCAAAGAAGCCAACCACCATGATTAGCGGAACGACCGTGAACAAGACCTCGATTGGGTTGTTGTAGCGCAACTGCACTGGAAGCGAAGTGTCGCCCTTGCGACGGCGGTAGACGATTATTGCGAAAATCATCAGACCCCAGGCCACGATTCCAACGCCCCAGAGCACCATCCAGGAGTAATTCCACATGTTGGAAATGACTTCGCTACGGTCAGTGATGTTCTTTCCCGCACTTGGCAAGCCGCCAAGGCCCGCCATTTGTGGGGTACATCCGGTCAAAGCCAGGATGAGGGATGCAGCTGCGGGCAAAATAGCCCATTTCATTGCATTCTTGCGACGCACAATTTGCCCTTCAGGTGCAAAACAATTACGGCTTAATCCTACGCACGAATTTGGCGGAAATCGGCTCAAACCGCCGAAAAATAAGGCTTTAATGGCCGAATCCGGCCCCGAAAATCGGAGCCGGATCTGGCGTTGTGGCTTTAGTTGAAGCTGTTGCCGCAGGCACACGAGCCAGTGGCATTTGGGTTGTCGATGGTCAAACCCTGCTTCATGATGGTGTCTTCG
The DNA here is from genome assembly GCA_903909605.1 of uncultured Micrococcales bacterium. Taxonomy (GTDB): domain Bacteria; phylum Actinomycetota; class Actinomycetes; order Actinomycetales; family Microbacteriaceae; genus Rhodoluna. The sequence continues at coordinate 65,040 of CAIVWH010000001.1, read as the reverse complement.
TAGTCGATGGTTGCACCGACCAGGTAGTTCGCACTCTTCTGGTGCGCAACCACTTCGAGACCACCAAAGTCGCGAACCAGGTCGCCATCGGTCAGCTCTTCGTCTGGATAGAGGTCGTAGATGAATCCAGCGCAACCACCGAGCTTGACCTCGATTCGCAGGCGTGCATCCGGGCATCCCTGGGCCTCAAAAAGTGCTTTCACCCGGTCGCGGGCGGCATCGGTGAGGTTTACCTCGTGGGTCATGGTTTCGCTCATTGTTACTCCTTGAATACCAGTCTAAATCTGAAACCTAGTTGATTCGAAGTTCATTCCCTTTGGCGAGGAAGAGTGTCTCGGCGACCATGGCGCCGCGCAGGGTTTCAAGGTGGACTGACTCGTTCGGGCTGTGAGCTCGACTGTCGGCATCTTCTACCCCGGTTACCAGGATCTGGGCGTTCGGGAACACCTGAACCAGATCGGCGATGAAAGGTATGGACCCGCCGATACCGATGTCCACCGATTCATTACCGAAAGCGGCGCTCAGTGCTCCGCTGGCTAGCTGCTTGGCCCAACCCGAATCATCCGCTTTGAACGGCTTGCCCAGCTCGACCTCGCCAAATTCAACCCTGGCTCCGAACGGTGCATTTTCGCTCAGGTGCCGGCGCAGCGCGGTAAGCGCCTCTGCTGGCTCCTGTCCGGGAGCAATACGCATGCTGACCTTGGCCTTTACGGCGGGAAGCAGAGTGTTTGAGGAAGTCGCCACGTTCATGCCATCGATGCCGATCACGGTCAGCGCAGGTTTTGTCCAGATTCGATCGAGGATGCTGCCATCGCCGATGAGTTCTACCCCATCCAGCAGGCCGCTGTCGGTGCGAAGCGCTGCCTCGTCGTATTCGAGCTCTGCGGCCTTGCCCTCAACCAGGCCGCGAACTGCAACGTTGCCGTTTTCATCGTGGAGAGTTGCCAGAAGCCTGATCATGGCGGTCATGGCGTCGGGAATTGGCCCGCCATACATGCCAGAGTGAACAGCGTGGTCAAGGGTTCGCACCTCGAACTCCTGAGAGACCAGGCCTCGAAGCGTGGTGGTGAGCGCAGGGATGGTCGTCGTCCAGTTAGCCGAGTCGGCAACCACGATGACGTCGGCCTCCAGGATGTCGCGGTTCTGATCCAGGAATGCGCGGAATGATGGCGAACCGGCCTCCTCTTCACCCTCGACAAAAACACTCAGACCGATTTCAAAATCGGGGCCGGCCAGGTCAACCAGCGACTGAATGGCCGTCACGTGGGCGATGATGCCGGCCTTGTCGTCTGCGGCTCCGCGAGCAAAAATACGGCCGTCCATCAGGGTCGGCTCAAATTCGGGAGTCTTCCATTCAGACTTATCGCCAGGCGGCTGAACATCGTGGTGGGCGTACAGCAAGATTTGCGGGCGACCGTTGCGAGCGGCTCGACGGGCCACCACGGCGGGTGCGCCGACCTTGTCATTTCCGTAAGTGGCACGGCGAACTTCAACGGTTTCAAAAACTCCCGTGCTGGTCAAGAGCTCGGCAACGGCGGTGGCGCTACGTTCCAGGTCTTCTGCGGGAAAGGCATCCCAGGCGATTCCAGGGATGCGCACCAGCGAACCCAAGCGAGCGATGGCCTCGGGAAAGCGCGCGGCGACTTTTTCTTTGGCGAGGGTGACGGTGATGGAGTCGAACTTCGACGATTCTGGCGAAAGATTCATGCTTGTAATCTTAAGTCGATAACCAGACGAGGATTCGATGTCAGATAACAAGCCAGAAGGCAAAAAAGGCCCTACCCCAGCTCGCAAGGCTCAAGAGGCGGCAAACCGTCGTCCTCTGGTTGGCGACAAGACCCCCGAGGGTCGCAAACTGAGCAAGGAGCAGCAGGCCGAGGCACGTCGAAAGGCTCGCTTCGGAATGATGCGAGGCGAAGAGAAGTACCTGCCCGTGAAAGACCGTGGACCTCAGAAGCGCCTGGCCCGAGACTTGGTCGACTCGAGATTCACCACCGGAGAATTAATCTTGCCAACCATGTTTGCTTTCCTCTTGGTTACGGGCGTCGCGGGAAAATCTCTGATCTGGTTACAGTTCGCTGCGCTGTCACTGATGTGGGCGCTTTTCCTGATCGTGGCAATTGACGCAATTCTCATTGCGCGCCGCACCTCAAAAGCTGTAGCGGCCAAATTCGGTTCGACAAATCTCGAACGTGGCATCGGCTGGTACGCAGCAATGCGTTCGATTCAATTGCGCCCAATGCGCATCCCTAAGCCACAGGTGAAGCGCGGCGACAAAGTCGCTTAGTTTCCTGGTCGCAATAACGAAGTTTCAATTCAAGGAGAAAAAATGAAGCACCGCTATCTAGGCAATTCAGGTTTCAAGGTTTCAGAACTGACTTATGGCAACTGGCTGACTCACGTTAGCCAGATCGATGACAAGGCAGCGCACGCCACCGTGCACGCAGCCCTCGAAGGTGGCATCACCTCGTTCGACACCGCCGATGTCTATGCAAACCAGGCTGCCGAGTCGGTGCTTGGCGAGGCTTTGAAGGGCCAGCGCCGCGAGGGCATCGAGATTTTCACCAAGGTCTACTGGCCAGTTTCCGAGAAGGGTCCAAACGACACAGGCCTTTCGCGCAAACACATCATGGAGTCGATCAACGGTTCGCTAAAGCGCCTGCAGACCGACTACGTCGATCTCTACCAGGCACACCGATACGACGTTGAGACACCTCTCGAGGAGACCATGCAGGCATTCGCCGACATCGTGCGCGCCGGCAAGGCACTCTACATCGGCGTTTCGGAGTGGAGCGCAGAGCAGATTCGCGCCGGACACGAACTTTCAAAGCAGCTCGGCTTCCAGCTGATTTCGAACCAGCCGCAGTACTCGGCACTCTGGCGAGTCATCGAGGCAGAAGTAATTCCGACCTCGAAGGAACTCGGCGTCTCGCAAATCGTTTGGTCGCCAATGGCCCAGGGCGTGCTCACCGGCAAGTACCAGCCAGGTCAGCCACTGCCAGAGGGTTCTCGCGGTGCGCACGAGAAGGTCGGCGGACCGATGCAGAAGTATCTGGCCGAAGATGTGCTCACCCAGGTTCAGTTGCTTCGCCCACTGGCAGACGAGCTCGGCCTGACCATGGCCCAGTTTGCTCTGGCCTGGGTTCTGCAGAACGACAACGTTTCATCGGCAATCGTTGGAGCAACCTCACCTGAACAGATCACCTCGAACCTCGGTGCAGTTGGCGTAGAGATTCCAACCGAGATCATGGATAAGGTTTCAGAAATCTTGAAGCCAGTTGCCGAGTATGACCCTCGAGAAACCAAGGCACCAGAAACTCGCCTCTGCTAACTAGTTGGAGCAGCCGCACGTACCTGTTTTTTGATCTTTCGGGCCCATAGCGGGCCTTCAAAAACGAAACCGCTGTAGCCCTGCACCAGGGTCGCACCTGCAGCCAACCGCTCGCGCACCTCTGAAGCGGTTTCAACGCCACCGACTGAGATGATTGCCAGCTCATCAGGCAGGTACTGACGCAGCAGTCGCAACACTTCTAGCGAGCGAGCCTTGAGCGGTGCGCCAGAGAGCCCACCTGCTCCCCTGCTCTCAACTATCTTGCCCTCGGTCTTGAGACCGGCGCGCGAGATTGTGGTGTTGGTTGCAATTACGCCGGCGAGCTTCAACTTCTTGGCGAGTTTGGCAACGTCGATGATGTCGTCGTCGGCTAGATCTGGCGCGATCTTGACCAGCACCGGCTTGCCGAGTGACTCGGCGATGACGGCATCCAGGATGGGACGCAGCGCATCGACCGACTGCAGCGAACGCAGCCCAGGTGTGTTCGGCGACGAAACATTGACAGCGATGTAGTCGGCAACCGGCGCGAGCAACTTAGCGCTGGCACGGTAATCGGAAACCGCATCTTCGACCTCAACCACGCGCGACTTGCCGATGTTTACGCCAACGACCGGAAGACTCTTTGGATAGCGAGCTCGGGTACTGGCGATTCGCTCTGCAATGACCGCCGCCCCATCGTTGTTGAAGCCCATGCGGTTAATCAAGGCGCGATCCTTGATCAGGCGAAACAGTCTTGGCTTGTCGTTGCCGCTCTGCGCAATGGCGGTTACGGTTCCAACTTCAACGTGGGAGAAACCCAAGTCACCGAGCGCCTTGATTGCCACTGCGTTTTTATCGAAACCAGCAGCCAAACCAAATGGCGAATCGAAGTGCAGGCCGAAGGCGTCAACCGAATGTGTCGCGCGAACTCTCAGCAGGCTAGACAGGCCGGTGGCACCGAGAAACCTGATGGCCGCCATGCCAATGTGGTGCGCAAATTCGGCATCCAGATTGGCAAAGAAAAGTTTGAAAATTAGGCGGTAGAGCACGCCTCAAGGTTAATGCTTAAAGCAGTACGGGACCCGCGTAATCGCCGATCCCGTTCCGAGATAAATAGTAAATGAATTATTCGTCGCTGCTTGACACTTCATCGGAATTGTCGATGGCGTGTTCCAGCCTCATTAGCTTGATGGCCTGCTCGAAGTCATCTAGAGATTCCCATCCCTGATAGACACTGGCGAAACGCATGTAGGCAACCTCATCCAGTTCGCGAAGCGGGCCAAGGATGGCCAGGCCTACGTCATGTGCCTCAACCTGGGCGGCTCCGGTGGCGCGGATGGTCTCTTCCACTTTCTGAGCCAGGAGAGCCAAATCAGCCTCGGTAACCGGGCGGCCCTGACACGCCTTCCGCAACCCTCCCACGATCTTGTCGCGGCTGAATGGTTCGGCAACGCCACTGCGTTTTACGATTACCAGTGAGGCGGTTTCGGTGGTGCTGAAGCGCTGGTTGCACTGTGGACACTCGCGACGACGGCGAATCGAAGAGCCATCATCAGAGGTGCGCGAGTCGATAACTCGTGAATCTGGGTAGCGACAGAACGGACAGTGCATTCAGGCTCCTTTGCTTAAGTTCAGACTACCTGAGTCGTTCTGAAACGGCCTGACCATGAGCATCCAGGCCCTCTGCCCTGGCGAACGTTTCAATCTTTTGAGCTATCTCAGCCAGGTCGCTCTGTGAATAGTCGACTACCTGCTGAGCACGAAGAAAAGTGTGCACTCCAAGGCCGGCGTTGAATCGAGCCGTGCCGCCGGTTGGCAAAACGTGATTCGACCCAGCCATGTAGTCCCCGAGTGCTACCGGCGAATAGCTGCCAACGAAAATCGCTCCGGCGTTTGTGATCTGGGTCAAGACACTCGTGTCGTCATCGGTGACTATTTCGAGATGCTCGGTTGCGTACTCATTGGCAAAGACGATGGCAGCCTCGATCGAGTCGACGAGCACAACTGCGCTCTGCTGCCCCGACAGGGCAACCGCGATTCGTTCGCTGTGGGTTGCCTGAGGAATCAAATCATCGATGTGACTAATCACAGCCTGCGCTAGGGCCTCACTGTCGGTCACCAGAACGCAAGCAGCTGCCTCGTCGTGTTCGGCTTGACTGATTAGATCGAGCGCAATGAACCTCGCGTTCGCGGAATGGTCGGCAAGCACGAGAATCTCGGTGGTTCCAGCTTCTGAGTCAATGCCAACTGTGCCGCGCACCAGGCGCTTGGCCGCAGCCACATGAATGTTACCTGGGCCGGTTATCAGGTCAACCGGCGCCAAGCCGATTTGCTCAACACCATATGCAAGCGCGGCAATTGCCGCCGCCCCACCGATGACGAGCACATCTGTGACGCCGAGAAGTTTCGCGGTGGCCAACACCGTGGGATGCGCGCGACCTCCGAAGGCCTTTTGCCCGGGAGTTGCGATGACGAGTCGGGTCGACCCCGCAACCTGAGCGGGTACAACGTTCATCACGACGCTCGATGGGTAGACGGCCTTGCCCCCTGGCACGTAAAGCCCGACCGACTTGATTGGCACGTAGCGGGTTGTGACTGTGCCACCGGCCTCGTGCCGAGTGGTCACAGTGCTTGGCAGCGCATCCCTGCTGGCTTTGCGCACCCTGGAAATCGATTCTTCGATGGCCTGGCGAAGTTGCGGGCTTAGCTCGGCAAGGGCAGTTTCGAGTTCGTCCTGGCTGGCCCAGAGCGGCTCGGCTACAAAACCGTCGAAGCGAGTGCTGAGTTCGGAGATGGCCGCGACTCCGCGGGTTCGAACCGCCTCGATGATCTCGGCCGCAGCAACTGCTGCCTCTGTAATGTCGAGCGCAGCCCTTGGTACCGAGTCGCGAACTAAGTTCGAAGTGAGGCCCTGGCCGCGCAGATCTTCAATGCGAATCGACATTTGGCCTCCAATTCCCTCAATTCTAGTTTTCACTTAGTCTGTAAGGGATATTTAGGTAGGTTCAATGGCCTTCGCAGCCGAAACAAATCCAGTTGATGCTCTCAAAGCGGTCTTTCGCCGGCACGCTTCCGGCGTGGCCATCATCACACTCAACGCCGAAAACGGTGACCCAGTCGGTTTTACCGCAACCTCAATGACTTCATTGGGCGCAACTCCCCCGCTGGCGAGCTTCAACGTTGCAAGCGGTGCTAGCACCTGGGCACACCTTTGCAAGGCCAAGTACGTCGCTATTCATACGCTCACCGAATCGAACATCCCGCTGGCACAAAAACTGGCAGCGGATCACACCAAACGATTTAGCGATTCAGATTGGATGCGCGGGCCTCACAACTTGCCCATCTTTGAGGGAGTCAGCTCTGTACTGATTTGCCGAATCCGCGAGATTCATTCAGTTGAATCCAACGCCGTCATTATTGTCGAAGTGATAGAAGGTCTCGTCGGAACCGAGGCCAATCCCCTGATCTATCACCAGCGAAGTTACAAGACCACCGCTGACATCGTTTAGTTCGTCGCCTCCGATGAACACCTTCGAACCAAAAATCGACTTGATTTCTGAAATCATCGGCACGCTCAGCGCAACTCGGTGCTGCAGTCTGAACCGAGTGGCGTTGCGACTGCCATCAATCATGTTTACAAAGACATCGGCGTTGCCGGGATAGTTTCGCAGTGTTCGATCCAGGTCTTGAAGTGCGTCCCTGGTTGCCGTGAAGTCGAGCACATTTAGTTGAACCGGTGAACTGTCGTCGATTGACGCATCGATAAGGTCGATGCGTTGGGCGTTGATGTTCTTTGAGTCATCGCGAACTGAGATTCGACCCCGGATGGCCACGAATTGATCCGCTGCCAACTTCGGACCATATTCGAGATAGGTCTTTCCCATCAGCATTACGGTCATCTCGCTGTCGAGGTCTTCGAGCGTGACGATTGCATAGGCATTTCCGCTTCGAGCCGTCTTGCGCTCGATTGCGGTGATCAATCCTGCAACAGTCACGACCTGGCCATCTTCGAGCCGTTCATTGTCTTGCAGCTCGGCTATTGAGATTTCGCTGAATCGTGCCACCTGAGCTTCAAGACCGGCAAGTGGGTGATCGCTGACGTAGAGCCCAAGCATTTCTCGCTCTTTGGCCAACTTTTCCTTTTTGCCCCACTCGGCGCGATCAGGCACCACTACCCCGAAACCGCTGTGGTCGGCGAATAAGCCGCCGAAAAGGTCGTCTTGACCAAGGGCCTCTTGGCGCTTAGTGGCGCTCAGCGAGTCGACAGCGGTCTCGTGGATCTCAATCAGTGCGCGTCGAGTGTGACCAAATGAGTCGAAGGCGCCAGCTTGCGCAAGGGATGCAACCGTGCGCTTGGTGCAAACCACCTGGGGAACCTTGGTGAGAAAGTCGTTGAAATCGGTGAATCGCCCCTTGGCTGCGCGGGTCTCAACAATTGCCGAAACCACGTTGTGCCCGACATTTCGAATTGCCCCAAGACCGAAGCGAATGTCTTTACCAATTGCGCTGAAGTTACCGACCGACTCGTTTACATCTGGTGGCAGCACCTGGATATTCAGCTTGCGGCACTCCGCCAGATAGATGCCGAGTTTGTCTTTACTGTCGCCGACACTGGTCAGCAGTGCTGCCATATATTCGGCTGTGTAGTTTGCCTTCAGATAGGCAGTCCAATAACTGATCACTCCGTAGGCGGCACTGTGCGCACGGTTGAATGCGTAGTCGGCAAACGGCTCGAGTGTGTCCCAAAGTTTCTTGATTGCACCTTCGGAGTAACCGTTTTGTTTCATGCCGGCAGAGAAGTCGCCATACTGTTTGTCCAGCTCCTCCTTGTCTTTCTTGCCCATGGCGCGACGAAGCAGGTCTGCCTGACCCAGGGTGAACCCTGCAGCCTTTTGCGCTGCAGCCATAACCTGCTCCTGATAAACGATTAGGCCGTAGGTTTCGCCAAGAATTTCTGAGAGCGACTGATCCAACTCCTGGTGAATCGGCTCTATCTCTTGCAGGCCGTTTTTGCGCAGTGCGTAGTTGGTGTGCGAGTTCATGCCCATTGGCCCCGGGCGATATAGCGCGATAGCCGCAGAGATGTGCTCAAACTTGGATGGCTTCATAAGGCGAAGAAGTGTGCGCATCTGCGCGCCGTCGAGCTGGAACACGCCCTGAGTGTCGCCACGCGAGAGTAGCTCGAAGGTCTTCTCGTCGCCGTTGAGGTCGAGCTTTTCGAGCACCACCTCCTCACCGCGGTTGGTGCGTATATTCTGCAGTGCATCCTCGAGAACCGTCAGGTTGCGAAGTCCGAGGAAGTCCATCTTCAAGAGGCCAAGCTTTTCGCTTGACGGTTGGTCGAACTGGGTGATGATCGCGCCATCCTCCTCGCGCTTCATCATCGGCATGACCTCAACGAGGGGTTCAGATGACATGATCACGCCAGCGGCGTGCACCGACCAGCCACGCTTGAGGCCCTCTAGGCCTCGAGCAAGATTGAAGATGCGCTGGGAATCAGCCTCGGCCTCGATCGCCGCGCGGAACTCGGCAGCCTCTTTGAAGCGCTCGTTCGCCTTGCCATCCACCTGCTTCTCAACGGCTTCGGTTAGCGAGATTTCGCGACCCATAATTGCCTTTGGCAGCAACTTGGTGAGCTTCTCGCCTGAGGAATATGGCAGATCGAGCACTCGGGAAGCATCCTTCAGGGCCTGCTTTGCCTTGATGGTGCTGTAGGTGACGATCTGGGCAACGCGGTCATCGCCGTATTTCTCGGTGACATACCGAATGACCTCGCCGCGGCCGCGGTCGTCAAAGTCGATGTCGATGTCGGGCATCGACTTTCGCTCAGGGTTGAGGAAACGCTCGAAGATTAGACCGTGTTCGATTGGGTCGAGCTCGGTAATACCCAATGCCCAGGCAACGATTGCGCCGGCCGCAGAACCGCGACCGGGGCCGACGCGCACACCGTTGCGACGAGCCCAGGCGATGAAGTCTGCAACCACAAGGAAGTAGCCGGGGAAATTCATCTTGTTGATTACGTCGATTTCGTAATCGGCCTGTCTGATGTGCGTCTCAGGAACATTTCCGTTGAACCGCTCGCGCAATCCGCGGTGCACTTCCTTGGCGAACCAGGTGGATTCGGTCTCGCCGGCCGGAACATCGAAGCGTGGCATAAGGTCGCGCTTCTTGAATTCGAGGGAGACTCGCTCGGCAATTAGCAGCGTGTTGTCGCAGGCCTCTGGAAAGTCGCTGAACAATTCGCGCATCTGCTGAGGCGATTTGATGTAGAACTCTGGAACATCGAGCTTGAAACGATCTGGGTTGTAAATGTTGGTATTGGTCTGAACGCACAGCAGCGCCTCATGTGCCTCGGCCTGAGTTGCATGGCTGTAGTGCAGGTCATTGGTGGCAACCAACGGTATGTTCAACTCACGTGCTAGGCGAATCAACTCGACGAAGGCCCGCTCTTCGATAGAGATGCCGTGCCTTTGAATCTCGATGAAGAAATTGTCTTGGCCGAAGATCTCGCGCAGCGCGCCAGCGAGCTGCTTTGCTTCGTCGTATTCACCGCGCCGCAGCCGAGTCTGAATCTCGCCGGACACGCAGCCAGAGGTTGCAATCACGCCCTTGGCATAGCTCTGCATCAGCTCAAGGTCGATGCGTGGCTTGCGATAAAAGCCATCGAACCAGGACTGCGATGACATCTTGAAGAGGTTGTGCATGCCGGCTGTGTTTTCACTCAGCAGAGTCATGTGAGTGTAAGCGCCGTTACCCGAGATATTGTCTTCTTTGTCAATGCTCGAGGCCAGGGTGGCACTCGGCCAGCGAACCGGCTCTTTGAGGGTGCGCGACCCCGGCGACACGTATGCTTCAAGGCCAACGATGGGCTTGATTCCAGCGGCGGTTGCGGCGTTGAAAAATTCGAAGGCAGCATGCATGTTGCCATGGTCGGTAACGGCCACGGCAGGCATTTCAAGCCGAGCGACCTCTTTGACCAACTCTTTTATGTGGGCTGCACCATCGAGCATGGAATAGTCGCTGTGCACGTGAAGGTGCACGAAACTATCGCTTTTGCTCACTTTGACTCCTGAAGCACCCAAAAAATAAGGGGATGCCAATGAAGAATAATCGGTTAAACCGACCTCAATTGCTCCAACACGGCTTCGAGGTGTTTTGGATGCGGGCTGTGCAGCTCGAGCTGCTTGCCAGTGATTGGGTGCTCAAAACTCAGGGCCGTCGCGTGAAGCCACTGGTGCTCCATGCCGAGCCTGGCGGCAAGCTTCGGGTCGGCTCCGTACATGGTGTCGCCGACCAGCGGGTGCTTAAATGCACTCATGTGAACCCGAATCTGGTGGGTTCGGCCGGTCTCAAGAATGATCTCGAGCAAACTGGCAACACCGAAGGCCTCGAGCAATTTGTAGTGGGTAATCGAAGGCTTGCCGTCATTGGACACCGCAAATTTGAACTCGGCTTTTGGATGGCGCCCGAGTGGGGCATCGATGGTGCCCTCGACTGGGTCGGGCAAGCCCTGAACCAGCGCGTGATAGACCTTGTGCACCGTGCGGTCTCGGAACGCCTGCTTCAGGCGCGAATAGGCAAGCTCGCTCTTGGCAACCATCATTAGGCCTGTGGTGCCAACGTCTAGGCGCTGCACAATGCCCTGGCGCTCTGCAGCACCTGAAGTCGATACCTGGATGCCCCTTGCCGCCAGAACGCCAACCACCGTTGGGCCGTCCCAGCCGACCGAAGGGTGCGCCGCTACACCGGCCGGCTTGTCGATGACGACTAGGTCATCATCCTGGTAAATCACGGTTAGCTCGGCAACGTCTGAGGCAATCACCTCGAGGCGGTTCACCACCGGCGGAAGTGCGGCTTCGACCCACTGGTCGGCAAGCACGCGCTGCGACTTGTTGCCGATTGTTCCATCGACCACAACCAGGCCCTGCTCGCAAAGTTCGGCGGCAGCCGAGCGCGAAAGTCCAAGCATTTTCGCAAGAGCTGCATCGAGTCGCTGCCCGGCTAGCCCATCCGGAACCGGCAGTTGTCTGGCCTCAGTCATGCTTCGCTTGCTTGCCGGACTTGCCAATTTGATGGCCAGCCAGGATTCGCAACACGGTAAGAATCGCCATGCTCACGATCAGCGAGTCGGCCAGATTGAAAATCGGGAAGTTAAAAGGAATCTTGAGATAGTCGATGACGTGGCCTGAACCTGCAAATGGTGGGCGAATAAACCGGTCGACCAAATTGCCGGTGATTCCGGCAAGAGCAATGCCTGCCATCACCGCCCAACCGAGAGTTTCGATTTTGCGCAGGTACCAAATCAGGCCTAGTGCCGCAAGCGAAGAGAGCACGGTAAATATCCAGGTGATGCCGAAGCCGATAGAGAAGGCAGCTGAATCGTTTGTCACGTACGTGATGTCCAGGATGCCCGAGATCAGCGGATGCACGGAAAACGGCTTGATGCTCTCGATGATCCAACTTTTTATTGAAAAGTCGACACCGACCAGAACCACGGCAACAGAAAGTGCTGTGGCAATTACGGTGCGCTTGGATGACACCATTTAGTTGTTGAAGAAGTTATTCGTCGGATTAGTGAACTGGTTCGAGTCGAGCGCGCTCTGCGGAGCCGGTTCACCCTGCTGCTCCAGTTCGCTCAGCTGCGACTGAATGTAGTTCTTGAGCTTGATGCGGTACTCGCGCTCGAAACTCTTGAGTTCGAGAATGGTGTGTTCAAGAACTGCCTTTTCTTGCTCGAACTTAGAGAGCTCAACACGCTGCTGCGCCTCGGCCTCACGAATTACACGTGCGGCTGTGGCGTGCCCCTCTGCGATCAGCGCATCGCGCTTGCTGATGCCTTCGCGAACGTGGTCGTCGTGCAGCTTTCGTGCCAGTTGCAGCAGGTTGTTGGTGCTGTTGCTGCTGAGGTTTTCTGGATCGGTAGCAGTTGGGAATGCGGCCATGGCATCTGCCGTTGAAGTTGGCGCGAAGCTTGGAACCACCGGTGCTGGAGACTCGAGCTGGTTGGCAAGCCCTGCCCCGCTGCGCTGAAGCTCGGCCACGCGAGCCTCGGAGGCCAGCAGTCGCTGACGAAGGTCTTCGTTTTCGCTTCCAAGTCGACGAAGCTCGACAACGAGGTCGTCTAAGAAGTCGTCGACCTCATCCTGGTCGTAGCCTTCGCGAAACTTAGTTGGCTGAAAGCGCTTGTTTACGACGTCTTCGGGAGTTAGCGGCATCGGTTCCTCTTTCAAACTTGAACGAATCCAAGGTTACCCTAGCCATCAACGAGGGCCGAGTTGTCTACAGCCTAGAGAAACCGGATGACCAGGCCCTGCAGCAGCGTGATTGCAAGCACGACAACTGTCCAACCGAAGTCGAGCGCCACCGAGCCCACACGAATGGGCTTGACGAATCTACGCACCACCTTTAGAGGCGGATCAGTGAGGGTCAGCACGATCTCGAGGAGGACGAGAACGAGGCCCCTTGGTCGAAAACTCGGGTTGAACGATCGCACCAAATCAATGAAGAAGCGAGCGATGAACAACCACAGGTATACCTGCAGCGCGGCGTCGAGCGCGAACGCTACAACGGGCATTTACTAGAAGGCCGGGCTGATGATCAGGTCGTCGCCGCTGGTCGGGTGCGAGTCGTCGAAGTCGTTGTCTTCGGTCGTGCCGTAGTGAGCAAGCAGGAAAACGCCCTGAGTTACGCGAACGAGAGTGCCCTCAAGGCCCTCCTTGAGGCCACACATGAAGTTGACCATCTTGGCCTGGTCTGGGGTTGGGCACTGCGACATCTCGATGATGATGTTGTTTCCTTCGCGGAAAGCGGTTGAAACCTCTTTTGCCTGCGAGTAGCTGCGCAGGTTGACGGTAACGATGACAGCGCCGTCAACCATTCGTCGGTTTGAGGAGCGAAGCGGGGTTACGCTCTTGAAGCTTGGGGTCGAGGTGACTGCTGGACGGGCCTGGCCCTTGTCGCGTCCACCTAGGCCTACGTAGTCGAGTGCACTTGAAAAAATTGACATTAGAGTCCTCCTGTTGAACCTTCACCTTCAGGATATGGCTAAAGGTTTCTGTTGCCCGTGATTGCCGTTCCAATTCGCAGGTGTGTCGCGCCAAATTCCAGAGCCACCTCAAAGTCATGGCTCATCCCCGCTGAGATGGCGGTAGCCCCCGAATCCAGTTCGCGCAGGCGCATGCTGGCCTCAAGGATGGTCTCAAAGTCCCATTTTGGGTCTCGATCGAGAGCTGCGACCCCCATTACCCCGCGCAAAATCAAGTTTCGCTGCTCGAGCACGTTCTGGGCAAAGATCTCGAGGTCGCTAGGTCTGATGCCACCGCGTCCGGGGTCATCGGTCAGGTTCAACTGGATGAAGACGTCTAGTTTTCGTTCGAGCCGCTGGGTCTGCTTGGAAACCTCATCCAGGAGTGAATCGCGGTCGAGCGAGTGCAAGACATCGGCGTAGTTGAGCACTGACTTGACCTTGTTGGTCTGAAGTTGCCCCACGAAGTGCCAGCGGGCCCTGGTCAGATCCGCGACGCTGGCGGCCTTAGGGGCCGCCTCCTGGTCGCGATTCTCACCGAAATCGGTTTGGCCAAGGGCGTAGAGGTCTCGAACCAAGTCGCTTGGATGATTCTTGGAAATAACGACGAGCGTGACTTCGCTGCGCGAGCGACCGACGGTTCGCAGCTTCGAATCGATTCGCTGCTGAACCTCGGCGTATCGCTCGGCAAGTGCCGACATGGTTACTTGAGGAAGTCTGGGATGTCGAGGTCGTCGCCAAAGTTAGTCTGCACAGGGCGCGCCGGCGCAACGTATGGCTCTTCCTCGATAGTTTCAACCGGCTCGGTTGCAGGATTTGCAGCAGTTACCGGGTTTGACGAGAATGAGAAAACCTCACCGGCGGTTTCACCTGGCTTGCTGACCTCTGGCTCTGCGAACATCGGGCGAGAATCACTTGGCTTTCTGCGTACCGCTCCGGTTTTGAAACCAGCGGCAACAACTGTGACTCGTACTTCATCGCCAAGAGTTTCATCGACCGAAAGACCGGCGATGATGTTCGCCTCTTCGTCAACCGACTCCTTGATCAACATAAATGCCTGGTTCAGTTCGTGCATACCAATGGTTGCCGAACCTTCGACGAGCACGAGCACGCCAAGTGCGCCGTCAATTGTGGTGTCGGTCATCGGGCTGCTGATTGCAGCCTCTGCCGCGCGAATGGCACGGTCTTCACCCTTGGCTGCTCCGATACCCATGAGAGCTGAGCCAGCCCCCGTGAGCACCGAACGAACGTCGGCGAAGTCGACGTTGATCAGGTGCCAATTCACGATGAGGTCGGTGATGCCCTGAACACCGGCAACTAGCGGGTCGTCCGCTAGGCGCAGGGCCTCGAGAACCGTGACCGACGAGTTCGTGTTTTTGATGAGCAATTCGTTCGGGATGATGATGAGAGTGTCGACCTCGGCGCGCAACTCTTCGATGCCCTGCTCGGCCTTGTCTGAGCGGCGCTTGCCCTCATAGGCCCAAGGAGTAGTAACCACTCCAACAGTCAGTGCACCCAGCTGCTTGGCGATACGGGCAACCACCGGCGAAGCGCCGGTTCCGGTTCCACCGCCTTCACCTGCGGTAACGAAAACCATGTCAGCACCGCGAAGCGCCATTTCGATTTCGTCCTGGTGGTCTTCAGCTGCGCGACGACCAACGGCTGGGTCTGCACCGGCACCTAGGCCTCGAGTAACCTCGCGACCAATGTCGATCTTCACATCGGCCTCGCTCAGAACGAGCTGCTGTGCATCCGTGTTGATGGCAATGAATTCAACGCCGCGCTGACCGCGATCGATCATGCGATTGATTGCGTTCACACCGTGTCCACCGACGCCAACGACCTTGATGACCGCCAAGTAGTTCTGGTTCAAACTGGCCACAAATTCCTCCGAAATCTCATGCAATGCGACAAACCCTAAACCTCTACATGAGGCTTAAACTCGCAGGTTTATAGAACGTTGCGCCTAAAAAGTAGGCGTAGTGGGCACATTTGCCTTGGATTTGCTCGGGCGTGTCTTGGTTAGCGGTGACGAACGACGGGAGCCAGCGGACTTGAAACGTCAAAGGTGACTCTGTCGGTCGGCTTCTGGTTTGCCATCAAGGCACTCAGCACCCGCGATTTCAAAATCCCCTGGGATGCATCTCCCCAGATGATCTGCTGGCCAGAATAACCGCGTAGCTGCAAGGTCACGTTGTCAGTGCTGGTGGCGTTCACGCTTGCCACCTTAGAAAGTAGCGATTGCGGCAAGGCAAGTAACACCGCGATAGCTTCCTTGTAACTTGCACTCGCGCTGGGCTCTCCGGAACTGCTGATTACCGGATACATGTCGCTCGAATGAGCAACGTCTAGGCGAATGCCGGCTGGGTCATACAGGTAGGCAACCCCACTGACAACGACGATGGCGATTGGTGAGCGTTCGGTGATCGCAACATGCAACGTATGTGGCAATTCAGCGACCAGCGAGACACTCTCGATTCGAGTGAATCCCGAGAGTTCATCGACGATGTGCTGCTGGTTGATCAGGGCAAGCGGAATGCCAATTTGATCCTTCAGCGCCTTATCAATCTGATTTTCTGTGATTGAATTCAGTCCCGTTACCCGCAACTTCTGAACCGCGAGCAACGGCGTGGTTAGTGTTGCTATCACCAAAAGGATGAGCGCCCCAAAAGAACTCAGCAGTGTGATTGCCACGGCCTTTCGACCTCGGGTCGCCGAAGTAAATCGCTTGATGCTACCCCTGGCCTCGCGCACTTGCTCACGTGACATCTTTGGGGTTCGACGTGCAGGTCGCCCGGAACTCTTTTTCTTGGTGAGACTGCTCTGCTTCTGAGCTCGACGCTCCGGCAGCGAAATTACTTTATTTGGCGCTGGCTTCTTGCCCTGCGAGCCCGAGCGCTGCGGTGGTTTGCGCACTACTTCCCCAGTGCCTCGAGCAATTGAGGCACCATACGGTAGACATCTCCGCACCCCATGGTCACGATGAAGTCGCCTGCGTTAGCCAGCCCAGCAGCGACCGCCGGAGCATCATCCCAGTTTGGAACGTAGTGCACACGCTGCTTGTCGGCGAAAGAGTTGCTGACCAACTCGCCGGTGACACCGGGCTCTGGATCTTCGCGGGCGGCATAGATGTCGAGAACTACCACCTGATCGCTCAGGTTTAGCGCCTCGGCAAATTCACGATGCATCATTCGGGTGCGCGAGTAAAGGTGCGGCTGAAAGACGGTGATTAACTTGCCAGCACCGACAACGGCCCGAGCAGCCTTCAGAGCGGCGGCGACCTCGGTGGGATGGTGGGCGAAATCGTCATAGACGCTAACTCCGCGAACCGCGCCGTGCAGCTCGAAACGACGCCCAGTTCCCTCGAAGCCCGAAATTGCTCGCAGCGATTGCTCCGGGTCGTGACCGAGACCAACAAGCACCGCGAACGCGCCGGCGGCATTAATTGCATTGTGCTCGCCGGCAATTAGCAACTCGCTCGAGTATCGCTGAGCCCGATACTCGATTGTGAATGAGACCGTTGCGCCACTTGCGTCAACTTCAACCAGCTGCACATCGGCGTCGACACTCTTGCCGAAGCAGATTACCCGCTTCTCGTGAAGCAACCGATGCACACGCATGGCCCCTGGGTCATCCGAGCTGATCACAACGAACTCAGTTGCCTGCTGTGCGAAGCGCGCAAACTCAGCCTCGAACGCTGCCTCGGTTCCGTAGTGGTCAAGGTGATCTGCATCCACGTTGGTGATTAGCGCAACCGCGGTGTTGTAGTGCAAGAAAGAGCCGTCAGACTCATCGGCCTCAATAATGAAAAGGTCGTCTTTGCCGGCTGCCGAAGAAACCCCGAGCGAAGCGATAACTCCACCGTTCACAAAATTCGGATCTACCCCGAGCTTCTGCAGCGCCGTGACAATCATTCCGGTGGATGTGGTCTTACCGTGTGCGCCTGCAACCGCTACAACTCGATGGTGTCGGGTTAGGTATTCGAGCGCCTGAGAACGGTGAATAACCGGGATGCCACGCTCCTTCGCCAGTAAATACTCGGGATTGGTTGGCCAAAGTGCCGATGTGACCACCACCGTGTCTGGGTTTCCAAGGTTTGCGGCATCGTGCCCGATGTGAATTTCGGCACCGAGTCGGCGAAGTTCCTTGACGTTGTCGGTGTCGCGAAGATCGCTGCCCGTGACTTTGTGCCCCATACCCATGAGCATTCGAGCGATTCCGCTCATGCCAGAGCCACCGATGCCAACGAAGTGAATGACACCAAGGTCGCTTGGCACTGGCTGGGAGTAATCGGGCTTAATCATGCTTTTAGAAGACTAGGGGTCAGCCCTTATGGCTCGGCCCCAACACGCCTAGCACCAGCTGCAGAAGCCGCTGAGCGCCATCTTTTATGCCGACCGTTGCAGCGGCTTTCGCCATTTCCTTCAATTGCTTGGCACTCGAGAGCAGCGGAATCAATTGACTTGCCACGTAATCATCATCGAAATCCGAGTCAGCCACCATGAGCCCGCCACCAGCGTTGAGCAGGCCTTGCAAATTGAAACGTTGCTCGCCATTGCCAACCGCATAGGGTACGTAAAGAGCCGGCAGTCCAACTGCCGCAAATTCTGAAACCGTTGACGCACCAGCGCGAGAAACAGCGAAGTCGGCGCTGGCAATCGCCAGGTCCATCCGGTCGCAATAGGTCAATCGCACGTAGCCGCGCTCTGCCACGGGCGCCAGGTCGCTCTTGCCCCCAACAATGTGCAGAACTTGGATGCCCGCTGCCGCCAACTTGGTGCGGGAGCGCTCGATCACATCGTTTAACTTCTTAGCCCCGAGCGAGCCACCGGTAACCAGCAGGGTGAGCGTGTTCTCATCGAGGCCGAAGTGCTTGCGCGCCTGTGCCTGGTTGCGGCTGATTGTGATGGCTTCGATCTCGTGGCGCAGCGGCATGCCAGTAAGTTGCTCGCGCGGCAAACCTGTGCCGGCAAAGGCCACTGCCACAAGGTCGGCAAACCTCGCCCCAAGCTTGTTGGCAATTCCAGGAAGTGCGTTTGCCTCGTGAATCACCAGCGGAATCTTTTCGAGGCGAGCCGCAATGTATGCCGGAGCACTTGCATAGCCGCCAAAACCTACGACTATATCGATTCTCTCCTTGCGGATCAGGCGACGAACCTGCGCAACCGCGCGAAGAAACCTCAGTGGAAAACCCAGCGCGTAGCCCGAGAGCTTGCGCGGAAATGGTAGGCGCTCGATGGTCTCGAGGCGATAACCGCGTGCCGGAACCAGCCCAGATTCCAGCCCTTCGGCCGTGCCGAGCGCAATTACCGTTGCCCTAGCGTCCTGAGCTGTGATGGCGTCGGCGAGCGAAAGCAGCGGATTCACGTGCCCTGCCGTGCCTCCACCGGTTAGTAAAAAGTTGGTCACCTGCGGCGCCCCTTGCTTCGGCGAGGCGGCAGGGCCATCCCAGAATTGTGCCGCTCGATCGAGAGCACCACGCCGATTGCCATCAGATTGGCCAGTAGCGAGGAACCACCCGATGAGATCATCGGCAGTGGCACACCCAAAACCGGAAGCATGCTGAGCACAACGGAGATATTCACAATCGCCTGGAAAGTAATCCAGGCCATGACTCCGCCAATTGCCAGTCGAGCCCAGAGCTCTCTGGTTCGACCCAAGATACGGAACATCGTCAAGGCGAGAGCCACAAAAAGCCCAATCACAACCGCGGCTCCGATCAGCCCAAACTCCTCACCGATGACCGCAAAGATGTAATCGTTATCGACTTCAGGAATCCAAGACCACTTGAGTGTCGACTTACCGAAACCAACCCCGGTGAATCCGCCAGCCGCCAACGCCCAAATTCCGTGCTTTGCTTGCCAATTGATGTCTTGTGGATCGGGGGCATTTGGATTCAACCAAGCGATAGTTCGAGCCAGACGCGACGGCCCACTCACAATTCCAAGCATGCCACCCAGAATTGCGGCGAGAATCACCCACTTTAGGTAGTGCCAATTCAGTCCGGCCATCGAAATCACCACAACAAGGATGATGGCCATGATGATCAGGGTTCCCATGTCCTTACCAATGCCGACAAAGAACATGCCGATCAGGGTCATTCGGACAGCCGGCAACCAATTGTGCTTCCAGCCCCATTCCTGAAGAACCGGGGCCTGCTTCTCAAGAAGCAGCGCCAAATTGAGAATCAGTGCGATTTTCAAAAACTCACTCGGTTGAATCTGACCAAGCACAGGAATCCTGATCCAGCTTTTGTTTCCGTTGACGTTGACACCGATGAAGTAGGTCAGCCCCTGAACGATTACAGCCCCTAGAGTGAACGGCGTTGCCACCCTTTCGAAGAAATCATGGGAAGCGCGCGAAATAAGTGCCATCGCTAAAAGCCCACCTATGGCGATTTCCAACTGGCGACTGAAGGTGGCAAATGGGTTTCCACCGGAACTGAGATCGGTGACATATGACGCATCGAGAACCATGACCAGGCCGATTCCGACCAAAGCCAAGGTGATGGCAAGTAGTAGTCGGAATTCAAAGCTCTGACCACGGAATGTTGAGCCGATGAAGCCATCGGCCCCCGAGCGCAACCTGCCGAGATCCTGCTTCAGCCCGCGCTGTCGCGTGCCAACCCTCGCAGCACCGCGCACCTTTGGCCTCGCCTGGCGAACCTGATTTCTGCTTGCCATCAGCCGAGCACCGCCTTCGCAAACTGATTGCCGCGATCGGCATAGTCCTTGAACTGATCCATCGATGCCGCAGCGGGCGCTAGCAAAACGATGTCGCCTGGTTCCGCAATCGCCTTGGCCTTCGCAACGGCTCTTGCCATTACCTCGGGGCCATCCTCGATTTCAAAAGCCGCGACATCAGGGGCATGCGCGGTTAGGGCATCTGCCACGAGCTGGCGCTCCTTGCCGATGATGATGGCCGCCTTGAGCCTCGAGGCATGTTCGACAACCAGTGGAGCAATGTCGACCCCCTTTAGCAATCCGCCGACAATCCAGATGATGTTTTCGAAAGCCTCAAGCGAGGCCGAGGCCGCGTGTGCATTCGTAGCCTTTGAATCATCGAAGTAGAGGACGTCATCAAGACGAGCCACAAACTCAATTCGGTGCTTATCAAGTTTGAATTCACGGATGGCCGCGCGAATGGCATCCGGTTCAATGTCGCATGCTCGCGCGATTGCCACGGCGGCGGCAACGTTAGCGAGCAGATGCGGAGTGACCACGCCGATCTGTGCGATGTCTTCGATATGCGCAAGCTCGGGAATCTCTTTAGCCCGGTAAGGCGCGAAACCTCTGTCAATCAGGGAACCCTCGATATAGCCCACCTTCAAATCCATGGGCACTTGGCGAGTGAATCCAACCGCGAGCACATCCTCCGATGCGACATCTGCATTCTGAGCAAGAACGGCGGTTCGATCATCCTCGGCGTTGTAAATAATGGCTCGAGTTGCACCCTCGAAGACTTTGCCCTTTGCGGCTATGTAAGACTCAAAATCGCCGTGCCAGTCGAGATGATCTTCGGCGATGTTCAAAATTGCAGCGACCTTTGGCTCGATGCGATTTAGGTAGTGCAACTGGAAGCTCGAGATTTCCACGACCAAAAAATCGAATCCATCCGGGCTACGAATTGCATCGAGCACAGGCAGGCCAATGTTGCCGCAGGCAATCGCCCGCTTGCCCGCTTTGATCAGAATTGCCTCCACCAGTTGCGTGGTCGTGGTCTTTCCATTGGTTCCGGTGATCATCAACCACTCGGCCGACCCCGCCTTGTCGCGCAGGCGCCAGGCCAATTCAATGTCTCCCCAGTACGCAATCGCAGCCTCGTCCAAGAACCGCACGAAAGGGCTTGAGGGTTTCACTCCCGGCGAAACGATGACCAGGTCGGGGCCAAACTCCTCTGCCGCCTGCTGCTGGTCAGCTTCGCTGAGTCCGACCCGAGACTCGATGCCGAGAACGCTCAGCAGGTCGGCGTGCTGGGGGTCAATTGAATCGCCAAGCACCAGCAGAGTGCAGCCGAGTTCGCAGAGGGTATCTGCCACGGCGAAGCCGGAGACCCCTACCCCATAGACCAACACTCGGAGGCCTTGCCAGTTAGAGTGCCAGCTGTTCAGTTGACTTAGGTCTCGCATTTACGAGCCGTAGGTCCACTCGATGTAGAACAAACCGATGCCGGTAAGCACGCACAATCCTGCAACCACCCAGAAGCGAACCACGATTGTGATTTCCTGCCAGCCCTTGAGCTCAAAGTGATGGTGCAGCGGACTCATCAAGAACACTCGACGACCGGTGCCGGTTCGCCACTTGGTGATCTTGAAGAAGATTCGCTGAATGATTACCGAGCCGGTCAGAATTACATAGAGACCACCCAGGATGACCATGAGCAGCTCTGTGTGGGTCAAGATACCCAGGGCCGCGAACACGCCACCGAGCGCAAGCGAACCGGTGTCCCCCATGATGATCTTTGCTGGCGAGGTGTTCCACCAGAGGAATCCACCGAGAGCGCCGACCACCGATGAGGCGACAACCATCAGATCGAGCGGATCGCGAGTTGTATAGCAAGACGACACCTGAGTCAGCAACGTTCCGCAGGTTTGGTGGAACTGCCAAAAGCCGATGATTGCAAACGCGCCAATCGACATGATGCTTGCGCCGGTGGCAAGTCCATCCAGGCCATCGGTGATGTTCACGGCGTTGGAGGTTGCGGCCACCAAGAAGTAGATCCAGATGACGAAAAGCACGATGCCGATGGTTGGCCCAAAGGCATAGAGGTCGATGTTGGTGTCGCGGAAAAATGAAATCTTTGTCGACGCTGGGCTCGATAGGCCGCCGCCGGCAAATTGCAGAGAGAACAGTGAGAATACCACTGCCACCAATCCCTGACCAAGAATCTTTTGCCAACCGGTAAGACCAAGGCTGCGGTGCTTGTGAGTTTTGATGTAGTCATCTGCAAAGCCAACTAGGCCAAGGCCAACCATCATGAAAAGCGCCAGCAGGGCAGAAACAGAAGGTGTCTCGAAGTTGGCAAGTTTGCCGAAGAAATAACCAATCAGGGTTGCTGTGATGATCACAACTCCACCCATGGTTGGCGTGCCGTGTTTCACCTGGTGCGATTGCGGCCCATCTTCACGGATGTACTGCCCCCACTGCAGGCGACGGAACAACCAGATGAATGCCGGAGTGACAAACAACGTGATGGCCATGGAGATACCTCCGGCAAGCAGCACCGCTCTCATGACTCAACCTCCGCAAGGGCATCGCCGAGGAATCTCAGCTCTGCAGACTTAGACGACTTGACCAGGACCACGTCGCCAGAACCAAGCAAACCACGAAGATGGTCAACTGCCTCGGAAATCGAGTCGAAGTATTTGCTCTCCCCGTCCCAGGAACCTTCTTGACTTGCCCCCATGTGGATGAGTTTGGCGCCTCGACCCACAACGATCACCTGGTCGATATTCAGCCGCACAGCGGTTCGACCGATGTAGTCGTGTTGCTCTGCGGAAAATTCACCGAGCTCAGCCATCTCCCCGAGCACGGCCACGGTTCGATGCCCCTGACGACCAATGGTCGCAAGGGTTTGCAGCGCCGCACGCATTGAGTCTGGGCTGGCGTTGTATGCGTCGTTGATGATCATTGAACCGTTTGGCCCGTCGAGCAGCTGCATGCGCCAGCGTTCGGCAAGCGGCATCGCCTCGAGAGCAGAAACCGCAACCGGGATGTCCAGCCCGAGCAACTCGGCAACCGCAATCGTCGCCAGCGCATTCATCACCTGGTGCTCTCCCAGGATTTTGAGAGTGACCGATTGGAGCTTCTGTCCATCAATCAACAAATCGAAGCTCGTTCCCTCGAGTGAGATCCTGATGCTCTCCGCCCGGACTCGCGCGGAGTCAGCGAGCCCGAACCAGGTAATCTCACCGTTCGCAAAATCAGCCATAGCGCGAACGTATTCGTCGTCTGCATTGAAAACGAAGTGAGCGCCGCTCGAGTGACGAACCAACTCAGACTTGATTTCGAAAGTCTTTTCGATTCCACCGAATTCACCCACGTGGGCAAGGCCAACCTTCAGTTCAACCGCGATATCCGGTTGGCACATCCTGGTTAGGTATTCGATGCTGCCTGGCCCACCAGCGCCAAGTTCGACAACCAAAAATTCTGTGCCTTCGTCGGCAAGCAGCATCGAGATTGGAGCGCCAACTTCGTTGTTGTACGACTCAATCGGCGCCACGGTGTTGCCAGATTTCGAAAGCACTGCGCGCAACATGTTTTTGGTCGAGGTCTTGCCGTTCGAACCCGTGATGCCGACGACCTTGAGTCGACCTGCTTCGTGCAGCCTGGCAATAACCGCTTCGGCTAACTTGCCCAAGGCAACTACCGAATCGGAAACTAAAATCTGAGGCAGCGGGCAGTCAATTCGCCGCTGCACAATTGCACCCGCGGCCCCCGAGGCTTTTGCCGAGCTTAGAAACTCGTGGCCATCGGTAACCTCACCCGGCTTAGCGATGAATAACGAACCGGGTTTGACCAGACGTGAATCACTTTCCACGGTTGCACTGACCCAGGCGTCATCCCCCAGCAGCTCTCCTTCAACAATTGCCGCAATCTCTGCTAGCGATAACCGGATCACGTCCAACCAGCCTCTCGCAAGGCATCCCTGGCTTCTTGGCGAGCGGAATAAACCGTACGAACGCCACGGATGTCCCGGTAGTCCTGGTGTCCCGGGCCAGCCCAGAGGATCGAATCTCCCTCGGCGGCAAGGCTAACCGCCAGCCGGATAGCGGCTTCCGGCGGGCTCACCTCGTGAATTTCGAGTTCGGGTCGAGCCTGTCTAGCCGAGGCCACCAGGGTGGCGCGAATCGAAGCCGGGTCTTCGAAGCGCGGATGGTGATCGGTAATCACGAGTAGGTCGCACCCCTCAGCCGAAACCCTAGCCATGTCGGGTCGCTTGGTTGCGTCGCGATCTCCGTCGGCACCAAAGACCATGATGACCTTGCCGGTGGTCACGCTGCGCACAGCGGCAAGAGTGTTCAAAAAGGCGTCCGGTGAGTGTCCGAAATCTACGAACACATTTGGTCCGCGCTTTCCAGAAACCAATTCGGTTCGACCGGGCATGTAGACATTAATTCCGTCTGCGATTGCATCGGCAATTTCATCGAATGCAAACCCTGCCTCAACCAACATCGCGATAGCGAGACCCGCGTTGTAAGCCATGTGAGCGCCGATTATTGGAATTCGAGAGACAAGCGTTTCACCCGTTTGCGAGTAGAGCTTGAATTCAGTGAACTCTGGGGTCTGCTGCAATACCTCGACGATGTAGTCTGCGGCGACGTCATCCAGGTGGGTAATTGTGACAACCGGAATTTCGCTTTGTTCAACCAACCGAGCCCCGTAGCTAGTGTCGAGGCAAACCACGCCGCGAGAAGCGTGCTCGGGCCTGAACAGCAGAGCCTTGGCGCCAAAGTAGTTTTCCATGTTGCCATAGTCGTCAAGATGATCGTGACTCAGATTGGTAAACCCAACCACATCAAAATGCAGTCCGTCGACACGCTGTTGTGTCATCGCCTGGGCGGATACCTCAACCGCAATCGCGCTGACTTGCTTTTCGCGCATCCGAGCAATCAGCGCGTGCATCTCTGTCGACTCAGGTGTGGTTAGTCGACTGACAATAACCTCACCGGCAATGTGGCGTTCGGCCGTGGAAGTTAGCCCGGTGACTCGACCCAATTGACGAAGCATTGCCTCGAGCAGATAGGTGGTTGAGGTCTTGCCGTTTGTGCCCGTAGTTCCAAACAGCAAAGGCAGGTTGCCCTCGCTGTTGCCATAGACAAAAGCGGCCAGCTCGCCCAGGTGTTGCCTTGGATTTTCAAGAATTGCGATCGGCAGGTCAGCATCGATGAGCTCAGCGCCAGCGGCATCCGTGATGATCGCAGCCGCCCCAAGCTCGATTGCCTTGGCGGCGAAATTCGCGCCGTGTGTCTTTAGCCCCGGCATCGCAACGAATAGGTCGCCGGCGCGCAGATCGGCCGTGTTCATGCTGATGCCGGTGAGTGCAGCCTCGCCTGCCCGATACTGCTCAAGGGTAAAGTGGCGAACCAGGTTCGAGAAGTGCACCGGGGTCACGTGGTCCGGTCGAAGAATTGGCGGGATTGACTCTTTCATCACTTCCACTCCGTTGCGATATTTGCAGACTTTGTAGTCGATGGTGGCACACGGAATGTGCGCAGCACCTGCTGCATGATCGACTTGAAAATCGGTGTCACGCCCAAAGAAGTGCTCTGGGTGCGTGACTTGAAGGCGGTTACGGCAACCACATACTGCGGGTCTTCCGCCGGGGCCATGCCGATAAACGAAATAGCGTGCAGGTATCCGTAGCGGCCGGTTGCTGGGTCGATGATTTGGGCCGTTCCGGTTTTGCCACCGACGCGGTAGCCGGGAACTGCTGCGTGCCTTCCGATTCCGCCTTGCTCAACGACCTTTTCGAGCATGTCGATTGTGGTGCGTGCGCTGGTTGCCGCAATCACCCGAGTGCCCGCAGCTATCGGTGCATCCTGGGGCTTAGAACCAACATCGGCACAACCATCGATCAGCTTTGGTTGCAGCCGAACGCCCATGTTCGCGATGGTCTGATACATCATCGCCGACTGAATCGGAGTGACCGAGAAACCTTGGCCGAACATCGACACATACTTCTTTACCTGATCCCATTGTTCGGCCGGCAACACCAGACCGGACGACTCGCCTGGGAATGAAACCGCGGTCTTCTTGCCAGCGCCGAATGCGGTCAAGTAGTTGTAGCGAGTCTGGAATGGAACCTTCTGGCCAAGCTGCATGATTCCGGTGTTCGATGAGTCGCGAAGCACGCCGGTAAGCGTGAGTTTGTCGTTGCCGTGCACATGCGAGTCGGTGACGCGATAGCCGTTTGTGCCCGGCACCACCCAACCGAATGGAGCGATAACGCGCATCTCCGGATTACCAATCCCGGTATCAATCAAGGATGCAGCCGTAAGAGCCTTGATTACCGAGCCAGGTTCGAATTGTGAGTCGAACACTCGCTCGTTTCTGTCTGCTACTGCGGTTGCGCTCGGGTTATTCGGATCCATAGTTGGCGCATCCGCCGCAACTAGCACCTTTCCGGTCTTCACCTCAATCACAACCGCAGTCGCCCAGTCCGCCTGCAGCGATGCCCAGTACTGGGTCAGCACTTGCTGAGCAAAATACTGCAGGTCGGCATTGATGGTCAAATAAACGTCTTTGCCGTTGACTGCCTTTACTCGAGTAACCACGCTGGAAGGAATTTTGATTCCGTCTCGACCACTGGCGTAGGTATCGCTTCCATTGACACCGGCAAGGCAGCTATTCATCATGCTCTCGATGCCGCCCATTGCAGTGCCATCGGAGGTAAGAAAGCCAAGCAGGCTGCCAGCAACAGCCCCGCTCGGATAAACGCGCGATGGAACAGGGTCGCCCCAGATCCAAGGAATATCGAGTGCTTTGATTTGCTCGTAGGCATCGATTGAAACGCCTTTTTGCAGATTCACGTATGCGCCAGTGCCTGAAATTTTTGCTAGCACATCTGCCTGGGTCACCCCAAGGATGCCAGCCAGCTGCGCGGCGACCTGGTCGACGGGAATCTCGGTTGCAACTCCACCTGTGGTGTGCTTGACCGGGGCAACACGATTAGGAGCAGCATTGACGTCATATTTCATGACGGTCTTAGCCAGCACTTTCCCGCTCGAGTCATAGATGGTGCCGCGAATTGCCTGAATGGTCTGATTGACCTCGCGAGCGGCCACTGAGATTTTGTTGATTGCCGGGGCCTCAATCACCTGCACATCAAACAGGCGGATCATGAAAAGCGCCGCCACCGCAATCACAATCAGCCGCACCCTGCGGCTTCTCAGGTCCATCGGGTCAGGCGTTCTGTTTCGCACGCTGCCTGCCTCGAATGACTAGTGAGTTGGAGAAGCCGGGATGACTCCACTTGGCAACGCTACCTGCGTGCCTGTGGCAATTGGCGCAGCGACATACGAGCCGGCAGCCGCTGGCGCAGGCTGCTGAATGCTCGAGCTTGAGCTCGTACTGGCCCCCGACTGGATGTTCAAAACAGAGTTCTCGGTCATCGAAGCGTTAGCCAAGTTGTTCTTGGCCACGCGGCCGGTGGTGTCCAGTGCCGCGGTAGGGGTTCCGAAGACCTTGGCATCCGCGATGCGCAGGAAAACTGGGTTTGCATTGGCGATCATGCCAAGCGAGGCTGCCGCATTTGCTAGGTTCTGCTGAGAAGAAAGCGAGTCGACCTGCTCTGAGAGCAACTGGCTCTGCACGCTGAGCGCATCGCGCTCGTGCTGAAGGTGCGAGAGCTGATAGACGCTCTGCGAAAGCCCGATGTGCAGAAGCAATTGAATCGCGTTGATGACAAGCACGCCAAGGCCAACCACCTTCAAGACTCGGCGACGCTGGCTCGGAATTGCGTGGCTCGATCTGGCAGGAGCGGCAACCGAGCTCAAACGTGGACGTGGTGCGCGAATAGTTGCTGGTGCGGTTCTTGCGATGCTCATGCTGCTTTCCTGATCTTTTCTGCTGCGCGTAGTCGCACCGATGCGGCACGCGAATTGCGGCTAATTTCTTCGTCACTGGCCTGCTCAGCGCCTTTGACTACAAGGCGAAGAACCGGTGCGTGCTCTGGAAGTTCGATTGGCAGATCCAGTGGCGCCGAAGAGGTGCTTGCTGCCACTAGCGCCTGCTTGACGATTCGATCTTCAAGCGAGTGGTAAGACAGCACGAGCACTCGCCCGCCCAAGGCCAAGGCCTCGATGACGTTCGGCATGGTCTCGCGAAGAACTTCGAGTTCACGATTGACCTCGATGCGAAGGGCTTGAAACACTCGCTTTGCTGGGTGCCCCTTGCTCTTGCCTGGGATGAACGGAACAATGCCAACAATCAATGCGGCCAACTCGTCGCTGGTTTCCCACTGCTTGACTGCGCGTCGGGCCACCACTGCTGAAGCGATTTGGCGCGAGTAGCGCTCTTCCCCGAATTCGCTGAAAATGCGAACCAGGTCTTTTTCGGAATAGTCGTTCAAGACATCGGCAGCGGTGAGCGACTCGGTACCGTCCATGCGCATGTCCAGAGGAGCCGAGTAAGAATAGGCAAAGCCACGCTCTGCCTCATCCAGCTGAAGCGACGAGACGCCGAGGTCAAGCAGCACGCCCTGCACCTCGCCAATGCCGCGTTCATCCAAGACCTCAAGAATTTCGTCGTAGGTCGCGTGCGCCGCCTCGAAGCGGCTACCAAATCGGGCAAGGCGCTGCGTTGCAATAGCGATGGCACTTAGGTCGCGGTCAATTCCGATTACCCGCAGGTTTGGAAAACGCTCGAGGAAAGCCTCGGTGTGCCCGCCCATTCCGAGAGTGCAGTCAACCAGGATGGCCGAGCCAGTTAGCGCCTCACCCAAGATTTCGATGGTGCGCTCCAGCATCACTGGGATGTGGATCTCTTCGACTGACTTGGTGTTCATAGCCTCCGGTGGAGCCTGCGATTAGAGCCCCATCCATTCGCGTGAGCTTGGTTTTCACACGTTCCGACATCGGGGAAGAGTGCCGGGTTGAATGGGTGGAGTTCTAGCCGCAGGCTAGATGATTCCCGGAATCACCTCCTGACTCAGATCTGAGTAAGGGTTCTCCTGCTTAGCAAGGAATTCGTTCCAGGACTTTGCGTCCCAAATCTCGGCATAGCTGCCTGCTCCAATGACCACGAGTTCGCGGTCGAGGCCTGCGTACTGGCGCAGCACGGCTGGGATGGTCACGCGCCCCTGCTTGTCCGGGGTCTCCGCATGGGCACCAGACATAAAGACACGGACGTAGTTGCGTGCTCCAGCATCGGTGATTGGAGCCTGGCTCAATTTCTCTGCGCGCTGGTGGAAATCGGCTGCGCTATAAACCAGAAGCGCCTTGTCCTGACCACGGGTGATCACAAGTCCCGAAGCGAACTGGTCGCGGAACTTGGCCGGCAGGATGATGCGGCCCTTCTCGTCGAGCTTCGGGGTGTGAGTGCCTAGCAGCATCTGAACTCCCCCTTCTCTCGTTCGGTGTTTTGGTCCGTAAACTCCACTTTACACCACTTTCATCCACAAAGCGCTCATTTGGGAAGTTAAATATAACGATTTGGCATAGTTTTGCCAATAAAAATGCGGTTTTCAGTGGTGGAGGAAAATCCCACGAAAAGATGCAAATCTGGGCTTAAAAGCAGAAAAGGCACCCGATTTCGGATGCCTTTTCTGCTTTGGGGTCGGAGTTGGACTATTCGCCCTGGCGGCGATCCCATCGATCTGCGAAGAAACTGCCACCCTCGGGCTTTGGGCCGCCGCTCTTGCGACCAGATGGGTTGCCAGAGCCCGGCTTTGCGTTGGAGGCCGGGTTGGCACTTGCGGCCAAAACGCCAAACAGAGCAATACAGAAGCCGGCAACGCCGATCCAGACCAGCCCGCTGATGGCCGCAAATAGCAAAACCGATAGACCGATGACGGCAATTAGGATGCCCGCGACCAGCTTGCGCACGCTGTTGGCTGGCTTCAACTTGGGGTCGAGCGTGGATGCGCCGAAAAGTTCGCGCTCCATTTCGGCCAAGACTCGCTTTTCGCGCTCTGAAAGACCCATGATTCCTCCACTGCTAAGTGATTCGAGCATAGGTTCAGCCACCGACTTTGTAAACGCGTTTAGGCTTGTCGCCATGGACGAAACGGCAATCTTGCTTCAGGCCATCCAAGATGAATTGGATCGGTTCATGGATGACCGCCGCCTCGAATTCGAGTCAATCTCTAGCGACCTCGCCCCTATCGTCGACTACACCAAGGATATGCTTCGCGGTGGCAAGCGTTTTCGCGCGCTGTTTTGCTACTGGGCTTGGCTTGGTTACCTGGATGACCGCAGCATCGCCCAATCAGACCAGGCGCTAGGTTCAATCGTCAAAATCTGTGCGGCTCTCGAAATGTTTCACGCGGCAGCCTTGGTTCACGACGATCTGATTGATCAGTCCGACACCCGCCGAGGCAAGCCAGCGATTCATAAAAAGTTTGAGTCGCTTCACAGCCAGTCCAATTGGGCAGGCGCTGCCGAGCGCTTCGGTGCGGCAGGCGCCATCCTCGTTGGCGATCTCATGCTTTCCTGGAGCTCCGAGCTTTTCGGTTCGGCCCTCTTAGATGCCCCATCTCGCGAGATTGAGGCCGCCTGTCGCGATGAGTTTGGCCGCATGCGCGTTGAAGTAATGGCGGGTCAGTACCTGGATGTGCTCGAGGAAAACGCCGCTCCAGGGCGCCCGGTGTCAGAGGCCGTCGCCCGCGCCAACCGAGTCATGCTCTACAAAACCGCAAAGTATTCAATCGAGGCACCGCTGCTCATTGGCGCGGCCTTCGCCGGTGCCGAGACTGGCAGACGCCACGCACTAAGCAGTTTTGCGATTCCGCTTGGACTCGCGTTTCAACTTCGCGACGACGTACTCGGTGTCTACGGAGACCCGAGTGTTACAGGCAAGCCTGCGGGCGACGACCTGCGTGAAGGAAAAAGAACCGTATTGGTCGGGCTCACTCGAGAGGTACTCGAGGGCAAGGTCGGTGAAATGTTCGACCAGATGCTCACGGCAACCGACATCGGTCCAGATCAAATTGCAGTTATGCAGCAAACCATCATTGGCACCGGAGCGCTCAAGAAAACCGAGACGATGATTATCGAGCTCGGCAATGAATCGCTGTTCGCGCTGGAAGATCTGGAAATTGAGCACGAGGCGAAATCCATGCTGAAGCAACTTGCCAACATGGTGATGAATCGGGAGAGCTAGAGCGCGAGCGCCTGAGCTAATCGGCGAATCTCGGCCTTCTTGCCAGCTGCCAGCGCGAGCATCGGCGTTGTTCCTAGAATTTCGTTTTGAGTAAACAGCCACTCGACTGCCCCATCGATGCTGAAACCCGCATCCAAGAGAACCAGGATCGTGCCTCGCAAGCTAGGCAGTGGCTCATCACCGGAGATTGCCTCGACGGGAATCTTTCGAACGCCATCGCGTTTGACTTCGATGAGGTGGTGATCCTCGATGAGTCGATGAACTCGACCGATAGGAACACCCAGTCGCTGCGCGACATCGGGAACGGTCAACCAGACCTGATCTGCAGAAAAAGCTTCAACCACAGGTAAAGACTGCCACACCGACCCACTTCCGCGTAATAGCAAGGATGCGGTGCGACGATATCAGGCGACCCCTAGGAATTATGAGCGAATCTGGCGACAAGAAAACGGGCCCAAAACCGGTAACGGTTGCGGGTGCGCTGCTGACCGCGCCGATCGCCATAGTCGGCGTTGCCGGAGTCGCCCAGCCTGCAATTGCGGCAACCGAAAGCCCAGCTGAGCAAGCGTCCGCACTGCCAAGCCTTAGCGAATCCGGTGCGTCACTCGGCATCGCATCCCCACCCCAAAGCCTGCACACGGTTCAACAGGGCGAGACAGCTGCCTCAATCGCGACCGAACACTCGCTCTCGGTGCGTGAACTGCTTCGCATCAACCTGCTGCCCGAGAGTGCCCTGCTGTTTCCGGGCCAGATACTTCGACTGGTTGGCGATGCCGTCGAACCAAGTGTCGTTACCAAGATGGTCGGGCCGACTCAGCACATGGTCACCTCGGGTGAAACTCTGCACACGATCGCAGAGCGGTACGACCTGAAACTCTCGAGCCTGATTGCGCTGAATGAACTTCAGCCCAGCTCTCTGCTTTTTCCGGGACAGATCCTCAAACTTCGCGAAGTCACTCCGCATTTTTCTGTGGCGGGCTCGACCCCTCGATTAGGCGAACACGAGGTTACCGAGGGCGAGACGCTCACTTCAATTGCTAAACAGAACAGCGTGTCGCTGACTTCGCTGCTAAAAGTGAATTCGCTTACCAAGACATCATTGATTTTTGTCGGCCAGATTCTCGACATTCCGAGCGCAAAAAAAGTTGCCGCACCTTCCAGCAGTGAATTTGGCAACAGTTTTGGCCGACCAACCAGCATTTGCCTTTTTCACGGATTCCACAAAATCAAAACCGGTGAGACGGTTTCAAAGTTGGCTGCTAAATACGGCATCTCACAGCAAGCGCTGCTTACAGCCAATCGCCTGACCTGGACCTCAACTATTTACATCGGTCAAAAACTGATCATCCCGGGAGGCCATGCTGCTCTCGACTGCCCCGAGCTGACCATCCTGAGCGATGAGATGAAGCAAAACGCCGCGCAGATTATTCAGATTGGTCGCGACCTTGGAGTTTCCGACTACGGCATCGTCATTGCCCTTGCAACGGCGATGCAGGAGTCGAGCCTTCGCAACGTAGCCTTCGGCGACCGGGATTCGGTAGGGCTCTTTCAGCAGCGGCCATCGGCGCACTGGGGTTCAAGAGACAAGATTCTCGACGTTGAGTATGCGACCCGTGCTTTCTTTGGTGGCTCCGGCAGCCCAACCCGCGGTGCGGCACGAGGCCTGCTCGACATCTCCGGTTGGCAGCGACTTCCGCTAACCGAAGCGGCCCAGGCGGTTCAGATCTCCGATCACCCCACCGCGTATGCCAAATGGGAGCCAAGCGCCTGGAAGTGGCTTGCCGAGCTTGACGGGCTCGAGGATTCCTGATGGACCTCGCAGGCAGACTGATTAGCGGGCGTTACCGCGTCGAGCGGCTAATTGCTCGAGGCGGCATGGCAACCGTTTATGCGGCCATGGACACTCGACTTGAACGTCGAGTCGCCTTGAAGGTGATTCATCCTCACCTAGCGGCCGACTCAACATTCAGAAACAAGTTTGTGCAAGAAGCCAAGATGGCCGCAAAACTCTCGCACCCGAATCTGGTCAATGTTTTCGACCAGGCGGTCGACGGCGAGATTGTTTATCTGGTGATGGAATTTGTGTCGGGAATCACACTTCGTCAGGCGCTCAATGATTTCAAACAGTTGAGCGCCGAACGCGCCCTCGAGATCTTCGAACCTGTGATGGCTGGACTCGCTGCGGCGCACGGAGCTGGCATCCTGCATCGCGACATTAAGCCGGAAAACGTCTTGCTTGCCAACGACGGCAAAATCAAACTCAGCGATTTTGGTTTGGCTAGGCCAATCGCCGCGCAGACACAGACCGGCGGCGTGGTCGGAACCGTTGCCTACCTGTCTCCCGAACTTGTTTCACGCGGTATTGCCGATGCGCGAAGCGACATCTACGCAAGCGGAATCATGCTGTTTGAGCTGCTAACCGGCAGTCAGCCTTTTACCGGGGAGCAGGCAGTGCAGGTAGCGATGCAGCACGCAAACAGCAATGTCCCGGCACCTTCTACTCTGCTGCCGAGCATCCCAGAGCTGCTCGATGAACTGGTGCTGTGGGCAACGGCAAAACATCCGGATGACCGTCCAAGCGATGCAGTCGAATTCCACGCGGTCGTATCTCGGGCCCGAAAGGATCTTCAGCGCGGCAACACTGGCGAACTCACCGAGATTTTGCGAAACACAATCAACTTGCGGAGTGCGGCCGCACGGAGCAATGCCACCACTCGCCTGCCATCGACGGGCACGGATGCAAGCTCGACGGTTCGCCTTGCAGACTCCAACTCAACCGAACAGTTGAACTTTGCTGCCTCCGGAGCGAACGCCACCGTGGTGCTTGACCAAAAGTCGATCAACTATGAAGTCGACAGCGAGATAACTGTGGGCGGCAGATACCGAGCGCTAAAGATTTTGATTGCTTCGGTTGTCACCGTGCTACTCGGGCTGGCCGCAGGCTGGTACTTCAGTGTCGGGCCAGGCACCTTTGCCTTCTTGCCAAATGTGACCGGCCAGAGCATCAACTCGGCACTGACCATCCTCAACTCGGCGGGGGTGAAAGTGGTCGAGGTACACGAGTCATCAAAGTCGGTGCCTGCCGATTCGGTGATTTCAACCGACCCGCCGGGTGGCACTCTGGTCTTTGGCGGCAAGGTGACCGTACACGTTTCCACCGGTCCAAAACTGGTCAGCGCACCTAACCTCGACGGCAAATCCCTTGTTGAAGCCACGGCAATCATTTTGCAGCAGGGTTTTAGCGTGGGTCAGTTGAACTCTTGGTTCAACAGCGCACCAATTGGCTCTGTTTATGCATACAACGGAAGCGACGGAAGCCCAATTGCCGACGGGTCAAAGATTGACCTCGAGATTTCGCTCGGCCCCATCCCGGTGGTTGGCGGCATGACTCAGGCCACTGCAACTTCTGTTTTGCAGGTCGCTGGGCTGAGGGTTAAGTCGACCACCGAGCAATACAGCGACACCGTTGCCAAGGGCAACGTGATTTCACTGGTTCCGCTGAGTGACCCGATTGGCAAATCCGGCCAGGTGCAGCTGCTCATCTCAAAGGGCACGGACGTTGTGATCATGCCTAACGTGATTGGGCAAACTATCGCGGCGGCGCAGAGTTACTTGAAATCGCTTGGCCTGAGTGTCGTAGTCGACACAAACCAACTCACCAGCAACTGGGGCATCGCAAAAGTCAAAAAGACCTCAAGGCCAATCGGAACCAAACTGCGAATCGGCGACAGCGTCACAATCATCTCCCGTTAACTCGAGCGCCCGCGAGGTAAAACCGCTAAGCAGCGCTTAGCGATTGCGCAGCGACTCAGCAACCAGAAAGGCCAGCTCGAGCGACTGCATGTGGTTCAGGCGAGGGTCGCATAGAGACTCGTAACGATCTTCCAGAGAAGCCTCGTCGATCATTTCTGAACCGCCAAGACACTCGGCAACGTCGTCGCCGGTTAGTTCGATGTGGATTCCGCCCGGGAAGGTTCCAAGCGCTCGATGCACCTCAAAGAAGCCACGCACCTCATCCATGACGTCGTCGAAGCGGCGAGACTTGTAACCGTTCTTGGTAGTGATTCCATTTCCGTGCATTGGGTCGGTGATCCAAAGTGGATTGGCATCCGAGTCACGAACGGCCTCGACAAGCTTTGGCAACTCTTCACGAATCTTGCCAGCACCCATGCGGGTGATGAAGGTAAGACGGCCTGGCTCGCGATTAGGGTCTAGCTTCTCGATGAGGTTGAGAACGTCTTCGACCTGCGTGGTTGGGCCGAGCTTGACGCCGATTGGGTTGCGAACCCGAGACAGATAATCGACGTGAGCGTGGTCGAGCTGACGGGTACGCTCGCCAATCCAGATGAAGTGACCGCTGGTCACATAAGGAGTGCCGGTTCGCGAATCGATTCGAGTCAGTGGACGCTCGTAGTCAAATAGCAAACCCTCGTGAGACGTGTAGAACTCTGTCGTGCGAAGCTGCTCGAAGTCCGCGCCACAGGCGGCCATGAACTTGATGGCTCGGTCAATTTCGGAGGCCATAGCCAAATAGCGCTCGTTTGCTGGGTTGTCAGCGAATCCCTTGTTCCACTCGTGCACCGAACGCAAATCGGCGAATCCGCCGGTGGTGAATGCGCGAATCAAATTCAAGGTCGAGGCCGAGGTGTGGTAGGCCTGCAAGATTCGGCGCGGGTCGGGGTTGCGCGACTCAGCGGTGAAGTCATAGCCATTGATGATGTCGCCGCGGTAGGCCGGAAGCGTAACGCCATCGCGAGTCTCGGTGTCGCTCGATCGAGGCTTGGCAAACTGACCCGCCATGCGCCCCATCTTGATGATCGGCATTGAGGCTCCATAGGTAAGCACCAAGGCCATCTGAAGAATGGTTTTTACGCGATTGCGAATTCGGTCAGCCGTTGCGTCGGCGAAGGTCTCAGCACAGTCGCCTCCCTGCAGCAAGAAAGCCTTACCGGATGCGGCCGCGGCCAATCGCGAGCGCAGAATGTCGACCTCACCGGCAAACACCAAAGGAGGAAGCTTTGCCAACTCATCGCGAACCTCGGCAACCGCGGTTTCGTTCGACCACGCTGGCTGCTGCACCTTTGGCAGGTTGACATAGTTGTCGAGTCCAGCAAGAACAGCCGGATCCACTGCAACAACTTTTTCAACCATTTGTTTTCCTAACCGCGAGCAGCAGCTGCGCGTTTTTCCTTGACCGAAGAGGCATACGCATCGACGTATTCCTGTCCGCTTAGTTTGCGAAGTTCATACATGATTTCGTCTGTAACTGCGCGAAGCACAATTCGGTCACCCTCCATGCCATCGAAACGCGAAAAGTCCAGTGGCTTCCCAACCACGATTCCAATGCGCCGGATGCGCGGCAGGCGCTTGCCGATTGGCTGAACCTTTTCGGTGTCGATCATGGCAACGGGCACAACAGGAACCTTTGACTCGAGAGCCATTCGCGCGATTCCGGTGCGGCCCCGGTAAAGCTTTCCGTCTGGTGAGCGGGTGCCCTCCGGGTAGATGCCGAGCACTAGGCCCTGACTGAGAACCCCGAGCCCGGTGTTCAAAGAAGCCTCGGATGCCTTACCGCCAGAGCGGTCGATTGGCAGCTGCCCCGTTGACTTGAAGAACCAACGAACCAGCGCACCTTTGAGGCCCTTGCCGGTGAAGTATTCGCTCTTAGCGAGAAAAACCACCGGACGACGCGACTGAAGCGGCAAGAAGATTGAGTCTGAGAACGACAAGTGGTTCGAGGCCAGAATCACGGCACCAGACGACGGGATGTTCTCCATGCCGCGAACCCACGGGCGGAAAATTAGGCGCAGTAATGGCCCGAGAATGAGGTTCTTCAGAATGAAGTAAGCCACAAAGCCTCCGAGCCGAAAATGCCTGAAGGTCTAGTTTATCTTTGCGACCATGCCAAGCGCACTAGGTCTGCGGCCCCCACAACCCCGGCATCGTTCACGAACTCAGCAACTCGCACCTGTAATTCAGGGCGAAAACCGTGAGCCGGCATGTTGGCCTGGAAAGCCTCGCGAATTGGGTCAATCAAGAGCGCTCCGGCCGCGCTGACCCCACCGCCAATCACAACCACTTCAGGGTCAAGCACTGCGGATAGGGTCGCAATCGTCTGACCAAGCCAAGAACCCAGCTCACGAAGCAGCCCAAGCGCCCCGTGATCGCCTTCGGTGATTGCCTGATAGACCTGCTCGCCCTTGAGCTCACCGGCTTGCTTGCGAAGTTCCCGCAACCGCTCGCCCCCAGCATCACTCGAGTCGGCCAACTCAATTGCCGAGCGAAGCAGGGCCGTACCCGATCCATACTGCTCGATGCAGCCTCGAGCGCCACAACCGCAGAGTCGCCCCTCAGGCACAACTCGGATGTGTCCCAGCTCGCCAGCAATACCGAAACCGCCGCGCAGCATCCGTGAATTGGTAATTACCGCACCGCCGACACCCGTGCCGATGGTCAACATCACCATGTGCTTGAAGCCACGGCCGGCGCCGTAGCGATATTCGGCCCAGCCAGCCGCATTTGCATCGTTTTCGAGCAGCACCGGAATGTCGAGTTTTGCTTCAAGTTTTGCCTTGAAGGGCTCGTTTCTGAAACTTAGGTTTGGTGCATAAAGCACCTCAGACTGCAGCGAGTCGATGAATCCGGCGATTGCCACCCCAGCCCCAAGAACCTTGTGCTCGCTGCTCAGCTCTTGAATAAGACTGACTACGGCATCAACCACGGCGTCGGCACTGCCCGCGGGGGTAGGAACGCGCGACTCACGGACGATGTTGCCTTCTTCGTCAACCAGCGCCCCAGCGATCTTGGTGCCACCGATGTCGATACCGATTGCGTGCATATCCGACCTTTCGCTCCGGCAAGTTTAGCCCAGCGCCCCACCCAGTAGAGTTGTCGAAAGCCAGCAAGGAGGCCCCGGTGCAAGAGATTTCGCTGCCTCCCCTTGTCGTTTCCGACGAGCAGTCCAACATCACAGACCTGCTGCTTGCCCGAGCAGCTAAAACTCCAACCCTGCCGCTTTTTGCCAGCAAGGATGGCTCGGGCTTCAAGACCATCACGGCCGAGGAGTTCCTCGCCGAAGTGCGCGCGGTCGCTAAGGGCCTAATCTCGATCGGCATTCAAAGCAGCCAGGCCGTGGCAATCATGAGCCACACCAGATACGAGTGGAGTTTGCTCGACTTTGCCATCTGGTTTGCAGGCGGAGTCTCGGTTCCGGTATACGAAACGTCATCCGCGTCTCAGCTCGAGTGGATCCTCTCGAACAGCGACTCGGTCGCATTGTTCTACGAGGCGGATGAACATCTGCAGCGATTCGAAGAGATCAAGCACAGCGTGCCGCTGACCACTCAGGTGCTGCGTCTAGACGAGTTGACCCTAAAAGACCTAAAGATTCGCGGCAAAGAAATCACGGATGCCCAACTCGAGAAGCGCCGAACCCTGGCCTCACTCGCAGACCTCGCAACCATCATCTACACATCTGGCACAACCGGTAAGCCAAAGGGTTGCGAACTTACCCACCGCGGCTTTGTCGAGCTCTCGAAAAATGCCACTCTCGACCTGAGCGACGTGATTGTCGAGGGTCGCGGCACTGTTCTGTTCCTGCCGCTTGCTCACGTCTTCGCGCGATTCGTCGAAGTGCTGTGTGTCCACGGCGGCATTCGAGTCACACACGAACCAGACGCCCGACTTGTAGGTGCAACCCTAGAGTCGGCGAAGCCAGAGTTTTTGCTTGCCGTGCCGCGCGTCTTCGAGAAGGTCTACAACTCCGCGGAGCAAAAGGCCGAAAGCGGAGGCAAGGGCGAGATCTTCAGGGCAGCAGCCAAGAGCGCAATTGCCTGGTCCGAGGCCAAAGAGAAGGGCCACATCCCATTTGGCCTGTCGCTCAAACACTTCGTCTTCGACAAACTCGTCTACTCCAAGATTCGCAAGGCCATGGGAGGTCGTCTGCAGTACGCCATCTCGGGTGGCGCACCACTGGGCCCTCGC
This sequence comes from uncultured Micrococcales bacterium, assembly GCA_903909605.1. GTDB lineage: Bacteria > Actinomycetota > Actinomycetes > Actinomycetales > Microbacteriaceae > Rhodoluna. The sequence continues at coordinate 25,901 of CAIVWH010000001.1, read as the reverse complement.
TTGGGGCACTTCTTTAGGGCCGTTGGCGTGATTGTTCTCGAGGGCTACGGCCTCACCGAAACCACCGCCCCGGCAACTATCTCGCGGCCGCAGAGCGCGCGAATTGGAAAAGTAGGGCTTCCCCTACCAGGCACCTCAATTCGCATCGCAGACGATGGCGAAATTCTGGCCAAGGGGCACCACATCCTGCGCGGCTACTGGCGCAACGACGCCGCATCTGCCGAAGTACTTCACGATGGCTGGTTCTCTACCGGCGACATCGGCTCTCTCGACTCGGAAGGCTTCCTGAGCATCACGGGTCGCAAGAAGGAACTGATAATTACCGCGGCCGGCAAAAATGTTGCGCCAGCAGTCATGGAAGACCCGCTACGCGCGCATCCCCTGATTGGGCAAGCCGTGGTGATTGGTGATCAGAAACCATTTGTTGCTGCGTTGATCTCGCTTGATGCCGAGATGCTGCCCATCTGGCTGGCTAACCACGGTGGCGATGCGAGCCTGAGCGTAGCCGAAGCGGCGAAGACCGACCTTGTAAAAACGGCGGTGCAAAATGCCATCGACGAGGTGAATCAACTGGTTTCTCGAGCAGAGTCAATTCGCTCTTTCGAGATTATCGACAGTGAACTCAGCGAAGCCAGCGGTCATTTGACACCAAGTTTGAAAATAAAGCGAAATGTCGTGATGAAAGATTTCGCGAGCCAAATCGAAAAGCTTTACAGCGGCCCTAAGCCAACCGACTAGTGGTTTAGAAACCAATCCTGAGCACGCAGTTGCTTCATAGCCTCGCGTCGCTCGTCGGGTTCTAGCCTGTCCAAATAAAGCAGGCCATCCAAGTGATCGCATTCGTGCTGCAGTGCCTGGGCTAGCAGTCCGCGACCGGCGATTTCAATGGGCTTCCCTTCTTTGTCGAAACCGGTAACTCTGGCAAAGTCATAGCGCGGGGTTTTGTGCCACAAACCCGGAACCGAAAGGCAGCCCTCGTCTAGCAATAGTCGCTCGCCTGAGGTTTCAACCAGGGTTGGATTCAACACATAGCCGACTACCCCATCCACGTTGTAGCTGAAAGCTCGAAGGTCTACGCCAATTTGTGGTGCGGCAACCCCAGCTCGCCCGGGCAGCTTCGTGGTGTCAATCAGGTCGGTGACCAGCGCAGCGGTTGCCGAATCAAAAGCACGGATGCTCGTGCAGATTGTTTTGAGCACAGGATCGCCGAACCGGCGAATGTCGCGCACCGCCATTTAACTGCGCGGGTTCGCCAGTCCGTCAACAACCAGTGCGGCCAGTTCTCGAGCAGCCTGGCGAGTGCCTGGCTTCAGCTCGTTGAACTTGATTACCGAACCGGCAGCCAAGGCGCGGTCATAAGGAATTCGAACTACTGCGCGAACGCGAGTCTTGAAGTGTTGCTCAATCTCATCGAGTTTCACCAGTTCGGTTGCCTGGGTTGCAGTGTTGAGTGCGACAACCGCATTGCGAACCAAGTCGCCATAGCCGTTCGCCTCGAGCCAAGTCAGCGTCTCCGAAGCCAAACGAGCCTCATCAACCGAACCACCGGAAACAATCACCAAAGTATTTGCGCGCTGCAGGGTCGGGCGCATCACAGAGTGAACGATGCCCGTTCCGCAGTCGGTCAAGACAATCGAGTAATAGCGAGCTGCCATGTCGGCAACCACGTTGTAATCGCCCTCGTTGAACGCTTCAGAGAGCATTGGATCGGAGTCGGAGGCAAGAACGTCCAGGCGTGTGACATCTCGCGAAACCATGGTCGAAAAATCGCTGAAACCGTCAATGGCCGCTGCGCGATTGACCACATCGCGCACGGTAAAGCGAGTGGACTTAGAGATGCGCTCGGCGAGGGTCCCGCGGTCAGGGTTGGCGTCAATCGCGATGACGCGGTCTTCGCGAGTGAGGGCTAGGGCCATGCCGAGCAGCGTGGTGACGGTGGTTTTACCAACCCCGCCTTTGCGAGTGAGCACAGGCACGAAGCGTGAGCCGGCTCCGATTGATGAAGAGATTCGTAGGTCAAGCGCCTTGCGCTCACGAACCTTCAGCGAGTCGCCAAGGTTGATCGATTTGAGACTTAGGTAGTAGACAAATTTGCGCAGCCCGCCCTCAGGCGCAGGCCTGAAACGGGATGAAGTATCGATCAGTCGATCTGCGGTCAACATCGCTGCCGGTTCAGGCTGATCGAAAGACTCACCGCGCAGCGAGTCGCGTCGCGAATAGTTCGAGCGGCGGGTTTGGTTCTGGTCGGCCACCTCGGTGGTCGGCGAGACAATTTTGTTGGTCACGGTATCAGTCACAATTTCGATTGACTGAGTGCTTGGAGAAATGTCGATGATGCCCGAGTCGACAGCAAGTTCGGCAAGCGATTGATTCTGAACGTCAGCATCTGGTTGCGCCGGACGTGGAGCGAAAATGTCTTCGCCCTCTGGATCTTTGTCCCAAATCGCCACTGATTAACTCCTAGTAAATGCATTCGCTAAAGCGAACTAGCCAAGTTTAGCCCCAGAAGGGCTATACGGTGTCAGGCTACTCAGGCTCTACGACAAGGATTAGGTCACCAGCGTCGACCGACTGGGTCTTGCCGATTGCCAAGCGCCGCACTACCCCGGCAATACTCGCCGTAATCGTTGCTTCCATCTTCATGGCCTCAATAGTGGCAACCGGCTGACCGACTTCGACGTGTGTGCCCTCAACAATTTGAAGCGTCACCACACCCGCGAAAGGTGCAGCAACTTGACCGAGGTTTGCGGCATCCGCCTTTTCGGCACTCACCACATCCGAGGCAATCTTTCGATCACGGATGTTGATCGGACGCAGTTGACCATTGAGCGTTGCCATCACGGTTCTAAATCCCTTGGCATCTGGCGACCCGATTGCCTCAAACCCGACATAGAGCTGAACCCCTCGAGCTATTTCGACCACGTGCTCTTTGCCAGGCTCGAGGCCATAGAGATAATCAACCGTGTCAATCTGGTCGAGGCGGCCATACTGCTCGCGGAAATTTTCGAAGTCCTTGGTCGGCCCGGCAAACAGCAGACGATTTAGGGTTGAGCGACGAGTCTTGGCATCCGCCGCAACCAGCGCCTTCGAGTCGAGCTCTGTGATTTCAGTGATGCCGAACTTGGGGTGCTTACCCTGCAACACCTTGGTGCGGAACGGCTCGGGCCAGCCACCAGGCAAATCACCCAATTCACCAGCCATGAAGCCGACCACCGAGTCAGGCACGTCGTAGTTCTGCGGGTTCTCGGCGAAGTCCTTTGGGTCCGCTCCCACTGCAACCAGGTGCAATGCAAGGTCGCCAACCACCTTGGATGAAGGCGTGACCTTTGTTGGTCGACCCAAGATCTCGTTGGCCGCCGCATACATGTCTTCCACTTTTTCAAAGTGATCGCCAAGGCCCAGAGCAATTGCCTGCTGACGCAGGTTGGAAAGCTGACCACCTGGAATTTCATGCTTATAGACGCGACCGGTTGGGCCTGGAAGCCCCGATTCGAATGGCGAGTAGACGCTGCGAACGGCAGCCCAGTATGGCTCAAGAGCGCAGACATCGTCGAGGCTGATGCCGCTGTCACGCGGGGTGTGTGCGAGTGCCGCAACCAGCGCCGATGCCGATGGCTGTGATGTGGTGCCAGCCATCGGTGCTGCTGCTACGTCTACGACGTCCACTCCGGCCTCAATTGCGGCCATCAGCGTTGCCAGCTGACCGCCGGCGGTGTCATGGGTGTGCAGGTGAACCGGAACGTCAAAGCGCTGCCTGAGCGCACTCACCAGCTTTGCAGCGGCTGCTGGACGAAGAAGGCCGGCCATGTCCTTGATGCCGATGATGTGCGCCCCCGAGGAGACAATCTCCTCTGCAAGCCCGAGGTAGTAGTCGAGCGTGTAGAGCTTTTCATTTGGGTCGAGCAGGTCTGCTGTGTAGCAAAGGGCCACCTCTGCCACCGCCGTACCCGTTGCGAGCACGGCATCGATGGCGGGGCGCATTTGATCTACATCATTCAGCGCATCAAAGATTCGAAAAATATCGACACCGGTTGCAGCAGCCTCTTTCACAAACGCTTCGGTTACCTCAGTCGGATACGGCGTGTAACCAACGGTGTTGCGACCGCGCAGCAACATCTGAATCGCGACGTTTGGCATGGCAGTGCGCAGTGCCTCAAGTCGCTCCCAAGGATCTTCACCCAAGAACCGCAGTGCAACGTCGTAGGTTGCGCCGCCCCAGGCTTCGACCGAGAACAACTGCGGAGTCAGGCGAGAAACGTATGGCGCAATCTCTACCAGGTCGCGACCACGGATGCGCGTTGCAAGCAGCGACTGGTGCGCATCGCGGAAGGTGGTGTCGGTGACTCCGACTGCTGTTTGATTGCGCAGCGCCTGAGCAAAGCCCGCGGGGCCAAGTTCTAGCAATTTCTGCCGAGAACCCGCAGCCACCGGAGTACTCAGGTCAAGCTTTGGCAGCAGCTCCTTTGGCGAGACGTGGTGCCCCCGCGGACCATTCGGCTGGTTCACCGTGACGTCGGCCAACCAGGTGAGAATCTTGGTGCCGCGGTCGAGGCTAGGCGCCGAGGTGAAAAGCTGCGGCCGCTCGTCGATGAACGAGGTGCTCAGATCTCCGGATTGGAAGATTGGGTCTGCAAGCACCGCCTGCAAAAAAGAAATGTTGGTCGAAACCCCGCGGATGCGGAACTCCGCGAGCGCGCGCTGAGCCCTGGTCACTGCCGACTTGAAGTCACGACCGCGGGCAACGAGCTTCACGAGCATCGAATCGAAGTGTGGGCTTACCTCGGCGCCGGTGGATACGGTTCCGCCATCGAGACGGATACCGGCACCGCCAGGTGAACGGTAGGTGGTGATCTTGCCGGTGTCTGGCCTGAAACCGGCTGCCGGGTCCTCTGTAGTGATCCGGCACTGGATCGCGAAGCCGTGGCGCTGAATGTCTTGCTGGTTCAGGCCAAGCTCCGCGAGGGTCTCGCCTGCCGCAATGCGTATCTGGCTCTGCACCAGGTCGATGTCGGTAATTTCCTCGGTGACGGTGTGCTCTACCTGGATGCGGGGGTTCATTTCAATGAAGACGTGCTTGCCCGCATTGGCGCCGACAGTGTCGATGAGGAACTCGACGGTTCCAGCATTCTGGTAGCCAATGGCAGACGCGAAGGCGATGGCATCCCGGTACAGCGCCTGCCGCAGTTCTTCGTCAATCAGCGGTGCCGGAGCGATCTCGACAACCTTCTGGTTTCGGCGCTGAATGGAGCAGTCACGCTCAAAAAGGTGCACGACATTACCCGAGTTGTCGGCGAGGATCTGAACCTCAATGTGCCGAGGTCGAATCACGGCCTGTTCAAGAAAAACGCGTGCATCGCCAAATGCGCTCTCGGCTTCGCGGGATGCCTCAACCAGCGCAGCGCGAAGATCTTCCTTGGCGGCAACCCTGCGCATGCCTCGACCGCCGCCACCGGCAACCGCCTTCACAAAGATTGGGAAACCGATCGCATCTGCCTGGTCCAACAGTTCGTCGACATTCGCCGAGGATGGGGTCGAGGCTAGAACTGGCACGCCGGCTCGGATGGCCGCATCCTTGGCGGTTACCTTATTGCCGGCCATTTCAAGCACGTCTGCGCTTGGCCCGATGAAGGCGATACCCGCTTCTCGAGCGGCGCTGGCTAGATCTGGGTTTTCACTAAGAAAGCCATAGCCGGGGTAAATCGCGTCTGCGCCGGCTTCTTTTGCCACTCGAATAATTTCAGCAACATCCAGGTAGGCCCTAACCGGGTGCCCAACCTGCCCAATTTGATAGGCCTCATCGGCTTTTAGTCGGTGGGTGGAATTACGGTCTTCGTATGGGAAAACCGCTACGGTCTTTGCCCCGAGTTCATAGGCAGCGCGGAAGGCGCGAACGGCGATTTCGCCTCGGTTTGCCACCAGAATCTTCTTGAACATCGGTATCCTCGGTCGGTAAAGCGAACACCGGGCCACGGCGGGTTAGTGACCCTTGAGATAAAAAGGTAGCCTATTCACGTGCATGTTCTAAGCGTCAGCTCCCTAAAGGGAGGCGTTGGCAAGACCACGATTGCCCTGGGATTGGCGTCAGCTGCGTTCGCCGCAGGACTTAGAACTTTGGTGATTGACCTCGACCCGCAATGCGACGCAACCACAGGTTTAGGCGCCGTCGGGCCATTCGATATCAACGTTGCTTCTGTCTTGAAAGACCCGAAACACTCCGTTGTGTCAAAAGCAATCGTATCTTCTGCCTGGGGTAAATCCACAGGTGGTTTCGTCGACGTGCTGCCTGGCAGCCCTAAGTCGGTTCACTACGACACCCCGCACCCAACCGTCCGCCAAACTTGGATGCTCGAAGAGGCCCTGCACCGCGTCGAAAAGGACTACGACCTGGTCATCATCGACACCCCTCCGTCAATCAATGCCCTGACTCGCACAGCCTGGGTAGCCAGCGATCGCGTTCTCCTGGTCACAGAGCCGGGCATCTTTTCGGTGGTCGCTGCCGAGCGCGCACAACGGGCTCTTGAGGAAATCAGGGTGGCAATCACAAAGCGAGTCCAGTTGTTGGGCTTCGTCGTCAACCGGTATCGCCCAGCCTCAAAAGAGCAAGACTTCCGAATCGATGAGCTCAAGACCATGTTTGGCGAGCTGGTGTTACCGCAATACCTTGAGGAGCGTTCGCACCTGCAGCAAACTCAGGGAGCAGCCCGCCCGATCCACACCTGGCCTGGCGAAGGCGCAGCAGAAGTCGCAAGCTTTTTCACCGGCTTGCTGCAGCGGGTTCAGGAATCCTTCAAGCAGAGCCCTGCCGAGACCCGCACCGATGCAAAACCTGAGAAGCGTTCGATGTTCAAACGCCTTCGCCGCGGAAAGAAAGGCCCCGAAAAGGTGACGATTGAAACCGCCTTCGAGATTCTTGGCGAACCAGTTTTGGAAACCGCGTCACTCCAGCAGCCCCTTCTTTCCGACAGCCAGTCCGTCGAACAAGAAGTCGCCCACGAGGTGGTTATCGAAGAGCAGCCGATTCTTGATGAACCGCAAATCGACGAGCCGAGAGCTGACACCGGTGGCTGGAGCTTTAAGCTCGAAATAGAAAATCCAGGAGATCAAACTCCTGGACCACGCGAAAACTAGCCGCTAAAAATAGCGCAGCTCTAGACCGCCGTGCGCTTAGCTCGTCGAGCCGAAAGTTCATCAATCTCATCAATGCGAGTTGCCTGCAGGTGCACGAGCTCGGCTTCAACTTCGCGCAGCACTCGCCCAACGGCTATGCCAAACACGCCCTGCCCACGGCCAAGAAGGTCGATGACCTCATCTTCGGTGGTGCACATGTAGACGCGCGCGCCGTCCGACATCAAGGTAATGCGCGCCAGGTCGTTGATTCCCTCACGACGCAGCTGCTCGACAGCGACACGAATTTGCTGAAGTGAAATACCAGCCTCGAGAAGCCTTTTGACCAGTTTCAAAACCAGGATATCGCGGAAAGCATAAAGTCGTTGAGAACCCGAACCGGTTGCCCCTCGAACGCTTGGCTGAACTAGGCCGGTGCGGTCCCAATAGTCGAGCTGGCGATAAGAAATGTCTGCAGCCTTAGCTGCTGCGGTGCCCCTAAAGCCAACCCGCGGATCAACCACGGCGTTTGGGTCTTTGAAAAGGGTGTCTGCCTCGAAGTTGTCGTCCGGGTTGGTTGCGTCATCACTGGTGTACACGCGACCTCCTTAACGTTCAACTATAGGTTTAACTTGATAGAGCAATTGTGTCTGCTGCGGGGGTTTATCCGCTGTTAATTTTTACCTTCGGCGTGTCGCAAAGTAAAGATTTGGGCCAATAAGTCGCCCTAATCGAGCCAAATTCTCGGGTGGCCCTGTCGAAAACAGCTACTCGTCGAGGGCGGTTAGAGCAAGGCGCACAAGAACATCGTGAATCACCGAGAAGTGATCCTGCATCTCGGCAGCAAAATGAGCCGCGCGCGAGCGACTTGTGCTGTCCTTCTTTGCCATGACTGGCGCGACAACGCCCTCAATGATGCCAATCGAGCGGTCAGCCGAAGTCTTAAGCCCGCGAAGGTGGCGAGGAGTAAGCCCAAAACCATCTTTCAAGCGAACAACCGAGCGAGCAATTTCGAGGGAACCGATCGCAAAAGGCTCTGCTCCGAGCAGACCCACCTCTTGGGCTTCCGCAATGAGGGCGTCACTGATGCCGGTTTCCGAAACCAGCTCAATTCGGCTGATCTTTTTAGTCTTTGCGACTCGAGCAGCCTTAGCCCCGTGGGCCGGCTCTCCCGGCAAAACCGGTGACTTTCCTGCATCGATGTCTGCAAGCAACTGGCGAATCACTTTTAGAGGTAGGAACCTGGCGCTCTGCCAATCGAGAATCAAACGAAGACGATCGACATCACCCTCCTCGAAGATGCGATATCCAGCATCGGTGCGCTGAGGCGTGATTAGGCCGTTCTCTTCGAGAAAGCGCAGCTTCGACTGAGTTAAATCAGGAAAATCCTGAGTGAGTACTTCGATGACCTGACCGATGGTCAGCATCTTGGCGCTGCGCGCCTTGTGAATTGGAGTCGGATTCGACATTAGTTCTCCAGATCCGAGCGCGACGCGAAGAATGTGAATTTGTATTTGCCGATTTGCACTTCGGCACCTTCGTCGAGCAATGCGCTGTCAATTCGAACCCCATCAAAATAGGTTCCGTTGAGAGAGGCAAGGTCGTTAATGGTGAACTTCGTGCCGATGCGGCGGAACTCAGCGTGACGTCTAGACACGGTGACGTCATCCAAGAATATGTCTGCGTTTGGGTGACGACCCACGGTGGTCACATCCTGGTCAAGAAGGAACCGTGATCCTTCGTTTGGTCCGCGCTGAACGATAAGCAGTGCGCTGCCAGACGGAAGAGCATCGATGGCGCTCTTCCCCTCAGGGCTTAGACCGGGTTCGTCAGGCGCGAGGAAGTCGTCGTTGAAGCGCTGGGTCGATCCAATATCGCCCATTTGCTCGTCGTCGATGAATTCTTCGTGCATTTTTCCCAAAACCTCAGATGCCAAGCCTAGTGGAATTGCGAGGGTGCGATTTCACCACAGAGGCTAGCTGCTGAAGGTAGACAGCGCCCGCCCACCAATACAAAAATGCTCCCCATCCGGCGAATGCCCAGGCCAGGGGAATAATGAAGTATTCAACCGAAACGAGGGCTCGGGCAATCAGCAGTAGCGGAAGTGCATAGAGAAGTGCAAAGGTGCCAGCCTTGCCTAGTCTGTGAACTGGCAGCGGGCCGAACCCGCGCGAAGATAGCATCGGGTAAGTCGCAGCCAGCAGCAGGTCACGAGCAATCAAGACCAGCGCGAACCAAAGCGGCACATAGCCAACGATCACCAAGCCGATGAGCGCAGCCAGGATGTACAGGCGGTCGGCCGCCGGATCGAGCAACTGCCCGAGCCTAGTCACTTGGTTAAGCTTCCGAGCGAGATAGCCATCCAGGTAGTCGGTGACACTTGCCACCGCCATCACCAGAACCGCGAACGAATCTTGATGACCGATGATGAGTGCGAAGAAAACCGGAACCAGCAGCAGCCGCAGCGTGCTGAGCAGGTTTGGCAAGGTGCGCCATTCTTGCCAAAGAGTCATTGCGGTTCCTTTCGTCGGGCTAGCCGGATTTGAACCGACGACCCCTTGTCCCCCAGACAAGTGCGCTACCAAACTGCGCTATAGCCCGAAAACTAAATGCTATCGCTTGCGCTTTTCACGAATTCGCATCGAAATTTCAATCGGCGACCCTTCGAAACCATAGGTCTCGCGCAAGCGACGCTGAATGAAACGACGATACCCGGGATCAAGGAACCCAGTGGTGAAAAGAACAAACTTTGGCGGCCTGGTTGAGACCTGGGTGGCAAAAAGAATTCGAGGTTGCTTGCCTCCGCGAACCGGGTGCGGGTTTTCCATAGTGAGTTCCTGCACAAAAGCATTCAGCTTGCCGGTTGGAATACGGGTGTCCCAGCCATCGAGCGCCACTTCCAGGGCAGGAACCAGCTTTTCTAGATGACGCCCGGTTTTCGCCGAAATGTTTACCCGCGGAGCCCAATTGACGTGATCGAGGTCTTGCTCGATTTCGCGCTCAAGGTAGCGGCGACGTTCATCATCAAGTTCATCCCACTTATTGAAAGCAAGCACCAGCGCACGACCTGCTTCGAGTGCCATGTCAACAATGCGAATATCGGCTTCACTGATCGGTACTGTGACATCGAGAAGCACTACCGCAACTTCAGCCCGCTCAACTGCAGCAGCCGTGCGCAAACTGGCATAGAAATCGGCGCCTTCAGTCAGGTGTACTCGACGGCGAATACCCGCGGTGTCGATAAAGCGCCATGGTCGACCGCCAAGCTCAACCTGCTCATCGATTGGATCGCGTGTGGTTCCAGCTAGCTCGTTGACGACAACACGCTCAGACCCGATGGCTTTGTTTAGCAGCGAAGACTTTCCAACATTCGGGCGACCGATGAGTGCCACGCGACGTGGCCCACCAAACTCTTGTTTAGCAACGGCAGACTCCTCTGGAAGAACGGCCATAGCCGCATCCAGAAGGTCAGCGACGCCGCGGCCGTGCACGGCGGATACTGGCATGGGCTCGCCGAGACCAAGCGACCATAGCCCGGCAGCTTCCGGCTCCTGCTTCAGATCGTCAATCTTGTTAGCGGCCAGTACAACTGGCTTTCCGCTCTTGCGCAGCAATGGCACAACGCGCTCATCGCTCGAGGTAGCGCCAACCATGGCATCAACTACAAAGAGCACGGCATCGGCAAGCTCGATGGCGATCTCGGCTTGAATCGCAACGGCCTTGTCTATCCCTTTGGCGTCCGGTTCCCAACCGCCAGTGTCCACAAGGGTGAATTTGCGGCCATTCCATTCGGCTTTGTATGAAACTCGGTCGCGGGTCACACCAGGCTTATCTTCGACAACGGCCTCACGACGGCCGAGAATGCGATTTACCAGCGCTGACTTGCCCACATTCGGACGGCCCACGATTGCTAGAACGGGCAGCGCCGGCAGGTAGGCCGGCTCGCTGTCAAAACCGAGCTCCAGGGCAAGTGCGTCGAGGTCTTCCTGAGCGAGTTCATACTCCTCGAGCCCCTCGCGCAGAGCCGCCATGCGGATGGCAGCCTCTTCGTCGCTTACAGACTTGATTTTCTCGATGAAGCCGGGATCGGCGTCCTCGAATTCAAAGTCGTCGAATTCGTTGCTCATCGTTCCTCCAGGTCTTTGCGAATCTGCAATTCCATAGCCTCTACGGTGGCATCGAAATCAAGGTTTGTTGAATCAATCAAGGTAACACCCTCGGCGGCTGTCAAAAAATCGACCACTTTAGAGTCTGCCTCATCCCGCTTGGTAACCGAACGACTCAGGTCGTGCCCCTCACCTGCGTCGAGCTGCTTTGCTCGCCTTGCGATGCGCACCTGCTCGTCTGCGGTGAGCAGTAGGCGCGAATCAGCATTTGGGAAAACGACCGTGGTGATGTCGCGTCCCTCGATGACAATGCCGGGGGCGTTACAATCTTCAGCAATCTGGTGGGTCAATTCCTTCATGAACCGGCGCACATTTTGATTTCTTGCAACACTGGATACGGCCTCAGAGATCAAATTGGTCCTAATGGATTCGGTGACATCGACTTCGCCAACTCTCACCCAGAAATCGTCTGGGTCAGTTGAAATGTCGTACCTAAATTCATGAGCAAGGTCCGGGCTGTCTAGCAAGGTATCGCCAGGCCCATTGAGAACCACCCAGGCAAGCGCGCGGTAGGCGGCGCCTGTGTCCAGGTAGGCAAACCCGAATTCTCGGGCCAACTCCTTAGCAACACTTGATTTGCCCGAACCAGCCGGACCGTCAATGGCAATGACTATGCGAGACATCAGACCAACCGCCATCCGCGTTTGCTTAGCTCGGCAGACAAATGCGGCTCGATGGATGGCACAACGAAAAGTTCTACTAGACCAATTGCGCTTGAAGGCGAGTGTTCCAGCTTGATTTCTTCCAGGTTGACCCCAACTTCGCCAACCTCGGTGAGCAATCGCGCCAGCTCGCCCGGCTTGTCGTCGATCATCACAGTAAGAGTTGAATAGTCGGTTGCCTGCGCCCCGTGCTTTCCTGGCAGGCGCGACGCTCCTTGGTTCCCCCGGTCCAGCGCCTTAGAAAGGGTTGCAAGGGCTCCTGGCGCCTGCACATTTTCGAGCGCTGCGATGACCGAATCGAGATCTCGCGAGAGAGACTTCAGCAGCTGAACCACGTCTCCGGCGTTCGCCGACAGAATCTGCACCCAGAGTGCCGGGTCGCTTGCCGCAATTCGAATGGTGTCTCGGATGCCCTGCCCAGCAAGCAGAACATCTGCGGCATCGGCGTCGACCAGTTGGCCGGCTGTGAGGCTTGCCACGATCTGAGGCAGGTGTGAGACGAGAGCAACGGCACGGTCATGCTCAACCGCAGGTACGGTCGCGGTTGCCGCGCCTACCGCGTGGGCGAGATTCTCAACGGCAACAACGGCAGCATCGGTGCTGTCAGGATTCGGTGAAATTACCCAGGTGCGACCGATGAAGAGGTCGGCCCTACCCGATATTGCGCCACCTCTCTCGCGTCCGGCCATTGGATGCGACCCCACATACCTGGTCAGGTCAGCATTCGCGCTGATCAAAGATTCGAGAATTGAAGACTTTACGCTTGCTACGTCTGTGACAACTGCCTTCGGGAACGCCGCTAACTCAGCGGAAACAATCTGTGCCGTTATGTCTGGAGGAACACATACAACAACGATCGTTGGTTCATCTTGAGGGTGAGGCGCGCGCCCGGCGCCATAGTCAATCGCTAATGCGCTCGAAGCCGGCGAGGCGTCTGTGATAGCCACATCGACGCCTTGTTTGGTAAGGGCAAGACCAATACTCGTTCCGAGCAGACCCGCGCCAACTACGCGCACGCTGCCGGCAATCCTTGACGTCACTGGGCCAGGTCCAATCGGAGCGCTGCGGCGCCGCGAAGGTAAACGTGCTGAATCTCAGCCCGAGGGATGTCGGTATTAGCATTCACCATCACGCGAATCACGAGCGGCATCGCTGTTTTAACGTTCATTTCGACGAAGCACATGAGCGGTACATCGCCCAGGCCGAGCTCACGAGCGGCAAGGGCCGGAAACTCGCTGGTGATGTCAGGGGTGGCGGTAAAAAGGATCGAAACGAGGTCTGCTGTGTCGAGGTTATTTACGTGCAAAATCTTCGAAATCAACTCGGCAGTAGATTTCAGCAGGTGCTGGCGCTCATCGCTATCGAGCTGAATGGCGCCGCGAATAGCCCTGAGTGCCATGGCTACCGCCCTCTCGATTTGCTGGTTTGGGGCCTGCGAGGAGCACTCGCCTTGCCTTCGGCCGCTTTGAGCAGCGAGCCGACCTCTATTTTACTGAGTTCCCGCACCCGCCCCAAGGGCAACGGTCCAAGGTGAATCGGGCCAAACTGCTTGCGAACCAGCCCCAACACCGGGTGTCCCAAATGCTCGAACATGCGGCGCACGATACGGTTACGCCCCGAGTGCAAAACGATTTCGATCAGCGACTCAAATTGTCCAACTTGAATCAAGTTAGCCTTGTCGGCCTTGATAAAGCCGTCCTCCAACTCGAAACCGCTTAGCAACTTGTGAATGATGTTTGCATCAACTGAGCCCTCGACCTTTGCCACATAGGTCTTAGTTACGCCAAACTTTGGGTGGGCAAGCTTATGAGCCAACTCCCCGTCGTTGGTCATGATGATCAGGCCACTGGTTTCAGCATCCAATCGACCCACGTTGAACACCCGATCGTAACCAACCACAAATTGGCTTAGGTCTGGGCGGCCATTTTCATCGGCCATCGAACTGACTACGCCAACCGGCTTGTTCAGCAACAAATAGACGCGCGACACATCCAGTTGAATTGGCGTGCCGCTGACGCTCACCCTGTCGACCTCTGGATTGATTCGGGTGCCAAGTTCCGTCACGCGCTTTCCGTTGACCACAACTTTGCCGTCGACAATCAGTTGCTCGCACACTCGACGTGATGCGACACCAGCCGCCGCTAATACTTTTTGAAGGCGAACGCCTTCTTCCGCTTCACTCGCCATCGAAGTTGCTGCTGTTGTCTGGAAGGTATGGGCTGATAAGTGGCAACTCTTCGAGCGAGTTTATGCCGAGCAATTCGAGAGTCAGCTCAGTCGTGCCGTAGTTGATGGCGCCAGTCTCGCTATCGGTGTAGAGCTCGGTGATTAGTCCTCTGCTGTGCAGAGTCTTTACGACCGAGTCAACGTTTACCGCACGAATCGAGGCGATTTGCCCTCTCGAAATTGGCTGTCGATAGGCAATTACGGCAAGTGTCTCAAGGGCTGCCTGTGAAAGCTTGGTTGGGTTCTCATTTGCTAGAAACAGGCGCACTGCCCAATCGAAGTCATGGCGCACATAGATTCTCCAGCCACCTGCAACCTCACGTAGCTCGAATCCTCGAACCGATCCACCGAGTTCGCCGTTGTAGTCACGTCGAAGGCTTTCGACTGCGTTTCTAACTTCTCCGACCGGATGCTCAAGAGCCGCCGCTAGAGCAACAACCGAGATTGGCGAGTCAGTGACCATCAAAATTGCCTCGACGGCGCCTCTAAGGTCATCTTCGGTCAATTTGATGACAGCGGTTTCCGCCTCGACCTCTACAGCCGAAGTGAGCTGCTCGATTTCGCCTTCGCTAATCAGGCCATCCACGGGCAAGTGTTGCCCGGTCGCCTCTGCCTCAAAGTCCTCGTCAAGACTCATAGTCCGCTCCTAGTTCTGCTAATTCTTCATCGTCAAATTTGCCGCCAACCCAGTTGATGTTCAGCTCACCCAATGGGGAATCCTGCTCGAAGTTGATTGCCGAGTAGCGGTAAAGCTCAAGGACGGCAAGGAATCTAGCAACCACAACGGCTCGCTCCGAAACCGCCGAGATAATCTGCCGAAAGGTCAGCCGACCGCTAGAGCGCAGCATGCCGATGATTTCAGCAGCCTGCTCACGGATGCTCACGCGAGGAGCATGCAGGTGAGTCATTCCAATTCCTGGGATGACCTTTGGCGTGAGCACTTCTTCGGCTAGCTTCGCGAAGTCGCCGAGGGCCATTGTCCAGATCAGCTCCGAGCGCTGCTCCTTGAATCGCTCTTCAACGCGCACCTCTCGGGCTACTCGCCCAGCTTCAAGTTCGAAGCGTGAGGCGAACCATGAGGAAACTTGCTTGAAGGCTCGATATTGCAAAAGTTTTGCGAACAAGAGGTCTCGAGCCTCGAGTAGCGCCACATCTTCCGGGTCGACCAACTCCCCCTTGGGCAGAAGCCCTGCAACCTTTAGGTCAAGCAACGTTGCGGCAACCACCAAAAATTCGCTTGCCTGGTCGAGTTCATCTGGCCCATCCAGGGTGGCAACGTAGGCGATGAATTCACCTGTGACCCTGCTTAGGGAAACCTCGGTGATATCGAGTTCATGTTTGTTGATCAGCGACAGAAGCAGGTCGAATGGCCCATCAAAGTTGCCAATGGCCAGCGAAAACCCGGTGCCTTTAACCTCGTGCTCTGCGGCCTGATTCTTATGGTGCGCAGCCACGGAAGATCAACTCTCGAGCGACCGAACGGTATGACTCTGCCGCCTCGGAATTCGGTTCATATTCGGTGATTGGCTTTTGGGCGGCAGTCGCGTATTTCAATTTCACGGTTCTGTTCACCTGAGATTTGAAAACCTCGTCGCCAAAGTGGTCGTAGAGACTGGCTAGCACCTCACGCGAGTGGCTGGTGCGTTCGTGCATCGTGATGATGATGCCATCGAGTTTCAAAGCCGGGTTGAGTCGCTCTTTCACCTTGTTGACCAGGTTTGCCAGCAAAAGCGCAACGCCTCTAAGAGCAAAGAAATCGGTTGCCATCGGAATTAGCACCCCGTGCGCGGCGGTGAGTGCGTTGACTGTAAGAATTCCAAGCGATGGCTGGCAATCAATGATTATGACGTCATAGTCATCAGAAACCTTGCGTAAGACATTTGCAAGGATGTGCTCGCGCGCTACCTCGGTGACAAACTCAATCTCTGCTGCCGAAAGTTCAATGTTTGCAGGCATGAGGTCAAGGTTTTTTACCTCGGTGTGAACGATCACGTCCTTTGGCTCGGCCTTGCCCTTCATGGCCTCATAGACCGTGAGGATGTCTCCGGGCTTGGCGTCAACTCCGAGGTGGGCCGTGAGCGCTCCCTGCGGGTCGAGATCCACCGCGAGCACCTTGCGACCATACCCCGCGAGCGCGGCTGCAACGTTAACTGAGGTTGTGGTTTTGCCGACCCCACCCTTTTGATTCGACATCGCAATGATTCGAGCTGGGCCATGGGTAGTCAGCTTTTTTGGGGTAGGAAAACGGGTGTCGACTTCGACTTTGCTGGCCACTTGGTTCCTCCCGGATTAAGTTACCCCTAGCCTACCGAGCAAACGGGGAACGATTTTCAGGCCCTGGCTCGCGGATGCGCCTGCTGGTAGACGTCCCTGAGCCGGTCAATAGTCACCAGAGTGTAAATCTGGGTAGTCGCCACGGATGAGTGGCCAAGCAACTCCTGAACCACTCGCACATCCGCCCCGCCCTCGAGCAGGTGTGTTGCGAAGGAGTGCCTCAGCGTGTGCGGTGAGATGTGGTCGATCAGACCAGCGGCCTGGGCCGCCTGAGCAATGATCTGCCAGGCGCTCTGTCTGCTGAGCCGGCTCCCCCGTTGGTTCAGGAACAAAGCGGGGGTACCTTTTCCCAGAGCGGCAAGCGCGGGCCTTACTCTAACCGCATAGGCCTCCAGCGCCTTGGCGGCATAACTACCAACCGGCACTACCCGCTCCTTGGCCCCCTTGCCAAACAGCCGGATCAAAGTGGGGTCAATCAGGTCATCTAGGTCCAAATTGATAATTTCTGAGACTCGGCCACCAGTTGCATAGAGAAGCTCAAGCAAGGCTCGGTCCCTCAGTCGAATCGATTCGCCTGGCAACACCTGATCCGGCTCTGGGCCTGAAGCAGCCAGCAGTTTCTCAACCTGCTCAATCGTTATCGCCTTTGGCAATCGCCTGGCCGACTTCGGTGGCTTGACTCCGGCAGCTACATCCCGGTCGCTGCTGCCTTCCAATAGGTGAAATTTATGCAGCCCCCGCACTGCCGCAAGGTGCCTGGCAACACTGGTGGCGGCCAGCGCCTTTTGCGTTGTCAAAGATTGCGCATAGGCCGCAACCTGCAACTCAGATATTTCGTTGAAATCATCAACGCCTTGCTGCGAGAGAAAATCTTGGTAGCGCTTTAAATCTCGACGGTAGGCGGTAACAGTATTCTTGGCCATGCCGCGCTCAATCGTGAGGTGTCGCAGGTACTGCTCAATTGCTCGCTGAGACTGCATGGCTACCGCCGGCGCAAGGCAAGGGCCATGATTCCAACAACAGTGCTTGGACTCTTCACGTTGCCAGCCAAAACGTCGGCAACCACAGAGTCAAAGTCAAACCATTCGATTTCGAGGTCGCGCTCTTCACCGTCCATGGCGATTCGACCGACGTGCTCGAGCCCACTGGCGTGAAACACTCGAATCATTTCGCTGTTGCCACCGGGGGTTGTATAGAAGTCAATCAGTGGCGCCAACGAACCGGCGCGATAACCGGTCTCCTCAACCAATTCTCTATTCGCGGCCGACTCAGCGCTTTCGCCTGGCACGTCGGTTAGCCCCGCCGGTAATTCCCACAGCTTTTGCCTAACCGGATGGCGATACTGCCTGATTAGCAAAACGCGGCCGGTATCGTCTGTTGCTACCACGGCAACAGCGCCGGGATGCGCCACAAATTCGCGAGTTAGGCGCTGGTCACCGTAGTCAAAACTTTCTGAAATCACATCCCAGATTTTGCCCTCGAAGGCCAAGTGACTTTCGATGTTTTTTACGAGAAAATTCTCGTCTTTAGGCATCCTTGGCCTCGAAGAGCTTCGCCTCCGCCTGACGATTCAAGGCCGCCTGCACCAAGCCCTTGAACAGCGGGTGGGCTTTGGTTGGGCGCGACAAGAACTCAGGGTGAGCCTGCGTAGCAACATAGTAAGGGTGCGTCTGACGAGGTAGTTCAACATATTCGACCAGATGATCATCTGGCGAAGTTCCCGAGAACACCAAGCCGCTTGCGGCAATCTGATCGCGGTACTTGTTGTTCACCTCGTAACGGTGACGGTGGCGCTCGAATGAAACCTCTGCTCCATATGCCTCGGCAACAATTGAGCCCGGTTGCAGCTTGGCCTCATAGAGACCCAGTCGCATGGTTCCACCCATGTCTCCGGCAGCCAAAATATCGACCTGCTCAGCCATGGTCGCAATAACCGGATGCGCGGCCTCGGGGTCGAACTCGGTTGACGATGCGCCCGCTAGTCCTGATACGTTTCGCGCGTATTCAATCACCATGCACTGAAGGCCTAGGCAAAGGCCGAGCGTTGGAATTTTGTGCTCGCGGGCATATTTGAGTGCGCCGAGCTTTCCTTCGATACCTCGAACACCGAAACCACCAGGGATGCAGATTGCATCAACATCGGATAGCTGAGCGTCGGCCCCCGCTTCGGTCTCGCAGAGGTCTGACGCCACCCACTTGATGTGCACCTTTGTCTGGTGAGCAAAGCCTCCAGCGCGAATGGCTTCGGTAACGGAAAGGTAAGCATCAGGAAGGTCGATGTACTTGCCAACGAGTGCAACTTTCACATCGTGCTTTGGCTCGTGGACGGCCTGCAAAACCGGATTCCAGCGCGACCAATCTACCTCGCCGGCTTCAAGGCCCAGCTTGTCGATGATGTAGCTGTCGAGACCTTCGTTGTTGATGACTTTTGGAATGTCGTAGATACTGGCAGCATCCGCAGCATTTACAACCGCTTTGACATCAATGTCGCACATCAGTGCAATCTTGTTCTTGATCGAACTTGGCAACTCACGATCAGAGCGACAAACCACTGCATCCGGCTGGATACCAATCGACCTCAGGGTTGCCACAGAGTGCTGGGTCGGCTTTGTCTTCAGTTCACCCGAGGGTCCCAGGTACGGCACAAGTGAAACGTGCACATAAAACACATTGTCACGACCAACCTCATGACGAACTTGGCGAGCAGCTTCAAGGAAGGGCTGTGACTCAATGTCTCCAACCGTTCCACCGATTTCCGTGATGATCACATCAGGCGCTGGTGACCCGTAGGCCTGAAGGCGCATTCGTCGCTTGATTTCATCCGTGATGTGCGGAATTACCTGAACAGTCTCCCCCAGATATTCACCGCGACGCTCACGCTGAATCACCGTCGAGTAAATCTGTCCTGTGGTGACGTTGGCCGCCTGCGACAGGTTGATGTCTAGAAAACGCTCGTAGTGGCCGATGTCGAGGTCGGTTTCGGCTCCATCATTGGTCACAAAGACTTCGCCGTGTTGAAACGGGTTCATCGTGCCTGGGTCCACGTTCAAGTAGGGGTCGAGTTTCTGCATGACCACACTGAGGCCACGTGCTCGAAGTAGGTTTCCCAGGCTTGAAGCGGTAAGTCCCTTACCGAGCGAAGATGCGACACCTCCGGTGACAAAGATATGTCTGGTCTTTGAGGTATCCATTGCGACTGCCATGGAAGTTCAGTTTACTGGCTCTGGCGAGCCGCCTTTGCCAACGACATGAGCTCGGCCGCGTTATCCCTGGCGGCCGATGAATCTGATAGACCCGAGAGCATTCGAGCCAGTTCACCAAGACGCGCTTGCCCGTCGAGGCGCACTACATCGGATTCGGTGACATTCGCGTCCGTCGATTTACTGACGGTTAGGTGGTTGTCGCCAAAGGCTGCAACCTGAGCCAGGTGAGTGACCACAATGACCTGAGCCTGGGTGGCGAGGGCTGCCAAGCGCTTGCCAACCTCGATTGCGGCCGCCCCACCTATGCCAGCATCAACCTCGTCGAATATGAAGGTGGGAGTCTGCGCATCCTTGGCGAGCACCACTTCAATGGCAAGCATAATTCGCGAAAGTTCGCCACCGCTGGCCCCTTTACCAATTGGGCGGGGTTCGGCTCCGGGATAACTGCGAAGCAAGATGCTGACCTGATCCGCGCCATGCGGACCCAGTTCCGCCGCCGGAGTCACTTCAACAACCAGCGAAGAGTCTTTCATGGCCAGCGATGCCAGCTCCTCGGTCACCTCTCGAGCTAGCGAGAGCGCCGCCTCGGATCGCGCGGCGGATAACCTGGTGGCCAGTGCCTGGGCGGCGGCGAGGTGAGTGGAGATTTGCTGGCGAAGTGAATCGATTCGCTCGGCCGAGTCATCGAGTTCGAGCATCCTAAGCGAAGCGGTTGCCTGCCATTCAAAAACCTCTTCGAGGGTTGGGCCGTGCTTTCGCGTCAACGAGGTTAGTTTTGCCTTGCGTTCGTGAGCGACCTCGATGCTCATGCTTTCTTCGCCATCAAGAGTGGCCAGATAGCTGCCAAGCTCTGCGGAAAGATCGCGAAGTGAAAAGGCAGCGTCTTGCAGGCGAGCAAGGATTGGCTCAAGCGCGGCATCGTTGCGAACTTGATGTTCAATCGCCCGCTTTGCCTGGTCGAGCAGGCCAAGCACGTCACCGGCATCTGAGTCGCTTGATAACGCCTCGTGAGCAGTAGCCGCGGCCAGTCGCAACGACTCGGTGTTTTCAAGCCTTTTGATCAGCTCTGCAATTTCAAGATCTTCGCCCGACTTCGGGTCGACTGCGTCAATCAGTTCTAAGTCAACTCGAATAGCCTCGAGTTCGGCAGCCGAGGCCGAGCGGTTTTGCTCAAGTCGCTCGAGAGCCAGCGCGGCATTGCGCCATGCATCAAACGAAAGACGGTATTCGGCAATCAATGCTTTCAGGCCGGCATAGTCATCCAAAGCCTCGCGTTGAGCACCGGCTGATTTGAGGCGAATCTGATCGGACTGCCCGTGAACCACCACCAGGCGGTTTCCAATTTCACCAAGCACGCCGGCTGGCACAGATACTCCGCCGAGTGTGGCTCGAGACTTGTCCGCAGAAACCGAACGGCTTACGAGCAGTTCGCCCTCATCCAATAGTCCGCCGGCATCGCCAACCCGATCAAGCACCACAGTGTCTTTTGTTTCGATTCGCCCTTCAACCAAAGTTTGCGAGGCACCCGCACGGATGAGCGCCGAATCGGCGCGCTCCCCTAGCAGCAGGCCAAGCGCGGTGAGCACCATGGTTTTTCCAGCGCCAGTTTCACCGGTTAGAACGTTGAAACCTGCACGAAAAGGCAAACGCGCCTCGCGAATTACCCCGAGGTCTCGGATGTATAGCTCGAGAATCATGAATGCGCTGGACCGCGCCATCCGTCTACGGGAAGTGAGAACTTCTTGACCAAACGATCTGTGAATGGGCCCTGGTGCAATCGAGCCAAGCGAACTGGAGTTGCTGAACGGCTTACCTCGACTCGCGAACCCGGTGCAAGTTCATAGCTTCTGCGACCATCGCACCAAAGCACTCCCGCCCCGGCGCTGCGGCGAAGAACCTCTACAGCCAAGAGCGAGTCTGGATTGATCACCAGTGGACGGGCAAATAGTGCGTGTGCGCTGAGTGGGACCATGAGCAAGGCCTGCACAGATGGCCACACGACCGGCCCACCAGCCGAGAAGGCATAGGCAGTCGAACCGGTGGGAGTGGCCATGACTACTCCGTCACAGCCAAAACTTGAAAGCGGACGAGAATCGACTTCCACAACCACTTCGAGCATGCGCTCTCGCGCACTCTTTTCAACCGTTGCTTCGTTTAGGGCCCATGTTCGATAGACGACTTCATCGCCAACGCGAACCGTGACGTCAATCGCGAGACGCTCTTTGACCAGATAGTCCTTGCTGGCCGCACGTTGAACGGCTTCGCGCAACCCCTCGCGTTCAGATTCGGCTAGAAAGCCGACGTGACCAAGGTTGATTCCCATTAGCGGGGTGGCTTGCTCGCGCACGATTTCTGCAGCGCGGAGAATCGTGCCGTCACCGCCGAGCACCATCACAAGCTCGAGATCCTCGGCAGAAACCCCAGAGCCAAGCTCTGCGGCGGCTGCAACTGCTGCAGCATGGCCAGGTGTTGTCGCTTGCGCACGGATGTCGGCCAACTCATCGGCAGTCAGAACCGGGGTAATCCCCCCAGAAACTAGTAGTTCGCAAGTTTCGAGAGTCGCGGCCACAGCATCGGGGCGCCCAGTGTGAGCAACCACAAGAATCTTTCGACTCACTTTGCCTCCCTTGCGATTTCCTCGATTTTCTCAATCCATTTTGACTCATTTGGGCTGGTGGTGGAACTAATCCACAGGAGGTATTCCACGTTACCGTGGGTGCCAGGCAACTCAGACCTGGTCAACCCGTTGACCCCGAAGCCCAGTTCGCAGGCCGAAGCCACTACCTGCTTGATGGCGCCAGCCCGAAGGCGGTGGTCATTAACGATCCCGTTTGCATTGAGCGAGTTCTTACCAACCTCGAACTGGGGCTTAATCAACAAGACCAGGTCGGCATGTGGGGCGACCGCGGTGATCGCTGGCAGAACCAGCGTCAACGAAATGAACGAGATGTCGGCTACTACCAACTCAAAGCTATGTTCGTCGAAACGGCTGCGAGCCATCATGCTGAGCGACTCGAGAGTAATCTCGCGGGCGTTGACTCCCTCGAGGCAAATTACTCGCGGGTTGTCTCGCAATTCCTCGACCATTTGGTCGTGGCCAACGTCAATGGCCAGCACCGAAGCGGCCCCGGAACGAAGCAGGACATCGGTGAATCCGCCAGTCGAAGCGCCCACATCCATGCAAGATTTGCCTTGAACTTCAAGTTCCGCAAATTGCTCAAGCGCTTTGGCAAGTTTGTGTCCGGCCCTCGATACGTATTCGACTGCATCCAAGACCACGAGCAGAGCGTCGGGTTCAATTGGCTGGGATGACTTCTTTACTTCTTTGCCACCGACCAGAACTCGGCGGGCCTCAATTAGAGATGAAGCGTGATTTCTTGATCTTGCCAAGCCTCGCTCAACCAGCGCAACGTCGGCGCGCATTAGTTGCCAGAGTTGAGAATTGAATCGAGTTGGTCGCGAAGCGCACCAAAGGCAGCCGGCTGCTCCGCCAACGGTAGTTGCTTTATGCGCTCGATTTCTTGCTTGAGCTGTTCGACTAATTCATCCATGATTATTCACCAAGCCTACTCGTAGAGCGCCGGCTCAACCTCGAGAGCATAGATCGGCTGCTCTGCAGCATAGATTGTTGCCGCAGCGGCTTTTAGCGCGTTTAGGCTCTTTGGGTCGCCATGGGTAACCAGCACACGATTTCCAAGCAATTCCACCTCCGCATCGCCGCAAGAGAAACCTCGCTTTGTTTCTTTGGGCGTGCGATATTCCGAAAGCAGCTCACTGAGATCGCCAATGATGTAGGTTGCGCGCTCTTCGGGCTTGCTACCAAGCACGTCCTTTCGTGTCGCAACCCCCGTCATTACAAGGACCGAGTCGATTCCAGCACGGTTAGCGCCCAAGATGTCGGTATCCAGTCGATCGCCAACAAAAAGCGCATTCTTACTTTCGAAATGCCTCAGCGCAGTGTGAAAAATGGCAGGCTCGGGCTTGCCAGCAACCACAGGCATTTGCCCCACTGCCGTGTGCACAGCAGAAACAAGAGTCCCGTTGCCAGGCGCGATTCCCCCTTCGCGCGGAATCGTCCAGTCGGAGTTGGTTGCCACCCATCGGGCTCCGCGCTGAATGGCGAAAGATGCCTCTGCAAGGTCGACCCACGCTACGTCGGGTGAAAACCCTTGGATGACGCCAGCTGGCTTATCGTCCGCTTTGGCCACGATTTCGAATCCGGCCTCACGCACCCTGGCGCGCAAACCCTCGCCTCCTACGACAAGAATCTTGGACCCCTTTGGCACAAGCGTTGAAAGCAACTCGACCCCAGTTTGCGCAGAACCAATCACGTCACTTGCTTTGGCGTGCAGCCCGAAACCATTCAATTGTTCGACAATAGTCTCTGGCTTTCGCGACGAGTTATTCGTCACATAGCCAACCGGGATGCCCGCATCCTGGATTTGGTTAACCGACTCGACCGCCCTCGAGATTGAATTGCTGCCCTCGTAGATGACGCCATCTAGGTCAGCGAGCAAAGTGTCGTATTTGCCCCAGAGCCTAACGACCACGCGATCCGCCGAACTTACCCCGGCCGCCGCCTTTGTTCTGCGCAGAACTGTTGTTGTTGCCCTTGCCGCCGGCTTTGCCACCGAAGTTACCGTCGGCACCGTAGGTGTTGCGAGACTTGCGAATCTCCTCAAGCGATGGGCGCTTCTTAGGCTCGTCCTTAGCGTTTTCCTGGTCGGTCATCGTTCCTCCTTTGATTTCCGTCATTCTTTCTAAAAGTACGCGCCGCACCCCTGTCAGGGCGAGGACCATCACCGCCTGGTCGTGGGCGAGCTTGAGCTCCACCCGTGCGATCGCCATCGTTGCGTGGACGATCCCCATCCCGTCGCGGACGATCCCCATCGCTGCGTGGACGATCCCCATCGCTGCGTGGACGATCACTATCCCGCCGTGGACGATCCCCATCCCGCCGCGTTCTATCTGTTGCGCCCGCAGTTCGCTCAAACGAGCGTCGAGGTCGATCTCCGAACTCTTCACCCTCGACTCGCTCACGGCGAACCGGAATCTCAATCTCCTCAAGAACCTCGAGGCTATCGCCGACCTTGTCGAATGCTTTTTCAGCTCGAGCCGCAAGCTCGGCCCACTTTTCTGAGTCCTTGGCGCGACCCAATCCAGCTAGACACTCAGAATAAGCGCTAAAAAGTGGGGCGGAGTATTCAAAGACCTTGGCCGGGTTCAACTCAGGGATCTCCAGCTCGACCAAAGCCAGTTCCGGTTCGTTCAAATCCAGGCGCGCCCCCGAAAGAGCAATTGCCAGATTCACCCGGGCCTCGGCGGAAACCTTGTTTCGATCAACCTTCCGCCCCTCGGCAAGCGCCTTGTCTGGCCGGCCGAGTCCGCGCTCACAGTCGACGATGACGGCGATGTTCTCGTTGGATCCGGAAATACGACGATGGGTCAAAAGTTCGCGAAGAGAAAGAGCGAAATCACCAATCGCGTATGCTGTAGCGCCTGCAAATTCGTGCACCATGCCAATTCGGCTGGCTCTAGCCACGGCGGCCATCGCATGCAGGTGAGCTAGCTCTGGGTCTTGATCAATTAGAAGCCCGACCATCGCGAGGTGGCGTGCTACTCGCTCGGCATTCTCCTCGGTTAGGGTCTTCAGCTGTACTCGAACAGGCAGGGGCAGCTCTTCGGCTGTTATCTCATCTGGGATGAGCGGCGACTTCGCGCGCTCTGGATCCTTAGGTACGGCGACGCGCTGCTGCCAAGCAGGGCGTTCTCCTTCGTCGCGGGTAGAGCGGTTTCCGGCCTCACGCTTAGGCGTGAACCTCTTCTTTTCTTCGCTCATGATCGCTCCAAGTCAATCTTAAAAGGGCTTAAACAAAAATGGCCACCTCATATGAGGTGGCCATTTTCGCAATTTAAGTCCGGCGGTGTCCTACTCTCCCACAACGTCACCATTGCAGTACCATCGGCGCTGGAGGTCTTAGCTTCCGGGTTCGGAATGTAACCGGGCGTTTCCCCTCCGCTATGGCCGCCGAAACACTATTGAGTTATGTGTCTTCGACAATACCAAGATCGAAATCTGGATAAGTCTTGGTTCCCATACCTCGGGAACCACATAGTGGACGCAAGCAAAAAGTTATCAAGTAATTGGCTTATTAGTACCGGTCAGCTCCATGGGTCTTTAGTCCCCACTTCCACATCCGGCCTATCAACGCAGTAATCTAGCTGCGAGCCTCTCGACATAAGTCATGGAATTCTCATCTTGAAGT